>NZ_JAAALA010000030.1 GCF_009905535.1 Caulobacter sp. SLTY | reverse complement strand
ACCCCCGCCACCCTGTTCACCCCCTTCTTCGCCCCGGACGAGCCGAGCACCAGCGGCTTCTACAACAGCTACCTGCCGGACGTGACGACCAGCTCCAACTGGAAGACCCGCCAGGGTTACGTGCCCAAGTACAACCAGGCCCCGACCAAGACCGGCACGAACTCCGACACCGGCTACATCTACGGCCCCAACTCCGGCTGCCAGCTGTCGCCGATCACCCGCCTGTCCAGCGACTGGGCGAGCCTGAAGAGCAACATCGACGCCATGGTGGCGGTCGGGGACACCAACATCCCGCTGGGCCTGATGTGGGGCTGGCACCTGCTCTCGCCCAACGCCCCGTTCGCAGACGGCCGCGCCTACGGCACGCCGAAGTCTCAGAAGATCGTCATCCTGATGACAGATGGCGACAACACCATGGGCTCGACGGGCAACAACAACGCGTCGCTGTACAACTCGCTCGGCTACATCTGGCAGGGGCGGCTGGGCATCACCTCGGGCAACACCAGCCAGCGCAAGAGCGCCATGGACGGGCGGCTGTCGACCCTGTGCAACAACATGAAGGCCCAGGGCATCGTCATCTACACGGTGCGGGTCGAGGTCGCGAGCGGCGACTCCAGCCTCCTGCGTAACTGCGCGTCCTCGACCGAGAAGTTCTACGACGTCCAGGACGCCAGCCAACTTAACGCCGTGTTCGACGCCATCGCCGGCTCGATCGAGAACCTGCGAATTCTCAAGTAGGGCGGTCGAACGGGGCGAGCGGTTACCGGTCGTTCACCTTGTTCCTTGGTCGGTTCCTTTACCAACGGGGCGTACGCTGGGACCTCAGAATGGACTCGACGATGACCAAACCCGATCGTGCGCGTGACCTGCGGGGCCTGAAGGGCTTCCTGCGCCGGTTCGTCCGCGCGCGCCACGGCGGCATCGCCCTGAACTTCGCCCTTATCGCCCTGCCCCTGGCGGTGCTGTCGCTGGGGCTGATCGACGTCAACCGCGCCAGCATGTCCAAGCGCACCCTGCAGGACGCCCTGGACGCCGCCGCCCTGGTGGTCGCCAAGTCGGACGCCGACACCAACGCCGAGGCCGACACGCTCGGCGACAAGGCCCTGGCCGCCCAGCTGAGCGCGATCAACGCCAACAACGGCACGCTCGGTTCGGCCACCTTCACCCTGGGCGGGACCGGCGGCAACACGGTCATCGCCGACGCGACCATGTCGGTCACCCCGGTGGTGGCCAATCTCTGGCTGCAGGGCAACATGAGCATCGGCGCCCACTCCGAAGTGGTCCGATCGGCGGTCAACCTCGAGGTCGCCCTGGTGCTCGACATCACCTACTCGATGGTCGGCACCCCGCTTAGCGACCTGAAGGCGGCCGCCGTCCAGCTGGTCGATCTGGTCGTCAAGGACACCCAGACCCCCTACTACACCAAGATGGCGCTGGTGCCCTATTCGATGGGCGTCAACCTCGATACCCAGGCGGCCACGGCGCGGGGTTCGATCCCCGCCGCCAAGTCGATCACCGGGGCCAGCTGGTCCGTCGGCACGGCCAAGACCATCACCGGCATCACCCGGGCAAACCCGGCGGTGGTGACCTCCAACGGCCATGGCTTCGCCAACGGCGACATCGTCTGGATCAGCGGCGTCAACGGCATGACCCAGGTCAACGGCAAGGCTTATACGGTCGCCAACAAGCAGAACAACACCTTCCAGCTGCAAGGCACCAATTCGAGCAGCTGGAGCAATTTCTCCAGCGGCGGCACGCCGCGGGCCACCGAGTGTCAGGTGGCCGGCTGCGAGGTGGTGATCACCTCCAACGCCCACGGCTTCGCCAACAACGACTGGGTCTACATCACCGGCGTCGGCGGCATGACCCAGCTCAACAACAAGGCCTGGAAGGTCACCGACAAGGACAACAACACCTTCCGTCTAGAGGACAGCGTCGGCCCCAGCTACGGAACCTTCAGCTCCAACGGCTCAGGCTGGTGCACGACCACTGGCTGCCAGTACTACCGTTACACGGGCAACAACGGCACGACCTATGTGCAGGAGATCAGCACCTGCGTCAGCGAGCGGACCGGGACCCACAAGCAGACCGACGTCTCGCTGGCCACCGCCTATGTCGGGCTGAACTACGCGGCCAACGGCAGCTCCAACGACTGCGTGACCGCCACGATGACCGGCCTGTCGACCAACAAGACGACGCTGAAGTCCAAGATCAACGGCTATACCGCCCAGGGCTCGACCGCCGGCCACATTGGACTGGAATGGGGCTGGTTCGCGGTCTCGCCCAACTTCACCAACATCTTCTCGGGAACCTCGGCGCCCGCCGCCTACACCGCGCCCCAGACCAAGAAGGTGGTCATTCTGATGACTGACGGCGCCTTCAACACGACCTACTGCAACGGCGTGCTGTCCAAGGATACCAGTGTCGGGGTCAGCAGCTATGACGGCCACAAGATCAACTGCTCGGCCACCAATGGCGGCGGTTTCGATCAGGCCAAGGCGATGTGCGCGGCGATGAAGCTGAAAAAGATCACCATCTATACGGTGGGCTTCAACATCTCGGACGACGAGGACGTCACCGACATGCTCAACACCTGCGCCAGCAGTGGCTCCGCCTACATGCCCAACAGCGGCACCGCCTTGAAGGACGCATTCAAGGCGATCGGCCAGGACATCCAGTCGCTGCGAATCTCCAAGTAGGGGCAGGGCTTCCTTTACGCCTGCTGAGCTAAGGATCGTTGCATGGTCCGCGTGTTCAAGCCCCTGCTGCGCCGTCAGGACGGCAACGTCGCCATAACCGTGGCGATCGGCGGTCTGGTGCTGGCCGTGCTTGTCTTCGGCCTCCTGGACGTCAACCGGGCCAGCACCGAGAAGCGGTCGCTGCAGGACGCCCTTGACGCCGCCGCCATCTACGCCGCCCGCTCCAAGGCGACCACCGACGCCGAGATCCAGGTCATCGGCCAGCGGACCCTCGTGGCCCAGCTGGGAACCCTTCAGGACGCCCGGCTGGTCGGCTCGACCTTCAAGCTGACCGGAAACGGGGGCGCGGCCGTGTCGGCGACCGCCCAGGTCGAGGTCAAGCCGATCATCGCCAACCTCTGGCTTCAGCGCGACATGCTGGTCGGCGCCAAGTCGGAGGTGCTGCGCTCGATGAACAAGATCGAGTTGGCCCTGGTGCTCGACAACACCGGATCGATGTCCGGCAGCAAGCTCACCAACCTCAAGGTCGCGGCCAAGAACCTGATCGACACCCTGGCCGCCAGCGCCGCCCGATCGGCGGAGCCCAATCCGGTGAAGATCGGCATTGTGCCGTTTTCGCAGGCGGTGAAGGTGGGTTCGGCCTACCGCAGCCAGTCCTGGATCGACCAGTCGGGCGCGGCCCCGATAAACAAGGAAATCTTCTTCGACCGGGCCACCGGCGCGGCGGTCAACGCCAACCGCTTCACCCTGCTCAGCCAGATGGGCGTCTCCTGGGGCGGCTGCGTCGAGACCCGGGCTCAGCCCTACGATGTCCAGGACACCGCTCCCACGACGGGAACGCCGGCCACCCTCTACACCCCCTATTTCGCCCCGGATGAACCGGACTCACGCTCCAAGTCCGGCAACGCCAATGGTGACTTCGGCAATTTCGCCAACGACTACCTGCCCGACGAGCAGTTCAGCGCCAGCGACTGGCGTATCCCGCAGGGGTTCGTCGGCAAGTACGACCAGGCGCCCACCGGCTCCGGCCGCGGCCCCAACCGGGGCTGCGACATGCAGCCGATCATGCGGCTGACGAACAACTGGTCGGGGCTGAAAAGCCTGGTCGACGGCATGGTGGCGACCGGCAACACCAACATCCCGCTGGGCGCCGCCTGGGGCTGGAATCTTCTGTCGCCGGCCGGACCCTTCTCCGACGGCGCGGCCTACGGCACGCCCAAGCTCAGCAAGATCATGCTGATCATGACCGACGGGGACAACGTCATGAGCACGGCGGGCAACGACAACGAGAGCAATTACAACAGCCTGGGCTACATCTGGCAGGGGCGCCTGGGCATCACCAACGGCGGCGAGGGCGCCCGGACAAACCGGATGGACAAGCGGCTGGAGCTGCTCTGCCAGAACGCCAAGGCCAAGGGGGTGATCATCTACACCGTCCGTGTGGAGGTGAAGACCGGCGCCAGCCCCCTGCTGCGAAACTGCGCCACCAGCCCGGACCGCTATTTCGACGTCCAGGACAGCGACGAACTCAACAACGTCTTCCAGACCATCGCCGGCGAGATTTCCAACCTGCGGATTTCGCGCTGACCCCCATTTTGGGGTAGCGGCCCCGGCGTGGGAACGCAGGATTCAGCCATGAAGACTCTCCGCGCCGCGATCGCCTTCGTCGCCCTCGCCGCCCTCGCCCTGCCCGCGCCGGCACTCGCCCATTGGTCCTTCACCCGCTGGGACATGACCCCCGAGCAGGTGATGGCCGCATCAAAGGGCGCCTTGCGAAGCGATCCAGGCGGCATGGGCGACCGTATCCTCAAGCAGAATCGACGACTGTCCGGGCCCGTCCAGTTCGAAGGGCAAGCCTATCAGGCGGAGTTCTATTTCTCCGACGCGGGAAAGCTGACGCTGGTGCGTCTGACCCCCAAGGATCAGACCCAGTGCCGGGTGCTGATGGAGATGTTCACGGCGCGGTACGGCAAGTCGAGCAACCAGTATCACGGCGAATGGACCGACCCTCGCACCGGCGACCGGGTCTTCCAGTCCAAGGAGTCCAGCTACGGACCCTGCCATACGACCTACAACAAGGCCGGACTGCCGATCTCGCTGTATTAGGCCGCGGCCCGCTCCGCGTCGCAGGCCGCTTCCAAAACCGCATAGAGGGCTTCGGCCGAGATCGGCTTGGTCAGGTGGCCGTCGGCGCCGGCCTCCGACGAGGCGCGGACGTGTTCAGGCAGGGCGTTGGCCGACAGGGCCCAGATCGGAACCCGGTTGCCGGCGGCGCGGATCGCCCGGATGGCGGTCAGACCGTCCATCACCGGCATCTGCATGTCCATCAGGATCAGGTCGAAGCCGCCGGCCGCGGCCGCGACCGCCTCGGCCCCGTTCTCGACACAGGTCAGCTCAACCCCCGCCGGCTCCAGCAGCAGCTGGACGACCCGCCGGTTGACGGCGTGATCCTCCGCCAGCAGCACCCGGGGGGCGCGGCCGGCCTCGTGCTGGTCTGGGGTCACGGGCGCGGCGACCGTCGGCGCCTTGGCCGTCGTCAGAGGCAGCATCAGGCGGAAGGTCGAGCCGGCGCCGGGCTCCGACTCCGCCGACAGTTCGCCCCCCAGCGCCGTCGCCAGCTGCTTGCAGATGGCCAGGCCCAGGCCGGTGCCGCCGAACCGGCGGGTGATCGAGCCGTCGGCCTGTTCGAAGCGGTCGAAAAGCCGGGCCTTGAACTCGGCGTCGAAGCCGATGCCGGTGTCGCTGACACTCAAGGCCAGCACGCCCTGGTCGACCCGCACGGTCAGCGAGACCTGGCCCTCGGCGGTGAACTTCACCGCGTTGGACAGCAGGTTGCCGACCACCTGGCGCAATCGCACCGCATCGCCCTCCACCCAGGCCTCGGCGGCCGGGTCGATGTCGATCTCGAAGTCCAGGCCCTTTTCGCTGGCCAGCGGCCGGAAGAGGTCGCCGACCGCCCGCAGGCTGGCTCCGAGGGCGAACGGTTCGGCCTTCAGGTCCAGCTTGCCGGACTCGATCCGGGCCAGGTCCAGCAGGTCCGACAGGATGGCTTCCAGGGTCTGGCCGGACCCCTGTATCAACTGGACCATCTCCGTCTGGGCGGGCGTCAGGCCGGTCCGCGACAGGGCCGCCGCGACGCCCATCACGCCGTTCAGCGGGGTGCGGATCTCGTGGCTCATATTGGCCAGGAACTCGCTCTTGGCCCGGCTGGCCGCCTCGGCCACGTCACGGGCCTGGACCAGCTCTTCCTCGGCCCGCTTGCGTTCGGTGATGTTCTTCAGCACCCCCAGGAGGCGCGAGGGCCGCCCGTCGTCCCGCCGGGTCAGCTCGGCGCCGGAGAAGGCCCAGACCTCGCTGCCGTCCGGGGCCACCATCCGATATTCGGTGCGGAACGGCCCGCCCTCGGCCAGGTGACGGTCCCAGGCGGCGGCGGCCAGCGGCTTGTCGTCCGGATGCACCACGCTCCAGGCGTCGCGGCTGATCGCGTCATAGGTGATCTGGCCACCGAAGAAGGTGTCCGCCGCCCCCTCGACCCGCAGCTCGCGGGCCTCGTAATCGACCTCGTAGACCAGCACATCGGCGATCTCGAGCGCCAGCTTCATCCGGCTTTCGGAGCGCTCGGCCCGGTCGAGAGCGGTAATGACGTCGGTGATGTCGTGGCTCATGGCGATCAGCCCGCCGATCTGTCCGTCGGCGTCGCGCCAGGGCCCGACCTCGGCCCGCAGCCACTGAACCCGCCCCTCCGGCCGGGGGATCCGCACCTTGTCGGACCAGGCGACCTCGCCCTGCAGGCAGCGGTCGTAGGCGCCCTTCAGCTCGGCGTAGGATTCCGGGAACAGCTCGCCGACATGCGCCCCGATGGCCCTTTCGCGCGACACCCGGGTGTCCTTGCACCAGCGATCGTTGACGTAGATGTAGCGCATATCCCGGTCGACCATGGCCAGGGCGACGGGCGCGGAGGCCATGACCACCTCCTTCAGCGCAACCGCCGCACGGGTCTGGCGGTCGGCCCGCAGGCGTTCGATGGCCTCGCTCAGCATCGCGGCGCAGTCGGCCAGCTGGGCCTGGGCCACCGGGTCGAGCAGCCGCGCCTCGCCGGCCACCACGCATAGGGCCCCGATCCGAAGGCCGCTCGATAGTCGAAGCGGCGAGGCGCAGTAGAAGCGGGCAAAGGGCCAGCCGGCGACCCAGGGGTGGTCCGGCATCGCCAGGTTCGCGTCCTCGACCCATATGCCATCGTCGGACCGGGCGCTGACCGAGTTCTCGACCTCCAGAAGCTGCTCGGGCAGGGCGCCGAAGGCCGAGTGCCAGATCCGGCCGTCCTCGTTGAGCACCACATAGGCGTGGTCCGCCCGCGCCAGGGCCATGGCCAGGCGGCAGACCCGCTCGATCTGCGGTCGCAAGGCCGCCAGGTCCGGCGACCGCACGGCCATCAATCCCTCAGGATTTGTCGTTACCGGCGGCTCAAGCGCCATCGGCTGCCCCTTCCTCGTGGAAGGCTATTCTTGGGGCGCCGCCGTTAAAATTGCGTGGTCGCCAGCCGCCACGGTCAGCCGAGCTTGATCTCGGCCAGCCGCTGCTTGAGGAACTGGTCGGCGGTGATCGGCTGAGGATAGCGGTTGGGCTCTTCAGCCGTTGCGCGTCCCGGCAGGGTCTCGATCAGGTGGTCCGGGGCATAGTGCAGGAAGAAGGGCGTCGAATAGCGCGCCACCCCGCGCCGCTCCGGCGGCGGATTGACCACCCGGTGGGTGGTCGAGGGCAGATAGTCGTTGGTCGCCCGGCTCAGCATGTCGCCGATGTTGATGACCAGCGAGCCCGGCGGCGGGTTGATCGGCAGCCAGCGGCCATCTCGGTCCAGCACCTCCAGCCCGCCCTCCTCGGCCCCCAGCAGCAGGGTGATGGCATTGATGTCCTCATGCGCCCCCGCCCGCTCGTTCGGCGCATCCTTGGAGATCGGCGGATAGTGCAGCAGGCGCAGGATGGAGTTGCCATCCTTCACCTGGGTGTCGAAGGTGTGCCGGTCGAGGTTCAGATAGCTGGCGATGGCCTGCAGGATTTTGCCGCCCATGCCATCCAGGGCATTGAACAGCCAGAGCAGCTCGTCCTTGAACCCGTCCACTTCGCCGACCCACAGATTGTCCGGCATCTGTGCGGCGTACCTGTGCCCGGCCGGCAACTCGCGGCCGACATGCCAGAATTCCTTCAGATCGAAATGCTGGGCGCCCTTCGCGGTCTCGATGCCGAAGGGCGTGTAGCCGCGCTGGCCCGCGCCGCCCTCGACGAAATAGCGCTTCTTCACATCCTCGGGCAGGGCGAAGAACTGCTTGGCCTTGTCGATGGCGCTCTCGATCTTGGCCTGGCCCATGCCGTGATCGCTGACCACCGCGAAGCCATAGCGCCGGAAGCTGTCGCCCAGGTCCTTCGAAAAACCCTCGAAGTCGCTGTCGTAGCGGTCGAAGGAGACGGGGGCGATGGCGGACGGGGCGAGATCGGTCATGGGCGGCAGGCTCGGCGAGTTGGGAGAGAGCTTCTACACCAGAGGGCGGCGCGGGTGAAACTCCGGGCTGTTCCGGAGGGCCGTCATGGTAATCCTGGTAAAGCCACTGGAGGACGCCATGCATCTGACCGCCGATGAAGCCGCCAGGAAGCTGCTCGGCCGCCCAGCCGCCGAACTCAGCGAAATCGAGCGCGAGGTCATCAAGCGGATCGTCAGCCGGGGGGCCATTTCCCGCGACCTGTCCGAGGATGAGGAAGGGGAGCAGAGCTTTGGCCAGCGGCTCGCCGACCGGGTGGCGGCGGTAGGGGGGTCCTGGGGCTTCATCATCGGGTTCGGCGTGGTGTTGGTCGTCTGGGTCGGGCTGAACGCCTGGGCGCTCGGCGTCGCGGGGCTGAAGCCCTTCGATCCCTACCCCTTCATCTTCCTGAACCTGATGCTGTCGATGCTGGCCGCCATCCAGGCGCCGATCATCATGATGAGCCAGAACCGCCAGGCGGAGAAGGATCGCGAGGCCGCCCGCCACGACTATGAGGTCAATCTCAAGGCCGAGCTGGAGATCATGGCCCTGCACGACAAGCTCGACGCCCTACGGCACCAGGATATGGCCGCGCTGCTGAAGCAGCAGATCGAACTGCTGGAGCAGATGCGCGGCGGCCGCGCCGGCTGAGCGCGCCCCCAGAATTCCTTAGTTCCCCTTCCCCGCCCCGGCTCGCTATCAGTCGGCCAAACGGAGCCATCCATGACCGACCTGTCCGCCCTGTTCGCGCCGATGAGCTTCGCCCACGGTCCGGCGATGAAGAACCGGCTGATGCTGGCGCCGCTGACCAACCTGCAGAGCCACGCAGACGGGACCATGTCGGAGGATGAGTTCCATTGGCTGGTGAAACGGGCCGAGGGCGGTTTCGGCCTGACCATGACCTGCGCGGCCCATGTGCAGCGGGTCGGCCAGGGCTTCCCCGGCCAGATGGGCATCTGGAGCGACGACCACCTGCCGGGGCTGACCCGCCTGGCCGCCGCCATCAGGGCCAATGACAGCATCGGCATTGTCCAGCTGCATCATGCCGGCATGCGCTCACCGAGCGAGCTGATCGGTGAGGCGCCGGTCTGTCCGTCCGACAACGCCGAGTTCGGGGCCCGCGCCCTGACCGCCGAAGAGGTCGAACAGCTGCGCGACGACTTCATCACCGCCGCGGTCCGCGCCAAGACCGCCGGCTTCGACGGGGTCGAGCTGCATGGCGCCCATGGCTATGTGATCTGCCAGTTCCTCTCGCCGGGCATCAACCAGCGCACCGACCAGTGGGGCGGCTCGCTGGAAAACCGCGCGCGGCTGCTGACCGAAATTCTCGCCGCCGTCCGCGCCCAGTGTGGCCCCGACTTCATCATCGGCGTGCGGCTGTCGCCCGAGCGATTCGACCTGCAACTGCCGGAGATCCGTCGCCTGGCTGGCGACCTGATGCTGCACCACGACATCGACTTCCTCGACATGAGCCTGTGGGACGTCGGCAAGCTGCCGGTGGAGGAGGCGTTCCAAGAGCGCTCGCTGCTTGACTGGTTCACCGACCTGCCGCGCGGAAACTGCCGCCTGGGCGTCGCCGGCAAGATCATGGACCCGGCCCATGCCGCCGAGATCCTCGCCAAGGGGGTCGACTACGTCCTGCTCGGCCGCGCCGCCATCCTGCATCACGACTGGCCGCGCCGCGCGCAGGCCGAGGCCGGCTTCAAGCCCGTCTCCCTGCCGGTCACCCGCGCCTACCTCGCCGCCGAGGGCCTGGGCCCGGCCTTCGTGGACTACATGGCGGGCTGGAAGGGATTCGTCGTGGAAGAGGCCGCCTGAGCGCCTCACCTTCCGTCACTCTTGCCCACTCCATTGCGATTGACTACGCACATCCCATGACCACGCCCTTCACCACCCTGCTGGCCCAGCTCGCCGAGGCGCCGGACGGCTCGAGCCTCACCGTCACCGAGGACTGGGGCCAGGGCCGAACCCTGTTCGGCGGCATCAGCGCCGCCCTCTGCGTGGCCTCGGCCGAACGCACCCTGGGCGAAGGCGCCCCGCCGTTGCGCTCGGCCCAGTTCGCCTTCATCGGGCCGGCCTCCGGACCCTTGCGCATCAGCAGCGAGATCCTGCGGCGGGGCAAGTCGACCATCTTCGTCCAGGCCGATCTGCACGGTGAGGCGGGCCTGGCCGCCCGCGCCATCCTGACCTTCGGCGCCGCCCGCCAGAGCAGCATCGACGATACCGACCTGACCGCCCCGGCCACCCTCGATCCGGACCAGTGCTCGCCGCTGCATCCGGCCGGCAAGGGCCCGGGCTTCGTCGCCAATTTCGAGATCCGCCCGGCCAACGGCGTGGCCGTGTTCAGCCGCGAGGCCCGCGAGACGGCCCAGCGTCCGGACCTGCTGCTGTGGGCCCGCCATCGCGATGCGGCGGCCGGCATCGGCGCCCCGGCCTTGATCGCCCTGGCCGACACCCCGCCGCCGGCCGCCATCCGGCTGATGACCACGCCCGCGCCGATCAGCACCATGACCTGGATGGTCGACATCCTGCCGCCCCCGCCGCCCAGCCCGGACGATCGTGGCTGGCGCCTGCTGCGGTCCAGCGCCGAGGTAACCCGAGAGGGCTATTCCAGCCAGGCCATGTCCCTGTGGGACGAACAGGGCCGGCCGCTGGTCATCGGCAGGCAGAACATCGCGGTGTTCAGCTGACCGCCCAAGGTCTTCCAGGACATCGCGCCCGACCGGCGGGTTGAGCGAAGTGCAAACCGCAGTCCAGAATGGTCTTCTCTGCGGAGCTTCTGCTCGATGCCCCGCTCTGTGCCCAAAAAAGTGCGACCTTCAGTCGTCTACCCGACCATATATGGCCACGGTGAAGCTTAGAGTTTCCGCCGGGACGCAGAACGGAACCGCGTAGTTGACCATTCCTGACGTGCTTGTTCGGCTGCGCGCCGCCACAGCGACAGCCCATGAGCGGCTGGAAGCCGATCTCGACATCCTGAACGCCGTCGGGACGCCGGAGGGCCGGCGACGGATCGTACGAGGCTTCCACGGCCTGCACAGCGGGGCCGAGGCGGCGCTGGATCCCTGGCTGTCCCCCGTGCCCGATCTCGACTTCCAGGCGCGTCGCCGTCGGGGCCTGCTCGACGCAGACCTCGCCACCCTCGGCGAGACCGCCGAACCGGCCCCGCCGTACCCGACCCCGACCAGCCTGCCCGAGGCGCTCGGCCAGCTCTACGTCCTGGAAGGCTCCACTCTCGGCGGCCAGGTGATCCGAAAGCGACTGACCGGAGAGGGCGGCACGATGGACGGCCTGTCGTTCCTCGATCCCTACGGCGCCGAGACCGGTCCCCGGTGGAAGGCCTTCGTCACCGTGCTGGACCGGGAGTGCCAGAGCCCTGCCCAGGCCGAGGCCGCCGTGCGCGGCGGCCTGGCCGGCTTCGAGGCGGCCCGCCGCCACCTCTGCGTGGCGGTCGCCGCATGACCGACACCGTCATTCCAACCTTCGACCCCTCCGCCCCGGACCTGACCGACTGCGACCGCGAGCCGATCCACATTCCCGGCACGATCCAGCCGCATGGCCTGCTGCTGGTGGTCGAGCGTAACAGCCTGTCGGTGGTCTATGGGGCCGGTGACATCGAGACCCGCCTGACCCCCGACTGGCAGGGCGCCAGCCTGGGCGCGCTCCTGGGCGATGACCTGGCCGGCCGCATCGCACGACTGGCCGACTCCACCGCCACCGGCGCCTATATCGGCCAGGCCGGGCTGCCCAGCGGCCACTATGACGTCAGCGCCCATCCCAGCGCCGACTTCATCCTGGTCGAGCTTGAGCCCTCCCCCGACGCGCCGGCCCCCGCCGCCACGGTGCTGGGGGCCCTGGAATCCGCCGGCCGCGCCTTCGAAAGGACCAGCAGCCTGAAGGGCCTGTGCGAGCGGGCCGCCGAGGAGTTCGCAAAGCTCACCGGCTACGACCGGGTGATGATCTACCGCTTCCTGGACGATGACGCGGGCATGGTGATCGCCGAATATGCCGCCGAGGGCATGGCCGGCTTCCTCAACCACCACTTCCCCAGCACCGACATCCCCAAGCAGGCGCGCGCCCTCTACGTCCGCAATCTGGTGCGGGTGATCCCCGACGTCGGCTACACACCGGCGCCGCTGCGCCCGGCCTGGGCGGAAGCCAACCCGCTGGACATGAGCGACTGCGGCCTGCGCAGCGTTTCGCCGATCCATGTGCAATACCTCAAGAACATGGGGGTGGGGGCCAGCGCCTCGATCTCCATCGTCAAGGACGGCGTCCTCTGGGGCCTGGTCGCCTGTCACCACCCCATTCCGCGCGAGATCCCTTACGACATGCGGGCCGCCAGCCGGGCGCTGGCCGGAGGCCTGGCTAGGCAGATCAAGGGCAAGGAAGAGGCCGACCGTTATCGGGAGCGCATTCGGCTGCGCGGTATCGAGGATGAGGTGCTTCACGGCCTCTCGCCCACCGTTCCGCTCGACGAAGCCCTGGCCGACGCCGTTCCGCACCTGCGCCGCATGCTGGCCGCCGATGGCGCGGCCATCTATCGCGGCGGGACACTGACTCTCGAGGGCGAATGCCCGCCGGAAAGCGCCGTGCGCGAGATGGCCGGCTGGCTGGTCGACTCGGCAGTGGTCGAACCCTTCCACTCCGACCGCTGGGCCGAACAGGATCCGCGCGTCCTGCCCTGGAAGGCAGTATCCAGTGGGGTGATGGCGGCCACCGTCTCCGCTGATGAGCCGTTCGTCCTGCTCTGGTTCCGCGCCGAGCAGGTGCAGGTGGTGAACTGGGCCGGCAACCCCCACAAGGCCGTCTCCGGCGAGGGCGTCGGGACCCTGACCCCCCGCGCCAGCTTCGAGGCCTGGTCCGAGACCGTGGCCGGCCGCGCCCGGCCCTGGACGCCGGCCGAGGTGGATGCGGTCGCCCGGCTGCGCGGCGCCCTCCTGGAGATCCGGCACAACCGCCGCCTGCGAGATCTCAACGGCCGCCTGAGCGAAACTCTGGCCGACCGCGAGGCCCTGCTGGCCCAGAAGGATTTCCTGATCCGCGAGGTCAACCACCGGGTCCAGAACAGCCTTCAGCTCGTCTCCAGCTTTCTGGGGCTGCAGCGCCGGGCCAGCAGCGACGAGGACGTTCAGGCCAGCCTGGAGGAGGCCCAGCGCCGGATCAGCGCCGTCGCCCTGGTCCACCGCCGCCTCTACCGCGCCGACCAGGTCGAGACCGTCGACCTCGCCCGCTATCTGGAGGAACTGGTCGGCGACATGCAGTCCAGCATGGGCGGGGAATGGGAGGGCCAGCTGTCGCTCAGCCTGGCCCCGATCACCGTGGCGACCGACCGCGCGGTAACCATCGGCCTGGTGCTGACCGAACTTGTGATCAACGCCAACAAATATGCCTACGGCGGCCAGGCCGGGCCCATCGAGATCGCCCTCGAACAGCACCGCGATCGTTTCCGCCTGATCGTCGCCGACCGGGGCAAGGGAAAGACCAAGACGGCCCAGGGCTTCGGCTCACGGATGATGGCGGCCATGGTCGCCCAGCTGCAGGGTGAGCTGGAGCACACAGACAATCATCCCGGCCTGCGAAACATCCTGATCGCCCCGCTGAAGCCGAGGGTCTAGAGCGCGTTCCGATTAGTGGGAACCTGTAATCGGATCAAACGCGCGACCAGCTCTAGGCCTTCTCATCCTCCGAGGGGGCCGCCTCCCGATGCCTAGCCATGGCGTCGCTGAAGGCCGCCGCCAGGATGCCGGTCGGCAGGGCGATCAGGCCGATGCTGGTGATCGCGGTGACTGAGGCCAGCAGCTTGCCGACCGGGGTGATCGGGAAGATGTCGCCGTAGCCGATGGTGGTCAGGGTGGCCACCGCCCACCACAGGGCGCGGGGGATGGAGCCGAACTTGTCAGGCTGCGCGTCGCCCTCGACCAGGTAGAGCAGGGTCGCCGAAAGCACCATCAGCCCCACGCCCACCCCCAAGCTGAGGATCAGCTCCGACCGCCGCGAGGACACCGCCTCGGCCATATGCCGCCAGGCCGAAGACAGCCGCCCAAGCTTGGCCAGCCGCAGCACCCGCATCAGCCGGAAGGCCCGCAGCAGCGGCCCGGCCGGCGTCCCCGGGGTCAGGGTGGCGATCACGCTGATCAGGTCCACGATGCCGCTGAACGAGAACATGAACCCCAGCCGGGCCTTCCACGGCCCGCCGGCGCCGGGCCGCTCCGCCGCCACCCAGAGACGGGCCAGGTATTCCACCAGGAAGATGCCGCCGAACACCCACTCGGCCGTTATGAAGGCACGGGCATAGGGCGCGTAGATCGTCGGCTCGGTCGCCGTGATGGCCACCAGTGAGGCGACCACGATCAGCACGGCCAGGGCGATGTTGGTGATCGAAAGGCCCCGCTTGCGCGCCTCGGGGTCCAGCGCCCGATAGATCCGCGCCCGCAGGCTCTCCGCTTTCGCCTCAGCCATCACTCGGCTCCCAACCCGAAGGTGGCGCCAGCTTAAGCCCCTGTGGCCGATTCGGCGCCAGCGCCTGTCGGGAACCCCGCCGCCCATTCGTCCTTGGACCGGACGCCGGCCGGTGACACCCTCCCGCCGGTCCCCCGATCAGGAGCCGCCGCATGACCCCGACCATCACCGCTTTCGAAGCCTCTCCCGACCGTGGCCGGGGCCTGGCGCGAGACATGCGAGTGCGCTGGGCGTTGGAAGAGATCGGCCAGCCCTATGACGTGCGGCTGGTCACCTTCGAGAGCATGAAACAGCCGGCCCACAAGGCGCTGCAGCCCTTCGGCCAGATCCCGACCTATGAGGCGGGAGACCTGGTGCTGTTCGAGTCCGGCGCCATCCTGCTGCACCTGGGCGAGACCCATCCCGGCCTGTTGCCGGCGGACCCCAAGGCGCGCGCCCGCGCCATCGCCTGGATGTTCGCCGCCCTCAACACCGTCGAGCCGCCGATCTTCGATCGCAGCCTGGCCACCATCCTGGAGCGCGACAAGCCCTGGTTCGAGGAGCGGGTGGCCGGCCTCGACAAGCTGATCCGCCTCCGTCTGGCGGACCTCTCGGCCGCCCTGGGCGAGCGCGACTGGATCGCCGGCGACTTCACCGCCGCCGACATCCTGATGGTCACCACCCTGCGTCGGTTGGCTGGCACGGGCCTGCTGGAGGAACACCCGAACCTGGCGCCCTACGTGGCCCGCGCCGAGGCCCGGCCGGCCTACCAACGCGCTTTCGATGATCAGGCGGCGGTGTTCGAGGCCTCACAGGGCTAGCCGAACCGGTACCCGACTCCCGGCTCGGTCAGGATCACGCTGGGCGCCGAGGGGTCGGCCTCCAGCTTCTGGCGCAGCTGGCCCACGAAGACGCGCAGATACTGCACATCGTGCTCATGGGCCGGGCCCCAGACGGCAGTGAGAATCTGGCGGTGGGTCAGCACACGGCCCGCGCCGCCCGCCAGGCAGGCCAGCAGGTCGTACTCCTTGGGCGACAGCCGCACGGGTTCCCCGCCCTTGACGACCCGCCGGTTGACCAGATCGATCTCCACCTCGCCCGACCGCATCACCGCGTCCGCCCCCTCGCGCCGCAGCCGATGGCGCATCGCCACCCGCAGCCGCGCCAGCAGCTCGCCCACCCCGAAGGGCTTCTCCACATAGTCATCGGCCCCGGCGTCGAGGGCGTCGATCTTTTCGGTCTCGCGGTCGCGGGCCGACAGGATCAGGATCGGGCCGTCATAGAAGGCCCGCGCCTTGCTGAGCGCCTCCTTGCCGTCGAGGTCGGGCAGGCCCAGGTCCAGCACCACCGCGTCCGGCGCCTTGCGGGCCAGCTCCCGCAAACCGCTGGCCGCGTCGTCGGCGCGGATGTGCTCATAACCCGCAGCGTCCAGCGCCGGCCCCAGGAACCGGTGGATCTGAGGCTCATCGTCGATGACCAGGATGCGCGGGCGGTAGGCGGTCAAAGCATATGTCCGGGGGTGACGGTTTCCTTGCGGAGGCTGATCAGGATTCGCGTCCCCCGTCCCTCATGGATCGGGCTGGCGGCGGCGATCCGCCCGCCCATCGCCTCAACGAAACCCTTGGAGATGGCCAGTCCCAGGCCCGCCCCCTTGCCCCGGTCGGTCGCCTCCTCCATCCGCCGGAACCGCTCGAACACCCGCTCCAGCTCCGGAGTGGGAATGCCCCGCCCCTCGTCCTCGATGGAGATCACCACATTGCCCCGGTCCTCATAGGCGGCGGTCTCGATGGTCGAGTCATCAGGGCTGTAGGCGATGGCGTTCTCCAGGATGTTGACCAGCGCCTGTTCCAGCAGGCTGGGATCGACCATCACCATGGAAAGCTCGGCCGGGAAGTCGCGGACCAGCTTGCGTCCCTCCAGCCGTCGCTCGACCCGGCCGATGGCGGCGGCCAGCACGTCGCGGGCGTCGGTCCACGACTTTCGGGTCTTCAGCGCCCCGCCCTCCAGCCGGGTCATGTCCAGCAGGTCGCCGACATAGCGGCTCAGCCGCTCGGCCTCCTCGCGGATCGATAGCAGCAGGTCAGCCCGGACCTTGGGCTGCATCGCCTTGCCGAAGTCGATCAGGGTGGTCACCGCCCCCAGCACCGTCGATAGCGGCGTGCGCAGGTCATGGCTGACCGAGTTGAGCAGCGCCGCCCGCAACCGGTCGGACCGTCGCAGGGCGTCGGCATCGGCAGCCTCGGCGGCGAACTCGGCGCGCTCCAGGGCGATGGCGCCCTGGTCGATCAGGGCCAGGGCGAACCGCTCGCCCTCCTCCGCCGCCAGGGCGCGCGGCTCCAACCCCACCACCCCGGCGCGGATCTTCACCCCCTGCAGCGGGCGGAAGGTCCAGGCGGCGCTGGGCAGGGTGCCGGTGCCCGCCCCCGCCGGCTCACCCCGCTCCCAGGCCCAGCGGGCGGCCATCAGGTCGGTGGTGGAAAGATCCTCCATCGCCGGGGCGGCGGCCACGGCGGCGATGTCTCCGTCGGCCGGCAGGAAGACCATGGCCTTGGCCCCGGTCGCGGCCGACAGCTGCTCGGCCAGGGCGGCGGCGGCCTCCTCCTTGCGCGCGGCGCCGGACAGCCGACGGCTGGCGGCCAGCAGGGCGGTGATCGCGGCGGCGCGGCGGGCGGTGGCCTTGGCCTGGTCACGCACCCGGCCGGTCAGCCAACCGGTGGTCATGGCGGCGGCGAAGAAGACCGCGAAGGTCAGCACATCCGCCGGATGGCCGATGACGAAGGTCAGCCGGGGGTCCAGGAACAGGAAGTTGTAGGCCAGAGCCGCCAGGGCCGCCGCTGTCACGGCCGGCCACAGGCCCAGCGCCAAGCCGCTGGCCAGCACACTGAGCATGAACACCATGGCCAGGTTGGCTTCCTCGACCCGCGTATCGATCAGCGTGGCGATGCCGATCGCCCCGGCCACCAGCCCGACCGCGCCCAGGTGCCCGCGCCAGTCGATTCGCACCGGCGGCCGGGCCGGGGCAGGCGCCGGATGGTCGTCCGCCGCCCGTTCGGTGACCACATGCAGCGCCGCGCCGGCCGCCTCCTCCAGCAGGGCGGGCGCCAGGGAGCGGCCAAACAGGCCCCGCCAGCGCGATCGACGCGACTTGCCGACCACGATCTGGGTGACGTTGTTGCGCCGGGCGTAGTCGAGCACCGCCGACACCAGGTCCTCGCCGTTGAGCACCACGGTGGAGCCGCCCAGCTGCTCGGCCAGCTTCAGCGCCTCGTTCAGCCTCTGGCCGCCGACAGGGTCGGCCCCGGCGCGGCCCGGCCGCTCGATGTGGGCCACCGTCCAGGGGGCGTCCATCATCATGTCGGAGAGCCGCCGCCCGGCGCGCACCAAGGCGCCGGCCATCGCGTCCGGGCCGACCAGCACCAGGATGCGCTCGCCCGCCGCCCAGGGGCCCTCGACCCCGGCCGCCTTCATGGCCTGGTTCAGATGGTCGTCCACCGTCTGGGCGGCCCGGCGCAGGGCCAGTTCGCGCAGGGCGGTCAGGTTCTCGGGCTTGAAGAAACGGTCGGCGGCGACCTGGGCCGTCTCGCCCATATAGACCTTGCCCGCGGCCATCCGCTCGCGCAGCTCGGTGGGGGTGATGTCGATCAGCTCGATCTCGTCGGCGCGGCTGAGCACGCTGTCGGGCACCGTCTCGCGCTGGCGCACCCCGGTGATCTTCCAGACCACCTCGACCAGGCTTTCCAGGTGCTGGACGTTGAGGGTGGTCCAGACGTCGATTCCCGCCGCCAGCAACTCGTCGACATCCTGCCACCGCTTGGGATGGCGGGAGCCCGGCGCGTTGGAATGGGCGTATTCATCGACCAGCAGCAGCCCCGGCTTGCGGGCCAGGGCCGCGTCGAGGTCGAACTCCAGCAGGGTGCGGTCGCGGTAGTCGATCGGCTTGCGGGCCAGCACCTCCAGCCCGTCCAGCAGGGCCTCGGTCTCCTTGCGGCCGTGGGTCTCCACCACCCCGACCAGCACCTCGCCGCCGGCTGCCTGGTGGCGCCCGGCGGCGCTGAGCATCTCGAAGGTCTTGCCCACCCCCGGGGCCATGCCGAGGAAGATCTTCAGCCGGCCCCGGCCCGCCTTGCCGGCGGCGGCCAGCAGAGCGTCTGGATCAGGGCGGGCCGGCTCGTCAGCTGTCATCGCGCCGGAAGTTGCGCCGTGCCGGAAGCCGCGTCGAGGGCCATGTTGACCGCCAGCACATTGACCGTCGGCTGCCCGAGGAAGCCGAGGGTGGGACCCTGGGTGGCGTCGGCGATCATGGCCCGCACCTTGGCGGGGGCGAGGCCTCGTGCGACGGCAATCCGCGCCACCTGCCGCTCGGCGTAGGCCGGCGAGATATGCGGATCGAGGCCGGAGCCGGAGGCCGTCACCGCGTCGACCGGGATGGCGGCGGCGCTCTCGGCCTTCAGGGCGTCGGCGCTCTCCTTGACCCGCGCCGCGTAGTCCTCGTTCAGCGGGCCATAGTTGGACCCCGAGGAGGCGGAAGCGTCATAGCCCGCGCCGGCGGCCGAGGGGCGGCCGTGCAGGTAGCCGGGGGCGGTGAACGCCTGACCGATCAGGGCCGAGCCCAGCGGCTTACCGGCCTTGCCCATGACCAGGGAGCCGTTGGCCTGGGCCGGCAGGGCCGCCTGGGCGATGCCGGTCACCGCGAGGGGATAGGCCAGACCGGTCAGGAGGATGAAGAAGGCCATGGAGACCAGGGCCGGACGGATGAGGGAAAGCATGTCGGGAACTCCGTTCAGGCCAGGATCTCAGGCAAGCCCGAGGGTGGAGACAATCAGGTCGATCAGCTTGATCCCCACGAAGGGGGCGACGATGCCGCCCAGGCCGTAGATGGTCAGGTTGCGGCTGAGCAGCTTGCCGGCCCCGATGGCCCGGTACTTCACCCCGCGCAGGGCCAGCGGGATCAGCGCCAAGATGACCAGGGCGTTGAAGATCACCGCCGAGAGGATGGCGCTTTCCGGGCTGTGCAGGCCCATCACGTTCATCCCCGACAGCGCCGGCAGGCTGGCCACGAACAGGGCCGGGATGATGGCGAAATACTTGGCCACGTCGTTGGCGATCGAGAAGGTGGTCAGGGCGCCGCGGGTGATCAGCAGCTGTTTCCCGACCTCGACGATCTGCAGGACCTTGGTCGGGTCGCTGTCGAGATCGACCATGTTGCCGGCCTCGCGGGCGGCTTGCGCGCCGGTCTGCATGGCCACCCCGACGTCGGCCTGGGCAAGCGCCGGCGCGTCGTTGGCCCCGTCGCCGCACATGGCCACCAGCCGGCCCTTGGCCTGTTCGGCCCGGATCATCCGCAGCTTGTCCTCCGGCGTCGCCTCGGCGAGGAAGTCGTCCACCCCGGCCTCGGACGCGATCGCGGCGGCGGTCACCGGGTTGTCGCCGGTGATCATCACCGTGTGGACGCCCATGCGGCGCAGGTCGGCGAACCGCTCCTTCACCCCCGGCTTGACCACGTCCTTCAGGTGGATGACCCCGACCAGGGCCCCGTTCTCGCTCACCGCCAGCGGGGTGCCGCCGGAGCGGGCGATGCGGTCCACCGCCTGGCGAAACTCCGCCGGCGCCTCGCCGACCTTCAGGCCCACCAGCACCGCATCCACCGCCCCCTTGCGCCAGGACGAGGCCCCGGCGTCCAGCCCCGACTGCCGGGTGACGGCGGAGAAGGGAATGAAGGTGGCGCTCTCTGGCGTCTCGGCAGTCATCCCCTGGTCCCGCGCCAGATCGACGATCGAGCGGCCCTCCGGGGTCTCGTCCGCCAGGCTGGCCATCAAGGCGGCGCGCAGGGCCGCTTCCGGCCGCACGCCGGGGACCGCGATCACCTCGGTCGCCATCCGGTTACCGAAGGTGATGGTGCCGGTCTTGTCGAGCAGCAGGGTGTCAACGTCGCCCGCCGCCTCCACCGCCCGGCCGGAGGTGGCCAGGACATTGACCTTCAGCAACCGGTCCATGCCGGCGATGCCGACGGCGCTCAGCAGCCCGCCGATGGTCGTCGGAATCAGGGTGACGAACAGGGCGCCCAGCACCATGGGGTCCAGCTTCACCCCGGAGTAGGCGCCCAGGCCCAGCAGGCTGACCACGGCGATCAGGAAGATCAGCGTCAGGCCGGCCAGCAGCACGCCGAGCGCCAGCTCGTTCGGCGTCTTGCGGCGATCGGCCCCTTCGACCATCGCGATCATCCGGTCGAGGAAAGTCGAGCCTGGCTGGCTGGTGACCCGCACCTTGATCCAGTCGGAGACCACGGTGGTGCCGCCGGTCACGGCGCTGCGGTCGCCGCCGCTTTCCCGAATGACCGGGGCGCTCTCGCCGGTGATGGCCGCCTCGTTGACGCTGGCGACCCCCTCAATGATCTCCCCATCGGCGGGGATCACATCGCCGGCCTCGACCAGCACCACCTCGCCGGCCCCGATCTTGTGGGCGGGGGTGGGGATCCAGGTCCCGGTGGTCGGATCGACCAGCAACTTGGCCTTGGTGGTCACCCTCGAGGCGCGCAGGCTGTCGGCCGCCGCCTTGCCCCGGCCCTCGGCGACGCTTTCGGCGAGGTTGGCGAACAGGACGGTGGCCCAGAGCCAGAGGGCGATCTGGATCTCGAAGCCGGCCGGCTGGCCGCCTGCGACCGCGACCACGGCTGAGACGCTGGCCAGGCCGGCGACTACCCAGGTGGCCAGGATGACCGGGTTGCCGGTCAGCTTGCGCGGATCGAGCTTGAGGACGGCGTCGCGCAGGGCGCGGAACACCACCTCCCGGGTGAGGGTAACGGAGCCGATGGCGCTCTTGGCCTTCGGTCCAGCGGCGAGGATGTCGGACATGTCTTTGGGTCCTTTGGCCTTAGCGGACCGCGAGCACTTGGAAGTGTTCGACGATCGGCCCGAGAGCCAATGCGGGGAAGAATTGCAGGCCGCCGAGGATCAGGATGATCCCGATCAGCAGCCCGACGAACAGCGGCCCGTCGGTGGGCAGGGTCCCGGTGGTCGGCGCCAGCTTGGGCTTGGCCGCCAGGGCGCCGGCGATGGCCAGAACCGGGACGATGTAGGCGAACCGGCCGAGCAGCATGGCGATCCCCAGGGTGGTGTTCCACCAGGGCGAGTTGGCGGTCAGGCCGGCGAAGGCCGAGCCGTTGTTCCCCGCCGCCGATGAGTAGGCGTAGAGGATCTCCGACAGGCCATGGGGGCCGGTGTTCAACAGGCCCTTCAGCGCCGAGGGCAGAACCGCCGCGACCGCCGAAAAGCCGAGGATGGCCAGGGGCAGGATCAGCACCGCCAGCATGGCCAGCTTGATCTCCCGCGCCTCGACCTTCTTGCCCAGGTACTCGGGTGTGCGGCCGACCATCAGCCCGGCGACGAACACGGCCAAGAGAGCCATGACCAGCATCCCGTAGAGTCCCGATCCGACCCCGCCGGGCAGGATTTCGCCCAGCTGGATCATGAACATGGCGATCCCGCCGCCCAGCGGCATGAAGCTGCCGTGCATGCCGTTGACCGCCCCGTCGGAGGCGCCCGTGGTGAAGGCCGCGAAGGTCGAGGTGGTGGCCGGACCGAAGCGGACCTCCTTGCCCTCCATGTTGGCGGTCGCATCCACGCCCGCGGCGGCCATGGCCGGCTGGGGCGTCAGGGTCTCTGCCGCATAGATGCCGCCGGCCGCCGCGCCCACGAGAATGACCATCACCGCCGCCAGGGCGCGGGCCTCCTTGCGGGCCAGGACCATGCGGCCGAAGGCGAACACCGCCGCCAGGCTGAGCACGTTCATGGCCACCATCTGGATCAGGTTGGTCCAGATGTTGGGGTTTTCGAACGGGTGGGCGGAGTTGGCGTTGAAGATGCCGCCGCCGTTGGTGCCGAACTGCTTGATGATCTCCTGGCTGGCCACCGGGAACAGGGCCAGGGTCTGCTGGGCCCCTTCCAGGGTGGTGACCGGCGTGCCCGCCGACAGCGACTGCGGCACGCCCAGGGCCACCAGCACCAGGGCGAAGACCACCGAGACCGGCAGCAGGACGTAGAGGACGATCCGGGTCAGATCGACCCAGAAGTTGCCCAGTCCCTCGGCCTTGTCCGCCGCGAAGGCGCGGGCCAGGGCGGCGGCGACCGACAGGCCGGCGGCGGCGGAGACGAAGTTCTGCACCGTCAGCCCGGCCATCTGCGACAGGGTCGATAGGGTGGTCTCGCCCGCGTAGGACTGCCAGTTGGTGTTGGTCACGAAGCTGACGGCGGTGTTGAAGGCCAGGTCGCTGGTCAGGCCGGGGAACCCTTGCGGATTGAGCGGCAGCAGGCCCTGCAGGCGCAGCATCGCATAGAGGATGGTGAAGCCCGCGGCGCTGAAGGCCAGCACGGCGGCGGCGTAGCCCAGCCAGTTCTGCCCCTTGTCGCGGTTGACGCCGAAGGCGGCGTAGGCGGCACGCTCGACCGGAGCCAGCCACTGGGCCTCCCCGGTCCAGACCCGCTTGAGATAGGCTCCGAGCGGCCAGCTCAGCGCCAGTGTGAGGCCGATCGTGAAGACGATCTCGGCCCAGCCCCGCCAGTCCATGCGAGGTCTCCTTTTCTAAGGCTTAGAAGCGGTCGGGGCGGATCAGCGCCGCGACCATGTAGACGGCGAGGCCGACAGCGGCGGCGGCGTAGAGGATCGTGACCCACATGGCGTCAGACCTTGCGCAGCAACGCGGCATAGAGGCCGAAGAGCGCGAACGCTCCCAGCCCCAGGGCGAGGAAGAGGATATCGGCCAAGGCGGCTCTCCTGAGTTAGGCCGCCTTGTCGCGCCGAAGGCCGTCAGGGTTCGAGCCGGAAGGCCCGGACGCCGCATAAGGGGCGCATAAAGAGACGAAGCTGATGACCGGCGCCGAAACGGCCCTGTGGCGGATTAAAGGCGCGTCGACGCGCCTCAAGATTAAAATTCAGCAATGATGCAGGTTATGTTGTAATTCGGCGCCACTCTGCTTCATGACCAAGAAGTAACTTCCACCCACATTGTGCGCTCTATAGCCATTCCTCTGTCCGACGTTTGTGTTTTCGGGCGCAGGGGAGAATTTTCATGATCGCATTCCGTGTTTGGCTGCTAGCCGGCGCCGCCCTCGTCACCATGACCGGCCCGGCCCTGGCCCAGCAGACCCCTACCAAGCCCGCCGAGACCAAACCGGCCGAAGCTGCGAAGGAAGAAGACACCACCGTCGAGGACGTGGTCGTCAGCACCAGCCCGAGCGAGGTCCGCGCCTCGATCGACTCGACCAGCTACAGCCTGACCAACGACCTGCAGGCCTCCAGCGGCACGCTTGCGGATGCACTGCGCAACGTCCCTTCGGTCGATGTCGATCCGGAAGGTAACGTCTCCCTGCGCGGTGACCCGAACGTCACCATCCTGGTCGATGGCCGTCCCTCCGGCATGCTGACCGGCGACAATCGCGGCCAGGCCCTGCTGCAGCTGCCAGCCAGCCAGTACAGCCGCATCGAGGTGATGACCAACCCCTCGGCCGCCTACAGCCCCGAGGGCGGCGCGGTGATCAACCTGATCACCAAGCCCAACGCCCCCAAGCCCGGCCAGACCACCACCGGCTCCATCCGCGCCAACGTCAGCGACCGGGGCCGCTTCAATGTCGGCGCCAGCGGCTCCTTCTCCAAGGACAAGCTGACCGTCTCCGGCGACCTCGGCTTCCGCCGTGACCTGGCCGAGCAGGAAGGCGACCGGACCCGCGAGCGGCTCGATCCCCTCACCGGCGACGTCCTGTCCACCATCCGCCAGACCCAGCGGATCATCGGGGACGTCGATGTCTTCTACGGCCGCTTCACCGGCGAATACCGTCTGACCGACAAGCTGAGCTTCACGGGTGAACTGCGCGGCAACCAGATCGACAATGGCGGCGAGGGCATCGAGACGTACGAGACCCTCGATGCTCTGGGCGCGCCCGTCAGCGCCTACGTCCGCGACGGGGCCTTCAGTTTCCGGGGCGCCAACCGCGGGGTCACCGGCCGGCTGCTGCAGCGGTATGGCGAAGGCCATGAATGGACCAACGAGCTGCGCTTCGACCGCATCACCGGCCACTTTTCCCTGGCCTCGGAATACGACTACAGCCTGCCAGTCGCCCCGCCGCTGTATGATCGGCTCGACAACCGCAACCGCCTGAATCTCTGGGGCTTCACCAGCAGCTACACCCGGCCGATGCCCGATGACGGCAAGCTGCGCGCCGGCTACGAGCTGGAGGTGCGGGACGCCGCCTTCGACAATGGCGTGCGCCGGGGTCCCACCCCGACCACCCTCGTGGTCGATCCCACGGTCACCAACAAGTTCGAGGTCGAACAGGCGGTGCATGCCCTGTACGGCACCTACGAGCGGCCGTTCGGCAAATTCTCGGCCCAGGTCGGCCTGCGGCTGGAATACCTGGAACGCGACCTCAACCAGGTCACCACCGGGATCAGCGACAGCACCAACGACTTCAGCGCCTATCCGACCCTGCACCTCGGCTACCAGATCACCGACGCCCAGCAGCTGAAGGCCAGCTACAGCCGCCGGATCGTCCGCCCGCAGCCCTTCCTGCTCAACCCCTTCACCACCTACCAGGATCCGCTGAACCAGCGCTCGGGCAACCCCGATCTGGAGCCGCAGGAGACCGACGCCTTCGAACTGCTCTGGCAACTTCGCGCCGGCCAGACCTTCTACCAGGTCACAGCCTACTATCGGGACACCGACGGGGCCTTCACCGATGTGACCACAGACATCGGCGGCGGCGTCCTGCTGACCCGTCCCGAGAACCTCGGCTCCCGCCGCGACCTCGGCGTCGAGCTGGTGGCCAACGGCAAGCTGCACGAGACCCTGCGCTACAACGCCAGTCTCAACCTGTTCCGCCAGGAGATCGACGCGGCCGGCCTGCCCGGCGGACGTGACCGTTCCGGTACGGTGGTCAGCGGCCGCGCCAGCCTCAGCTGGCAGCCGACGCCGGAGGACTTCATCCAGCTCTCGGGATTCTGGCAGGGCGAGTCCCTGACCGCCCAGGGAACCCGCGAGGCCGGCGGCATGCTGAACCTCGGCTACCGCCGCAAGCTTTCGGACAAATGGGCCTTCCAGGTCACCGCCCGCGACCTGCTCGATGATTTCGGCGACGTCACCGATGTCGAGACCGCCACCTACATCGACCGCAACGAACGCCAGTTTGGCGGCCGCGCGGTGTTCATCGGTCTGACCTACACCTTCGGCGCCAGCCCCAAACGACCGCAGGATCCACAGTTCGACTTCTCCGCCCCGCAGGCGGGGAACTAGAACCCAGTCCAGCTCCCCAACACCGTCATCCCGGAAAGCGCGCAGCGCTTATCCGGGACCCAGGGGGTGACAGAGCGCCGGCCGCAATACTGCGTTGGGTAGCGAGATCACGCCCTCCTGGGTCCCGGCTCTCCGCGCTTCGCGCTCCGGCCGGGATGACGGAAGAAAGTGGGAGATCAGACGGAGAGGGTTCTGATGTCGCCGGACCACTACCCCGTCTTCGCCAACCGCCCGGCCCAAAGCGCCCGCATCTCCCCGATCGGCATCGGCTTGGCGAACAAGTAGCCCTGGAAGGCGTGGACGCCGGCGACAGCCAGGAACTTTCGCTGTTCCTCGGTCTCCACCCCCTCGGCGACCACCTTCATGCCCAGCGCCCGGCCGACGCTGATCACCGCATGCACCAGGGTGGCGCTGGTGGTGTCGGCGGGACAGCCGATGATGAAGCTGCGGTCGATCTTCAGCTTGTCGAACGGGTAGAGCCGCAGCTGGTTGAGGCTGGTGTAGCCCATGCCGAAATCGTCCAGCGCAACGCTGACCCCCAGGGTCTGCAGCCGCTCGATGGCCCGCTTGGCCTCCGCCTCGTCGGCCAGCACGGCGGTCTCGGTCAGCTCCACCTCCAACCGCTTGGGCGGGAAGGCCAGCCGCACCAGGATGGCCGACAGGTCGTCGACGAAACTGGGATCGGCCACATCCAGGGCGCTGGCGTTGACGCTGACCGCCAGCCCGTCGAGGTCGGCGGTCTCCTCCATCGCCCGGCGCAGCACCCAGCGGGTGATCGGCCCCATAAGCCCGGCCCGCTCGGCCAGGGGGATGAACCGGTTAGGTCCGATCGGCCCCTGGGTCGGATGGGTCCAGCGCAGCAGCGCCTCGCAACCGGTGACCTCCTGCCCGTCGCGGCTGAACTGCGGCTGGTAGGCCAGGTGGAACTCGTCCCGCTCGACCGCTTTGGCCAGGGCCAGCGTCAGGGCCGCGTCCTCGGCGCTGAGCGACGGCGGTTCCTTGCGGGCCGGAGCCCGATCTTCCAGGACTTCCAATGTTGCGGCCAGCAGCCCCTTGAGCGCCTCGCCATCCGCGACGGTCACCTGACCCTGGTCCCTCGCCCGGCTTTCCAGCCGCCCCGCCGTCTGGGCCACCGCCCGCGCCCCGATGTTCAGGCTCATCGACTTTAGCGCATGGGCCGCCCGCGCGCCGCCATCGGGGTCGCCGGCCGCCGCCGCGTCCAGATAGGCGTCCACGGCCAAGGGCGCGTTCTCGCGGTAAAGGCGGCGCACCCGCTCGACGAAGTCGGCCTTTCCCGCCGCCGCCATCCCTGCCAGCTCACCCACTACCTCGGGGTCCAGCAGCTCGCTCGTCGGCCCCGCCGCGACCGACGGCGCCTCGACAACCCTTTCGGCCGAGGCCTCCATATGCTGGCCCAGCACGGCGGCTAGCCCGGCAAGCGTGAAGGGCTTGTGCAGCACGCCATCCATGCCGGCCTCTCGCCAAGCCTCCGCCGCCGTTCCCACCACATGGGCGGTCAGGGCGACGATCGGCGTCCTCCCGGCAGTCTCGCGCGCGCGAATCTCGCGAGCCGCCTCGTAGCCGTCCATCTCCGGCATCGACCCGTCCATCAGCACCAGGTCGAAGCCGCCCGCCAGGGTCGCCGCCACGCCCTGGCGCCCGTCCTCGGCCGTCTCGCAGACCACGCCCAGCCGCGACAGGGCCTCGACAGCCACCTCGCGGTTGACCGCGCTGTCGTCCACCACCAGCACTCGCCGACCGACGAAGCTCGGCAGAGTGGTCGCGACTTCTCCGCCGGACTCACCGGGATCGGTCACCGCCTCGCCCGCCGCGATCTGGCGCAGCGCCCGCAGCAGGTCGCCGCGCCGCAAGGGCTGGATCAGCACCGCCTCGGCCTGGCCCTGACGCACCAGGGCGGCAGGCCGCCCGTCGCCGTATTCGCCGAGCACCAGGGTCGGCGCCTCGCAGCGCGCCGCGCCCTCCAGCAGGGCCGGCTCCCCGATCGCCACCACCGCGCCCCGGGCATCCAGACCCGCCGGCTCCAGCCCCGCCGCCACCAGGTAGCGCCGAGCCACCGCCGCCGTGCAAGGCCCCGCCAGCGCCAGGGCTGCTTGCCCCTCCAGCCTCGGCCACTCCGGCGCCGCCTCGATCGTCTCCAGCGAGAGGGTGAAGCCGAAAACCGAGCCCCGGCCGACCTGGCTCTGCACCTGGATCTCGCCGCCCATCGCCTCGACCAGCCGTTTGCAGATCGCCAGCCCCAGCCCCGTGCCGCCGAACCGCCGGGTGATCGACTGGTCAGCCTGGGTAAAGGCCCCGAAAAGGCCGCCGATCTTCTCCGGCGCGATGCCGATACCGCTGTCGCGCACCATGAATTTCAGGCCGCCGTCCGCGGCCTCGACCGTGACCATCACCCCGCCGGCCTCGGTGAACTTGATGGCGTTGTTGACCAGGTTGCCGACCACCTGGCGCAGCCGCGTCGGATCGGCCAGCACCCGGGCCGGAACCGCCGGATCGACGAACACCGCCAGGTCCAGCCCCTTGGACCGGGCCCGCTCCCAGAACAGGCTGGCGACATCCTCGACCACCTCGGCCGGATCCGTCGGCGCCGCCTCCAGCTCCATCTTGCCGGCCTCGATCTTCGAAAAGTCGAGGATGTCGTTGATGATCGCCAGCAGGCTCGATCCGGACTTGGCGATCACCTCGGCGAACCGTCGTTGCCGCGCCGGCAATTCGCCGGCCGCCAGCATCTCGGCCATCACCATGATGCCGTTCATCGGGGTGCGGATTTCGTGGCTCATGGTGGCCAGGAAGTCACCCTTCGCCGCGTTGGCGTTCTCGGCCGCCTCCTTGGCGACCACCAGGTCGGCGGTGCGCTCGGCGACGGTCCGCTCCAGCCCCTCGACATGGCCGGCGATGGCCGCGTCGCGGTCGCGGATCTCGGCCAACATGGCGTTGAAGCCCTCAACCAGCTCGGCGATCTCCGCGTCGGCGCCGGGTGCCTGGGCCGGGCGGCTGTAGTCGAGGGTGGACCGCACCCCCGCCATGCTGTCCTTCAAGGCGAGAATCGGCCCGGTGATCCGCCGCTGCATTCGCCAGGCGACCAGCATCCCGACCAGCGCCGCCGCCAAACCGGCGAGAAGGCTGACCAGCAGGGCCCCGGCCAGCCGCTCACCAACCCCACTCGTCCTGCCCAACAGCACCACCTGGCCAACGGGCCGCCGGCCGAAGGTCACAGGCGCCCGCACCTCTACCGTTCCCGAGGACAGCAAGGAGGCGGTGCTCGCCCCAGCCTCACCACTAACGCTGACATCCCGCGCCAGGCGGGCGCCCGATCCGGTCTCGGCCAGGGTGCGGCCATCGGCGGTTTCGACCCGCGCATAGTCCACGCCGGGAAGCAGCTTGATCGCCCGCAGCGATGCATAGGCCCGCGAGGCGCTGCGCTCGGCCGTGGCCTCGGCGCTGGTCGAGGCCAGGACGGCGGCGGCGGCGCGGAACTGCTCCATCTGGCGCGCGGCCTCGCGCCGGCCTTCGCGCATGGCGGTAACCGCCGTCACGATGGCCACCGCGACGCTGACAGAGGCGATCACCAGCACCGCAAGGCGGGTGCGGACCGACGGCCTGCGTCGACTGTCAGACTTTTGGATCAATAAAAGTTCCGCCCCGCCAGAGACTTAGGAAAACTGACGTTACTCACCATTAATTTCCCCGTGCTTAATGTGGGGACGGCTTCGGATCTGGGGGAACAGGATGGACGCGCGCGTCCAACTCAAGCGGGCATTTTACTACGGTGTCGCTGCCGACCTGCGCCTGCTGTTCGTCGATGACGATCCGATCCTGCGCGAGTTTGCGGCCGTGCATCTGGCCACTGAGAACAGCTCCATCGAGACCGCCGCTGACGGTGAGGAGGGCTTGGCCAGCATCGCCGAGCGCCAGCCCGATCTTGTGCTGCTCGACCTGGAAATGCCGCGCGTTGACGGCTTCGAGGTGCTCCGCCGACTGCGATCCGATCCAGCCACCGAACGTCTGCCGGTGATCGTGGTGACCGGCCGCGAGGACACGGCCGCCATCGACCGCGCCTTCGACGCCGGCGCCACCTCCTTCATCGCCAAGCCGATCAATTGGCGCCTGCTCAGCTACCAGATCCGCTACGTCCACCGCACCTGCGCCAACGAGGCCGAACTGCTGGAGGAACGGCTTCGCATCAGCCAGGCCCGTCAGCAGGCCGAGGCCGGGCTGCGCTCGGTCGCCCGCGAGGGATCCCGCTTTCTGGGGGCCGCCCTGCGCACCAACCCTGACCTGCGTGAGGCGGCCGCCGACTTTGCGGCCGCTGTGGAATCCGCTGCGGCCAGCGGGGACGGATGAGGCTGCCCGACGCCCTCGTGCAGCTGGCTCGCCGCCTCGTCGGCGACCGACGTGGCAATGTGGTCACCACCTTCGCGCTGGCCGCCCCGGTGATCGCTATTCTGGTGCTTGGCGCGGTCGATCTGGCCTCGGTGAGCGGGGACAAGGGCAACCTCCAGGAGGTGGCCGACTCCGCCGCCCTGATGGCCGCAAAGCAGATGGGCGTGGCCGACAACGGCGGCCTGGCGGAGCGGGTCAAGGCGGTCATCACCCAGCAACTGGCCGAGATGGATGGCCGCCTCAGCTACCAGAGCGCCATCGAGTTCGACGAGGAGGAGGGGTTGGCGACGGTCACCATCACGGCCAACCGCGCCAGCTTCTTCGTCAACCTTCTGCCCCCCGGCGGCTGGAACTTCACCATCGTGTCGAAGGCTCAGCGCATGGGGACCACGCCGCTCTGCGTGCTCAGCTTCGGCGTGGACAAGCAAGACAACATCAATCTCAAGGACAGCGCCCAGATTCTGGCGCCCGGCTGCCTGGTCCACGGCAACGGGGACGTCACGGTCGAAGGCGCGGCCAGCCTGACCGCCGGCACGGTGCAGGCCGCCGGTCTGGCCACTGGGGCCATCAATCCCGCGGCCCAGACAGACGCCCCGGCCATCGACGACCCCTTCGCCGACATGACCATCAGCGCCGATGGCGGAGCCTGTTCTCCGGTGGATATCGTCTCGGAGCTCCTGCCCATCGTCCTGGCCCCCGGCGTGCATTGCGGCGCCATCCAGGTCGGCAAGTCGGGAACCATCACCCTGCTGCCCGGCGAGCATGTCTTCCGCAAGGGCGCCCTGGTGCTGAAGGAGAACGCCAGCCTGATCGGCGACAATGTCGTGCTGGTCTTCGGCAGAGACGCCCAGTTCAACTTCAAGGACGAGTCCCAGATTCGCCTGCGCGGTCGCCGTCAGGGCGCCTACGCAGGCTTTGTGATCGCCACCACCCGCGACAACACCAACACCTTCGAGATCTCCTCCAGCGCGGCGCGGGAGCTGCTCGGCACCGTCTACATCCCCAACGCCACCCTTGTGGTCCTGGGTAAGAACAAGGTCGCCGACCAGTCGGCCTGGACGGTGATCGTCGCCGAGTCGCTGCAGCTCAAGGAAAACCCGGACCTGGTGATCAACAAGAACTACAGCGGGACCAACGTGCCGGTGCCCGACGGCGTCGGCCCCGGCAGCACGGCGAATGTGCGACTGACGGAGTAGGGGCCGGATAGTGAGGGTCTTCCCCGCTGTTGGTCGGGCGGGGTCGGCGTCCGAAGCAAAGACCCGCTCACCCTTGAGAGCGCAAACAGTACCGCTATTCCAGGTACCAAGTCCGACGAGCCCGCTCGATGACCGTCCGGAGCGCGGCCAAACTCAGCTTCGATTTATCCAGGACTGTCGTCCGCGGTGACTCTGCAGCCAGTTCAGGGCGGGCGCTGACGAAGACGAGCGGAACATGATGGTTGCGATGAATGGCCTGAGCGATCTCCAGACCGCTCTCCCCATCCGCCAAGCAGATGTCCGCGAGAATCAACGCCGGTTCCCGACCCTCTATGGCCGCAAGCGCATCCGCTGCAGTCGAGACGATCGATACAGGGCGGTATCCCAGCATTTCGAGATGTCGCGCGAGGACATCGGCCATCAGCAAATCGTCTTCGATGATCAAAGCATAGCCTTGCACGCCGTCACGTCTCTCTTCGCCGTCTTGCCGTGCTCCCGCATCGCCAATGGCCTGCTCCAGGGCTGCGGCGAGTTTCCGGAGCTTTTCCTCGGCCACGACCTGGCGCTTGGTGATTTCATCGTCGATATCGCTGGCAAGGGCCCCCAACGAGGAATGTCCGAAGCTGCCGGCTATGCCGGACAGACCGTGGGCGACCATTCGGACGGGCTCACGACGAAGGTCTTCGTCCTGGTTCAGAAGTTGACGCAGCGTGGCCAAGTCCGCCATGCATCGTTGCCTGAAACGAGCCCGCAGCGGGGCAAGCAGGTCATCCGTCATGACGCCCCGCGAGCGCAGTGCGGACGGTTTTGGCCAAGGTCATAGGATCGAAGGGCTTGGTGATCACGTCGAGCGCGCCCATCTCGCGCAGTCGGCGACGCTCATCCGGCAGGGCTCGCGCTGTGACGAAAATCACCGGGGGCGCGCCGCCGATTTCGGCGCGCAGGGTGGTCAGCACTGTCGGACCGTCCATCTTCGGCATCATCACGTCCAGCAGCACAACATCCACCGGAGCTTGGCGCAGGTGTTCCAGAGCCGCGGCGCCTGAAGCGGCTGTCACCACCCGCATGTCGGGATCCAGCTCCAGCGAGAACTGCGCGAGTTCGCGAAGGTCTGCTTCATCGTCGACATAGAGAACGTTCACGATCGGGCCTCACGGATTTAGCCTCCAACGGCCATCGCGGTCGCCGGCAAAACCTGGGCGATCAAGATGGGGCGTCCGGTGTCGGCTGGACTCGGTCAAAATCTGGCGTGCGGTCTGATAAGGACCCCAGTCACCACTTTAGCTTGTGCGGGGGAATCCCCTCGGGAGACATCACCCTCACGCCCACTTAAACGACGATGATCGGCCTCGCGCAATTGGCGGTAATTGCTAGGTAGATCTACGGATAGGCCCACCCGGCAGCCCGGTGTGTCTGCGCCCTTCCGCTCCCCTGGCTCCGAAGGGCCAACCGCTGCGCGGCGTGGTGCAGCGCTCCAAATCCCTGATAGGATAGGCGGATGACGAACGCAGACAGCCGGCAGCGGGTCTATATTGTCGATGATGACTCCCTGATGCGGGACGTCATCGCCGCCCACTTTTCGCCGGCCGAATTCGCCGTGGAGACCTTTGGGGTAGCCAGTGACCTTTTGACGCGCCTGACGGCGGACTCGGTCGGTTGTGTCGTCACGGACGTGCGGATGACACCGATGGACGGCGTAACCCTGACCCAAGTCCTTCGCACATCGTCGCCCAGGATAGCAGTGGTTGTGGTGACCGCTCATGCTGACGTGCCATTGGCTGTCCGTGCGATGAAAGCCGGAGCGTGCGACTTCGTCGAAAAGACCGACAATCTCGCCCGCCTGGTCGAAATCGTCCGCGCGCTTGAGTACCCGCCGGAGGAGGATTCGACTATGGCGGCCGAGCGGGACAGGGTCACGGCACGCCTCAAGACCTTGACCGCAAGGGAGCTGGAAATTCTTCTGAAGATCGGCAAAGGGCGCACCGGACCTCAGATATCCGAAAGCCTGGGGATCAGCGTGCGCACTGTCGAAGCCCACCGCCGATCCCTCATGCTGAAGATGGGCGCGGCAAGACTGGGCCATCTGGTGCGGATGGTCACCATGAGCGGGTTGGGGTCCCGCCCCTTCGGGCCCGACTCTAGCATTCCAGAATGACTGGGCCTCGTTGCTGAAGCGGCCTGCGCTGTCTCAGCATTCGGCCGACGCGCCACAGAAGCTGTGTGTCCTCGAACGGCTTGGTCAGGAAGTCTCGAGCGCCTAGATCCATCGCAGTGCGAAGCTCCATCGGAGTATTCCGCGCCGTAGCCATCATGACGGGCAAGTTCGCGAAGAGCGGCGCCTTCCTTAGGTGTCGAAGGACGCCAAGACCGTCCAGCCGGGGCATTCCGATGTCCAGGATGACAGCTGTCGGCCGCGTGGCGAATATGCCCTCAAGCGCCTCGAATCCGTCCCTCGCATAGGCCGTGTTATAGCCGGCCAAGTCGAGACGGGTGACGATCAGGTCTAGGATAGCCCTATCGTCTTCGGCCACGAAAACTCTCTGGGCCTTGCGATCAAGCTGCCCCACGTTTGGGCTCCGGTTCAAATATGGCGGCAAGAGCGGTCAAAAGGGCCGTAGGGTCGATGGGTTTGGCGATCAATCCATCGAACAGTTCCGCGTCCAGAGGGCTGGTCACATCGGCAGAGAAGGCGAGTATTGGCGTTTCCGCATTCACCCCGCCCCCTCCTCGGATCTCCCTCGCCGCATCCGGGCCTTCAAGCCCGGGCATTCGCAAGTCCATCAGGATGGCGTCGAACGGAGCGCCCAAGGCAATGTCGACGGCCGATCGTCCATCGCTAGCCGTCGTCACCTCTACGCCCAACCCCCGAAGGACTGCTCCGATCAGGTCTAGATTGACGGTATTGTCGTCCGCAACCAGCACCCTAAAGCCGGCCGGAAGCCCCTGTCCGACTTCGAGGCCCTGACGCGGGCCGATCGGCTCGACTTCCGGCGCGGGGATCGAGAAATAGAACCGCGCGCCCTGGCCTGGCTCGCTTGTCAGGCCAATGTCGCCGCCCATCGCCGTGACTAGGCCCTTGCAGATCGCCAGGCCCAGACCGGTCCCGCCATGCGAACGCGTAGGCGACGCATCGACCTGCGAGAACCGTTGGAAAAGCTTGGCCTGCAGATCCTTGGCGATGCCATCCCCGGTATCCACCACGGCGATGTGGAGAGCGCCGTCGTGGTGATGCGCATGAATTCGAATTTCGCCGACCTCCGTGAACTTCACGGCATTTCCGACCAGGTTGAGGAGCACCTGCCTGAGTCGGTCCGCATCGATGAGCACGAGGTCGGGGACATGCTCGGCAGCGTCCAGATGCAGGGATAGGCCTTTTTCTTCGGCCTGCACGCCGAAAAGCTCGACCGTCTGGCTGAGGACCGCCAGGGCGCTGGCCGGCTGGCGCTTGATCTCGATCTGACCCGCCTCAAGCTTCGAAAAATCGAGAATATCGTTAACCGTCGCAAGGAGCGCAGCGCCCGCATTCATGACCCGGTCCACGAAGCGGCGCGTGTTGGCCGAGAGCTCGGGCTGTTCCTTGATCAATCGACTGAAGCCAAGGACGGAGGTCAACGGCGTGCGCAATTCATGGCTCATGTTGGCCAAGAAGTCGGTCTTAGCGGCGGCCGACGCCTCGGCCGCCGCGCGCGCCTGCTCGACTGCCTCCTCCGCGGCGACCGAGACGGAGACATCGCGAACGAGGTCCTGATAGCCTATCGGCGTGTTCGATCCGGGATCGAAGACCACGCGGGGCCTGCCTTCGAGCCAGACCCATCGACCGTCGGCATGACGGCCGCGATACCTTACCTGGGGCGTGGGCGCGTCGTCGCCCTGGGTCAGGAGGTCCTGATAAACCCTGGCGACCAATGCGCGGTCATCGGGATGGATCAGTTCAGTAGACATCCGGCCGATGAACGTCTCTGGCGAATAGCCTAAGGTGTGCTGGACCGAGGGGGTGATAAACTCAATTTGCCCATCAAGGTTTGTGCGGGCGATGATGTCGGTCGCCTGCTCAGCCAGACGTCGGTAGCGCGCCTCACTCTCCGCAACCGCCTGGCGCGCCGCGATGATGTCCGTGATGTCGATGACCGTTCCAAGCACCGCCTTGCGCGCGCCATCCGGCCCAAATTCCATGATCGAACTGCCGCGCAGGTGCCGCACCTCGCCGTCCCTACGGATAATCCTGAAGACCGCGTTGATCTCCGCCTCGCCGGTCTTGAGCCGCTGAGCCACCCTCGCCAGCTCCTCGACCCGCTCTTCCGGATGGAGTTGGGCGAGAATGTCGTCCGCCGTCGGCTGCTCATCAGCCCTTATGCCGTAGATCTCGTACATCTTGGGCGACAGGAAGAGATCGTTCGTCGCCAGATCGACCCTCCAGTAGCCGACCCCGGCGATATCCTCCGCGAGCAGCGCTCTTTGGGCCTGCTCGCGCGCCTGATCTCGGGCGACAAGCGTCTCGGCTTCGAGCGCCTTGCGCTCCGTGACGTCGCGCGACACGCCCAGAACCGAGGCGGGGTCTTCAGGTCCATTCTGAATGGAGCGCAGATTGGTCTCGACCCAAACATACTTGCCGGACCTGTGCCGTGAACGATGCTGGACAGTGGCCTCCGCCTGCCCTTGCGCCAGCGCTGAAAAGGCGGCCCGGACGACTTCCTGGTCATCCGGATGAAGAAAGTCGGCCGCGCTCATCCCTTTTGCATCGTTAGAAGCGTATCCGAGGAGTCTTTCTAGAGCGGGCGAGGAATAGAGGCCTCCGCCCTCGGCATCATAAAGGGTGATCACATCGCCCGCGTTATCCGCGAGGAGGCGATATCGAGCCTCGCTCTTGCGGACGCGGTCGAGGCGGGTCTGATGCTCAGTGACGTCCTGGAAGAGCCCAAACAGCGCGACCGGCTCGCCGAGTGCTCCAATTTCGCACACGGCCTTTGAGGTGACGTGCCGCAACGCTCCGTCGGGCCGCCGCAGGCGAAGTTGAAATTGAAAGCCGGTCCGGCTGGCAATGGCGTCGGCGATGTGACTTTCGACGGCCTCGCGGTCCTCGGGCGGGTAGAAGAGCAGCGCCTCTCCGAGATTGGGATCGAACTCTTCCCGGCGCACGCCGTGAATTCCATACACTTCGTCGGACCATTCGATACCGCCGCTGGCCAGGTCGAGTCGCCAGTGACCCACTCCAGACATGGTTTCCGCCATACGAAGAAGGGTGTGCTTCTCGGCCGCTTGCCGCGCCACCTGTCCAAGAACCAGTTCGTCCACCACAACCTGCGCCAGCTGACGCAGACGTTGCTGGTCCCGCTCGGATGGGGTCGAACGGGGTCTGGTATCGATGACGCAAAGCGTTCCGAGATTGTATCCTTCTGGGGTCGTAAGGTTGGCGCCCATATAGAACCGGATCTTCGGCTCCTGCGTCACCAGAGGATTGTCCACGAACCGGGAATCCCGAGTGGCGTCCTCAACAACCATCACGGCGCTCGGCCCCAGATCCAGAGCAAACGCGCAGAAGGCCAAGGAGCGGTCGGTCGAACATGCCTCCAGGCCAACGCGGGATTTGAACCACTGCCGGTGATCGTCAACCAGGGACACCAGGGCAATCGGGGCATCGAAGAGATCGCTGGCAAGCGCGGTGATGCGGTCGAACCGCGCCTCGGGGAGGGTGTCCATGACATTCAATGCGGCCAGAGCCTTCAACCGCGCTGTCTCGTCCAAAATTATGCCCTCCGATTGAGCGGTACGCTTGACATGGGATCGAGGCGTCGAAGTTAACGTGGCTATGCGGCCATTAGCCGCTATGGGGGTGGGACAGGCCGGCGTAATCAGAGCCCCTTACCGTTCTGAGCCGGGTGATGTCGTCGAGCCAGACGACGTCGGGCTCCGCCAGCAAATCCCTGATGACGCCGCCGAACTCCGCTGGCGCGATCGGCTTGCAGAGATAGCCTCGAGCGCCCAGACTGCGCGCCTTCAGGATCGGTTCGATGGCATTGTTGGCGGTCAACATGACAATCGGGACCTTTGACCAGCCCGGCCTGCGCCTGAGGCTCTCCAGCACCGACATCCCGGGGCAATCCGGGAGTTCCAAGTCCAACAACACCAGATCCGGCGGTATCCGAAAGACCGTATCCAACGCGCCTTGACCGTCACGAGCACTGACGGTGTGATAGGTAGGGGGCAGGAGGATCGCTGCCAGGACCTCCAGCATCAGCGGGTCATCGTCGATGGCGAATATTACCCTGGCCACTGGCGCTCCTCGCAAACGTGAACGTTCAAAGACTATTGGTATTCACGCTGAACGCGAAGACCCTAGATATGGCTGCGTCATTGCGCCTCTGTATCCGCGAAGGGTTCAGCGGCTGACCGAGCCGGCCGGCTCTTCCCAAGCTGTTGCGGCCACCGGATCGTAGAACATCCCTTCCTGAAACACCGTCTCCCCCCACCAGGGGTGTACGAACCGCATCGTGAAGCGGAACCGCCCCTCGCCCAGGTCCTCGTGCACCACATGCGCCGCCCCCGGCGTCAGCCAGGTGGGGATCGGGAGGGTCAGGGGCCCCAGGATCCAGACGTACCCGAGGCCGCGGAAATGCAGGGCGGCGTTTTCCACGGTCACTTCCGAGCGCAGGCAAAGGCCCCCTCGCGCCATCTCCAGCAGTTCGCCGGGGCGGCCGGCCTGTTTGCGCGAGGTGACGAGCAGAGGGCGGCGGCCGGGGAAGTGGTAGAGGCGGTCCCAGACCAGGCCCCGCGCGTCGCGGCGGACCGTGACACGGACGCGGACGGCTTCTCCGGTCCAGGGGGCGAGGGGGGTTCCCAAGAGCCGGCACAGCTGGGCCAGCCAGCGGGCCGGGCCGGTGGCGCGGACCACCATCGGGGCCTGGTAGACCGTCTCCTCGCCCAGCAGATGGGCGTGGGGCCCGAAGCGGTGGCGGACAGCCAGGGGCAGTCTGGCCCAGCCGGCCTCGCCGACCAGCGCCCGGAAGTCGAGCGTCGGTGACGGGGGCGCCTTCCGGACGATGTGTCCCGGAAGCCAGCCCGCCAACGCGCCCATGTCTCTCTCCTATTTGCCTATAAGCTTCGCGATCCGCCCGCCCAGCGCGATCAGCTTGACCAGGGTAGGGCGGGGAATGTCCTTCATCTGCCGGTGCCAGCCGTCGAGCTGGGTCAGGAACGCCTGCATGGTTTCCAGCCGCTGGCGGGCATGGGCCGGGGTCGCCTTGTCGATTTTCGCCTCGGCGACACAGGCGTTCAGCATCTCAAGGGTCGGGTCGATTTCACGCCGCTTACGGCCCTCGACGATCAGTTCAAGCATGTCCCAGGGATCGGTGCGGGCCTCGAAATGATCCCGCCGGTCGCCCTCCAGATGCATCAGCCGGATCAGGCTCCAGCCGAGCAGTTCCTTGAGGCTGGTCGAGACGTTCGAGCGAGCAACCCCCAGGGTCTCGGCGATCTGCTCGGCGTTCTGCGGCGCGTCGGCCAGGTAGAGCAGGGCGTGGATCTGGGCGACCGAGCGGTTCACACCCCACCGCTGGCCCATCTCGCCCCAGTGAAGGACGTAGCGACGCATGGCGGGGGTGAGGGTCATGGGAGTTCTGATATTTCTGTTGTGACAGAAATAGGCGAAATCGATTTTGGATGCAAGGGCGTGGGGACCGGTTGGCCGCAACGCGGCCTACCGGTCCCCAGCCAACGCCTCGGGCACGGTTCGACCGGAGGGCGGGCCCGAATCCGCCCTCCGGCCGCTTCACCCTAGTCGGCGCCGGTAGCGGAGGGGCCGGAGGCCGGGTCGCCCAGGGTGAAGGTCACGGTGCGGCCGACCAGTTCGGCCGGCGGCCGCTTCAGCTTGGCCTTGCCGGCCGCGGCCTTGGCGGCGCTGTCGAAATCCTGCGAGCCACTGGTGCGGACGATGCGCAGCGTGGCGGCGTCAGGATCGGCCGAGATGGTGACACGCAGCGCCACCGCCTTGCCGTCGTCGGCCAGGCCGGCATCCGCCAGGCTGGCCTCGAAGGCGGCGTGGGCCTGGGCGATCCAGGTGTCGGCGGCGGGGCTGGCGAGGGCCAGGGAATGGGCGGCGAGCGACAGGGTCGCCGCCCCCGCGAAGGCGAGGAAGGACTTGGTCATCTTGTGTTTCGAGCTTTCGATTGCGGTTGGGGAAGAGCGGCGCCGCCCCATCGATATGCGCTCCAAGCCGCCGTTCCGCGAACGATAGGTTTTACACCGGCCTGTGAGCCGAGCTAACAACCTGCCATGGCTCGCCTGCCCCCCTTCATCGCCCTTCGCGCCCTGGAGGCCGCCGCCCGCCACCGCAGCTACAGCCGTGCGGCCGAGGAGCTGGCGGTCACCCATGGAGCGGTCAGCCAGCAGATCCGCCGCCTGGAGGAAGAGCTGGGCCTGCGGCTGTTCCTGCGTCGAGGCAACCTGATGGAGCCATCGCCGACCGCCAACCGGCTGGCTGGGCGGGTGCGGCGGGCCTTGGCTATCCTCAGTGACGGGGTGGCGGAGGCGGCGGCCGAGGCCCGCTCGACGCCCCTGGTGCTCAGCACGGTGCATGCGATGGCCGGCCGCTGGCTGGCGCCGCGCCTCTCGCGCCTGCCGGCGGCGGTCGGCGGCATCGAGATTCAGCTGGCCGAGCGATTGAGCGACTTCACCACCGACGGCGTCGACTGCGCCATCCGCCACGGGACCGGGCCTTGGCCGGGACTGGAGTGCGTGCATCTTTTCAGCGAGCACTGGTTCCCGGTGGCCAGCCCGGATTTCCTTGCCCGTCATCCGATCGACACCATCGACGACTTGGCTCGCGCCCCGCTGCTGACCCACACCCACTATCCCTGGAGCCTGTGGTTCGCCGGGGTCGGGCGCGAGCCGCCGCCTCTGAACAGCACCATCAGCTTTGACGATTCCTCGGTGCTGCTCGATGCGGCGCAACAGGGGCTGGGTCTGGCGCTGGCCCGCGAGTGGCTGGCGGCGCAGGCGTTGGAGGACGGCCGGCTGGTGCGCCCCCTCGAGGGCCAGGTTCGGGCCCATGCTGACTATAACTTCGTCTGGCGGGCGGACTCGGCCAAGCTGCCCCGCATCCTGGCACTGCGCGACTGGCTGATGGAAGAAACCCTAAGGGCGGCGGACGAACAGGCCCGGCGCCTCGCCTGATGGAGGGCCGGACCCAAAAAAGTAAGGGGAGGGAGCGCCTTGCTCCCTCCCCTTCGGCAGTCCAACGATCGAGCCTGAGGCCTTGGCTCTAGTTGGCGCCGGTGGCGGTCGCACCCGGCTGGCCCAGCGTGAAGGTCACGCTGCGGCCGACCAGGTCGGAGGACGGACGGGGCAGGTCGGCCTTCTTTGCGGCGGCCTTCACCGCCGTATCGAAGTCGGCGGAGCCGCTGGTTTCGGCGATCAGCACCGCATCGGCGCCGGCCGAGCCGAGCTTCACGCGGATCTTCACCACCTTGCCGTCGTCGGTCAGGCCGGCTTCGGCGACCTGGGCTTCCAGGGCGACGCGGGCCTTGGCGACCCAGGCGTCGGAGGCCGGGCTGGCGAAGGCGGCGGTGGAGGCGGCGGCGATCAGCAGGGCGCCGGCGGCGGTGAGGATGCGGTTCATGACAAGGTCCTTTTCCCGGGGGAGGAATGGCAGCGCGGATGCGTCGCCTACACTGAGGTAGAGGCCCGACAATTGTGAAACGGATGCGGCAAACCACATGAAATCTTGGTAATCTCGAAGTAGTCCTTAAGTTACCAAAACTTCATCTTCCTCGCTGCATTGCAGCATAAGCCCTTGGCGGGGACCCCCATCCCTGTGCTAGAAGGGCCGACCTTGGATTTTCGGCCCGGTGCGGGCCGGTGTGGAAGGCTTGCATTCATGACGCAAATCAAGTCGGTCGGCGTGATCGGCGCGGGCCAGATGGGCTCGGGGATCGCCCATGTCTGCGCCCTCGCCGGCTACGAGGTGCGGCTGCACGACCTGGAGCGATCCAAGATCGACGCCGCCCTAGAGCAGATTGAGAAGAATATGAGCCGCCAGGCGACGCGGGGGATCATCGATCCCGCAGCCGTTGGCCCGGCCATGGCCCTGATCAAGCCGACCGACGCGGTCGAGCAGATCGCCCAGGCCGACCTGGCGATCGAGGCGGCCACCGAAAACGAAGATATCAAGAAGGCCATTTTCCGCAGCCTCGCCCCGCACCTGGGCGAACACACCCTGCTGGCCTCCAACACCTCCTCGATCTCGATCACCCGGCTGGCCTCGACCACCGACCGGCCTGAGCGCTTCATCGGACTCCACTTCATGAACCCGGTGCCGCTGATGCAACTGGTCGAGGTGATCCGCGGCATCGCCACCGACGTTGACACCTACGAGACGGCGGTCACCTTCGCCCGCAGCCTGGGCAAGACCACCACCAACGCCGAGGACTTCCCGGCCTTCATCGTCAACCGCGTGCTGGTGCCGATGATCAACGAGGCCATCTACACCCTCTATGAAGGGGTCGGCACGGTGGAGAGCATCGACACCGCCATGAAGTTGGGCGCCAACCACCCGATGGGTCCGCTGCAGTTGGGCGACTTCATCGGTCTGGACACGGTGCTCAGCATCATGAACGTGCTGCACGAGGGCCTGGCGGACAGCAAGTACCGCCCCTGCCCCCTGCTGGTGAAGTACGTCGAGGCCGGCTGGCTCGGCCGCAAGGCGGGCCGCGGCTTCTACGACTATCGCGGCGAGACGCCGGTCCCGACGCGGTAGCTACCAGAGGGTGTTGACCTCGTAGCGGGCGAAGACCGGATCGAGGCTGACCAACACCATCCCCTCGATCTGCGCTTGGGCGATCAGCAGCCGATCCCAAGGATCGCGATGATACAACGGCAGTCGGCCGGCCTGTGCCCCATGCAGCGACAGAACAGGCAGCTCGGCCACGGCCAGGTTTCGCAGCGGCGCCGTCCAATCCGGCGGAAGCACCCAAGGCCATTTGCCGATCGCGGCCTTGGTCTCCATTTCGAAGAGCGAGATGGGGCTGAAGTGCACCCGGGTAGCCTCGTCCTCGATCAAGTCACGAACCTTCGGACTGAGATCGTCCGGATTGAACAGCGCCCATGCCAAGGCGTGGGTATCGAGCAAAAAGCTCACCTATCGCCTGCTGCCGGAAACGCTGGCTGATCGAACATCGCCGCTTCGGCATCAGGGTCAGCTTCCAGGAAGGCCTCAAGAGGCGGCGCCGGGCCAAGATGGGCGAGCCCGCCAAGCCGACGCTTGCGGGGGCGGGCCGGGTGCAGGACCACCGCCGGCGTGCCATCACGAGCAATCACGACCTCCTCGCCCGCTTCGGCGCGGGCGACCAGATCCGACAACTTGGCCTTGGCCTCGGCAATGTTCATCTGAACCGCCATGGAGCCACCATAGCACGGCCCCGAACTTGGTCCAACTGGGTTGGTCCAACTACCCCCAGCCCATCGCCTTCGCCACATTGAACGTCAGGAACGACGCCCCGTAGGCCAGGGTCACCATGTAGACGAACATCACCGCCGGCCAGAACCAGCTGTTGGTCTCGCGCTTGACCACGCCCAGGGTGGCCACGCACTGCGGCGCATAGACGTACCAGGCGAGGAACGACAGCCCCGTCGCCAGCGACCACTGGCTGCCGACGATGCCCTCCAGCGCCGCCAGGCCCGAACCCTCGATGTCGCCGACCGCATAAACGGTGCCCAGCGCCGCCACGGCGACTTCGCGCGCCGCCATGCCGGGGATCAGGGCGATGCACATCTGCCAATTGAAGCCGATCGGCGCGAACAGCGGCTCGATGGCGTGGCCGATCATTCCGGCGAAGCTGTAGTCGATGGCCGGTCCCGTCGCCCCCTCCGGCGGATAGGGAAAGGTCGACAGCACCCAGACCAGCACCATCAGCGGCAGGATGATCCGCCCTGCCCGATTGATGAAAATGCCGGCCCGCTGCCACAGCTGCAGCAGCACCCCGCCCGGATCGGGCGTCTTGTAGGCTGGCAGCTCCATCAGGAAGGGCTCGCTGTGCCGCCGCCAGAACAGCCGCTGTATGACGAACGACACCAGCAGGGCGGAGACGATGCCGATCGCGTAGAGCCCGAACATCACCAGCCCCTGCAGGCTGACCCAACCCCACACCTTCTCGTTCGGAATCAGGGCGGCGATAATCAGGGCGTAGACAGGAATCCGCGCCGAACAGGTCATCAGCGGCGCGGTCATAATGGTGGTCAGCCGGTCGTGCTTCTGCTCGATCACCCGCGTGGCCATCACGCCCGGAATGGCGCAGGCCACGCTGCTGAGCAGCGGGATGAAGGCCCGCCCATGCAGGCCCGCGAACCCCATGATCCGGTCCAGCAGGAAGGCCGCCCTGGCCAGGTATCCGCTGTCTTCCAGCAGGATGATGAAGAAGAACAGGATCAGGATCTGCGGCAGGAACACCACCACGCTGCCGACCCCGGCGATCAGCCCGTCGACGATCAGGCTTCGGATCAGGCCATCGGGCGTCACGCCGGCCACCAGCTCGCCGAGCGCCTTGAACCCCGCTTCTATCCCGTCAGCCGCCGGCGTCGCCCAGGTGAACACCGCCTGGAACATCAGGAACAGCACCACGCCCAGGATCAGCAGCCCGGCCGCCGGATGCAGCAGCACCCCGTCCACCTTCCCGGTGAAGGTGTCCGGCCGCTCGGCCGGCTTCACATAGGTGCGCATGATCCGCTGGGCCTCGCCGTGGGCGGCGCGGATTTCGGCGGCGCTCGGCTCGTGCCAGACGCTGGCGTGGCCCTCGTGCTTGATGACCAGGGCGTCGGCGGCGGCGACCAGGTCGTCGATGCCGCGCTTACGGGTGGCCACCGTGGTCACCACCGGGGCGCCCAGCTCGCGGCTCAACCCCTCCAGGTCGATACGCAGGCCCTGCCGCTGGGCGATGTCATACATGTTGAGCGCCAGCACGAAGGGTCGTCCGACCTGCTTCAGCTCCAGGATCAGCCGCAAGACCAGGCGCAGGTTCGTCGCATCGGCCACCGCCACCAGCACGTCCGGCTCCGGCTCGCCCTCCAGCCGGCCCAGCACCGCGTCCCGCGTGACCGCCTCATCCGGGCTGCGCGCCCGCAGCGAATAGGTCCCGGGCAGGTCGATGATATGCATGGTCCGGCCGCCGGGCGTGGTCAGCACCCCTTCCTTCCGCTCGACAGTGACCCCGGCGTAGTTGGCCACCTTCTGGCGGGCGCCGGTCAGGGCGTTGAAGAGGGCCGTCTTGCCCGAGTTCGGATTGCCGACCAGCGCCACCCGCGCCGGCGCCTGAACCGCGTCAGTCAAAATTCACCTCGATCGCCCGCGCTTCGGACCGGCGCAACGCCACCCGCATGTCATCCACCTTCACCGCGATCGGATCGCCGCCCAGCAGTCCCTGGTGCAGCACCCGCACCCGCGCCCCCTCGACGAACCCCATCTCCAGAAGCCTGCGCTCCAGCTCCTCCGGCTCCAGCATGCCCGGCGCCCGCGTTCCGTCCACCCGGACGATCACACCGCTCAGGCCGACGCTCGCCAGGCTCAACGGCGTCCCGGCGTCCAAATCTGCGTTGCTCATCGCTACCCCGATCAAACTTGCGAACGGTTATCACTCGCTGGAGGGAGTGTCGATGCTTCCGGGTCGAACGGCGCTCCGTGGCGCACAAATTCACGGCCGCGCACGAATGCGTCGTTAAGACATTCGACACCATGATGCAGCGCGGCCGATACTGTCGGTCAGCGATTCGCGGGCTGCATTGATGCGTCGGTTCACACTGGTCTTCTGGACGTTAGGCTACCTCACCACCGCCCTGGTGGCGGCGGTGCTGGTCGATCGCGTCGCGCCGACCGGCTACGGCGCCGCCCCCGGCATGGCCGCCTTCATCGGCACGCTCGCCCTCTGCTTCACCTTCCATGCCCTGATCACCATGGCGGTCCAGAACGCCCGGCTTTCCGGCGACCTCTCCACCGTGCGCGAGGCTCACCAGATCCTCGCCGACCAGCTGGAAAAGGTCGACGCCCGGGTGAACGAGGTCGTCGAGACCGTCGCCCGCGACGCCCTGCGCCGCTCCGAGGAGCTGACCAGCGAGGTCCACCAGCTGGAAGACCTGGTCCAACGGATGAGCGACCGGCTCGAGGACCAGCTCTCCCATCAGGTCACCGCCGCTCGCCACCATCCCGGCCGCCCCCGCAACGCCCAGAGCCACGCCTTGCTGGACACCGTCCGCGACGCCCTGGCCGACAACCGCGTCGACCTCTACCTGCAGCCGATCGTCTCCCTGCCCCAGCGCCGTACCGTCTTCTACGAGAGCTTCTCCCGCCTCAGAGACGAGACCGGCCGGGTGATGATGCCGGCCGAATACCTGTCGGTGGCCGAGCCGATGGGCCTGGTCGCCGCCATCGACAACCTGCTGCTGTTCCGCTGCGTGCAGATCGTCCGCCGCCTGGCGCGGCAGGACCGCAAGGTCGGCATCTTCTGCAACATCTCACTGGCAAGCCTGTCGGACGAGAGCTTCTTCCCCCAGTTCCTCGACTTCCTGTCGGCCAACAAGGACCTCGCCGGCGCCCTGATCTTCGAACTGGGCCAGGCCGCCTTCGAACAGCGCGGCCCCACCGAGGCCCGCCACATGGCCCGCCTGGCCGACCTCGGCTTCCGCTTCAGCCTCGACAAGGTCGTCGACCTCGACCTGGACTTCAACGACCTGGCCCGGGCCGACATCAAGTTCATCAAAGTCGGCGCCCAGATGCTGCTGGACCAGTTGGAAGAGACCGAAGGCCGGCTGATCATCCGCTCCCTGCCGGACCTCCACGCCTCCGACTTCGCCCGCCTCACCCGCCGCTACGGCGTCGAGACCATCGTCGAAAAGGTCGAAAGCGAACGCCAGATCGTCGACATCCTCGACCTCGACATGGCCTTCGGCCAGGGCCACCTGTTCGGCGAACCCCGCGCCATCCGCGACGCCATCCTGGCCGAAGCCGACTCCCCGTCCGACTTCCTGCAACAGTCGATCCTGCGTCGGGCCGGGGCGCGCTGAACACCCCCATCCCCGCAAACGCCAGGTTCGATCCCAGCGCTTCACTGTCGGCCGCCTGACATAAACCCCAGACCCCGCCGGAACTCAGCGCGGCAACGGCCGTTTCCGCCCCGATCCAATCGGCAGAGTCAGGGGACCCCATGGCCAACACCCAAACCACCCGCGCCAAGCCTGAGGCCGCCGCCAAGGCCGAGGCGATCGCCAAGGCCCGTTCCATCGCGCCCGAGGTCCCGGTCCATATCGGCAGCACCCCCCGCACCACCTTCCGCGGCAACCCCGACGTGTTCGGCCGGCTGGTCGAAGACCACGACCGCCACCGGGCCCTGCTGTCGATGATCGAACAGACCACCGGCGCCTCCGAAGAACGCAAGACTCTGTTCCTGGAACTCACCAAGGAGCTGAAGGCCCACGCCGCCGCCGAGGAACAGGCGCTGTGGTCGACGGTCATGCGCAACCCGAAGACCACCGACTTCGCCCGTCACGCCGTGGCCGAGCACAAGGAGATCGACGAGATGCTCGCCGATCTGGCGGCCCGCGACATGGCCTCCCCCGGCTGGCTGCGCCGCTTCGCCAACCTGAAGGACGAATACCTCCACCACATCCGCGAGGAGGAGCAGGAGCAGTTCGTGGCCGCCGAGGAACACCTGGCCGCCCAGGACATCAAGCACCTGCGCGCCGTCTTCGAGCGCCGCAAGGCGGCCGAGAAGGCCGAGGCGACGGTCGAGAAAAAGATCAAGCTGAAGCACTGAGGACCGGCGCAGGCCTGGGGACTGGTAATCCGCGCCCGGGACCGATCAAGGCTCGACGACTGCTCGACGGAGTACCTGTCCCCGACAGTCCACGGGCCCATCCTCAAGCCTGCTACATCATATGCGACAGCCCCCGCCCTGAGGGAGGGCGTAGGAAGGGGTCACCCCGCCGAAAGCCGGCCCCCTACTCCCCCCGCTGCAAGGTGATCCCCATCTCCTCCACATCCAGGTCCCGCTCCAGTTCATGGAGCACCTCGTCCTCGATCAGCCCCGCCCGGTGGATGCGGATCAGCTCCTCCCGCCCCGCCGCGATCGCCGCCAGCAGCACATCGAAATGCGGCCGCAGAATCTCCATCGCCGCCGGCGCGTTCTGCTCGTACCGCTCCATGTAGCCGGCCCGCTTGCGATGCTCCTCCAGGATCATCGGGTGCAGCACCTCCCCGTCCGGCCCGTGGGCCAGCACCTCGATCCGCGCCAGCCGCGCCCGCGCGATCGCCGCCTCGGCCGCCGGCATGCTCATCTTCGCCGCCGGCTCCTCGTCCACCGGCCGCACCCGCCGGATCAGCCACCCCAGGCTCGACCCCTGCACCACCACCGTCGCAAAGATCACCGCGAAGGCGCAGACCAGCATCATGTCCCGCCCCGGCATGTCGAGCGGCAGGGTCAGCGGCACGGCCAGGGTCACCACCCCCCGCATCCCGGCCCAGCCCAGCACCGTCCCCTGCCGCCAGCCCAGCGGCTTCAGCCGCACAAACCCCAGCTTCCGCCCCAGGGCGATCACCCCGTCCGAGGCGAACACCCAGGCGAACCGCGCCACAACCACGGTCGCCACCACCGCCCCGGCGGTCAGCCACATCGATGCCGGCACGGCCCCGATCCCGCCCAGCCGCTCGATCATCTCGCGCAGCGAAAACCCGATCAGGATGAACACCATGGCCTCCAGCACGAAGACCATCACCATCGAGAACGAATTGCCGACCAGCCGCACATTGGCCGGCAGGATCACATGCTGGAACCAGCCCAGGATCAGCCCCGCCGTCACCACGGCGATCACCCCCGACACATGCACCGCCTCCGCCGCCAGATAGGCCGCCCAGCCCAGCAGCGCCGTGGCCACCACCGCCAACGTCCGGTCCTTAAGTCGCCCGGCCAACAGCACCCAAGCCCCGCCGACCAGCAACCCGACCCCCACCCCGCCCACGAACACCAGGGCGAAACTCCCCGCCGCGGACCCTGCGTGAAACACCCCACTCAGGGTCGCCGCCACCGCGAACCGGAACAGGATCAGCCCGGTCGCATCGTTCAACAGGCTCTCCCCCTCCAGCAGCGCGCTCAACCGCCGCGGCAGGCTCACCCCCTTCAGCACCGCCCGCGCCGACACCGCGTCCGGCGGCGACACGATCGCCCCCAGCGCAAAACACGCCGCCCAAGGCAGCCCCGGAACCAGCCAGTGCGCCACCACCCCCACCATCAAGGTCGTGAACACCACCGCCCCCACCGCCAAAGACAGGATCCCCGGCAAATGCTTCCGAAACCGCCCCAGCGCCGTCGCATAGGCCCCATCCATCAACAACGGCGGCAGGAAGAGGACGAGCGCGAGTTCGGGATCGAGGGAGATGGTCGGCAGGCCGGGCAGGAACGCGAGGGCGCCGCCGCCGACGAGGAGGGCGGTGGCTGGGGGGAGGCGGAACTTGAGGGCCAGCCAGTGCAGGGCGACGATCAGCGCCAGCAGGATGAGGACGACCCGGAAGGCTTCCACCGCATGCATCAGGTCCACCCCCAGGTCGCCATCAGTCCTCCGACATAACCCGGATTTCCCGCGTCGGTGAAGCGGTCCGGCTCAGCCGCCCCGCAGGCCAAACGCTTCCCGACAACTCGCCGAACTGCTGGGCGTCTGCACCGCGCCTTGCCGAAATTGAAGGCCGGCCTTGGCGAGGATCGCCTTCGGGGCCTGGCTGCTCCCCGGCATCATCTCAAAGCAGACCTTGGCGTCCTTCCGAAGAATGCGCTTGAACGGCAGCCCGCCCCGCTGCACCGCGTCACGCAGCCGCTGCTGCCATCGATCATCATCTATGCTCGCCTCAGAGGCCTCCACAGTCTCTTCGACGATGTAGATTGGGCCGGTCGCTCCGGTCGTCGGCTCCAAGTCATACCGGGTCGCGCATTGCCGCGCGCCGTCTATCACGGAGGCGATCGGCAGGTCCTGGCGCCCGCTGAGCTTGACCCCTGCTCCTGACGAGCTCCCACACAACCGACCGCCATCATTCAGGACAAACACCTTCACCGTGGAAGCAGAGTCCGAAAACGGACACACCAACAGCTCCGCCCCTTTGCCCCAGTCACGCAGCGGCGCGCGGTCTCCGCCGCCATACTGGTTTTCAACGATCAGCAGACAGGAGGTCTCCTGCCGCTGCACAACCGCTGCGCCTGACGCTCCATCATCGCAGGAGCCCAGCAGGCCGCAGAGGCCAGCGAGAACAACGACGCCCCGTCTCAGCGACATCCTCTTACCGCACGTCAGTCGTACATCTAGACGGCACGGAACCGCTCAGCACTGCGAAATCATATCTGCGCGATCTAGGGATAGTGCGTATTTCGGCTGAGTCGTACAGGCGCGTCCTTCCGTAGTTTTCAGCAAGTACCCTATCCGTCATTTTGGGCCTCAGATTCGATCACGACCGCAAGATTTCGTTGCACCTTACGCGCCTGCTGCTTTCAAGTCGGCTTAAAAACTCCGGTTCTTCAGTAGTTTTATAATTGAGAAATAAATCCAATACGCTGTATGGAGCAAACTCCGCCTGATCTAAGTAAAGTGGCCAACTATGCGCCTTCCGCTCCGACTCAAGTGCACCATCGCGCCTCCAAAGTTCGCCCTTTTGGCGCCCAGAAATTGGGTCTTTACGCTCAAAGTCGAAACCGTACGCCTGACGACCTTCATCAATTCCATCCCGCTTTTGCCGCTCGAAGTTTTCTGACAAGCGGCAAAAGTTATCCGGTCTTGCACCAAGGGGCGTATCGCTCGTGAATGGCGCATAGGGGCCAAAACCCTGCTTATTAATTGCTTGATCGCTGCGATTGACTGTTATGAACAGTTTCACATGGCGTGACGTCACGCCTTTAAACAATGCTTCGTCTTGATCCGCTGGATAGCGGCGTGCGAACGCTTGATACGTGGTGGCAGCAGCGAACATCAAGACGCGAATGTCGGTGAACTGAGGCGCTCCCATTAGATCATCCGACGTTGATCTGGGGCTTTCAAGGCCCGCCAAATGTTTACGCGCCCACTTGTTGTCTTCGCAATGAAGCTTTGGCGTTTCCTCCCTCGGGCTCCCCTTGCATTCATCCATATTCAAGCTGTGAAAGCTGTCGAACGGGCGTCGCGCGTCGCCGAGGAGAGCTGCCGCGACAAAGGCGCCTGAGCTGTGGGTTATGATGCGGATAGGGCGAGTGTTCGCGCCGTCAGCTTCTGAAATCCCGTTGAGGAGCTGGCGCAGGGCTAGACCGATAAAGGGTCCGCTATATTGGGCCCGGTTCCAGGCGGACGCGTAGTCGCCACCATCCCAATGAACTTCGACGAACCGCAGCTTCTCCGGGGACTTGCTGTTGGCGAGAATTTTCTGCTTTACGTAGGCAAAATCTCCGTCTCCGCGCACCACGTTGTAGCCGTGGATCAAGATCACTAAAGTCTTTCCATCGGCTCCGGTTACGGCAGCACTGGCCTTTTGTCGCCACATCTGGGCTTGCAGTTGTTTCCACTTTTCGAAATCGCGCGCTGCTTCGCACATGTCCTTGGCCTTTGTGCCCGCCGCAATTGGGCCGCAGAAGCGATCACGAAGGCTAGGCTCGCCGTCGACCGGCTGCCAATTGCTGCTCATGAGCATTCGAAGAGACCAGAAATGTTTCGTCTCAAATTCAACGATAGGCAAAACGCGCGGCAGTCCGCTTGGTCCTTTTGCGTCTGTTTCCGGGTATAGATCGCCCCGACTATCGATATAGACCTTTACGGTGTCGGAGATGTCTGGGTTGATGCGATCGAAATAGAATACGGGTCTAGGATTGATACGCTGCGCCCGTATACTTGACGAAATTTGTTCAGGACTCCAGCTGCTCGGCTTAGCACACCCGGCGAGCAAAACAGCGGCACAGAACATTGCAATATAGACGGCTTGCGACAGTTGGTTCATTTTGTCCCCCCTAGGGCAACCGCGCCAGCACTCCAGCAATTGGCGACGCTCTGCCTACCCTACTAGGTCCGTTACCGGCGGCAGCTAAATTACCCTTAAAAATTGCTTTGGCAACGGTTCTTCCTTGACGGGATTTTTCCCTTTTACCCAAGTTAGATTTCGGTGATCGTGCAGTTCGGCGAGGTCGATCGTTATGTGTCCTTCGGCATCTGCAAAACAGTATTGCGACTTAGGTCTCTACCCCACGCCCCGCAGCTGCCAGAACGTTACCTCATAGTCCAACATGCCCTGGCCCGGCGTGTCATCGAACGCCACTTCGAAAGCCAGCTCTGGAAAGTCGGCCGCGAGTTTGGCGCTCCAGACTGATTTCAGCGTCCGCCCCAGGTAGAGGGCCTGGGCTTCGGTGAGGGTCTCGTCGTTACCGTGCAGGTCGACGATGTGGAGGTGGTTGAGCGCCGCCTCGATGCCCTGCGGGTTGTCGCCATGCGCCTGCTCCCAGGCCCGCAGGTTGGCCTCGTCGAACGACTCCTCCCGCAGCACATAGCCATCGAAGCGGACGAAGCGCGGCCAGAAGACGAGGCTGTAGCCGACGGCCAGGTCGTAGCGGCCCATCATGCCGACCCAGTTGCGGGCGGTCACCCCGCCCCGGCCATCGTTCCATGAGGGCAACTCGGCGATCAGCGCGTCCGGATGGGTGTCGGGGGTGATCTCAGCCAAGCGATGGTCCCTTTCAGGCGAGCGGGGCGCGGCTGGGGTCGTCCGGGGATCCTAAACGGATTTCGCCCACTTGCCGCCGCGCCGCCATCATAGGACACACCGCTTGCATCCGTTATGTTATGTTATATCATTTTGTGGCCCCATCACCGCCGATCGCCCTTCTCCATGTCCTTGTTGAAGAGGACGGGGGTTGGGG
>NZ_JAAALA010000003.1 GCF_009905535.1 Caulobacter sp. SLTY | reverse complement strand
GTACCGGCCACGCCCCCGACCCCCGGAGACACCGCCGCCATGCCCGCGACTCCGGCCACGCCGGCGTCTCCTGCCGCCAAGACGACCCTGACCGCCGGCGCCACGGTGAAGGACAGCCAGGGCAACACCATCGGCACCATCGGCGCGCTCAGCGGCGCCAACGCCACCGTGATGATCGACGGCAAGGCGGTCAGCGTCGCCCAGAGCGTGCTGACCCAGACCGGCGATACCGTGGTCAGCACCCAGACCAAGGCCCAGCTGCTGGCCTCGGCCAAGCCGAGGACCAAGTAGGTCTCCGGCCGACCGGTGCAGAAGGCTCCCTGCTCCGGCGGGGAGCCTTTCGCTTGCCAGATCGTCCGAAATACGCTGTTCTTGATTGACCATTCAATCAGGAGAGACCGCCCGTGGAGCCGACCCGCGAGCGCATCCTGTTCGCCGCCATGAAGCTGTTCTCGGACAAGGGCTTCAACACCACCTCGGTGGCCGACATCCTGCGCGAGGCCGGAGCCAATTCCGGCAGCCTCTATCATTTCTTCCCGACCAAGCAGGACGTGCTGCTGGCCGTGCTGGAGATGTACCGCGACGGCATCTATCCGATGCTGCTGGCTCCGGCCTGGGAGGGGGTGGATGACGCCATCGAGCGGGTCTTCGCCCTGCTGGGCGCCTACCGCCAGATGCTGGCCGACACCGACTGCCTCTACGGCTGCCCGATCGGCTCCATCGCCCTGGAGATCCACGAGCCCGACCCGCCGGTGCGGGAAATGCTGTCGGTGAACTTCGACGGCTGGGTCCGCCACGTGAAGGGCTGCCTGGATCAGTCCAAGGATCGCCTCCCACCCGGAACCGACACCCGCAAGCTGGCGGTGTTCGTGCTGACCACCATGGAGGGCGGGGTAATGCAGGCCCGCACCCACCGCACGCTGGAGACCTTCGACGCCTCGGTCGGGATGCTGCGGAATTATTTCGACCTGCTGGCCACTGCGGCCGGCGGTCAGGCGCAGACGGAACAGACCCGGGGGACCGCATGAAGAGACTGATCATCGCCGCGCTCGCCGCTGTCCTGGCCAGCGGCGCCTTCGCGGCGGAGCCCAGCTGGCGCGACTATCCCGGCGTCGAAAACACCTCCTTTGTCGAGGCGGACGGGCGGCGCGCCCTGCAGCTTTCGGTGATCGTGCCGGCCGGCGTCGAGGAGGTCTGGGCCGCCTTCACCACCGAGGCGGGCTGGAAGACCTGGGCCTCGCCCAGCGCCTTCATCGATTTTCGGGTGGGGGGCTCGCTGGAGACCAGCTACAGCGTCGGGGCGGCAAAAGGCGACCCCAACAACATCATCAACCGGATCGAGGCCTATGTGCCCGGCCGGATGCTGGCCATACGCAACATCCAGACGCCCAAGGGTTTCCCCGCCGCCGAGGCGTTCGGCCAGACGGTCACGGTGCTCGAGTTCGCCCCCGCCGGCGACAAGCAGACCCGGGTCACACTGACCAACCTCGGCTACGGCCAGGGCGCCGACTTCGACACCGCCTACCGCCATTTCGAATGGGGCAATGCCTACACCCTCGATGGGCTGCGGCGGCGCTTCCAGGACGGCCCCAAGTCGTGGGCCAAAGCCAAACCATAAAGGGGGACTGACATGAACCGCAGTGCGCTTATCCGTGCGACGCTCATTGGCACGGTGCTTCAGCTGGCGATGGTGATCGCCGGCCACTTCGTTCCGGCCATCGCCCAGCAGTTCGCCATCCTCGGCATGCTGATCTCGCTGGTCGCCGGCCTGCTCTACGTCCGCGCGGCCCGCGGCGGCTGGGGCGACAGCCTGATCGGCGGCCTGATCGCCGGGGCGGTCTGCGCCTTCCTCGGCATCCTGGTCAGCTACCTGCTGAAGGACGTCACCGTTGACATCCTGTGGATGGGCACGGCCGGCTCCGCCGTCGCCGGCCTGATCGGCGGCGCCATCGGCAAGCTGGTGTTTGCCCGCTAGTCCTGGAACGGATCCCTGAGCAGGATGGTGTCATCCCGCTCGGGGCTGGTCGACAGCAGGGCCACCGGGGCGCCGATCAGTTCCTGGATGCGGCCGACATACTTGACCGCATTGGCAGGCAGGTCGCGGAAGCTCCGCGCGCCCGCAGTGCTCTCGCTCCAGCCGGGCAGCTCCTCATAGATCGGCTCTACCGCCGCCTGGTCGCGCAGGCCGGCCGGCAGGTAGTCGATCTCCTGGCCGTGCAGCCGGTAGCCGATGCAGACCTTCAGGGTCTCCAGCCCGTCCAGCACGTCCAGCTTGGTCAGGGCGATGCCGTTGATGCCGTTGATCGCCACGCTCTGGCTTACCAGCACGCTGTCGAACCAGCCGCAACGCCGTCCCCGGCCGGTGTTGGTGCCCACTTCGCGGCCGACGGTGGCCAGGTGCTGGCCCACCGCGTCGTTGAGCTCGCAGGCGAACGGCCCCTCGCCCACACGGGTGGTGTAGGCCTTGACGATGCCCAGCACATAGCCCGGCCCCTGCGGCCCCATGCCGGACCCCGCCGCCGCCTGGCCGGCCACGGTGTTGGAGGAGGTGACGAACGGATAGGTGCCGTGGTCGACGTCCAGCAGGGCGCCCTGCGCCCCCTCGAACAGGATCCGCTTGCCCGCCCGCCGCATCTCGTCGAGCAGCTTCCAGGCCGGCCGCGCATAGGGCAGCAGCTTGGGCGCCAGGTCCATGAGGGCGTCGTACAGTTGGGCCGGATCAGCCTCCGGCACGCCCAGACCCCGGCGCAGCGGGCCGTGGTGGCTCAGCAGCCGCTCGATCTTGGGCTTGAGCGATTCCGGATCGGCCAGGTCGGCCACCCGGATTGCGCGCCGCCCGACCTTGTCCTCATAGGCCGGTCCGATGCCCCGCCCGGTGGTGCCGATCTTCTGGGTCGAGGCGGCTTCCCGCGCCTGGTCCAGGTCCCGGTGCAGCGGCAGGATCAGGCAGGCATTGTCGGCCAGCACCAGCACCTCCGGGGTGATCGCCACCCCCTGGCCGCCGATGGCCTCGATCTCGCCCAGCAGATGCCAGGGATCGACCACCACGCCATTCCCGATGACGGAGAGCTTGCCCTGCACCACCCCGCTAGGCAGCAGGGCCAGCTTGTAGACCTTGCCGTCGATGACCAGCGTATGGCCGGCGTTGTGCCCGCCCTGGAAGCGGACCACGACCTCGGCCCGGTCGCACAGCCAGTCGACGATCTTGCCCTTGCCCTCGTCGCCCCACTGGGCGCCGACCACGGTGACGTTGGCCATGGATACGATCCTTCCACCCGCCGGGAGACTTCAGCCGGCCCTTCGACGGGTGCTCGGCGGGCTGAAGGGGATCAGATTGGGCCCGTAAAGAGGGCGCGGGGTGTGTAGCCCCTCAGGCCCGGTAATACAACACCACCCCGGTCATGATCGCTGCGTACTGCACCCCCGCGCCGGCCAGCACGAACCCGTGCCAGATCGCCCGCCGGTAGGTCAGCGTCTTCCTCACATAGAAGATCACCCCCAGCGAATAGACCAGCCCCCCGACCCCCAGCAGGATCATCCCGGCCAGCGACACCGCCGCGACCATCGGTCCGATGGCGATCAGCACGATCCAGCCCAGCGCCAGGTACAGCGCCACCCAGATCCCCCGCCCCAGACCGGGCAGGAACAGCTTGCCCACCACCCCGGCCGCCGCCAGCGCCCAGACCGCCACGGTCATTGCGACCGACCAGGTCCCGGTCAGGCTCTGCGTGGTGAAAGGCGTGTAGCTGCCGGCGATCATCAGGAAGATGCCGGCATGATCCAGCCGCCGCAGGAACGGCCGGTTCTCAGGGCGCGCCATGTTGTAGGCGATCGAGAAGCTCAGCATCAGCGCCAGGCAGATCCCGTAGATCGCAACGGCGAATACCTGCCCTATCGTCCCGAACCCGATGGACAGCCCAAACAGCGTGCCGGCGCCGGCGATCGCCAGGACCAGCCCGACGATATGCACCCACTTATCGGCCTCCCGCGCGCCCTTGCTCGGGTAGTGGTCGGCATCGTGGAAGGGCTCTGCGGTCATCGAGGGGAAGAAGCCAAATGCTCGGCGCGTGGTCAACCGCCTAACAGTCCTCCCCCCTCGGGGGAGGTGGCCGCCGCGCAGCGGCGGACGGAGGGGGTCCTCCACCGGCGGGAGGGGACCCCCTCAGTCGCCCCTGCGGGGCGACAGCTCTCCCGAAGGGGGAGCAACTGCTTAGCCTCAGACCTCCGACAGCGCGTCCCAGCCTTCCTCAAACGGATAGCGTTCGTCCCAGAAAGCCGTCAGCCGGGGATCGACGTCCACTCGCCTGACCACCTCCCCCAGCCTCGGCGCGACCTGATAGAACCGCTCCCGCCTGGGCCGGTATCGGCTGGTCACCGTCACGAACAGGTCCAGCACGGTCATCTCATCGCCCAGGATGTAGCGCGCCGGATCGGTCTGCGCCTCCATGACCCCCCAGTTGTGGGCGATCCGCTCGTTGGTCCGCCGCAGCAGGAAATCCTGGCTGGCGGCGTCCGGCGCCACCCGCGCCGGGTCGTCCCTCTGCCAGTAGAAGGCGTAGATGGACGAGGCCACGAAGCTCATCCAGCGCAAAAACGCCGGCCGCCTGGGATCGTCCAGCCCCGGCGACAGCCCGCTCTCCGGATGGCTGTCGGCCAGCCAGATCAGGATCGCCGCCGCCTCGGTCATCACCTCGCCGCCGGGAAGCACCACCGCCGGCACCTGCCGCATCGGATTGACCGCGGCGATCCGCTTCAGCGCCGACTCGCCCCCGTCCCAGCTGGCCCCCTCTATCACCTCGTAGGGCAGGCCCAGCAGGGTCAGCGCCGCCTCGACCGAGACACTGCCCGATCCTGCGGCGCCGAAGACGGTAAACGCTTTATCCACATTCGCCCCCAACAATTGGTGCCCGTGACAACCGATCACACTAGATTTGGTATCGAGAGAGTCCGATAACCTTGGCGGACTGTCCGATAAAACCGATTCAAGCGCTACCGGAGTTCCGTCTTGGCCCAGCTCATCACCCCCAAAATGCCCGGCCTGATGACCCCCTCCATCGGCTACAAGCCGTTCCGCTATCCCTGGGCCTATGACTTCTGGAAGAAGCAGCAGCAGGTCCACTGGATGCCCGAGGAGGTTCCGCTCGGCGAGGACCTCAAGGACTGGGCCGCCAACCTCAACGACAAGGAGCGCAATCTGCTGACGCAGATCTTCCGCTTCTTCACCCAGTCGGACGTCGAGGTCGCCGACAACTACATGGAGCGCTACGGCCGGATCTTCAAACCGACCGAGGTGAAGATGATGTTGGCCAGCTTCGCCAACATGGAGACCATCCACATCGCCGCCTACGCCCTGCTGCTCGAGACCATCGGCATGCCGGAGAGCGAATTCGGCGCCTTCATGGAATACGAGGCCCTCAAGGCCAAGCACGACTACATGCAGCAGTTCGGCGTCGATTCGAACGCCGACATCGCCCGGACGCTCGCCATGTTCGGCGGCTTCACCGAGGGCCTGCAGCTGTTCGCCAGCTTCGCCATGCTGATGAACTTCCCGCGCTTCAACAAGATGAAGGGCATGGGCCAGATCGTCAGCTGGTCGGTCCGCGACGAGAGCCTGCACTGCGAGGGGATCGTCAAGCTCTACCACGCCTTCAACGCCGAGACCCAGTGCGTCACCAAGTCGGTGGCCGATGACATCGTCGACTGCTGCAAGACGGTGGTGGGTCTGGAAGACCGCTTCATCGACCTGGCCTTCGAGGCCGGCGAGGTCCAGGGCATGACGCCCGAGGACATCAAGGCCTACATTCGCTTCATCGCCGACTGGCGCCTGCGCCAGTTGCACCTGCCGGAGGTCTACGGCGTGAAGGAGAACCCGCTGCCCTGGCTGCAGAGCCTGCTCAGCGGCGTCGAACACGCCAACTTCTTCGAGGCCCGCTCGACGGAGTACTCCAAGGCCGCCACCAAGGGCCAATGGCACGGCAGTGACGGCGTCTGGGGCCAGTTCGACAGCCTGATGGCCAAACGCCACGAGAACCTGCTGCCCGCCGAATAGGCGGCAACCCACAAAATCGGGGATCTTGGCGCCCCCCTCCCTGAGGGAGGGGGTAGGGGGAGGGTTTACGGTGTCGGCAGCGTAAACCCTCTCCCTCCCACCGCTTCGCGGCGGGTCCCTCCCTCTCCCTCAGGGAGAGGGTTTGGAATAGTCGGCCCCGAGCGCATATGCGATTGATCTTCGCACGAGGGAGAGGGACGGAGAGAACGATGACCTACCAGACCCTCCTCCTCGACACCCCCGCCCCCCACGTCCTGCGGGTCAGCTTCAACCGCCCCGAGGTCCGCAACGCCCTCAACACCCAGATGGCGCGCGATGTGCTCAGCCTGTTCCAGGCCCTTATCCTCGACCCAGCCGACCACCGCTGCCTGATCCTCACCGGCGCGGGCGAGCAGGCCTTCTGCGCCGGCGGCGACCTCAAGGAGCGCAACGGCATGACCGATGCGGCCTGGCGGGCCCAGCATGTCCTGTTCGAACAGGCCTTTTACGCGCTGATGGACTGCCCGGTCCCGGTGATCGCCGCGGTCAACGGCTCGGCCTTCGGCGGCGGCGCCGAGTTCGCCCTGGCTTGCGACTTCATCCACGCGGCCGACACCGCCCGCTTCGCCCTGACTGAGACCCGCCTGGGCATCATCCCCGGCTGCGGCGGCACCCAAAACCTGCCTCGTGCGGTCGGGGCGCGGAGGGCCAAGGAACTGATCCTCACCGGCCGCCCCTTCACCGCCGCCGATGCCGCTGACTGGGGCATGGTCAACCGCGTCTGGCCGGCCGCCGAACTGGCGCAAGGCGTCCTGGAAACCGCCACAGCCATAGCCGTCGGCGGCCCCATCGCCGTCCGCCAGGCCAAACGGGCGATCAGCTTAGGGATCGAGACCGACCTTAAGACGGGCCTGGCCCTGGAAGTCGAAGCCTACAACCGCACCATCCCCACTGAGGATCGGCGGGAGGGGGTGGCCGCGTTCAACGAAAAGCGGCCGGCGCGTTTCACGGGGGCCTGATCCCCCTCTCTGCTACCGCTCATCCCGGCGAATGCCGGGATCCAGATCGTAAAGCTCTATGGCCGGTGTGCGTGCCCCTGGGCACGGCTCTGAAGGTTCGCGCCGTGCCTAAAGGCACGAGTTCTACTCGCCGGCGCCCTATGATCTGGATCCCGGCATTCGCCGGGATGAGCGGTAGAGATAAGGGATGGGGAACGGGAAAAGAGAAGCACCAAAGCCCCCCTAAAGCCCCAACTCCCGCTGCTCCGCATCGATCTGCGCCGCTTCCGGCAGGTGCAGCGTAAACACCGACCCCGCCCCTGGCTCGCTCTCCAGCGCCACCCAGCCGCCGTGCAGTTCGACCAGCGACTTGACCAGCGCCAAACCCAGCCCCGGCCCGCCCCGATCCCGCCCGACGAACCGGTCGAAGATGTGGGCCTGCACATGGAAGGGGATCCCCCGCCCGGTGTCGGCCACGCTGATCCGCACCTCGCCCAGGGCCCGCCGCGCGGTCAGGGTCACGCTGCCTCCGGGCGGCGTCTGCCGCACCCCGTTCTCGACCAGATGATCCAGCACCTGGGCGAACCGCTTGGGATCGCCCCGGATCAGCCCGACCTCGTCATCGCAATCCACCGTCAGGGCGATCTGCCCGCTCTCGGCATGGCGCGACCAACGCTCGGCCGTCTCGGCCAGCAGTTCGCAGACCCGCACATCGGCCACCTCGAGCGCGATCTCGCCGCTGTCGATCGCCGCGATATCCAGCACATCGTCGATCGACCGGCCCAGCTGGGTCCCCGCCGACCGCACCGCCGCCAGATAGTTGCGCGCCCGCTCCGGCAGCGCCTCGCCCATCCGCTCGAGCAGTTCGGAATAGCCGATGATGGTGGTCAGCGGCGTGCGCAATTCGTAGGACACATTGCCCACGAACTCCCGCTTCAGCCGCTCGGCCTCGGCCAGGGCGCTCTCCCGGTCCGCGAGGGCGCCTTCCAGCCGCCGGGTGTCGGTCACATCGTCGAAGGCGATCAGGGTCGCCCCATCCGGCAACGGCCGCGACTGCCAGGAGACGATCCGGCTGTCGCTGGTCCGCACCTCGCCGGACGCCGGGGCCCGCGCCTTGGGGTCCGGATCGGCGATCCGTCCTTTCAGTTCGCTCCAGAACAGCTGGTCATGCAGCCGCGGCAGGCAGCGCTCGACCACCTGCTCGAAATCCACCGGCCCGTCGAGTTCCGCCGCCGGAATGTTCCAGAACTCCGCGAAGGCCTCGTTATGCAGCCGGATCAACCCGTCCGAGCCGAACACCGCCACCGCGTCGTTCAGCTTGTCCAAGGTCGCCTGCTGCACCTGGATGAAGGCGTTGTACCGTGCCTTCAATTTCAGCTCGTCGGTGATGTCGCTGAACAGCAGCAGCACCCCGCCCAGGGGGTGGGGCTGGTGCACCACCCGCAGTGTCCGTCCATCCGGCAGGCTCCACAGGTCGTCCACCTCGGCCTTCAGCGACTCGTACCGCGCCAGCTCCCGCGCCTTCCAGCCGGCATAGTCGGCCGTCTCCGGCAACCGCCGCCGCTGGCGCAGCCGGTCCAGGATCTCCCCATGGGTCGGCGCATCGGCCAGCCAGGCCGGCTCCAGCCCCCACACGGTGGCGAAGGCGGTGTTGTGGAAGGCCAGCTTGCGGTCGCGGCTGAAGATGGCGACTGCTTCCTCGATATGGTTCAGCGTCTCGTCGTGCGCCTCGACGTGCTTCTTCAGCGCCTCGCGGATATCCTCCGCCTCGGTCAGGTCGCGGGCGCTCAGGGCCACGTCCCCGCCCTCCAGCGGCACCGCCCGCAGCCTGTAGGCCCGCCGCCGGCCATTGACGGTGATCCGCTTGACCGCCTCGCGCCGCTCGCCCTCGACGGCGGCTTCCCGCGCCAAGGCATCCGTCTCCGGGTCCAGGCTCAGCTTCCGTTCGACCGCATCGGCCAGGTCGGCGGCGCCCACCGCCTCCAGCCAGGCCCGGTTCGCCCACTGCACCGCCCCGTCGGCCGAGGCGATCCAGGCCGGCTCCCCCTGCCCATCCAGGAAGGCGCCGAGCCGCGCCGCCGTCGGCAACGCCGCCTCTCCGGCCGCCAGCGCCGTCAGCCGCAGCCAAGCCTGAGCCCCCGCAGCCCGGCCCTCGACCGAGATGGCTCCAAACGGCCCCCGCGCCTCAAAGGCGCAGGCCTCGCCTTTGTCGATCAGCGCCCGCAGGCGCCGCGCATGGTCGGCGTCCGCCGCGATCATCGCTTCCAGCAGGCCCTGGGCGTCATCCTCCTCCAGGTCGAATGCGGCGGCGCAGGCGGCGTGCGCCTCCTCGCCGGAGGCCAGCCGGGCCCGGCCATCGTCGATCACCACCAGGGCGCAGTCGAAGGCTTCGGTCGAGGCCCGCGCCGCCTCCGATCCGCTGGCCAGCCGGTCGATCCGGGCTTCCAGCTCGGCGGCGCGCGCGTCTCCGGCCCTGCGCTGGGCCACCGCCCACAGGGTCGCGCAGATCGCCAGGCTGACCGAGCCGGCGGCCGCTGCGGCGATCAACAGGTCGTCAGGACCCAAAGCTCAAAGCCCCTCGAATCACGAATTCACCATAGGCCAGTAACCTGCTTCGGGCGAACAGCACGCTGGCGATTGACCGTATGCGCCGCCATATCAGACGCATGAACGACTGGACCGACAAAGCCGCCCCCTCGCTCGACGATTTCGCCGTCCTCGCCCAGGCCGCCTTCGACAGCCTGCCTGAGCCTTTCCGAGGCCTGGCCGCCGAGGCCGTGGTCCGCATCGACGACTTCGCCGACCAGGAAACCCTCGATGCGCTAGGCATCGAGGACGTCTTCGAACTGACCGGCCTCTACCATGGCGTCGACCTCGGCGAACGCTCGGTGATCGGCCCCGCCCCCATGCCGCCCCGCGTCTTCCTTTACCGCCGCCCCATCCTCGACGAATGGGCCGAACGCGGCGACGTCACCCTGGGCGAGCTGGTCACCCACGTCCTGATCCATGAAATCGGCCACCACTTCGGCCTCTCGGACGACGACATGCACCGGGTCGAGGACGAAGCGTGATGTGGCAGGCCGCGTCGATCATCCTGATCTGCATCGCGGCCGTCTCGGGCGGTATTGGTCTCCTGATTCTGGGCGGCACGAGCGTGGTCGTCGACGCGACCATCCGGCAGATGGTCGCGACCAAGCAGTTGAGCGAGGATCACCTGGACATGGTCAAGCCCGTCCATGGCGCGGACGGCCCGGAGTATGATGACGAGCGGCTCTACTCTTCGAAACTCTACGCCATCGACAACCCTTCGCTCCAGGCGACCCTGCGCGTCTCGCAGAAGGTCGTGATCATCGCCTTTGCCATCTGCGGCGTCAGTATCGCCGGTCTGCTTGCGATCCACGCGGCCAAACCGTGAACGAATCGGCTAGAATCCCGCCATGCCCCAGCTGTTCGACATCCCCGCCCTCACCGAGGGCATGCCCGAGGCCCGGGTCATGCGCGGCGAAAACTATTTCGCCCACGGATGGGTGGAGTTGGTCGACTACGGCCCCGCCGGGGTGCTGGCCCATGTGATGGGCGAGCGGGGCATCGCCTATGTGGTGGAAATGAAGGCCGCCGACGGGCGCGGGGCAGGGTGCACTTGCCCGGACTTCCAAGATTCCAAGCTGACCTGCAAACACATCGTGGCGACGGCCCTGAAGGCCAACGCGGTCGAGGATGCTGATTTAAGGGACGCGGCCCAACGCATTCTGCGGCTGCGGGACATGCTCGACATGGAGGGCCGCGACAACGCGGACGACCTGGCCGCAAGGGCGCGGCGGGATCCGGCGTTGCTGAAGGAACTAGAGGGGTAGGGGCCTCTGTTCCGTCATCCCGGAAAGCGCGCAGCGCTTATCCGGGACCCAGGGGTGACAGATCGCCGGCCCCAAAAGCCGCGTTGGATAGTGAGGTTACGCCCTCCTGGGTCCCGGCTCTCCGCGCTTCGCGCTACGGCCGGGATGACGGGAAAGGGGTTATCAAACCGCCCCCAAAAACCCCCCAAACCGCGCCACATTCTCCCGAAACAGCCCCTCGTCCCGCCGCATCGGGGTCACCATCAGTAACCCCTCCTGCGGCTGGTCGAACGCATGCGTCCCCTCGACCACAACCGTCTCCACCGCGCACCCCGACGCCCGCGCCCGCGCATAGGCCGCCTCGTGCAGCTTCGGCGCCCCCAGGTGGTCGCGCCGCGCCGCCACCCCCAGCACCTTGGGCCGATACCGCCAATCCCGCTTGGCCGCCCGCGTCCCGAACCCGACATAGGGATAGTTGAGGAACAGCCCGCTAACCCCGTCCAGCAGCCCCGGCCCCGCCCCGCCGATCCGCGCCTCGGCCGGGCTCTCCAGCGCCATGGTCATCAAATCCATGATCGCCCATCCACCATGGCTCCAGCCGGCCAGAACCACCCGGGAGGTATCCACGTCCGGCCGCTGCTCCATCCCATAGATCGTCGCCAGCACATCCCCGGCCCGTTCGAACCCCCAGAACCGCGTGCCGGTGCAGACCAGCGACAGACCATAGGCCCGGCTCCAGCCCCGCGGCGCGTAGCTATCGACGATCACCGACCGCCAGCCAGCCCGCGTCGCCTCCGCCGCATAGTCGGCCAGATGCGGCTGCACCCCGCCACAGCCGTGGAAGAGCAGCGCCACCGGCCGCCGCTCAGCATCGTCCGGCCCATGGACCGTCGCGTGCGGCGAGAGCCTGTTCCACCGGGACTCAAGCGTATCCATGCCGATCCGACCCCCTTGCTTTCGATGAGCCTACGAAAAGCGGGGCCAGAATGCAAGTGAATGCTCACTCACTATCTCGGAGAGGCGTTGTCGGCTGTTTTACTTAGTGGCGGAACACCCGGATGCCCGTGAACACCATGGCGATCCCCGCCGCATCGGCCGCCGCGATCACCTCCGCGTCCCGCATAGATCCGCCGGGCTGGATCACCGCCGTGGCGCCGGCCTCAGCCGCCTGGATCAGCCCGTCCGCGAACGGGAAGAAGGCTTCCGAGGCGCAGGCGCTGCCCTTCAGGTCCAGGCCGAAATCGGCGGCGCGGATCGCCGCGATGCGCGCGCTGTCCTTGCGGTTCATCTGCCCGGCCCCGACGCCCAGGGTCTGGCCGCCTTTGGCAAAGACAATCGCGTTGGACTTCACATGCTTGGCCACGGTGAAGGCGAACAGCATGTCGCGGACTTCCTCGTCAGTCGGCGCCCGTTGGGTGACCACCTTCAGGTCCGCCGCCGTCAGCCGGGCGATGTCGCGCGACTGCACCAGGAACCCGCCCGAAACCGATCGGAACACCTCGCCCTTGGAGAAGGCGTCCGGCATCCCGCCGGTGACCAGCAGCCGCAGGTTCTTCTTGGCCTCGAACACCGCCACCGCGTCCTCGTCGGCCTCCGGGGCGATCACCACCTCGGTGAAGGTCTCGCAGACCTGCTCGGCCGTGGCCCGGTCCAGCCGCCGGTTGACCGCCACGATGCCGCCGAAGGCCGACACGGGGTCACAGGCCAGCGCCCGCGCGTACGCTTCCTTCAGATCGGCGCCGAGGCCGACACCGCAGGGGTTGGCGTGCTTGACGATGATACAGGCCGGCTCGGTGAACTCCGCCGCCAGTTCGAACGCCGCGTCGGTGTCGGCGATGTTGTTGTAGCTGAGCTCCTTGCCCTGCAGCTGCCGGGCGTTGGCCACGCCGGGCCGCTGCTCGCCGGTGACATAGAAGGCCGCCGACTGGTGTGGGTTTTCGCCGTAACGCAGCGTCTGGCGCAACTCCCCGCCGATCGCCCGCCGGGCCGAGGCCGCCTCGCCGATCTGCCCGGCGAACCAGCCGCTGATCGCGGCGTCATAGGTCGCGGTGCGGGCAAAGGCGCGGGCCGCCAGGTCCTTGCGCAGGCTGAGTGTGGTGCCCCCGGCCTTCAGCGCCTCGACCACCCGCGCCATGTCTTCCGGCGCCGTGCAGACGGCGACATAGCCGTGGTTCTTGGCCGCCGAGCGGATCATCGCCGGCCCGCCGATGTCGATGTTCTCGACACAGGTTTCGAAGTCGCCCCCGGCCGCCACCGTGGCCTCGAACGGATAGAGGTTCACATAGAGGATATCGATGCCGCCGATCCCATGCTCGTCCATCGCCGCCTTGTGGCTGTCGGCCCCGCGTACCCCTAGCAGGCCGCCGTGGACGATGGGATGCAGGGTCTTCACCCGCCCATCCATCATCTCCGGAAACCCGGTCAGGTCGGCGACGTCCTTCACCGGCAACCCGGCCGCCGCGATCGCCCCCTTGGTGCCCCCGGTCGAGACCAGTTCGACCCCCAGGTCGTGCAAAGCCTGGGCCGTCTCGATCAGCCCGGTCTTGTCACTGACGGAGATCAGCGCGCGTTTGGCGACGACCAGGTCGGGGGAGGGCGGAAAATCGGGGGCGGCGGGCATGGCGGACTCCGGCTCTGGAAAAGAGAGGTCTCGCCCAGGCGCGCGGCAGATGGCGTCGTCAGCTCCCCGGTGGTGACCCACCTCGTGCGCCAGTCGCTGAGACGAGGCGGCTCTTACAGGAAGAGCGGGGGAGTCGCCATGGGGAAAGGGTGCCCGCGCAAGCGGGCTCCCTGTCCCCGGTCAGCACAGGCGGTTGGATCGCGCTCCGGTCCAACCGTTTGCGCAAACCGGGGACAGGAACACCGCTGCGCGGTGATCCGGTCCCCATCACCCCTCAGCCCTCGACATCTTCCACCGGATCCGCCCGCCGACATCCACCCGCACCTGCCCGGTCAGCACCACTTGGCTCGAGCGCCTCGGGCGGCCGTGTTCGAAGTGGGCGCTGGGTTCGATGGAGACCTCGATGGCGTCGTTGCGCAGCCACCAGCCCTGGTCCGAGGGGCCGCGCAGCAGCACGCTCTTGCCGTCGCGGGCCAGGCTGGCGCGGGCGTCGGGGTGCAGGTGGAAGCGGACCTTGAAGGGCAGGTAGCGGCGCGGGCCATCCTCGGGCGGCCCCTCGACCATCGGGCGGAAGGCGTCCTCGCCGCGCAGTTCGCCGGCCGCCAGGTCCAGGTAGAGGCGTCGGTCATGAATCAGCCCGTAGGCTGGCGCCCAACCGTCATGGCTGCATTCCAGCCAGACCCCGGCCTCGGCGTCATGGCGGCGCACCTCCACCTGCCGGGCGGCGCCCTCCAGGCGGGGGCCGACCCCCCAGGCGGTCAGGCCGCGCAAAGGCTCTCCCGCCGACCCATCAGCCAGCGAGGCGGTCGAGGCGCCGTCGGTCAGCCGCAGGGCCTGGGGCGCCGCGGCGTCCGGGCTCCAGGCGCAGCCGGTGACCAGCCGGTCCTGCCCGGCCAGGATCTCGATGGCCAGGGTCTGGGCGCAGGCCGTGGCGCTCCACACGCCCTTGGCGGCCGCCCCCCCGTCGAGGATGACGCTCAATCCGGCCCCGTCCAGCCGGTAGTAGCCACCATGCGGCGCCTTGAGCGGCGGCGGGCCGGCGTCCTCCTCATGGGCCAGGGCGGCGGCGATCCGCTGAGCCCCCACCGCCTCCCCGCCCTGGAAGCTGGCCAGCCGGCCGTCGGGCAGGGTGAAGAATCGCGTCGCGGCGCTGAGCCGGTCGATGGCCCGGTTCATCTCGTCCGGCCCGGCCTGGCCCTTCTGGTGCAGGGCCTCGTCCAGGGTCATCAGGTCGAACAGCAGTTCGAGCCCGGCTTCGGGACTACGCGAGGCGTGGACCCCGTCGGAGGCCACCGCGCCCGGCAGGTCGCGCTTCAACGCCGACATCGCCTTGTCGATCAGCTGCTCGCCCGCCTCCCCCGCCAGGGCGCAGCCGGCGATGCCGACCACCGTCATCCGCTGGAGGGCCCGCTCCGGCTCGACGGTGATCTCGGCCAGGTGCCGCGCCTGGCGCACCAGGTCGGCGGCCAGCAGGGCCCGCTCGGCGTCGCTGGCCACCGCGCTCAGCCGCCGGGCCGCGCAGGCCAGATTGAACACCCGCCGCTCCAGGCAGGTCGGCCCCCAGGAAAACCCGTTCCAGCGCCCGAATACCCTCCGCCAGTCGGCGACCAGCCGCAGGGCCGCCCGCGCTCCTTCTTCCTCCTGCGTCAGCAGGTCGTGCAGCCAGCCCATCCGGTGCAGGGCCACGGCGAAGGCGCGGTCGGGGCTGGGCTTGTCGAAGGGATCGCCCCCGGCCCCGACGTTCATCCGCGTCCCGGCCAGGTCGAAGATGCCGGCCAGCAGCCGGCGCCCCTCGGCCGGATTGGTCGGCCGTCGGTCGCGCGGATTGGCGGCAAACCCCTCGGGCAGGGGCCGGGCCAGCAGCATCCGGTGCAGCGGATTGCCGAACCACTCCCGCTCGCCCTGGCGGCGGGCCGCCCCCGCCCAGCCCTGCAAAACGGTCAGCGCCGGCCCGGCGATATCACGGCGTGGCGGCTTCACCCCGCCCTAGCCTCTAAGGGCGGCGATATTGCCCGCATAAGCGTCCGGCCCGCCCTTGAACACCGCCGAGCCGGCAACCAGCGCCGTGGCCCCCGCGGCGATGCACTGAGGCGCGGTGATCGCGGTCACCCCGCCATCGACCTCCAGGATGATGTCCTTGCCGCTGGCGTCGATCATCGCCCGCAGCCGCTCGATCTTCTTCAGCTGGGAGGTGATGAAGCTCTGGCCGCCGAAGCCCGGGTTGACGGTCATGACCAGCACCAGGTCGACGTCGTCCATCATGTATTCGATGACGTCCGGGGAGGTGGACGGGTTGAACACCACCCCCGCCTTGGCGCCCAGCTCTCGGATGCGTTTGAGCGTCCGGTTCAGGTGCGGCCCGGCCTCGGGATGGACGCTGAGAATGTCGGCCCCGGCCTCGCGGAAGGCCTCCAGGTAGGGATCGACCGGCGCCACCATCAGGTGGACGTCGAAGGGGATGCTGACGTGCGGCTTGAGGGCGCGCACTACGTCGGGGCCGATGGTGATGTTGGGCACGAAGTGGCCGTCCATCACATCGACATGCAGCCAGTCGGCCCCAGCCGCCTCGACCGCGCGGGCCTCTTCGCCGAGCCGCGAAAAGTCCGACGCCAGAATGGATGGCGCGATGATCGTCATGAGGGCAGGCTTAGCGGAGTCGGCCGCCGGGGGCTAGGCTCGCGCCAGCCGGGCGATGAAGAACCCGTCCTGGCCGCCCTCGCGCTGGTGAGGGAGCAGGCGCAGCCACCCTTCGGGCGTAAGGGAGGTTTCCGGAGCGCCGCCCTCGCCGGGGGCGCAGGGTTCGGTGACGAAGCCGGGGTTGCGGGCCAGGAAGGCGCGGACCTGGTCCTCGCCCTCCTCGGGCTCCAAAGAGCAAACGCAATAGACCAGCCGTCCGCCCGGGGCGACGCGGGCGGCGGCGCTGTCCAGCAGCCGGGTCTGTACGGCCGCCAGCTTGGCGATATCGCCCGGCCGGGCGGCCCACAGCACGTCCGGATGGCGACGGAAGGTGCCGGTGGCCGAGCAGGGGGCGTCGAGCAGCACGGCGTCGAAGGTCCGCGTGTCGGCCCAGGCGCCGGCGTCGGCGGCCACCACCTCAGCGGTCAGGCTCATGCGGGCCAGATTCTCGCTCACCCGCTTGAGCCGCTCGGCGCTGCGATCGACGGCGACCGTCGCGGCCCCGGCGGCCGCCAGCTGCAGGGTCTTGCCCCCCGGCGCGGCGCAGAGATCGACGGCGGTTTGTTCGGCATTGGCGTGCAGCAGCCGGGCAGGGATGGCGGCGGCCGCGTCCTGCACCCACCAACGGCCTTCGGAGAAGCCCGGCCACAGCGAGGGATCGCCCCGCTGAGCCACGCGCAGAGTCCCGCCGGGAAGGGCCTGGGCCTCCAGCTCGGCGGCCAGGATCTCGATGTCCCCGTTCTCGCGGACGGTCAGATCGGTGGCCGGCTCGGCGGCGATCTCGGCGGCGATGGCGCGAGCGGCCTCGGGGCCCCAGGCGGCTTGCCAGCGGGCCAGGAGCCAGGGCGGGGCCAGGGTCTCGGGATCGTCGGCCGGCGCCCCGTCGCGCAGCAGGCCGCGCAGCACCGCATTGACCAGGCCCTTGAACGGCCGGGTCGCCTTTTCCCGATCGGCCAGCTCGACGCTGGTCGAGACGGCGGCGTGGTCGGGGGTGTCGAACCAGAACAGCTGGGCCACGCCCAGCCGCAGCAGGCTGCGCACGCGCGCCGGCGGCTCGCGGGTCAGCTTGGGCGACAGCAGGCGGTCGATGGATCCGAGGCGGCGCAGAGTGGCCAGCGTCAGGGCGCGCGCAAAGGCGCGGTCGCGGGCGTCCAGCCGCTGCAGGGCGCCGGCCCCGGCGGCCTCGTCGATGCCGCCCCGGCGTTCCAGGGCGGCCTCCAGCAGGGTGAGGGCCGCGCGGCGGGCGGCCAGGTCGTCAGCAGGCGATACGTCGGTCACGCCCGCCTCCTGAGCCTGAACGGCCCCGGAGGCAATGCAAAACTAGGCCGGGGCCTTGCGCCAGTTGCCCACCACGGCGGCGATGAACAGCAGCAGGCCCAGGATCGTCGGCAGTTCGGCGGCCATCATCACCTGGCCGGTCATCTTCTGCATCAGAACCTGCGGCAGCAGGACGCCCATCAGCACCGCGCCGATCGTCGACAGACCAAAGTTGGCCCAGGCCAGCTTCGGCGAGTAGCGCACGCCGGGCAGGGCGTAGAACCCGCCCATGATCGACAGGGTGACCCAACCCAGCAGGTTGAGGTGGGCGTGGGCCGGGCTGAGGCTGTGATCGCCGGTCATGCCCATATGGGTGCCCCAGGCCATGCCGCACAGGGCGGCCAAGGCGGCGGCTGTAAAGAAGGCGACGGATACGCGCGGCATGATCTTCCCCCGAAGATTGCGAAAAAATAGGAGGCGGTCCCCCTCGGAACCGCCCCCTCAAGTTGAGCAGCGTTCTTTCAGCCGATCAAGCGGCGGCGGCGAGGCGGTCCCGCGTCATGCGCCCGGCGAAGACGTTCCGGCGCAGGCCGATGACCACGGCGCCCGCGAAAGCGACAAAGCCGAAGATGGTGGCAAGAGCGCCGAGGCTGATCAGCGGCACGACCTGCGGCAGGGGCAGGGTCTGGCTGAGCGCCAGGGCCAGGCCGGAGGACATGCAGACGACGCCGATAGTATTCAGCGTGTAGTTGGTCGCCACCAGCCAACCTGGGGTATCGCGGCCGAGCACGGCGTAGTAGGTCCCCATCACCGCCAGGCTGAGCCAGCCGAGGAGGTTCAGGTGGGCATGTCCGGGCGAGGTGGTGAAGTCGTGGGTGATCGACATGTACAGCCCCCAGTTCACCCCGATGAGGATGAAGACGGTTGCGGTGGCGAAAAACACATAAGGCCAGCGTGACATGGTTGTAATCTTTCTCTATTGTTCGAGTTATTGTTGGGAGGCGGCATAGACCAAGATGGCTCACTCTTCGCAAGACGGCGTTCAATTAAATCTTGGTCAGGAAGACCATCTCCCTGTGGAGGTTCCTGGCGCGGCTCCGGGCAAGGTGCTGACCCCGGCCGCGAAGCGGGCGCTTGAGGAAGCTCAGGTCCGCCGCGAGGCGGAGGCCGCCGTGGCGCGGCCGGCCGAAGAGGGGGGTCCCGCCGGGCCGGAACCGACCCGCTTCGGCGACTGGGAGCGCAAGGGAATCGCCGTCGATTTCTGACGGGTCTTAACGGACGCGGTTAAATTACCCGCCGCAGGCAGGCGCCGGGCGCGCGGGCATCGCCTGTAAGGCGCAGGCGGTCGCCCGCCGGGGGAGCGGGGCGTAGCGTTCCCGGCTCACGCGAAGGATTGCCGCCATGGCCCGTTCGACCACCCCCCTGATCCTCGCCCTGGGCGCCATTTTGCTGACGCCGACCCTGGCTGTCGCGGCCGACCGCTACGGCGCCGAACGGGCCGTCGAAGCCCAAGGCGGCCAGGCCTACGCCTCCTGCCACACGGGCCAGATCGTCGAGCGCGACGAGCGACGGGAGGGCGCCGACTGCTACTACCCCGTCGATCCGCGCGAGGGCGAGGTCTACGGCGAGCGCCGCGAGACCGGCGGCGGTCTCTATGCCGGCCCGCCCCCCGAAGACCATGGCTACGACGACCGCTACGAGGACGAATACGGCGAGGGCTACGAGCGCGAGAGCGGCTATCGCTATGCCGACGAGCGCCGCTACGACGAGGGCTACCGCTACGAGGCCGGATACGACGAGCGCTGGACCGAAGAGGACGAGCGTTGGGATCGCCAGGACGAGACCTACGCCTACCGGGCTGAGAAGCGGCGCCACAAGACCTGCCAGCCTCGCTTCGACGAGCGCGGCCGTGCCGTCGAGACCTGCGGCGAGGTCCGGCTGAGCGACAGCTTCTTCTGGGGCGGCGGCGGGGTTGGGCCGGAGTATATCGATGCCGGGGGCGGCGGTGGCGGTGTGGTCTACGCCGGCGCGGGGGCGTCTGCCTCTGCCTCAGCCTCGGCCCAGGCCAGCGTCGGCGTCAGCATCCGCATCGGCGGCGGCAAGCGCGGCCATGGCGGTGGTAAGCCGGGTCATCCGCCGAAGGGCGGCGGCTGCTGCAAGAAGCACTGACCGCGAAGGCGGCTCCTACATCCGGTCCGGCGTCTCGATACCCAGCAGGTCCAGCGCCAGCTCCAGCTGGCCCAGGGTCGTCGACACCAGGCGCAGGCGAGAGCCGCGCACCGCCTCGTCCTCGGCGGTGAGGATCGGGCAGGCCGCGTAGAACTTCGAATAGGCCTGGGCCAGCTTGAAGACGTGCTCGGCGATGAAGTTGGGGGCCTTCTTGTCGTAGGCCTCGGTCAGGGCGGTGTCGAAGGCGTCGAGCAGCAGGACCAGGTCCCGTTCCGCCGGCTCCTTGACCGTCACCCGTGAGGGATGGGCGTTCTCGGCCGCCGCCTTGCGCAGCACCGACTTGCAGCGCACCGCCTGATACAGCACGTAGGGTCCGGTCTTGCCCTCGAAGCTGCTGAAGCGGTCGAGGTCGAAGATGTAGCTGGTGCCGCGATAGTTGGAGAGGTCGGCGAACTTCAGGGCGGCCACCGCCACCTTCATCGCCGTGTCCTCGAACTCCTCCGGGCTCAGCTGCTCACCGAAGCCTGCCGCCTGAACCTCCTCCAGGCGCGAGCGGGCCTTGTCGCGGACCATCTCGATGAGGTCGTGCAGCTTCAGCACCCCGCCCTCGCGGGTCTTGAAGGGCTTGCCGTCCGGCCCGTTCATGGTGCCGAAGCCGATGTGCTCCAGCCCGCCCGGCTCGGCGTAGCCGGCCAGATAGGCAGCGCGGAACACCTGCTCGAAGTGCTCAGCCTGCCGCTGATCGACGCAGTAGAGGATCAGGGCCGGGTCGAAGCTCTTGCGGCGATCCAGGATGGTGGCGAGGTCGGTCGTGCCGTACATCGCCGAGCCCTCGGAGGAGACCACCAGCAGGGGGTCGGGGCTGGGGACCACCACGACCGAGCCGTCGTCCAGCTTCTTTTTCTTGGTCTCGCCGGGCTTGGCCACATGGACCACGCGGGCGCCCTGGTCCTCGACCAGCAACCCCTTCTCGGCCAGTTCTGCGACCATGCCGGCGATCAACGGATCGGCGTCGCTCTCGCCCTTCCACAGGTCGAAATCGATGCCCAGGGCATGGAACTCCCGCTCCAGCGCCACCCGGCTGACGTTGACGAAGTGGCGCCACAGCAGCCGGTAGCCGAACCGGCCGCCCTGCAACTCGGCGGTCGCCTTGCGGGCGCGGTCTCGGTAGTCGGGGTCGGTCTTGGCCTTCGCCGCGGCTTCCGGATACATCCGATCGAGGTCGGCGAGGCTGATGTGGTTGGAAAGCTCGTCCAGAACCCGCTGGCTGTCGGCCTCGGAGAAGCCGCCCGGGGCCTCGACCAGCCGCTCCATCAGCGCCCGGATGAACGGGAACTCGTCCATCGAGGCGACGATGAGCAGCCCCATCTGGAAGCCCCAGTCGCCGAAGTGGGCGTCGCCCAGCACCACGTCGCCGCGGAACCGATAGATGCGCTTGACCGCCTCACCGATGATCGAGGCGCGCAGGTGGCCCACGTGCATCGGCTTGGCCACGTTCGGCCCGGCATAGTCGACGATCACCCGGCGGCTGGCTTCCACCTCGCTCGCGCCCCGTCGCGGGTCGGCGGCGATGTCGTTGGCGCGCTGGGACAGGGCCTGGCCGCTGACCCGCATGTTGATGAAGCCGAGGCCGGCGATCTCAACCGACTGAAGCGCGGGGTTGCCGGCCAGCCGTTCGACCACGCCCTGGGCGATCTCGCGCGGCGGCTTGCCGGCCAGCTTGGCTCCGGCCATGGCGCCGTTGGACTGGAAGTCGGCCAGGTCAGGACGGTCGGAGGGCGTGACGCGGCCCAGGTGTTCGGGAACGCCCAGTTCGGCGAAGGCGGCGGCCGCCGCCTCGCCCAGGGTCCGTTTCAGATCTGTCATTAAGGTCTTCTGATCAGGTCTTCTATTCGCCGGCCTTGGGAGCGCCGGCGCCGACGCGGAAACGCTTACCGTCGCGATTGAACTCGGCCATCTGCGGGGTGACGTCGAAGCCGACCAGCACCTCGAAATTGGCGCCGCTGGTTTCCAGGTTGGCCCGCGGGATGACGATGCCCTCGATCTTCTCGGTGACCATGACGCGGTCGCTGTCGAACTTCACCGGCAGGTCGAAGTATTCCTTGGCGATCACGCCCTGGTTCCGGGTGGTGACGGCCACCCAGTAGCGATAGGTCTTGCGGTCGCCGGTCGCCTTGGGGCCCTTGCCCAGGCCGAACAGCATTTCCATGGACACCCGGATCGGCTCGTCGTCCTTGTACTCGCAGCCCGACGAAAGCCCCTGGATCTCGCCGCTGTAGATCACCGTGCCTGCGCTCTCGCGGCCGCCTTCGAACTCGATGTAGCGGCCGGCGTCGTACAGCACCTTCACATAGGGGCAGGGGCCGGCGTTGCGCAGGGCCGGCAGCGGGGCTTCCGGCTGGTTCCACTCGCGGTCGCGGGCCTTCTTGCGGCGGGCGTCTTCTTCCTGCTTGCGGTCGGCGTCGCGCGGGCGCTGCTGTGCCACCGCCGGAACGACGGACACGGCGATCACGCCGGCGAGGAGAGCGGTGAGAAGGCGGCGCATGATGGTCTCGAACTCAAAGCTGCGGGAGGACGTCCGCCCCCGACGGGCGAGCCCAGATTTGTCCTTGCTGATAAAGGCATATGCGTGACCCCGCAACGCGGGTGATCTTGTGGCGCGAAACTGGGCCGGGTTTCGTGCAGCCGCTGGCGGCGGGCGGCCGGAAAGCCTAACTAGAGGCCCAATGACCGATCACGCCGCCAAACCGCCCCTCAAGGTCCTGCTCGCCAGTCCGCGCGGCTTCTGCGCCGGCGTCGACCGGGCGATCCAGATCGTCGAGAAGGCGATCCAGAAGTACGGCGCGCCGGTCTATGTGCGGCACGAGATCGTCCACAACAAATATGTCGTCGACCACCTGAAGGCCATCGGCGCGGTGTTCGTCGAAGAGGTCGAGGAGGCTCCGTCCGACCGTCCGATCGTCTTCTCCGCCCACGGCGTGCCCAAGAGCGTGCCGATCGAGGCTCGCGAGCGGCAGATGCTGTTCCTGGACGCCACCTGCCCGCTGGTGTCCAAGGTCCACGTTGAGGCTCAGCGCCACTACAACAACGGCCGCCAGATCGTGTTGATCGGCCACAAGGGCCACCCCGAGGTGATCGGCACCATGGGCCAGCTGCCCGAGGGCGCGGTCACCCTGATCGAGGACGTGCACGACGTGGCCAGGTTCGAGCCCATCGATCCGAACAACGTCGCCTTCGTCACCCAGACCACCCTGTCGGTCGACGACACGGCCGAGATCGTCGAGGCGTTGCAGGCGCGCTTCCCGGGGATCTCGACCCCGCACAAGGAAGACATCTGCTACGCCACCACCAACCGCCAGGACGCGGTGAAGGCCATCGCCGACGCCTGCGACCTGTTGCTGGTCGTCGGCTCGCCGAACAGCTCCAACTCCGTCCGCCTGGTCGAGACCGGCAAGCGGCGCGGGGTGGCCAACGGCTACCTGATCGATACCGCCGCCGACCTGCAAGACGAATGGCTAGACGGGGTGAAGACCCTGGGCCTCACCGCCGGAGCGTCGGCCCCGGAGGTTTTGCTGCAGGGGGTGCTCGACCGGCTGCGGGAGCGGTTCGATCTGACCATCGAGGAAGTGGCGCCGACACGGGAAACGGTGACCTTCAAGCTGCCTCGGGTTCTGACCGCCTAGCGAGCCCTTGACCCGCGCCCGTCGGTCCCGCATCCCCGCGTCATGGCGGTCTATACGGACATAACCGACGAGGAGCTGAGCGGCTTCCTCGCCCTCTACGACCTGGGCGAGCCCCTGGCGTTCAAGGGCATCGCCGAGGGGATCGAGAACTCCAACTTCCTGCTGGAGACCGCCGCCGGGCGATTCATCCTGACCGTCTATGAGAAGCGGGTGAAGGCCGACGAGCTGCCCTACTTCCTGGACCTGATGGGCTGGCTGGCCGACGCGGGATTTCCCTCGGCCCGGCCGATCCCGGATCGTCAGGGCCGTGTGCTGCAGACGCTTCGTGGCAAGCCGGCCGCCCTGGCCCAGTTCCTGCCCGGCCTGTCGGCGCGGCGACCGACCGTCGCCCAGTGTCGCCAGGCGGGCGAGGGGCTGGCCTGGCTGCACCAGGCGGGGCAGGGGTTCGCCGGCCGGCGGTCCAACGACCTGGGCCAGGCCGCCTGGGCGCCGCTGTTCGCGGGGCTGGGAGATGCGGCCGAGGCGCTGAAGCCCGGGCTGTCGGCGACCATCGCCGCCGACCTGAACGCCCTCGCGGCCGCCTGGCCTTCCGACCTGCCGGCGGGGGTGATCCACGCCGACTTCTTCCCCGATAACGTTTTCTTCCGCGAGGGCCGGTTCGCGGCGGCCATCGACTTCTATTTCGCCTGCGACGATTTCCTCGCCTACGACCTGGCGGTCACCCTCAACGCCTGGTGCTTCGAGAGCAGCGGGGAGTTCAACCTGACCGCCGGCCGGGCGTTGCTGGCCGGCTACGAGGCGCGTCGGCCGCTGACGCCGGCCGAGCGGGCGGCGCTGCCGGTGCTCGCCCATGGGGCGGCGATGCGGTTCTTCCTCACCCGACTGGCCGACTGGGGCCGCACGCCCGAGGGGGCGCTGGTCAAGCCGAAGGACCCGCTGGAATACGAGCGCAAGCTGGCCGTCCACCGGGCGGGGCTGTCGCTGCTGACGGATGTCGCATGACGCCCAAGGTGCTGATCTACACCGACGGCGCCTGCCGGGGGAATCCCGGGCCGGGCGGCTGGGGCGCGATCCTGATGAGCGGCAAGCACGTCAAGGAACTCAAGGGCGGCGAGCCGGCGACGACCAACAACCGCATGGAACTGATGGCCGCCATCCAGGCCCTGGAGGCGCTGACCAAGCCCTGCACCGTCGAGCTGCACACCGACAGCAAGTATGTGCAGCAGGGGATCAGTGAGTGGCTGGCCCTGTGGAAGGCGCGCGGCTGGCGGACCATGACCAAGGGCGCGGTCAAGAACGAGGACCTGTGGCGGCGGCTCGACCAGGCGCGGCTGAAGCACACCGTCGACTGGCGCTGGATCAAGGGGCACGCCGGGCACCAGTGGAACGAACGGGCCGACGAACTGGCCCGCCAGGGGATGCTGGAAACCCTCGGAGAGGCGTGAGCGCCGCCAGGAGTTGACTTGTTCAATATTAAACGATCTAAATCGTTTAACGTTGAACAAAAGGCCGCGCCATGCATCGTCGCAACTTCATCCGCCTGATCGGCGGCGGCGCCGTCTTCGCCGCCACGGCCGGCCTCTCCGCTTGCGCCGAGGCCCCCGACCCGACCACCGCCTGGGTCTCGCCCGGCTCGTCACAGCGGGACGTCCGCCTCTACGCCCTGGCCCACGCCATCCTCGCCCCCAACCCGCACAACCGTCAGCCCTGGCTGGCCCGGCTGGATGGTGACGATCAGCTGTCGCTGTTCGTCGACCGGACCCGCCTGCTGCCGGCCACCGATCCGTTCGGGCGGCAGATCGTCATCGGCTGCGGCGCCTTCCTTGAGCTGCTGTCCATCGCCGCCAGCATCAAGGGCTATCAGGCCCAGGTCCTCCCCTTCCCCGACGGCCAGCCGGAACGCAGCTTCGACCAGCGCCCCTTCGCCCGGGTGACCTTCGTCAAGGGCGGGGCGGCCGACCCGCTTTTCCGCCACATCCTCCGCCGTCGGACGAGTCGCGATCCCTTCGCCGACCAGAAGATCCCGCGCGCAGATCTTGCCGCGCTCGAGGCCGCCGGGCTGGCGCCAGGCCTGCGCACCGGCTCGGTGTCGGGCGGGCCAGGGCTGGAGGGTCTTAAGGACATGACCAAACGCGCCTTCCACCGCGAGGTCGACACCCCCGCCGCCAACCAGGAGACCGTCGACCTGATCCGCATCGGCGCCCACGAGGTGGCCGAGCACCGCGACGGAATCAGCCTGACCGGCGCCCCCATCGAAGCGATGAAGGCGGTCGGCATCCTCACCCGCGAAAACCTGGCCAAACCGGGCACCATCGCCTTCAAGCAGAACCGGAGCTTCTGCGACCCGCTGTGCGACAGCGCCCGCGCCTTCGTCTGGATCGTCAGCCATGGCGAGGGCCGGATGCTGGAACTCGCTTCCGGCCGCGCCTACGCCCGCATGACCCTGGAGGCCACGGCCCGGCACGTCGCCCTGCAGCCGATGAGCCAGGCGCTGCAGGAGTATCCCGAGATGGCCCCGTTATTCGCCGAGTCGCTCCGCCGCACCGCCGTCCAGCCCGGCGAGCGGCTGCAGATGCTGGTCCGCGCTGGCTATGCGGCGGAGGGTCCGCCCGCGCCACGCCGGGGGCTGGCCGCGCACCTGAGGGCCGCCTGATGGCCGCCCGCAGCCGCCCGGACGTCGAGGTGCTGACCGAGATCGGCATCATCGCCCAGCTGTCCAACGCCGCCCTGGAGCGCAGCCTGCCGGCGGGGATGAGCGCCGCCCAGTTCGGGGTGCTGACCCACTTCATGCGCCGGGGCGGGGCCGAGAGCCCGGCCCAGCTGGCCTCCGCCTTCCAGGTCACCAAGGGGGCGATGACCAACACCCTCCAGCGGCTGGAGGCCCAGGGCTTCGTGGCCATCGAGGGCGACGCCGCCGATGGGCGCAAGAAAAAGGTCTCGCTCACCACCGCCGGTGCGAAAGCCTACGAGGCTGGCCTGCAATCGCTCCGTCCACGGATGGAGGGATTCCGCGAGGCCTTCACCGACGCCGAATTCGCCGCCGCCCTGCCGTTCCTGACGGCGCTGCGCAAGTGGATGGACGAGAACCGCTAGGCCGCCTTCACCCGCAGGCTTGCCGCCGACAGCACCTCGACCACCTGCACCGCCTTGCCGGGGATCAGCGCATCGTCGCTCAGCGCATCCCATTCCTTGCCCTCGACCTGCACCCGGCCGCGCCCCTCGGCGAAGATGCTTGCCGCCTCGCCGCGCAGGCCGATCAGGCGGGTGATGTTGTCGTTGATGTCCGGTCCCGATCCGGAGATGTCGCGCGGCAGGTAGCGTCGCGCGGTCACCGTCGCCAGGATGGTCAGCACCGCATAGATCACCAGGTGGATGGCGATGTTGGCTGGCAGCACCAGCGTCAGCAGGGCGGTTACGGCGGCGGTGACCGCCGGCCACAGCATCCAGCCGGTGCCGGTCGACAGCTCGGCCGCCAGGATCACCGCTCCCAGGGCCAGCCAGAACCACACCGCATGATTGGCATAGAGCGCGTCCATGATCGTCAGCTCCTCGGCGTGCGGGGCACGGCCGGCGCCCGGGGCGGGGTGGGGGCCGCGTCGGTAGTCAGGGTCTTCACCAGCTCGCCGATGCCGGCGATCGAGCCCGTGAGGCCGGCAAAGTCGGCCGGCACGATCACCGTCTTCTGGCTGGGGCTCTCGGCCAGCTTGCCGAAGGCCTCCACATACTTCTGGGCGATGAAGTAGTTGATGGCGTTCACGTCGCCTCGCGCGATGGCCTCCGACACGAAGGCGGTGGCCTTGGCCTCGGCCTCGGCTTCCCGTTCGCGCGCCTCGGCGTCACGGAAGGCGGCTTCCCGGCGGCCCTCGGCCTCCAGGATGGCGGCCTGCTTGGCGCCCTCGGCTCTAGCGATCTGGCTCTGCTTCTCGCCGTCGGCCTCGGTGATCACCGCGCGGCGCTCACGTTCGGCCTTCATCTGGCGGGCCATGGCGTTGGTGATGTCCGGCGGCGGGGTCAGATCTTTGATCTCGATCCGCGTGGCCTTCACGCCCCAGGGGCTGGTGGCGTGGTCGATGGTGGCCAAGAGGCGGCTGTTGATCTGGTCCCGTTGGCTCAGCACCTCGTCCAGCTCCATCGAGCCGACCACGGTCCGCAGGTTGGTCATGCACAGCTGGGCGATGGCGTAGTTCAGATTGTCGACCCGATAGGCGGCGCTCGCCGCGTCCATCACCTGGATGAAGACGATGCCGTCGACCTTCACCACGGCATTGTCCTTGGTGATGACTTCCTGCTGGGGCACGTCCAGCACCTGCTCCATCATGTTGACCCGCCGCCCGATGGTCTCGATGAACGGGGTCAGGATGGAGATGCCGGGCTTCAGGGTCCGGGTGTAGCGGCCGAACCGCTCGACCGTGTATTCCTTGCCCTGCGGCACGATCTTGAGGACGCTGAACACTAGGAACAGCGCCACCACGATCAACAGGATCGCGAAAATCCAGAACATCGACGTCCCTCCAATCGACTTGGAGGCGAGTCTATCTCTCCGGCGCGTTCTCTTCCACAGAATCCGGATCGCCGTTCTTGAAGTTGGGATCGTCCGGTCCCATCCGCTTCACCTCGCGGACCGAGGCGGCCAGCTTGCGCGACAGGCCCTCGCCCTTGCGCGCCACGGCCAGCTCGGCCTTGCGGCTCTCGGGTCCACAGCTCGGGAACTGGGCCTGGCGGGCGAAGAAGCCGTTGTTGAAGGCCTGGGTCAGCCGCGACTGGAAGGCGGCGTCGGCCGCCTCGGTTTGGGTCAGCTGTTCCATGCGCTCGCGCCAGTACTGGTCGCCAACCCCCTGACAGGCCTGGCGCAGGGCGTGGCTCTCGCCGATGGCATAGGCCAGGTCGACCAGGGTCTGGCGTTCGGGCGGGGTGCGTTCCTGGGCGACCGCCATCGGGGCGAAGGCTATCGAGGCCCCGGCCACCAGGGCGGCGACCATTCCGATCCGGCAAAGGCTTTGCGCTTGCGTCATTGGCGCTATCTAATCCAAGCGAACGCATGGGCGGAAGGGGATGCACCGAAATGGCGAAGTGGATGGCCGGGCTGGCGGGGGCGGCGCTCCTGGTGACGGCGGGGGCGGCTCAGGCCCAACCGTTTGACGCGCGCAAGCCGGCGGATCTGGCGGCGGCGCTGACCGCGGCCGGGGCGAGCGGGAAGCTGGAGACCGACAACAAGGGCAACCACTTTCTCAAGGCGACGCAGGACGACTTCAACTTCTCCGTCGAGTTCCGCGACTGCTCGGCCGACAAGTCGAGCTGCCAGGCGGCCTACTACCTGGCCTCCTGGGAAATGGACTCGCCGCCTCCCAAGACGCTGAACCTTTGGAACGACGTCACCTATGTCTGCGTCGCCTTCCAGGGCGCGGACGGCACGCCCTACCTGAAGATGGGCTTCCTGCCCAAGGCCACCGACACCCGCGCCGGCCTGATCGCCGATCACGACATGTGGCTGCAGTGCGTCGGCGAGTTCCGCAACCTGCTGGCCGATCCGGCGGCCTTCGAAGCGTCGATCAGCCCCCCGTCAGACTAGCATGATGGCGCTGAGCAGGCGGCCATAGTCGTCCTCGCCCCGCTTGAAAGCCCGGCGGTTGGAGTGGAACAGCGCCTCCTCGGCGCAGGTGTCGTGGCCGGTCCATTCCGACCGCGCCACCCCCGCCGCCGCCAGCCGGCCCAGCACGAATCCCGGCAGGTCGAACATCCGCTTGCCCGGCGCGCCGGCGCGGAACCAGCGGGCATGGTCCGGGTCGACCTCGGTGAAGGCGGCCTCGAATTCCTCGCCCACCTCGTAGGAAACGGGGCCGATGCACGGCCCAACCGCCGCCGCCATCCGCGAGGGGTCGGCCCCCAGCCGCACCATGGCGGCCACCGTCTCGGCCACGATCCCGCCCAGCGCGCCCTTCCATCCGGCATGGGCGGCGGCCACCACCCGCGCCTCCGGATCAACGATCAGCACCGGGGCGCAGTCGGCATGCAGGGCGCCGCAGACGATGGAGCGCTGGTCGGTGACCACCGCGTCCCCCTCCGGCCGATAGCGGCCCCAGGGCGCCTCGGCGACCAGGGCGCGGCTGGAGTGGACCTGGTAGCAGCTGTTCAGAGCGTCCGGCATCACGCCGAACCAGTCCGCCGCGCGGCGCCGGTTCTCCTCGACGGCCGCCGGATCGTCCTTCGAGCCCCGCCCGACATTGAGGCTCTCATGCACCCCGGTCGAGACTCCGCCCTGGCGGGTGAAGAAGGCATGCTTGACGCCCGGCTGGGCGGCGAGCAGCGGCGAGTGAAGGGTCGGGAGGGTCATACGCTTTAGATAACGCAGGCGCGGACGCCTAGGGAGTCGCCGCGAGCGGTCCCTTCTCCCCTCGCGGGAGAAGGTGTCGGCGAAGCCGACGGATGAGGGGGCGCACCGGCCTGCGACGCGGCCTGTCGCAACCGCCTCTTCGCAGCTTGAAGAGCCATCGACCCCTCATCCGGCGCTTCGCGCCACCTTCTCCCACAAGGGGAGAAGGGAGCCCAGAGGCGAAACCTTTTAGTCAAGCGTCGTCCGATACCGGCTCATCGCCAACCCCGTGACCACCGCCACAAACAGGGTCAGGGCCAGCAGGCTCCCCCAGGCGTGCTCGATGCCCACCCCCTTGAGCAGCGCCCCCCGGACGATCCTCAGGAAGTGGGTGACGGGGATGGCTTCGCCGAGGGCTTGGGCCCAGGCGGGCATGCCGCGGAAGGGGAACATGAAGCCCGACAGCAGCAGGGAGGGAAGGAGGTAGAAGACGCTCATCTGCATGGCCTGCAGCTGGCTCTTGGCCAGGGTGGAGAACAGGAAGCCGAGGCTGAGACTGCCGACGATGAACAGCACGACCCCAAGCGTCAGCGCGCCCCAGCCGCCGACGAAGGGCACCTGGAACAGGATCCGCGCCAGGATCAGGATGATCGCCGTCTGGATCAGCCCGATCCCGACATAGGGCGCCAGCTTGCCGACCATCACCTCAAGTGGCTCGACAGGGGTGGACAGAAGGGTCTCCATCGTCCCCCGTTCTCGCTCGCGGGTCAGGGCCAAGGCGGTCATCATGACCAGGGTCATGGACAGCACGATGCCCAGCAGGCCGGGCACGATGTTCAACGCCGTGATGTTCTCCGGATTATAGCGCCGGTGGACGACCACCTCGAACGGCGCGGCCCCGGCCCGTCCGACCAGCGGCCCTTTCAGGTCATGGCTCAAGGCCGTGTTGGTCAGCCCCGACACCGCCGCCACGGCGCCGCCGACGGTCGTCGGGTCCGAGGCGTCCGCCTCGATCAGCACCTGCGCCGCATCGCCCCGCACCACCCGGCGGCCAAAGTCCTGGGGGATGGTGATGGCGAACTGAGCGCGGCCCTCCTCGATGGCGGCATCGAGCTCGGCGGGCGAGCGGGCCTCGGCCACGAAGCGGAAGTAGTCGGTATTGTCGAGCGCGCTCAGCACCGATCGGCTGAAGGCGCTGCGGTCCTGGTCCAGCACGATGGCCGGCAGGTTTTTGGGGTCGTTGTTGATGGCATAGCCGAACAGCAGCAGCTGCATGATCGGCACGGCCAGGATCATCGCATAGGTCAGCCGGTCGCGGGTGAGCTGGATGAACTCCTTGATCAGCACCGCCAGGATGCGCTGCCCGGACAAGGAGGGGCCATTCATCGAAAGTTGTCCTCGGCCCGGTTCATCAGGTGGATGAACACGTCCTCGATGGTTGGCCGCACCTCGCTCCAGGCGAAGCGGTCGCGATAGGGGGCGATGGCGGCCTCCAGCGCCGCGCGATCCGTCCCGCTGACATGCAGGGCCGAGCCGAACGGGGCGGCCATCTCGACGCCGGGCTTTGCGGCCAACTCACCGGCCAGCCGGTCGGCGCCGTCGGCGCGGAAGGTGATCAGGTGCGAGCCCTCGATCAACTCGGGGATCGTCCCCCGGGCCATCAGCCGGCCATAGGCGATATAGGCGATGTCGTGGCAGCGCTCGGCCTCGTCCATGTAGTGGGTGGAGACCATGACGGTCAGCCCGGCGGCGGCCAGGCCGTGAATCTCGTCCCAGAACTCCCGCCGCGCCTTGGGATCGACCCCGGCCGTCGGCTCGTCGAGCAGCAGCAGGTCCGGCTCATGCATCGTCGCGGCCGCCAGAGCCAGACGCTGCTTCCAGCCGCCGGACAGCGCCCCCGCCGGCTGGCTGCGCCGCGAGGCCAGGCCCAGCTTGTCCAGCGCCTCGTTCACCCGCCGGCGCCGATCGTCCATGCCGTAGACCCGGGCGGTGAACTCCAGGTTCTCGGCGATGGTCAGGTCCTCATAGAGCGAGAACTTCTGGGTCATGTAGCCTGTGCGCCGCTTGATCGCCCGCGCCTGCTCCCGGAAGTCCAGCCCCAGCACCACCCCCTCGCCGCTGTCGGGGGTCAAGAGGCCGCACAGCATCCGCATGGTCGTGGTCTTGCCCGACCCGTTCGGCCCGAGGAACCCGGTCACCTTCCCGGCCTGCACCGCGATATCGAGGTCGCGGACGACATGCTTGTCGCCGAAAGACCTGTTCAGGCCCCGCACATCGATGGCGGGGGCGGTCATGGGGCCGCTCCGGATTCTTCCATCCTATTCGCCAATGTCCCTCTCCCTGAGGGAGAGGGAGGGGCCCGCCGCGAAGCGGTGGGAGGGAGAGGGTTTACGGTGTCGGCAGCGTAAACCCTCCCCCTACCCCCTCCCTCAGGGAGGGGGGCGCTCTTGCCCAGCGGCCTGAGGGACCAGGCTGTCACTTCCCATCCCCCAACCGCGCGATCTCCACCGGCTGGCCCGGCGCCAACTCCGCCGGCCGCTCCGGCGTCGCCTCGACCAGGAACACCAGCCGCTCCCGGTTGCCCCGGCTGTAGATCACCGGCGGGGTGAACTCCGGCCGCGGGCTGACATAGACGACCCGCGCCTCTCCACCCCGGCAGCCGTCGCAGAAGAACCGCACCCGCGTTCCGGGCCGATAGCGGGTCACCTCCGTCTCGGCGACGAAGAACTTCAGCTTCACCCGCGCATCGGGCAGCAGGGCCACCACCGGACTGTTGGCCACGGCCCATTCGCCGGGGCGGTAGAAGACGTCCTCGATCCGCCCCGCCGCGGGGGCGACGGGCGCCAGCTGGCGGGTCCGCACATCGGCCTCGCTCACACCGGCCCGCGCCCGCTCCGCATCGGCCGCCGCCGCCCGCGCCTGGTCCTCCCGCGCCCCCAGCTCGGCCACCTCCAGCCGCCGCAGGGTTTCCTGGTACTGCGCCCGCGCCACCCCGACGCTGGCCCGCGCCTGATCCAGTCGCGCCGGCGCATAGATGCCCTTGGCCGCCAGGGTCTGCACCCGGCGGTACTCGGCCTCGGCCTGGTCGAGCTGGGCTTTCGCCGAGGCGCGCTGGGCGGCGAACACCGCCAGCTCCTGCGGCCGCTGGCCCTTCAAGGCATCCTCGGCCCGCGCCCGGGCCGCCCGGGCGGCGGCCTCCGCCTGTCGCTCCTGGGCCAGGGCCGTACCGCTATCCACCTCGAACAGCAGGGTCCCCGCCGCCACCCGCTGGCCTCGCTCGACGTTAAGCCGAGTGAGGGCTCCGGAAGTCGGCGCCGCGAAATACAGGGTCTGGCCCTCGACGTAGCCGGTCAGCCCGGCTTCGCCTTCCTTGGGCCAGAGCAGCCAGGTCGCCAGCCCGGCCGTCGCCAGCACCGCGACCGCCACGATCACCTTCAGGGGTGGGCGTTTCATGCCTTCTCTCCGATCAGCAGTCCGGCCTTGAGGACGGTCAGGTGCTGCGCCGCCAGGGCCTGGACGTCGAAGGGTTCGGCGCCGACGGGCACGAAGGTCTCGCGCCATAGCACCGCCATCAGGAAGGGGGCCATGATCTGGGCGGCGAACAGGCGCGGATCGCCCGCCCGGACCTCGCCCCGCGCCTGGGCCTTGGCGATCAGGCCGCTGACCAGGCCGATCATCGGGGCGACCAGCTCCTCGTGCCAGTAGCGCGCCAGCTCCGGAAAATTCCGTCCCTCGCCGATCACCATCTTGCCGATCGGCGCCACCGCCGAGGTGGCTATCACCTGGGCGATGGTCGGCAGGAACACCTCCAGAAGGCCCCCGAACGGGCCGGGAAAGGCCTCCAGCCGCTCGCGGACCATGGCCAGATTCGGCGAAATGGCGCTCTTCACCACCGCGTGGAACAGCTCCTCCTTGGTCTCGAAATAGAGATAGAGGGCGCCCTTTGAGACACCGGCCCGCCGGGCGATCTCGTCCAGCCTGGCGGCGGCGAAACCCTTTTCGGAGAAGACCCCCAGGGCCGCCGAAACGATCTCGCCGGGGCGGTCTTCCTTGCGCCGCTGGAACTTCGGGGGACCGGGTTGGAGCATGGTGGGCTCGTTGATAACTGACCGGTCAGTTATTTATTTGAACGAACGGTGTCCGTCAATCGCCTCGTGTTTGACATGGCCCGGCGTTGAAGAGCGTCGCTCTCCCCATCGCAGATGGGGGAGTGGCTTTGGCGAGCGCTGCAAGCGAGCCAAACCGAGCCGGTTCAGGAGAAACCTCTCAACCGCCGGCGCTGCCCCGCCTCCTGGTCCGTCGCTCAAGCTCCGAACCGTCCTCCGCCCCCTCGCGGGGGCGGAGAGCATCGCCTACTCGAACCCCGGCGCCGCGAACCCCGGCTGGGCGATGCACATCGCCTTGAACAACTCACCCATCTGGTCCGGGGCCACCAGCCTCGCCAGCTGCCGTCCCACCACCATCGACCGGTCCGGCCGGGCCGCGATAAGCGCCTCGGCGCGATGCTGGATGCCCAGCCGGCCCAGGAACAGGCCCTGGGGGACCGGCCCGGCCGTCTCGGCGCCGGCCTCGCGGGCGGCGGTCAACAGGGCAGGGAAATCGACGTGGGCGGTCAGGTCGCTCATCCCCGGCGCGTCCAGCGGCCCCAGCTTCTCATGGCCCTTCAGCGCCTGAAGGGTGTCGCCGAATTCGGGCTGGTCGCGGCCGTAATCGATGACCAGAGCGGCGCCCCCATCGCGCGTCACCCGCTCGGCCAACGCCGCCGCCAGGGCTTCCTGGGCCGGGGAAACCTCCAGCACCATGGCGCCGTCTTCCGGCGCCTGGCCATGCTCGCTGGGCGCCAGGCCGAAGGTCAGCTCGCCGTCCGGAGTCAGGCCGACCAGACGCTCGACCCAGCCGCCGGGGGTCTGCACGAACTGGCGGATCGGCAGGCAGTCGAACAGCTCGTTGGCCACCAGGATCACCGGCGCGCCGTCCGGCACGCCGTCCAGCGTGTCGGCCCATTGGGCGCCCGACAGTTTCTCCCCCTGCGCCGCCTTCAGCGGATCGGAGGTCTCGACCAGCCAGAGGTCGGCCGCCGCCGTGAACTCCGGGGCCAGCTTCACCGCCCGCAGCAGGTCGCTCATCAGAGTCCCGTCACCGGGGCCCATCTCGACCAGCCGGAACCGCTCGGGCCGGCCCAGCCGCGCCCAGGTCTCCACGCACCACAGGCCGATCAGTTCCCCGAACATCTGGCTGACCATCGGGGCGGTGACGAAATCGCCGCCGCCGCCGATCGCCGGGCGGGTGGCGTAGTAGCCATCACGCGGGTCGTGCAGGCAGCGGACCATGTAGTCGGCGACCGGGATCGGCCCGCCCTGGGCGATCTCGGCTTTCAGCCGGTCTTTCAGGCTCATGACTTGGGCTTGGCGCTCTTTGGGGCGCTCTTCGGTGTGCTCTTGCGGGGCGGCTTGGGCGCGTCTTTGGGGGCTTCCGGCGCGGCCGGAGCATCGCGCACGATGACCACCGGCTCCTTCATCCCCCGCCAGATCAGCCAGGCGCCGCCCAGCAGCATCGGGATCGACAGCAGCATGCCCATGGTGATCCCGCCGGTGGAGGCGGTGAACTCAGCCAGGAAGCTGTCGGGTTCGCGGGTATTCTCCAGCAGCAGCCGGAAGACGCCATAGCCGGTCAGGAACATCCCCGCGACCACGCCGCGCCGCTGCAGCCACAGCCTGCTGTGCGTCGCCCAGCGCAGGAGGATGAACAGCACCAGGCCCTCGAGAATGGCCTCATAGAGCTGGCTCGGGTGGCGGGCGTAACCATCGTTGGTATTCGGAAACCCGGTGATCCCCCAGGGCAGGTCGGTCGGCCGGCCCCACAGCTCGCCGTTGATGAAGTTGGCGATCCGCCCGAAGAACAGGCCGAACGGCACCGCCGGCGCGGTCAGGTCCGCCAGCTTCAACAGGTCGATCTTGTTGGCCCGCGCGAACCAGATCAGCGCGACGGCGACCCCAAGCAGCCCGCCGTGGAAACTCATCCCGCCTTCCCAGATCCGCAGGATCTTCAGCGGCTCGGGCCAGATCAGCGACGGCTGGTAGAACAGCACGTAGCCCAGCCGCCCGCCGAGGATGACCCCCAGGGTGATCCACAGGATCAGGTCGTCGATCTGGGCCTGGGTGGCGGTCGGCGGCTTGCCGCCCCAGAGTTTGGCATTCTTGACCAGCCCCACCGCATAGCGCCAGCCCAGCAGGATGCCCGCCACGTAGGCCAGGGCGTACCAGCGGATGCCCAGCGTCGCGCCGAACAGGGTGATGGTCGCGTTATCGCCCCCGACGAAGGGGGAGAAGTCGGGGAATTCCACCGGGTTAACCTCGTGGCTCAAGATTCTGGGGATGTCCTACCTAATCCCCTTCGCATTCACCAAACGTTTCCCATATGAGTCAGGACATGCATACCCAGAACCCCTTCCTGGACGAGATCGCCAAGCTGACCACGGCCGCGGCGGGCCTTGCCCAGGCCGCCGGCGAGGAGGCCAAGGCCGCCTTCCGCGCCCAGGGCGACAAGTTCGCCGCCGAGCTGGACCTGATCCGCCGCGACGAGTTCGAGGCGCTCAAGGCCGAGATCGCGGCCCTGCGCGCCGAGGTCGCCGCGTTGAAGGCTGGCGGGCAAACACCGCCTGCCGGGTGATTGTCGCAGCGGGGTTTCCCCCTTTGAAAGAAGCGGTTGTGACGAACACCGCGAACCGCACTAGGGTCTGTGAGTGCAGGCGATTCGGGGCCGCTGCCGCGATGGTCCGCCCGCACTCCGGAGGACAGTAAGACCGATGGACATTTCACCGCCCGAAGACGACGAAGCCCTGCTGGCGCTCGATCCCCTGGAGGTGGTCGAACACGTCCTGTCGGCGGAAAACCTGGCCTTCGACCGCACCGAGGACGGCGACCTCGCCTTCTCCCTGGCCGGCGACTGGAAAGACTACGAGCTGTGGTTCGCCTGGCGGCCGGAGGCCGAGTGCCTGCAGCTGTGCCTCAGCATCGACCTGAAGGCCGGCAAGCCGGTCCGCTCCCTGGCCTGCGACCTCTCCAACCTGGTCAACCAGCGCCTGTGGCAGGGCCATTTCGAGATCTGGGCCGATGACGGCGAGGTGGTCTTTCGCCACGCCATGGGCCTGTTCGGCGGCGACCGCCCGACGCCGGGCCAGACCGCGGCGATGATCGACGTGGCCATGGAAGCCGCCGATCGCTTCTACCCGGCCTTCGATTTCCTGCTGGCCGGGGCGAAATCGCCGGAAGAGGCGATGGCCGCCTGCATGTTCGAGACGGTCGGCCGGGCTTAAGGGCGCCCCGCCCTGTCAAAACTAACGCCGTCATCCTAGGCCTTGTGCCTAGGACCCATCGATCCGCTTGCACGATCAATCAGGGTGAGCGCGCGGCCGCGCGCTCAGGATAAGTTCGCGCCTCGCACAGCCATGGGTCCTAGGCACAAGGCCTAGGATGACGGAATGAGGGGGTGAAGATCTACACGCCCCCACGCTCGGCCGCCCTTCACCCGACTTCCCCACCCTGCGAGGCTGGCGCCTCGCTGTCCCTCCCCATAAAGGGGAGGGAGGTTGGCAACCCAGGATCCCCCCATGACCCCCCTCCTTATCCTCGGCGTCGGACGTATGGGCGGGGCGATGATCAGGGGGTGGCGCACGGCCGGGACCTTCTCCCCCTCCGAACTCTACGTGCGTGACCCCAGCCCCGGTCCGGACGCCGACCTCTCCGGCGTCCGCCTCAATCCGCCGGATGCCGACCTCGCCGCCTGCCGCACCGTCCTGCTCGCCGTCAAACCCCAGATCTGGCGGCAAGTGGCAACAGAGATCGCGCCTCACCTCTCCCCCGACGCCGTCGTGGTCTCCATCGCCGCCGGCGTCACCTCCGAAGCCATCGCCGAGGCCTTCGGCGGCCTGCGGGTCGCCCGCGTCATGCCGACGACCGCCGTGGCCATCAACCAGGGCACGATCAGCCTCTGCGCCGCCGACCCCCAGGCCCGCGCCCGCGCCCACGCCTTGTTCGACCCCCTGGGCCGGGTCGTCGAACTCCAGGCCGAGGACCAGATGCATGCCGCCACGGCGGTCTCCGGTTCCGGCCCGGCCTACCTCTACGCCTTCGCCGAAGCGCTCGAAGCGGCGGCGGTCGCCTCGGGCCTCAGCCCAACCGCCGCCGCCGATCTGGCCCGCTCGACCCTGACCGGGGCCGCCGCCCTGATGGCCTCCGGCGACACCCCGCCGGCCGAGCTTCGCCGCCAGGTCACTTCGCCCGGCGGCACGACCGAGGCGGCGCTGAAGGTGCTGATGGGGCGGGATGGCCTCGAACCGTTGCTCAAATCCGCCGTGGCGGCGGCAATCGCCCGTTCCCGCGAGCTGGGCTGACCTCCCGCCTTGATCCCGCCCCCGGCCCCTGCCAATCAAGGCCATCACATCGAGGGCCGACGATGGACAATCCCTTCACTTCCCACCCCCGCGCGGTGGGCGAGACCTACAGCCAGCACTTCCGCGCCTCCTGCGGCGTGGGCCTGACCCTGCTGGGCGCCGGCCTGGCCTGCCTTGTCCACGGGCTCGTCCCGGCGATGTTCAAGACCACTGGCAGCCGCATCATCTTCCGCCTCAACGCCAAGCTCACGGGCCGCAAGCCTGACGGCGCGGGCTACGGCGACTGGGAAGGGGCGGGGGTCTAACCCCGCGCCTTTTCCGCCGCGATCCAGCGGTCGACCCGAGCTTCCAAGAGGTCCATCGGTAACGGCCCGGCCAGCAGCACCGCGTCGTGGAAGCGGCGGATGTCGAACTTGTCGCCGAGCGCCGCCTCCGCCTTGGCCCGCACCCGCACAAAGGTCCGCTCGCCGATCTTGTAGGCCAGGGCCTGGCCCGGCCAGCTGACGTAGCGGGCCAGCTCCATCTCGATGTTGTGGGCCGACAAAGCGCTGTTCTGCGCGAAACAGGCTCGCGCCTCCTCCAGGCTCCAGCCGAGGTAGTGAAGCCCGGTATCAGCCACCAGCCGGCAGGCCCGCCACATCTCGTAGGACAGCCGGCCGAACTGTTCGTAGGGGTCGCGATAGATGCCCATCTCGATCCCCAGCCGCTCGGCATAGAGGCCCCAGCCCTCGATGAAGGCGGTCATATCGGCGTCGCGGCGGAAGGCCGGAACCTCGGGCAGTTCCTGGGCCAGGGCGATCTGCAGATGGTGGCCAGGAACCGCCTCGTGCAGGGTCAGGGCCGGCAGTTCATAGAGGCCCCGCTGGTCCAGCTTGCCAGTGTTGACCATGTAGCCGCCGGCGACGCCCAGCTTGGGGCTGCCCGGGAAATATCGGCCCGTGGTGTAGTTCTCCTCGATCTCCCGCGGAACCTCCCGCACCCCGTAGGGCAGGCGCGGCAGGGTGCCGAAATAGGCGGGCAACCGGTCGTCGATCCGCTTCGAGATCTCCGAGGCCTTCTCCATCAGGTCCTGGCGGCTGTCGGCCACGAACCGCTTGTCGCTGCGCAGGAAGGCCAGGAACTCGGGGAAGGTGCCCTTGAACCCCGTCTGGGCCATCACCGCGTCCATCTCCGCGCGGATCCGCTTCACTTCCGACTGACCGAGGGCGTGGATTTCCTCCGGCGTCATGGCAGTGGTGGTGTAGCGGCGCGCGAGCCAGGCGTAATAGGCCTTGCCGTCCTTGAGCGAGCCGACCCCCAGGCCCTTGCGGGCGGCCGGCAGGTATTCCTTTTCCAGGAAGGTGACGAACCGCGCCTGAGCCGGCCGCAGCCCGTCCTTCAGGATGGCCACGCCCTTGGCCTTCAAGGCCGCCTTGTCGGCCGCCGAAACGCTGGCCGGCAGCTTTTCGAGCGGCCGCAGCAGGGGATCGGTCTCGGTGACCGGGGCGGCGGCCACGGCCCGCGACTGGGTCAGCACAAGCTGGGCGATGTAGGTCGGCTGGGTCCAGCCGGTCTTGATGCCCCGCCGGGCGTTGTCGGTGGCGTCGGCATAGAGCTTGGGCGCGGCCGCCAGTCGCGACAGCCAGGCCTCGGCATCGGCCTTCGAGCCCATCGGGGCGCTGTCGGCCAGGTAGGCCAGCATGCCGTCCCAGGTGTCGTCGCTGGAGAAGGCGAACCGCGCCTGGTCAAACTTGAGCGAAGACAGCTGGTCATCGACCACCCGGATCAGGATGGCCCGGTTCAGTGCGTCGTTGTCGGAAAGCCCGGCCTCCGGGACCGCCGCCAGTCGCTGCTTGAACACCGCCAGATCCTTGGCCCGCCGCTGGTCGGCGGCCAGGGTGATGTCGGGCAGCCGCGCCAGCGCCGCCCGGTCGCCGTTGAACCCGGCCCCGACCGGGTTCTCACGGTCGGACCAGCCCTGATAGTCCCTGACGATCTCATCCAGCGCCGCCTTGCCCTCCGGCGGCTGGGCGGTGGCGGCCAGCGGCAGGACGACCGCCGCCGTCAACGGCGCGGCGGCGAGCAGAACGGCGACAGGCAGGGCCTTCCACATGGCGGGGTCTCTCTTGAATGATGCGGGCGGAGGTTGGACCGGTTGCGCGGGCGCGCGCAAGCGGCCCCCTTTTCAATCACGCCAAAACAGCCGCATCCTCCGGCCCGAACCTGGGGAGGTCCACATGAGTTTCCTGACGCGGCGCAAGCCCATGGACGGCGGGTTCGTCGCCGACCACCACAAGCTGACCCCGACACTGGGCTGGCCGCACCTGATCGCCCTGGGCGTCGGGGCCATCGTCGGCACCGGCATCTACACCCTGATCGGCGTCGGAGCCGGGCTGGCCGGCCCGGGCGTGATGCTCAGCTTCGCCATCGCCGGGGCCGTCTGCGCCTGCGCCGCCCTGGCCTATGCGGAGATGGCCACCCTGATTCCGGCGGCGGGCAGCGCCTATACCTACAGCTATTCAGTGCTGGGCGAGGGCCTGGCCTGGATCGTCGGCTGGAGCCTGATCCTGGAATACACCGTGGTCTGCGGCGCGGTCGCCGCCGGCTGGGCCGGCCACGCGGCCGAGTTCGTCACCATCCCGGTCGATCCCAAATGGATGGCCTCCACCTTCGCCCTCACTGACGGCCAGCTCAGCTTCACCGGCGGCTTCAATCTCTTGGGCGCCTTCATCGCCATGGCCGTCGCCGGCCTGCTGCTGCTCGGCACGCGGGAGAGCGCCACGGTCAACATGGTGCTGGTGGTAGTGAAGCTCGCCGCCCTGGCCCTGTTCGTCGCCCTGGCCCTGCCGGCCTTCGACCCCGCCCACTTCACCCCCTTCATGCCGCAGGGCTTCAGCGGCGTGAACGCCGACGGGACCAAGGTCGGGGTGATGGCCGCCGCCTCGATCATCTTCTTCGCCTTCTACGGCTTCGACGCGGTCAGCACCGCCGCCGAGGAGACCAAGAATCCCGAGAAGAACCTGACCATCGGCATCGTCGGCTCGATGATCGCCTGCACCGCCATCTACATGATCGTGGCCGCCGCCGCGATCGGCGCGGTCCTGCCCGAGGTGTTCGCCAAGGCCGACGCGCCGCTGGTGTTCGTGATGGAGCAGCTAGGTCATCCGGGCATCGCGTTGGCCGTGGCGGCGGCGGCGGTCATCGCCCTGCCGACGGTGATCATGGCCTTCATGTATGGCCAGAGCCGGATCTTCTTCGTCATGGCCCGCGACGGCCTCCTGCCCGTCGGCCTGGCCAAGGTCTCCAAGCGCGGCGCCCCCAGCTTCGTCACCCTGATCACCGGCGTCCTGGCCGCGGTCCTGGCCGGCGTCCTGCCGCTGGGGGAGATCGCCGCCCTGGCCAATGCCGGCACCCTGGCCGCCTTCGTGGCCGTGCTGGTCTGCATGATGATCCTGCGGGTCAAGGCGCCGGAGCTGAAGCGGGTGTTCAAGACCCCGGTCTGGCCGGTCGTCGGGGTGGCCGGGGTGATCGGCTGCCTCTACCTGTTCACCACCCTGCCCAATACGGCGATCTGGGGCTTCTTCATCTGGAACGCCATCGGGATCGTGGTCTACCTGCTCTACAGTCGACGCAAGAGCGCCTTGGCGGGGACCTGAATCGACTTGGCGGCGTTAGTGCCGGATGGACCCCGCCGCCCCCCTGATCCGCCGGCTCGAGGCCCGCGACGATCTCAGCCCCGCCGAGCGCGAGGTGCTGTCCGGCATCGTCGATCGGATCGAGACCTACGCCCCGGGCCAGATCGTGGTCCCGGAGGGCAAGCCGTTGACCGAGAGCCAGCTGCTGGTCTCCGGCCTCTGCGCCCGGTCCAAGGCGATGGCGGATGGGCGCCGCCAGATCACCTCGCTGCACATCGACGGCGACTTCGTCGACCTGCACGGCTTCCTGCTCAAGCGGCTGGAGCATGACGTCGTGGCCATCTCGGCCATCCGCATGGCGATGGTGCCTCATGGCCGGTTGAAGGCCATCACCGAGCAGATGCCCCACCTGACGCGGATGCTGTGGCTGAGCACTCTGATGGACGCCGCCATCCACCGCGAATGGATCGTCTCGGCCGGCCGGCGCTCCGCCTCCGAACAGGTCAGCCACCTGCTCTGCGAGCTGTTCGTGCGCTACCAGGTGGTGGGAGGCGCCTCCGGCGACCGACTGGCCCTGCCCCTGACCCAGGAACAGCTGGCCGACGCCTGCGGCCTGACGCCCGTGCATGTGAACCGGGTGATCGGCCAACTTCGCGCCGAGGGCCTGATCGACTGGCGGCGCGGCGAGGTGGTGTTCAGCGACTTCGAGGGCCTTGCCCGCAAGGCCCAGTTCGACCCCGCCTACCTGATCCTCAACCACGAGCCTCGCTGAGCGCTGGTCAGGTCTGTGGACAGCCGCAGGCCAGGCGGACGATCCGCTCGCGGTCCAGGATCCGGATTCGCCCGCGCGCGTAGGCCAGGATGCCGGCATCCTTCAGCCGTGAGGCCAGTGCGGTGACCGTCGTGCGCTGCACCGCCAGCATATCGGCCAAGTCATCCTGGGTGACCAGGACCTCGGACCCGCCCATATGGGCCGCCAGCCTCAGCAGCAGCCGAGCCAGCCGCTGCTCGATCCGGTGGCGCGCGTAACAGGCCAGTTCCTCCTGCGACTCTGCCGTCTGGCCCGCCGCGACACCTGCCAGGATCAGGGCCAGGCCAGGCCGCTCGGCCGCCAGCCGGCGCAACCGGGCGCCGTCGGTGGTCAGGCCGACGACCTCGGTCAGGGCGGTCGCCGAATCGCAGACCCTGCCGGTCAGGGCGGCGCTCAGCCCGACAATCCCGCCGGGGCCGATCAGGGCGGCCAGCACGCCTTCGCCATCGGCCACCCCGGCGCTGCTGCGCATCAGGCCGCTGCGTGGAAACAGCAGCCCGGCGGTCTCGTCGCCCTGGATGTAGAAGGCCTCGCCCCGGCTCAGCGTCCGGGGCGCGCAGATGGCCCGAAGGGCGTCCTGGTCGGCGGACTCAAGTCCGGGAAGAAGCGGTGAAGAAGACTCGGCAAACAACGCGCCACCCAGTTCGGAACACTTTCCGAACGTCTAGCCTCGGCGCGGGGGCGGGCTCTCCAACATGGATCAAGCGGGCGCCGGATCGGCGAAACAAAGTCCCTTCGGCCGCTCAAAACTGCTTTGGGAGCCGAAGTTCCTTTGTCTGTCGCATCTCGACACTGCGCGCACCTGCGAGGTCTAGCGTTTGCGTGGCGCTTGCCCGATCCCGGCCCCACATGTCGGAACAGGCTCTAGCCGCCGCCGATCATGCTCTGGCTGATCCTGAACCCCGCCGGCAGCATCAGCACCCCCAACAGGCAGGGGAAGATGAACAGGATCAGCGGCACCATCAGCTTGGCCGGCAGGGCCATGGCCTTTTCCTCGGCCCGCAGCATCCGCTTGGCCCGCATGTCGTCCGAAAATACCGCCAAGGTCTCGCCGAGACTCGTGCCCATCTCCTCGGCCTGGCGCAGCATGGTGGCCAGGGCCCGGGCCTCGTCGATGCCCAGCCGGTCGGCGAACGCGCCCCAGGCCTCCTTGCGCGCCTTGCCGGCCCGCAGCTCCAGGGTCAGCACTCGCAGGTGCGCCGCCAGGTTGGGATAGCGCCGGCCCATCTCGTCGGCCACCCGGTGGACGGCGGCGTCCAGCGACAGCCCGGCCTCCACCGAGGCGACCAGCAGGTCGAGCATGTCCGGGAAGCCCTCGATATACTCCAGCTCGATCTTGCGCCGCCGGCCCTTCACCACCTGGTCGGGGCCTAGAATCGCCATCACCGCGAAGATCCCCGCCGCAGCGATCGCCGCCGGCCCACCGATGCCGCTCAGCGCCCAGGGCACGGTGAACAGGGTCGCCACCGTGGCGACGATCAGGCTGGCCCCCCGCGCGCCCAGATAGATGGCCACCGCCTCCCGCTGGTACCAGCCGGCCAGGATCAGCTTGGTGCGGATGTTGGAGATCTGGGCCGGATCCTGGATTGCCATCTTCTCGCCCAGCCGCTTGACCCCGCGCATCACCCCGCTCTCGGCCTTCTGGCCCGGCCGCGTGACAATGGTGTTCCCCGCCAGCCGCGCCTTGCGCTTGGCCGTGGTCCGCGCCTCGCGCAGCAGCATCATCCCGCCGCCGCCCACGCTCATGGCGATCAGGGCCGCGGCCGCATAGGTCAGGATCTGGTTGAACAGCAAGGGGTCCATGGTCAGATCCTCATGTCGATCATCTTGCGCATGACCATGTTGCCGATGAACATCCACACGCCCAGCACGGCCAGGCCGATCTGCACCGGCCGCTCATGGATCACCCCGCCATAGAAGCTGGGGCTGGCAAAGGTCAGGATGGCCAGGACCCCGAACGGTGCGCTGGTCAGGATGATGGCGCTGGCCCGGCCCTCCGAACTGGCGGCCTTGATCTTCAGCCGCATCTTGTGCCGCTCGCGAACGGCCTTGGCGTTCATCTTCAACAGGCCGGTCAGGTTGCCGCCGCTTTTTTCCTGCAGCCGGATGGTGGCCGCGAACAGGTCGATGTCCGGGTGGCGACAGCGGTCGGCGATGCGGCCGATGGCCTGCTCCAGGGTGGCGCCATAGGCGATCTCGTCCCCGGCCATGCCGAACTCGCTGCCCAGGGGATCGGGCATCTCCCGCCCAACCAGGGCGATGGCCGTCGGCACCGGATGCCCGGCCTCCAGGCTGCGGACGATGACCTCCAGGGCGTTGGGCAGCTGCAGCCCGATGGCCTTGGCCCGCGCCCCGGCCTTCAGCTTCAGGAACATGATCGGACCGATGATGGCCAACGCCGGCCCGATCCCGGCGGCGATCATCCAGTTCTTTGTCCACAGAAACACCAGGGCGCTGGCCAGGGCCCCGCCCAGCAACACCATCGGCAGGTGCTTCTTCAGCTGCACATTGACCCCCGAGCGGATCACCAGGTCGTTGAACCAGCCCAGCCCCCGGGTCACCTCCCCGTCGGCGCCCAGGCCCCGCTGCTTGCGCAGCTCCCCGACCAGCTGCTCCAGGCTGCCGGTCTTTTCCACCGTGGCCAGCCGCTTGTTGACCTTGCGCTTGGCGTGGCCCACCCGCGCCAGCCCGGTGATCGCCTGCACCCCGGTAAACACCGCCGCGAAGATCAGAATCAGGACCGCGAGCCGCGCGTCGAACTGGATCTCAGGCATGGCTTCCACCATCGACAACGCCGCCGTGAGAGTTCCCTTCTCCCCTCGCGGGAGAAGGTGTCGGCGAAGCCGACGGATGAGGGGGCGCACCGGCTTGTGACGCAGCCGGTCGTCTCCGCCTCATCGCAGCTTGACGACCTGGGAGCCCCCTCATCCGGCGCTTCGCGCCACCTTCTCCCGCGAGGGGAGAAGGGAGCCCAGAGGCGAACCCTTCAACCTCGGCCCCCCTCACAGCGCCCTCTGCGGGTCGAAGTTGGCCGTGTCGTACAGAATCCCCCGCCGGTTCATCTCGTCCAGGCATTTGGGCCTAAGCCCCGTCGCCCGGAACTCGCCGTGCACATTGCCCTCCGCATCCGTCCCGATGCGGTGGAAGGCGAAAATCTCCTGCATCTGCACCACCTGGCCCTCCATGCCGGTGATCTCCGACACGCTCATCACCTTCCGCTTGCCGTCCGACAGGCGCATGACCTGGACGATCATCCCCACGGCCGAAGCGATCTGCCCCCGGATGCTCTCGGGCGTCAGCTTCAGCCCCCCCATGGCCACCATCTGCTCCAGGCGGGTGATGGCGTCGCGGGGGGTGTTGGCATGGATGGTGGCCATCGATCCTTCGTGGCCGGTGTTCATCGCCTGCAGCATGTCGAAGGCTTCCTCGCCCCGAACCTCCCCCAGGATCACCCGGTCGGGCCGCATCCGCAGGGCGTTCTTGACTAGCTCGCGCTGGCGGATCTCGCCCTTGCCCTCGATGTTCGGCGGCCGGGTCTCCATCCGCACCACATGCGGCTGCTGCAACTGCAGTTCGGCCGCGTCCTCAATGGTGATCAGGCGCTCGCCATGGCTGATCGCCGCCGACATGGCGTTCAGCAGCGTGGTCTTGCCCGAACCCGTGCCGCCGCTGATCACCGTGGAGACCCGCGCCTTGATCGCCCCCTGCAGGAACTCCGACACACAGGCCGGCATGGCCCCCACGCCGACCAGCCGCTCGAAGCTCAGCGGCTTCTTGGAGAACTTCCGGATCGAGACACAGGCCCCGTCGATGGTGATCGGATAGATGGCGGCGTTGACCCGGCTACCGTCGGCCAGGCGGGCGTCGACCATGGGCGAGCTTTCGTCGATCCGCCGCCCCACCGCCGCGACGATCCGGTTGACGATGCGCAGCAGGTGGTCGTTGTCGCGGAAACGGACGGGGGTCAGCTCCAGCTCCCCGCGCCGCTCGACGTAAACCTGGTTGGGCCCATTGATCAGGATGTCGTTGATCGACTCGTCCTTCAGCAGCGGCTCGATCGGCCCCAACCCGACCATCTCGTCGAAAACCTCCGCCCCGATCTGGTCAAGCTCGAGGGTGTTGAGCGCGAGGCGCCCATCCTTGGCGAAGTCCCCGACCAGACGGCGCACCTGCCGGCGCATTTCGCCCTCGTCGAGCTCGCCCAGCTTGGAGAGGTCGATCTCCTCGATCAGCCGCGCGTGCAGCCGAAGCCGCATGTCCAGCAGTTCGTCGTCGATGGACCGTGTCCGGGCGGCCGGCGTCGGCGCCGCCTCCACCACCGTCAGGGCCGGCGCCGGTTCGGGGGCCTGGACGGCGGCTGCGCGGCGGAAGGAAAAGCGGCTCATCGTCAGGCTGCCTTGATGTGCGAATGCGGCACGGCGGCCAGCAGCCGGTCGACCAGGTCGTCCACATCCCTGGCGATGCGCGATTTCGGCCGATGGCTGCGGATCGGTCCGCCCAGGTTGACGCTGGCGGCGGCCGCCTCCCAGTCGCTGGTCAGCCCGCCCTCGGCCTTGCGGCCCAGCGCCTTCTCGGCCTCGGCGGTCGAGGGGGCCGGGCCGAACACTCGCTTGGCCAGGCGGTTGAGAACGATCCGGGGCAGGGGCCCGTCGTGCAGCTCCGCCTCCAGTTCGGAGACCAGGGCGCGGGCGGCCAGCAGGGCCGGCACAGTCAGTTCCGAAACCACCAGCAGGGCGTCCGACCCGGCCATCACATCGATGGTCCATCCGCGCCGATGACGCGGAGCGTCGATGATCACGAAGTCATAGACTTGGATGGCCACGTCCAGCACCCGCAGGATGGCCTCGGCCGAGGCCGTCTCGAAGCCGTGCGGGTCGCGGGCCTGGGCGATCAGGTCGAAGCCGCCGGGGGCCGGCGAGGCGAACACCTCCAGCAAGGCGGCGTCGATCCGCTCCGGCTCCTGGCTGGCCCGGCCCAGCATCATGTTGGCGCTGGCGCCCAGATAGGCGGCGGCGGCCCCGTCGGCGAGGTTCAGGTCGACCAGGGCCACCCGCTTCTGGCCCTGCGAGCGCTCGGCCAGGGCGGCGGCCAGCTCGATGGCCAGGGTCGTGGCCCCGGCCCCGCCGACCGCCCCGGTCACCGTCCAGCATCGTCCGCCGGTCGGGGCGGCGGGAACCACCAGGGTCTCGGCAGGCCGCAAGAGCAGTTGCGCCGCCTCGGCCAGTTCGCGCGGCCCGAACGGCGCCTCGACCACGTCGGCGCGCGGCAGCCGCAGCAGCCCCCGCACCAGCCCCGCCGACAGTCCGGCCCCGGCCAAGATGGCGGCCGGCGGTTGGGCCGCCTTGGCCAGGCCGGCGATCAGCTCGGCCAGGGCCACCGGATCGGCGCCCGACTCCAGGACCACCAGCTCCGGCTCATGGCCGGCCGGCCATTGGGCAGGCATGGCGTCCGGGACGGCCGTCTCCAACCGGGCCCCCTCGAAGGCGGCGCGGCAGGCCTGGGCGAGGGCTTCCCCCTCCGAACCCGACCCGACGACCAGGACGCGGCGATCGGCGAAACTCATGCGGATCTTTTCCTTCTGGTCTGAATGACTACTTCGTGGCCCCACCGGTCATGCTCAGCGGATCATCGCCCACCGGCTCGGTCATCGGCTGGTCCATCACCAAGCCTTCGAAGATCACATCGATGGCGGTCGGCTCGCGGGTGGCCAGCTGCGGATTGGGGGTCAGGGCGTGGCTCTGGCCGGCCGTGGTCAGCCGGGGGGTGACCAGGATCAGCAGCTCGGTCTCCTGCCGACGCCAGCGGCCCGAGCGGAACAGGGTCCCGATGATCGGGATGTCGCCCAGCCAGGGCACCTGCCGCGCGGAATTGACGTAGTCCTGCTGGAACATGCCGGCGACGGCGAAGCTCTCGCCGTCCTTCAGCTCGATGGTCGTGGAGGCGCGCCGCACCGTCAGGGCCGGCAGCTCATAGTTGCCCAATTTCAAGGTGTTGGTCGGGTCCAGCGCGCTGACCTCCGGCGCCACCTTCAGCCGGATCAGGCCGTTGTCCTGCACGGTCGGCGTGAACTTCAGGTTCACCCCGAACGGCTTGAACTCGATGCTGATCTCGCCCATCGCGTTGGGCACCGGATAGGGGAACTCGCCCCCGGCCAGGAAGGTCGCCTCCTCGCCGCTGATCGCCGCCAGATTGGGCCGCGCCAGGGTGCGGATGACGCCCTTCTCCTCCAGCGCCCGCAGGGTCATGTCGATGGTGGTCGGCCCGACATTGGTGCTGACCTGCAGGGTTCCGGTCGCAGGGTTGTTGCCGACCAGGCCGGAGCCGGTGGCGAAGATCACCCCACTGTTGTTCTGGATGGCCAGATTGATGCCGAAGTCCTTCAGGCTGTCGCGGCTGGCCTCCAGGATGCGGACTTCCAGCATCACCTGCTGGGCGGTCTCCACCGTGATGCTGCTGCTGACCGCGCCCGGCGCATAGCGTTCGGCGATGGCCTTGGCCCGCATGGCCACCGAGGTGGTGCTGACCCGTCCCGACAGCATCAGCCCGCCGGCCAAGTTGGTCACCAGGATCGGCTCGCCGGGCAGAGCGGCGGCGAGATCGGCCTGGATGCCGGTGATGTCGTGGCCGACCTTGACGTCGATCACCTCCACCAGCCGTTTCTGCGGGTCGTAGACCAGGATGTTGGTCGCCCCGAGCGTCTTGCCCCGGACGTAGATGCTGCGGTCGGTATTGGCGACGATCTCGGCAATGTCGGGCTGGGCGACCACGATCTGGCCCGCCGGGCTGGCCAGTCGGAAGGCCGTCGACTTGTCCTTCGCCACGGTGATCCCCCGGCTCGGCGCCGCGTCGGTGGTGAAGCTGGGGAAGTCGACGTCGTTGAGAACGCCGCTGGAAATGTTGGGTCCCACCGACTGGGCGGCTGCGGGACAGGCGGCCAGGGCCATCACGGCGCCGGCGGTCAGGAGCAGGGCGCGCATGATCAATAGACTCCCGTGCGGTCGGCGGGCACCTGGACCGTCTTGCGGTCCGAGCCCTGCACGACGGTCAGGCTACGTTCGTTGGAGGGGGCGGCCGCGGCCGACGCGCGCGGCGCCGGCCGTCGGACCGGACTGGCGGCGGGGGCCGGGGCCCCCATCAGGGTCAGAGTCTTGATCGGCTTGGGCTGTTCGATCTCCACCGCCCCGGTGCGGCGCAGCGCCAGGCTCAGCCGGCCGACCTCGGCCGAGGCGGCCAGCTTGGCGGCGTCCTCCAGGTTGACCTCGAGGGTGGCGGTCTTGGGGATGAACTTGTCGACGTTGGCCGGGTCGGCCACCATGTCCATGCCCAGCACCTTGACGTTCTGCAGCACCGCCCCGCTGACGATCACCTTGCCGGTGGCGCCCTCGGGCTTGAAGCCGGGGCCCACCGGCTCCATGGCCAGCATGACGTCCACATGGTCGCCGGGGGTCACATGGCCGCCGCCGCCGCTGACGTCGGTCACCTGTATGGTATAGGCTCGCATCCCCGGCCCGATCACCGCGGCCACATTGGCCTTGACTCCGCCGCCCGACAGCTTGGCCGGCAGCAGGGGCTCCCGCGCCGTGATCCGCGCCAGGGTGACGGGCGATCCGCCGTCCAGCAGGGTGACCTGCTCGATGCTGCTATAGGCGCCCTGCGGCACGGCGTCCTTGGGCAGCTTCAGGACGATCAGGTCCTTGTCGGTGACCTTGACCCCGAAGCCGATGTCGTTGCGGGCGGCGACCACCGGGACCAAGTTCTGTACCGGCGCCGCGGCCACTTGCCCCTGGCCGGTCTGGCCAGCCGGCAACATGGTCTTGGCGACCACCAGGGCGCCGACGCCCAGCAGGGCGGAAGCCCCCAGGCTCACGATCGTGGCGACTCGCATTTTGCGTAACCCCGAAGACCCGATCCCGCCATCGCGGAATCCCCGAATTGACCGGTAGGGTTACGGGCGTCGGCTTAGGATATGTTCAATGGATACAGTAAAGCAGCGTACACCTTGTTCGAAGCGACGACATGGTTATCAGAAATAAACTTCTCAACCGTGCCGATTATCTAAATCTTTCAAACAACCGCCACCTTCCCCGGCAGCGGCTACGGGATGCGTGAATGCGCCAGCCGCCCCGTCAGGTAGGTGCGCTCCACCACCCGCTCGTCGCCCAGCACCATCAGCGCGAACAACCGCTCGGCCAGCGACCCCGCACCTGTCCGCCGGGCCAGCGCCGGCGTCGCCGCCGGGTCCAGCACCACGAAGTCCGCCTCCAGCCCAGGCTCGAATGCCCCGATCCGATCAGCCAGCCCCAAGGCCTCCGCCCCCGCCCGCCCGGCCAGGTAGAGGCCGGTCAACGGATCGAGCCGCGTTCCCTTCAGCTGCCCCACCTTCCAGGCCTCGGCGGCCGTGGTCAGCAGGCTGTAGCGGGTGCCCGCCCCGACATCGCTGCCCAGCGCCACCTTCACCCCATGGGCCCGCGTCCGCTCCAGGTCGAACAGCCCGCTGCCCAGGAACAGGTTGGAGGTCGGGCAGAAGGCGCAGGCGCAGCCGGCCTCGCCCATCCGCCCAAGCGCCCGGTCCTCGACATGGATGGCGTGGGCGAACATCGAGCGGGGGCCGACCAGGCCGAACCGGTCATAGACGTCCAGATAGTCCGCCGCCTCGGGAAAGGCCGCCCGGGTGGCCTCGATCTCGGCCAGGTTCTCCGACAGATGGGTCTGCATCCAGGTGTCGGGATGCTCGGCCAGGATCCGGCCCGCCATCGCCAGCTGCTCGGGCGACGAGCCCAGGGCGAATCTCGGCGTCACCGCGTAGCCCAGCCGTCCCCGGCCCCGCCAGGCGCGAATCAGCGCCACCGTCTCCTCCGCCCCGCCTTCGACCGAATCGCGCAGCCCCTCCGGCCCCCGGTCCATCAGGCATTTGCCGGCGATCAGCCGCATGTCCTGCCGAAGCGCCTCCTCGAACAGCGCGTCGACCGAGGACTTGTGCACCGAGCCGTAGACCATGGCCGTGGTCGTGCCGTTGGCCAGCAGGCTGCCGACGAATCGCCCCGCCGCGTCCTTGCAGTGGGCCGGATCGGCGAAGGCCCGCTCGGCCGGGAAGGTGTAGCGCTCCAGCCAGTCGAGCAGCGCCCCGCCCGGCGAGGCCATCATGTCCAGCTGAGGGAAATGGACATGGGCGTCGACGAAGCCGGGGGTGATGATCCGGCCGGGCAGGGTCTCGATGGGAACGTCTGGCGGGAGACCCTGCGACAACTCGCCACAGGGACCCGCCGCGACCACCCGTCCGTCCTCGACCAGCAGCAGTCCGTCGGGGACGTGGCGCAGCGCCTCTTCGTCAGCCGTCGGATCGCCCAGCGTCCAGACCAGCTCGGCGCGCCATCCTCGAAGCCCGGTCATGTCCTCGTCCATCGTCCAGAGCGACCCTTGGGTATCCCTATCACGGGCCACGTCAGGGCGCCGACCGATCGATTACCCGCTGTGGGTGAACTTTCGCGTTTCGGGCGATTCACCCCCCCAACATGGGGTGAATGGCCGAAAAAACCCGATAGACGCGCGCCAAACTCGCGCCTAGTTTCAGATAACGTGGGTAACTGGGGGCGGCGTGTGATCGCGCGCGTCCCTTCACAAAATAGCAAACCTGAGGGGGTTCGCCCGATGTCCGTTTCCAAGTCTTCGCGCCGTCGCGTATCGCTGCTCGCCAGCTCTTCGCTTGTCGCGGCCAGCCTGCTGGCGGGTGTCGCGGGTGTCTCCGCCCTTGCCGTGGCGCCGGGCGTCGCCCTGGCCGCCGACGAATGCGGCGACCCCTCTGCCAACGGCGCCGCCCCCGACGCGCTGAACTGCGCCGCCGGTCCCTACGTGACCATCGACTATTCGACCACGACCAACGGCAGCCTGTTCCTGCAGCTTCAGGACGGGGTCACCGTCGCCAACGGCATCGTCATCGCGGGCAACGCCGGCGAGATCATCAGTGTCCGCCCTGTGACCGTGGTTCCCGACGCCGGGGACATCGTCGTGCTCAACGCCGGCGGAGCGGCCTTCGACGTGTCCGGCCAGGGCGCGATCGTCAACGTCGACCTGCGCACCGGCGACACGGGCGACCAGCCGCTCGTCGTGGGCGTCACGGGGATTGAAGCGACCAACACCGTTGGCGCCACTGAAGTCCACATGAACGGCGGCTCGTTGATCTCGACCGGGGGCGTCGGCATCAACGCCGAGGGCGTGACCGACGTCGACGTGACCCTGCTGTTCGGCACCAACGTCAACGCCACGGGCGGCTACGCGGTCATCGCCGACGCCAGCGCCGGCGACGCCTCGATCGCGGCCGGCGGCACCTTCGTGGGCGACGGCGGTATTGCCACGGTCGCCGGTGGGGCCGGCAACGCCTACACATTCGTCCAGTTCGGCGCGAGCGTGAGCGGCACCGACGGCTTCTCCTACGGCGCCTTCGCCCAGGCCACTGGCACGGGCAACGCCGAAGTCTTCGTGCAGGGCACGGTCGCTGACGGCGGCGTTGGCGTCTTCACCAGCAGCGGCACGGCCAGCCTGACCGGCTACGGCACGATCACCATGACGGGCGCCTTCGACGGCGCCGAGATGTCCACCACCTCGGGGGCCATCAACGTCGACTTCACCGGCGACATCACCGGTGCGGTCGCCGACGGCCTCGACACCTTCACCGACAGCGGCACGACCACCATCGTCCTGGGCGGCACGGTCAGCGGCGGGGACAACGGCGTCGAAGCCAGCAGCAACACCGGCAATATCTCGGTCACCGTCAACAACGCGACCGGCACGACTGGCGACGGCGTGAACGTCGTTACCGGCGGCGCGGGCTCGGTCGTGGTGACCGGCGCCGTCAGCGGCGTCGACGGCGTGGACGTCACCACCAGCGGGGCGGGTAACGCCACCATCGAGGTTGCGGCCGGCGGCTCGGTCGCCACCAACGGCCTCGGCTTCGGCGCGGTCGCGACCACGAACGGCTCGGGCAACGCGGTGCTGATCATCGGCGGCGACGTGCTCGAGGGCGGCGTCGGCGCCTTCGCCAACGGCACGGGCGGCGTGGACGTCTCCGGCGCGGGCTCGATCAACTCCACCGCTTTCGCGGCGGTCGTCACCACCAGCGGCGACGGCGCGACCGGCATCAACCTGACCGGCCCCATCACCGCGGGCGGCGACGGCATCAACGCCGTGACCGCCGGCGGCGGCCTGACCATCCAGACCGGTGGCGACATCCAGGCGGGCGGCGACGGCATCGACGCCTCCAGCGCCACGGGCGCGGTCAGCGTCACCACCACGGGCGGCCAGATCACCTCGGCCGGCGCTGGCATCCTGGCCAGCTCGGGCGGCTCGGTCACCATCGACAGCGCCGCCACGATCACCGCCACCGGCACGGGCATCGACGGCTCGACCACCGGCGCGGACCTGCTCAGCATCACTGTCAGCGGCGCGACCAGCGGCGCCACCGGCCTCAGCGCCGTGGCGACCGGCACGGGCGCCGTCGATATCTCCACTGGCGCCGGCGGCGCGATCACCGGCACGGCCGGCGACGGCATCGTGGCCAGCACCACCAGCGGCCTGCTGTTCGTCAATCAGGTGGGCGCGGTCAGCGGCACGGACGACGGCATCGAGCTGGACACCGTCGACGGCGGTATCCTGGCCTTCACCGGCCCGGGTAACATCACCGGCGGCGCGGGCTCGGGCATCGACGCCCTCAGCACCGGCGCGGGGGCCATCACGATCATCGACTTCGGCTCGACGATCAGCGGCACGACCGGCGTGGTGGCCGCGGCCACCGGCACGGGCGATGTCGGCCTGTCCCTGAACGCGGTCACCGGCACGGGCGGCAACGCCATCACCGCCTCGGCTACCAGCGGCACGGTCACCGTGATCGCGGGCGGCGCGGTCACCTCCAACGGCGGCAGCGGCATCGTCGCGACCACCAGCGGCGGCGGCGCGGTCAGCGTCAGCGGCTCGGGCGACATCGAGGCCACCACGGCCGGCATCCTGGCCCAGACGGCCGGCGGTGACGTCACCATCAACTACACCGGCAACGTCGGCGCCGTGACCGCCGTCAATGGCGACGGCGTGCTGGGTGAAATCACCGCAGGCACGGGCGACATCAGCGTCACCGTGGTCGGCGACGTCAACGCCCTGGGCGGCGGGACCTATGAAGTCGGCGTGGCCGGGGTGCACCTGGGCACGGACGGCGACGTCAGCGTCGGCTACCAAGGCACGCTGGCCGGCGCTCCGCCGGTCGGCGTCGGGGCCGGCATCTTCAACGCGGCCAACGGCGGCAACGCCACGGTCGTCATCGGCGATGGCTCCAGCATCACCGCCGGCTCGATCGGCGTAACCGCCCAGACCTCCGGTAGCGGCGACGCCACCGTCACCCTGGGCGCCGGCGTCACCATCGATCCGGATGACTACGGGGTCTCCTCCATCTCGGGCGGCGGCGACGCTACCGTTACCTCGGGCGCGGGCCTGACTGTCGTGGTCGGCAACACCGACGCCGACGGCACCGCTTTCGGCGTCTATGCCGAAAGCGGCGCGGCGGCCGACAACGCGGTCGGCGACGAGGCGGTCGAGATCAACATCGGCGCCAACGCCAGCATCACCATCGACGACGGCGCGGCGGGTGACGCCGACGGGGCCGGCGGCATCTTCGGCGTGGCCACCGGCGCGGATGGCTCGGTCGATATCGATGTCGCCAACGGCCTGAGCGTGCTGATCACCGGCAACAGCGCGGTGGGCGTCGGCGGCTCCACCGACGGCGGGGATATCTTCATCAACACCGGCACGGGGGTCATCGACATCCTCGGCCTCGACAACACCGACACGGCCGGGAACTACCCGGGTTCGGCCGGCGTCGCGGGCCTGTCGACCACCGGCAGCGTCACCATCAATAACGCCGCCAATATCTTCGTGAACAACGGCGCGCTCGATGCGGTCGGCGTCATCGCGAGCACCGGCGGGGCGGGCAACGCGGCCGTCACCAACAGCGGCCAGATCCTGTCCAGCGACAACGGCATCAATGTCGATGCGATCGACGGCTTCGGCTTTGTCAGCAACACCGGCGTCATCGGAGCGGTCAACAACGGCATCGTCGTTGAATCGACCGGCCTCGGCCTTTCCGAGGTCTACAACTTCGCCAACATCACCACGCTGACCGGCACCGGCATCGGGGTCAGCAACACCGGCGCGGGCGGCTACGTGTTCGTCGCCAACAGCGGCGAACTGAACACCGGCTTCGACGGCATCGCGGTCGGCAACGGCAACGCCGCCAGCACCGGCATCGTCCAGGTCAACAACAGCGGGGCGATCAACGCCAATCTGAACGGCGGCGGCGGCTACGGCATCTTCGCCACCCAGGCGGGCACCGGCGGCATACTGATCGACAACAGCGGCGCGATCGGCGGCTCGGCGGTGAACGGCATCTTCGCCGTCAGCACCGGCACGTCCGGCGGGATCACCATCTTCAACACCATCGGCGGCATCGGGACCGCCGGCGATCCGGTCAACGCGAACGGCATCTTCGCCCAGGCCACCAACGGCGCCTCGGTCAACATCCAGGCGACCGGCGGTCCGATCTGGGCGGTGACCTCGGGCATCACCGGCATCTCCAACTCCACCGGCGGGGTGCAGATCTTCACCGGCTCGACCAGCACCATCAACACCACCGGTGTCGGCTCGAACGGCATCCTGGCGACCGGCGCCAGCACCGGCCTGGTCCAGGTGGCCAACAACGCCGCCATCAATTCCGCGGGGAACGGCATCAACGCCTCCAGCGCCGGCGGCACGCTCAACGTCGGCAACGCCGGCGCGATCACCGCCACGGGCGGCGACGGCATCGTCAGCAGCAACACCGTCGGGACCTCGACCGTCTTCACGACGGCCGGCGCTGCGGTGAGCGGCAGCGACGACGGCATCGAGGTCACCAGCACCACCGGCCTGGTCGACATCGACACGGCCGGAACGGTCTCGGGCGGGGATGACGCCATCTTCGTCTCCACGACCACCGGCGCGGTCGATATCGACACCCTCGCGGCCCTCACGGCCGGCGACACCGGCATCTTTGTGGTGTCCACGGGCGGTGGCGCGATCACCATCGACACCGGGGCGGCCTCGACCATCACCGCCACGGCGGGCGACGGCATCAACGCCAGCACGGCGGGCGGCGCGGTGACGGTCGTGACCCGCGCAACCATCGGCGCGGGCGGCGACGGCATCAACACCTTCAGCAGCGGCGGCCCCGTTTCGGTGACCAGCATCGCGGCCGTCACCGGCGGCAGCGACGGCATCGTGGCCACCAGCAACGGCGGCACGGTCAATGTCGGCGTCTCCGCGGCCATCACCGGCAACGGCGGTGACGCCATCCGGACGACCGCCACCAGCGGCGCCACCACCATTCTGACGGTGGCCGGCGGCAATCTGGTCGGCAGCGATGACGGCATCGACGCCTTCAGCATCACCGGCGGGATCGACATCGACACCACCGGCACGATCGGCGCGGGCGACACGGGCATCCTCGCGGTCGCTTCCGGCGCCGGGGTGATCACCATCGACACCCTGGCCGGCTCGACCATCACCGCCACGGCGGGCGATGGCATCAACGCCAGTTCCGGCGGCGGTTCGGTGACGGTCGTCACCCGCGCTGTCATCGGCGCGGGCGATGACGGCATCGACGCCTCCAGCACCGGCGGCAACGTTGCGGTCACCAGCATTGCGGCCGTCACCGGCGGCAGCGACGGCATCGTGGCTGGCAGCACCGGCGGCACGGTCAACGTCGGCGTCTCGGCGGTCATCACCGGCAACGGCGGTGACGCGATCCGCACCAGCAGCACCACGGGCGCCACCACCATCCAGACGGCGGCCGGTGGCAATCTGGTCGCTACCGACGACGGCATCGACGCCTCCAGCACCACCGGCGGGATCGACATCGACACCACCGGCACGATCGGCGCGGGCGACACGGGCATCCTCGCGGTCGCTTCCGGCGCCGGGGTGATCACCATCGACACCCTGGCCGGCTCGACCATCACCGCCACGGCGGGCGATGGCATCAACGCCAGCTCCGGCGGCGGTTCGGTGACGGTCGTCACCCGCGCCGTCATCGGCGCGGGCGATGACGGCATCGACGCCTCCAGCACCGGCGGCAACGTTGCGGTCACCAGCATCGCGGCTGTCACCGGCGGCAGCGACGGCATCGTGGCCGGCAGCACCGGCGGCACGGTCAACGTCGGCGTCTCGGCGGTCATCACCGGCAACGGCGGTGATGCGATCCGCACCAGCAGCACCACGGGCGCCACCACCATCCAGACGGCGACCGGCGGCAACCTGGTCGCTACCGACGACGGCATCGACGCCTCCAGCACCACCGGCGGGATCGACATCGACACCACCGGCACGATCGTTGCCGGCGACGTCGGCATCCTGGCGGCGGCCTCCGGCGCCGGGGTGATCACCATCGACACCCTGGCGGGCTCGACCATCACCGCCACGGGCGACGGCATCAACGCCAGCTCGGGCGGTGGCGCGGTGACCATCGTCACCAACGCCACGGTCGGCGCCGGCGCGGACGGCATCCAGGCGGCGACCACCGGGGCTGCCCTGACGGTGACCAACAACGCCACGGTCACCGGCGGCGCCAACGGCATCCTGACCAGCAACGGCGGGACCGGGACCACGGCGGTCAACGTCAACCAGAACGTCACGGCCACGGGCGCCGGCGCGGCGGCGATCAACGCCTCCACGACGGGCACGGGGGCCATCACGGTCGCCATCGCCAACGGCCGGACCATCCAGGACGTCAATGGCAGCGCCATCCGCACCACCTCGGGCGGCGGCGCGGTGACCATCGGCACCGGCACGGGCTCGACCATCGTCGGGGCCGGCGCGGGGGCCACCTCCTGGGTCGTCGACCTGAACAACGCCGCGGGCGGGACCACCACCCTGAACATCGGCGCGGGCACGACGGTGCGGTCGACCGACAACACCATCACCGGCTACGACGACCTGGCCATCCGGGGCATCGGCGGCAGCGTGATCGTCAACAACGCCGGCCGCATCAACGGGCGGGTGAACTTCGCGGGCCTGACGGGCAACGTGGTGTTCAACAACAGCTCGGTGACCAGCTGGCACACCACCGGCGCTTCCACCTTCAGCGCCGGCGCGGACGTGCTCAACAACACGGGCGCGATCTTCACCAACGCCAACGGCGTGGCGACCAGCTTCGACTTCGGGGCCGGGGCCGACACCTTCACCAACAGCGGCCTGCTGGTGGTGGGCGAACCGACCCTCGGCGCCTCGACGCTGACCATCAGCAACCTGGAGACCTGGAACAACAGCGGCCGGATCGTCTTCGGCTCCAGCGGCACCACCCTCACGGCGGTGTCCGACGCCCAGATCAACGACCGCATCCTGGCCTCGGGCGCGACCTTCACCGGTTCGGGCTCCAGCCTGCTGGTGATGGACGCGGACCTCGGCCCGACGACCCAGACCAGCTGCGCGGTCCTGGCCGCCGCCGACTGCCTCAGCCTCACCGGCGGCAGCACGGCCGGCTCGACCTCGATCCTGGTCAACGACGTCAGCGCCAACGCCTTCGGGGCCTTCAACCCGACCGGCATCGTGCTGGTGGATGTCTCCGGCGCCGGGACCACCGCGGCGACCCACTTCTCGCTGAACGCGGCGTCCGACTTCTGGCGCGCCGACCTCAACTCGGCGGACGGGGTGCTGGACAAGGGCCTGTTCTTCTATGACCTGACCCTGAACGGCAACAAGCAGCACGTCCTGGTCGGTCTGCCCGACGGTGAAGCCTTCGAGTTCACCACCCTCGGCCAGGCGGTCCAGAGCATCTGGTACACCACCACCGGTTCGTGGTTCGAGCGCCAGGCCGACCTGCGCAGCCAGCTGGGCGGGATCGACGGCAACGGCGCCGGTATCTGGGTCAAGATCGCCGGGTCTGCCGCCGAGCGCGACCTGGTCAACAGCTACGACCTGTTCGGGGTGACCTACAGCTTCGACACCTCCTACGACCAGTCGACGGTCGCCCTGATCGCCGGCCTGGACTTCATGGGCGGCGGTTCGGGCAAGGCCTGGGTCATCGGCGGCCAGGTCGGCTTCGTGGACAGCGACGTCAACTTCGACGCCTCGCCGACCCTTACCTCGTTCGACGGCATGACCTACGGCCTGTACGGCAGCTACGTCTCGGGCGCCTTCTTCGTCGACGGCATCCTGAACGGCAACTCGCTGGACTATAACCACCAGGCCGTCACCCTGGCTCCGGCCGGCTCGAACATCTTCTCGGGTTCGGTCGACAGCCTCGGTGTCCAGGTCGAAGGCGGCTGGTCGATGCCGATCGGCGCCAACGGCTTCTTCGAGCCGATCGGTTCGCTGTCCTACCTGAACTCCGAGATCGATGCGGTGTCCGTCCCCGGCGCCGACATCGTCTGGGACGACCAGACCAGCTTCCGCGTCAGCCTCGGCGGCCGGATCGGCCTCAACGCCGATCACGGGACCTTCTCCAGCAAGTGGACCCTGGTGGCCCGCTACTGGAACGAGTTCGAGGGCGACAACGGCCTGCTGATCGACTCGGCCGGTCCGGACCTGACGATCAACGACGACTTCTCCGGCTCGTTCGGTGAAGTCGGCGGCACGATCAACGTCTTCGGGGCTGACGACCGGTTCAGCGCCTTCCTGAACCTGGGCGTCAAGTTCAAGGACGACTACCAGTCGACCGACGCCAGCCTCGGCCTGCGCTGGCGCTGGTAGGCTCCAGGCCTGACCAACACGTGGACGGGCCGGTCATCTGACCGGCCCGTCTGCGTTTTGACCCACCATCCATCAACCGCGGGCGATCGAACGACCCGCATCGTCCGGAGGAACACCCATGGCCAAATCCACGCCCGCCCCGTCGGCGACTCCCGTCCCCACCTATATCGACCGTCCCGAACTGGCCGAGACCTTCGCCGACAAGGCCCACCGCATGACCTTTGACGGCCGCACCCTGCGCATCGAGTTCTGTGTCGAACGGGCCGATGACGTCGGCGCCAAACAGGCCCGCCCGGTCTGCCGCCTGGTGCTCGACCTGGACGGGGCGGTTGATCTGTTCAACAAGATCAATACGCTCCAGTCGGCCATGGAAAGCCGGGGTGTCATCCGCCGCGACGCCGCCTGAGCCCTATCGGAGAATCCCGTGATCAAGACCGTTTCCCTGGGCCTGGCCCTCACCGTCCTGGCGGCGGGCGTCGTCGCAGCCCAGCAGCCGAAGGCGGCTCCGGCTCCGGCCGGCAAGGCCCCTTCGGCGGCCGCCCCGACTCCGACGCCGGCCGCCCCGGTCGTGCCGCTCGGCCCCCCGCGGGCCTTCCCCGGCTACAGCCAGCCGGAGATCCCACCTGCCGCCTGCCGGGTGATCAGCCAGACCCAGGCGATGTGCACCATCCCCGCCATGACCGCCGGCCGCTACATCGCCCGCGCCACCGGCACCTCGACCTCCCAGGGCGAGGGCGCGACCCAGGCCCTGGCGATCCAGGTCGGGGCCCGCGCCTGCGGCGGCACGGTGATCCGCCGGTCCAGCCCCCAGGCCCCCTGGCTCAGCGGGGCCAAGACCCTGGTCGCGGTCTGCGATTTCACGGTGCTCAGCGACCGGCCGGTGCAGGTGATCGTCAGCTATGCCGACGCCAAGGCGACCCGCGACGCCAAGGGTCCGACCCTGAGGATCGAACGCGCCCCCTGGGACGGCGTCATCTCGGCCCAGATCTCGGCGCCGGAGCAGCCGCAGTAGATGCTCCGCTTCCTCGTCCAGTTCGCCTTCACCGTCGCCGGCTTCTGGCTGGCCCAGCAGTGGGTTCCCGGCATCGACACGGCAGGCTGGCCCAGCCTGCTGATCGCCGCCTTCCTGCTCGGTATCGCCAATGCCATCGTCAAGCCGATCCTGGTGGTGATCACCTTCCCGATCACCCTGGTCACCTTCGGCCTGTTCCTGCTGGTCATCAACGCGGCGGTGCTGGGGCTGGTCGGCTTGGTGATGAAGGGCTTGGTGGTCGACGGCTTCTGGCCGGCCTTCTGGGGCGCCATCGTGATCGGCGTCTGCAGCTGGATCGGCGACAAGCTGGTCGGCGAGGCGCAAGGCGGGAAATCATGATCCCTCGTCATCCCGGCCGGAGCGCGTAGCGCGGAGAGCCGGGACCCAGGTGGGCCGCGCGCTGACTTTCGCGGCCGCGATACCGCGCTCTGTCACACCTGGGTCCCGGGTCTACGCGGCTTCGCCGCTCCGCCCGGGATGACGGATGGGTTGGGCTGGCATTGAGTGGCACGCTCTGTTAGAGCCCCTGCATGACCCGTGATCGGATGACGGCGCGAATTATCCGCCCGGCGTGACGCCGCCGGCATCGGTCGCGCGCGCCGGGAACGACCCCGTCCGATCCCCGCACATTTCATCCGAGCGCCCCATCATGGCCGACGACGCCACACCTGCCCGCGACTACCGCGAAACCGTCTTTCTCCCCGACACCCCGTTCCCGATGCGGGCCGGGCTGCCCAAGCTCGAGCCCGAGATCCTCAAGGCCTGGGAGGAGGCCGACCTCTACAACGCCATCCGCGCCGACCGTCAGGCATCCGGCGCCCCGCTGTTCGTGCTGCACGACGGCCCGCCCTACGCCAACGGCGCCATCCACATCGGCCACGCCCTGGACAAGACGCTGAAGGACTTCGTGGTCCGCAGCCGCTTCCTGCTCGGCTTCGACGTCGACTTCGTGCCTGGCTGGGACTGCCACGGCCTGCCCATCGAGTGGGAGATCGAGAAGGAGTTCAAGGCCAAGGGCCGGGCCAAGGACGAGGTCCCCTCGTCCGAATTCCGCAGCCGTTGCCGCGAGTTCGCCAGCCACTGGATCGGCGTCCAGATGGAGGGCTTCAAGCGCCTGGGCGTTCTGGGCGACTGGGAAAACCGGTACGCCACGATGGACTTCACCAGCGAGGCGACCATCGTTGCGGAATTCCACAAATTCGTCGCCACGGGCCAGCTCTATCGCGGCTCCAAGCCGGTGATGTGGAGCCCGGTCGAGCGCACCTCCCTGGCCGAGGCGGAGATCGAATACGCCGACCACGTCAGCCCGACCATCTGGGTGAAGTTCCCGGTCACCCGCGGTCTTGAGGACGCTTCGGTGGTGATCTGGACCACCACCCCCTGGACCATCCCCGCCAACCGGGCGATCAGCTACAACCCGGCCATCGACTACGGCCTCTACCGCGTCGACGCCCTGGAAGAGGGCCTGGAGTTCCAGCCCTGGACCCGGCCGGGCGAGCGGCTGGTGCTGGCCGACAAGCTGGCCGAAGAGGTGCTCAAGGCCGCCAAGGCCGCCGGCTGGACCCGGCTTCAGGCCGTCGATCCGGGCGCGCTGGCCACCGCCCACCCGCTGGCCGCCCTGGCCCCGGACGCGGACGACAAGGCCGGCTTTGGCTTCGGCGTTCCCCTGCTGTCCGGCGACCACGTCACCGACGACGCCGGCACGGGCTTCGTCCACACCGCGCCCGGCCACGGCGCGGACGACTACAATGTCTGGCTGGCGCACGGCCATCGCGACATACCCGAAACCGTCGATCCCGACGGCGCCTACTATCCCCACGTCCCCCTGTTCGCCGGCCTCAAGGTGCTGGAGACCGAGGGCAAGAAGGTGGGCAAGTTCGGGCCGGCCAACGGCGCGGTGATGGAAAAGCTGATCGAGGCCGGCACGCTGCTGGCCCGGGGGCGGCTGGAACACAGCTATCCCCACAGCTGGCGCTCCAAGGCGCCGGTGATCTTCCGCAACACCCCGCAGTGGTTTGTCCGCATGGACGGCGAAGGGCAGGGGCCGACGCTGCGTGAGAAGGCGCTGGCCGCCATCGACGCCACCTCCTTCTATCCGGAAGGCGGCCGCAACCGCATCCGCGGCATGGTCGAGACCCGGCCCGACTGGCTGATCAGCCGCCAGCGCGCCTGGGGCACGCCGCTGGCCATGTTCGTCGACAAGGAAACCGGCCAGCCTCTGGTCGATGCCTCCGTCAACCAGCGGATCACCGACCTGATCGCCGCCGAGGGCGCTGACGCCTGGTATCTGCGCCCCGCCTCGGACTTCCTGGGCGACCGCGACGCGGACCGCTACGAGAAGGTCGACGACATCCTCGACGTCTGGTTCGACAGCGGCTCGACCCACGCCTTCACCCTGGAGGGTCGCAACAACAGCCGCTGGCCCGCCGACCTCTATTCCGAAGGCTCCGACCAGCATCGCGGCTGGTTCCAGTCGTCCCTGCTGGAGGCTTGCGGCACCCGCGGCGTGGCCCCCTACAAGGCGGTGGTCACCCACGGCTTCACCCTGGATGAGCAGGGCAAGAAGATGTCGAAGTCGCTGGGCAACGTCATCCACCCGGCCGACATCATCAAGGAATCGGGCGCCGAAATCCTGCGCATGTGGGTGGCCCTGACCGACTACACGGACGACCAGCGGATCGGAAAGACCATCCTGGCCGGCGTCTCCGACGCCTATCGCAAGCTGCGCAACAGCCTGCGCTACATGCTGGGCGCCCTGGCCGACTTCACGCCCGGCGAGCGCGTTCCCCACGAGCAGCTGCCGTCGCTGGAACGCTACATCCTCCACCGCCTCTGGGCGCTGGACGGCCAGGTGCGCGAGGCCTACGGCGCCTATCAGTACGCGGACGTCCTGCGCCCGGTGCTGGAGTTCTGCCAGGGAGATCTCTCCAGCCTGTTTTTCGACATCCGCCGCGACAGCCTCTACTGCGACCGGCCGGGCAGCCTGAACCGCCGCGCCTATCGCACGGTGCTGGACGCGGTGTTCGAGCGCCTGACCGCCTGGCTCAATCCCATCGCCCCCTTCACCATGCACGAGGCCTGGGCCAGCCGCTTCCCGGACGACCGGCCCAACGCCTTCCGCGTGATCCCCGACACCCCGGCGGAATGGCGCAGCGACGCCGACGCCGAGCGCTGGGGCAGGATCGAACAGGTAACGGCCGCGGTCACCGCCGCCCTTGAGGTGGAGCGGCGTGAGAAGCGCATCGGCTCGGCCCTGGAGGCCGCCCCGGTTGTCGCGGTCGGCGATCCGGCCCTCCTGGCCGCCTTCGAGGGGCTCGACGCGGCGGAAATCTTCCGCACCAGCGCCGCGACCCTGAAGGCCGGCGGTGAAGGGGTTTCGGTCGATCCGGCCCTGGCCGAGGGCTGCAAATGCGCCCGCTGCTGGCGGATCCTCACCGAGGTGAAGCCGGCGACCCAGCTGTGCCTGCGCTGCGAAGACGCCGTCGCCGCCTGGGACAGCGCCGCTTCGGCCTGATAGGACTGGCGCAAAACCTGGAGACGCCCGCTTGAGCCTCGAGACGCCGGACGCCGACCTCGCGCCTGAAACCCCTGCGCCCGAAACCGCGCCGCCTCAGGCGGTCGCGACCAGCCAGGGTCCGACCGCCTATGCCCTGGCGCTGGCGGTCCTGCTGGCCGACCAGCTCAGCAAGATGTGGTTCCTGGCCAAGGGCTTCGCCGAGAGCCAGTCAGAGCATGTGTTCGGCCCCTTCTCCCTGACCATGGTCTGGAACCGGGGCGTCAGCTTCGGCCTGTTCCGAGGCGAGGCCGAGTGGGTGCGCTGGGTGCTGACCGCCTTTTCCTTCGTGGTGGCCATCGTCATTGCGGTCTGGGCGCGGAAGGTCCAACGGCCGCTGCTCGGCTGGTCCTTCGGGCTGATCATGGGCGGGGCGGTCGGCAATATGATCGACCGCATCCGCTTCGGCGCGGTGGCCGACTTCCTGGATTTCCAAGCCCTGATGTTTCCCTGGGTGTTCAATGTGGCCGACAGCGCCATCTCGGTCGGGGTGGTCCTGCTGCTGATCGACACCTGGAAATCCGACCGCGACGCCAAGGCCAAGGTCTGACCGGTTGGCGCCGCCCGCTGGATGGCGTATCTGATCCGTTCGTTTTCTGGCCGGGGGGCCAGCTGGAGCTGACTGTCGTATGAAGCTGAACCGCGCTCTCGTCGTTACCGCCCTGGTCGCCAGCGCCGGCATGGCCGGGTGCCAGTCGGCTTCCAAGGCCCTCGGCATCGCCAAGATCACCCCCGATGAGTTCAAGGTCGTGACCAAGGCTCCGCTGGTGGTGCCGCCGGACTACGCCCTGCGCCCGCCGGCCCCCGGCGAGCCCCGCCCGGCCGAGCTCGAGCCCGACTCCGCCTCCCGCGCCAGCGCCCAGGCCCGGGCCGCGGCCGCCGAGCGTTCGGACGGCGAAAAGGTGCTGGTCGCCAAGGCCGGCGCCAACAACGCCGATCCCCTGGTGCGCTACGTGGTCGACGACGAGTTCGGCGACGTGGCCCACAAGGAAAAGAGCTTCGCCGACACGGTGATGTTCTGGCGCAAGGACAAGCCTGCGCAGGTCGCCTCCGCCGACCCGGCCGCCGCCCCGCTGACCGACGCCGCCGCCGAGGAAGCCCGCATCAAGGCCCTGACCGGTGGCAAGGACGTGGTGATCAAGCGCGAGAAGTCCGGCTGGGTGAAACTGCCGGGGCTGTAGGGATCTGGGGACTGGTTCGCCGCAGGCGTACCTGTCCCCGATCAGCGCCGGCGGTCGATAGCAGGCGTGACCCAGACGCGGATTCGCTGTCGCCAACCGTCTGGACCTAGGCCGCGTCTTCGATCAGCGCCGATCGGGGACGGGAACGCCGCATCGGACGGTATTGCGCCATCGTTCGGCATTGTGCGCGGCGATCCAGTCCCCATGTGCGGAATCGGCTAAGGTCCCCCGTCCCATGCCCATACGCCGCCTCCCGCCCGAGACCGTCAACCGCATCGCCGCCGGCGAGGTGGTTGAGCGGCCGGCCAGCGCGGTCAAGGAACTGGTTGAGAACGCCCTCGACGCCGGCGCCCTCAAGATCGCGGTCGAGGCGGACGGTGGAGGGCTCAGCCGCATCCTGATCGCCGATGACGGGTCCGGCATGGGGCCGGACGACCTCTCCCTCGCCGTCGAGCGCCACGCCACCTCCAAGCTGGCCCCCCAGGCCGACGGCAGCTGGGACCTGCTCAACATCTCCACCATGGGCTTCCGGGGCGAGGCCCTGCCGTCCATCGGCTCGGTCGCCCGGCTGTCCATCGCCAGCCGGCCCAAGGGCGCCGCCGATGCCCACGCCATCCTGGTCGAGGGCGGCGCCACCGGTCAGCCCGGCCCCGCCGCCTTCCCCGGCCCGCACGGGGCGCGGGTCGAGGTCCGCGACCTGTTCTACGCCACCCCCGCCCGCCTGAAGTTCATGAAGTCCGAGCGGGCCGAGCAGATGGCCATCACCGAGGAGGTGAAGCGCCAGGCCATGGCGCATGAGGCCACCGGCTTCACCCTGGACCTCGACGGCCGCCGGGTCCTGCGCCTGCCCGCCGAGCCGCCCGGACCGGAAGGGCGCCTGAACCGCCTCGCCGCCGTGCTCGGCCGCGACTTCCAGGACAACGCCCTGGAGATCGATCAGGAACGAGAAGGTGTGCGGCTGTCGGGCTTCGCGGGCCTGCCGACCTACAACCGCGGCAACGCCGCCCACCAGTATCTGTTCGTCAATGGCCGGCCGGTGCGCGACCGGCTGTTGCAGGGGGCCCTGCGCGCCGCCTACGCCGACTACCTGGCCCGCGACCGCCACCCGGCCGCCGCCCTCTATCTCGAGCTCGACCCCACCCTGGTCGACGTCAACGTCCACCCCGCCAAGGCAGAGGTGCGCTTCCGCGACCCCGCCCTGGTGCGCGGCCTGATCATCGGCGCCCTGCGCCACGCCCTGGCCGGCGCCGGGCACCGGGCCAGCACCACGGTTGCCGGCGCGGCCCTGGCCGGCTTCCGGCCCGGTGGGGGAGGGGGTTATGGCGGCTATCGCCCGCCTCCGCCCGCCACGGGTTTCTCCGCCTGGCAGCAGGGCGGCTGGCAGCCGGCCCAGACCGGCAACCTGCCGGGCCTGAACGATGTCTCCGCCCGCGTCGAGCCCGGCGGCTTCGCCGAGGCCCTGGCCGGCTTCGACCCCGAAGTCCTTGAACGGACCCCACAGCCCGGCGTCCTCGACCCGGTCGACTTCCCCCTCGGCGCCGCCCGCGCCCAGGTGCACGAGACCTACATCGTCGCCCAGACCCGCGACGGCATGGTCATCGTCGACCAGCACGCCGCCCACGAGCGGCTGGTCTATGAGCGGATGAAGGCGGAGATGGCCGCCGGCGGCGTCGCCCGTCAGACCCTGCTGCTGCCCGAGGTCATCGACCTCGACCCGGCCGAGGCCGAACGGGTCTGCGCCCGCGCGGATGAACTGGCGGCCCTGGGCCTGGTCATCGAGCCCTTCGGTCCCGGCGCCGTTCTGGTCCGCGAGACCCCGGCCTTGTTGGGCGAAACCAACGCCGCCGGCCTGATCCGCGATATCGCCGACGACCTGGCCGAGAACGGGCAGGCCCTGGCGCTCAAGGAGCGGCTGGAGGAGGTCTGCTCGACCATGGCCTGCCACGGATCGGTTCGCGCCGGCCGCCGCCTGACCGGCGCCGAAATGAACGCCCTGCTCCGAGAAATGGAAGCCACGCCCCACAGCGGCCAGTGCAACCACGGCCGTCCGACCTATGTGGAGCTGCGGCTGGCCGACATCGAGCGATTGTTCGGGCGGCGCTGAGCGAAACTGCGCCGGAAGTTCGGCGTTCAAATCGCCATGGACATCCATCGCGGCCGCCTCATCGACCATATCCACCTGCGCACGAAGGACCTCGCGGCGACGCGCACCTTCTACGCCGCCCTGCTCGGCGCCCTGAACATCGAGGTGGTCGCCGATGACAGCCACCTGCAGGCCGACGAGCTGTGGATCGACGCCGCCGACGACAAGACCCCGGCCCCCACCCACGTCCACCTCGCCTTCCAGGCCGCCAGCCGCGAGGAGGTGGACCGCGTCTGGCAGATCGCCCTGGCCGCCGGCGGCAAGGACAACGGCGCCCCCGGGGAGCGCCCGTATCATCCCGGCTACTACGCCGGTTTCCTGTGGGACCCGGACGGCAACAACATCGAGGTCGTCTTCCACGGTCCGGCCGACCGCTCCGCCGAGTCCGTGGTTGTGACCTTCGCGCAACCCTCCGCGCCCTAGCGCCGCCGCCCTCTCGACGAACGGCGGTCGCCGCGTTACGCAGCCTTCGTCAACAGAGGTACGCCCTATGTCTCCCCTTGCCGTCGAGGCCTGGGTTTAAGACGGCCGGATAACCAAGCCGGTCGTCGCAGAGCCCGCTGAACCGCCCGTCCTGACCTCGTCAGGGCGCGGCTTGTCACGCCTCACGACATCGGACTTTCCTGTGAACATCTCCAAGACGCAGCAACGCACGCTGCACGCGCTCGCCCAGGGCGGACGCATCGACCTGGTGCGCGAAGACGACCGCATCGTCGGGGTCGAATGCTGGTCCCGCGAGGGCTGGCTGCTCGCCGATTGCACCCTCGGGGTCTTCAAGAGCCTGAAGAAGAAACGCCTGATCGCCAGCACCGGCGGCGGCCCCTACCGCATCACCCGCGAGGGCCTGGCCAACCTCCGCGCCCAGCTCAACAACCGGGTGACGGCGAAGGGGTGGTAGCTAAGCCAGCCGCAGGAAGTGGACGCGCGCCGCGCCATAGTCGCGCGCGTCCAGCACCTCATACCCCGCCGGCGCGAACCCCGCCTCGTCCGACCCTCGCTCGACCATCAGCACCGCCCCGTCGGCCAGCCAGCCATGGGATAGCAGCTCGGCGCAGGCCTTCTCCGCCAAGCCTTTATGATAGGGCGGGTCCATGACCACCAGGTCGAACGGCGCCCCGGCGCTGCCGGGCCGCGGCCCCAGGTCCGTGGCGTCCCGCCGGTGGATGCGCGTCGCCCCGAACAGGCCGAACGCCTCGATATTCTCCCGGATGGCCCCCCGCGCCGCATCATCCGTCTCGACGAACAGGCAAAAGGCCGCCCCCCGCGACAGGGCTTCCAGCCCCAAGGCCCCGCTGCCGGCGAACAGGTCCAGCACTCGCGCGCCCTCCAGGTCCGGCGCCCAGGCCGCATGCTCCAGGATGTTGAACACCGCCTGCCGCGCCCGATCGCCGGTCGGCCGGGTGCCCTGTCCGGGCGGAGTGACGATGGGGCGGCCACGGAACCGGCCGGAGACGATGCGCATGGGATGTCAACTGCCCGCAAACGCCGCCCTCAGCAACCGTCAGCCGTCCTCCCCCTCGCTCCACCGAAGTGGCGGGGCCTGCGCCTTGAGCGCCAGCAGGGCGTCGCGCAGCCCCTCCATGAACGGGGTCCGCCGGCCCTCCCAGTGGATCGCTTCGCCGACCAAAACAGCGCAGGTCATCGGCACCGGCACCACCTCGCCCTTGGGCAGAACGCGCCCCGCCCCCTGAATCCACACCGGGATCACCGGCGCCTGCGGAAAGGCCTCGGCAAGCCGCGCCACGCCGTTCTTCAGCTGGGCCATGCTGTCGTCGGCGTCCCCGCGCGTGCCTTCGGGAAAGACCACCACAATGGCCCCCTCGCTCAGCGCCTGCCGGGCCGGGGCCAGCACGTCTTCGCCGGTTCCGGCCCGCTTCCTGGCCACCGGGACGATGCCGATCAGGTTGCGCGACACCCAGCCGATCACCGGATCCTTCAGGAAATAGTCGCTGGCCGCCGCCGGCCGCACCAGATGCACCGCCCGCGCCTTGAAGATGGTCAGCAGCAACAGGGTATCGACATGGCTGTTGTGGTTGGCCGCCACGATGGCCGGCCCGGTCACCGGCAACCGCTCGCGCCCGGTCACATCGGCGCCGGTGAAGAACCGGGCCAGCGGCCGGGCCACCGCCACGATCAGCGCCAGGCGCAGCCAGCGGATCATCAGAACTTGTCCACGGCAAAAAACGCCAGCAGGTGGAAGTAGAGCGGCGCCGTGAAGGTCAAACTGTCGATCCGGTCCAGCAGGCCGCCATGGCCGGGGATCAGGCCACTGGTGTCCTTCACGCCGATATCCCGCTTGATGGCGCTCATCGTCACATCGCCGGCGAACCCGGCCAGCGGCAGGCTGATCGCCACCGCCGCCAGCCCCACGCCGGACAGCGGCGACAGCCAAGGCCCGATCACCCAGATCAGCGCCGCCGTGCTCACCCAGCCGCCGATGAACCCTTCCCAGGTCTTGTTCGGGCTGACGGTCGGCACGATCTTCCGCCGTCCCAGGGTCTTGCCCCAGACATACTGCGCCACGTCGTTGAACTCGGTGGCCACGAGCAGCAGCAGCACCAGCCCCGCCGCCCCGGCCGGCGCCTCGCTGTCCGGCACCCGCATCAGCATGGCCACGTAGCCGATGTTATAGACACAGGTCATCAGCCCCCAGTGGAACATCGCCACCCGGCTCAGATACCCCTTGGTCTGGCCCAAAGCCGCCATCAGGAACGGCGTCAGCAGGAAGGCGTAGACCGGCACGATGACCAGGAAGATGGGATACTCATCCATCCACACGCAGGCGTAGGAGATGGGGATCGCCCCATAGGCCGCCAGGATGATCAGCCGGTCCTCCCGCCGCGTCGGCGCGATCGACAGGAACTCCCGCAGGGCCACGAAGCTGATCAGGGCGAACAGCGCCGTGGTTGCCTGCCACCCGGCCAACAGCGCCGCGCTCAGCAGCACGATCATCACCCACCAGCTGGCGATCCGCGTGTGGAGCTCGCGATAGTCCTTGCCGGGTTGGGCCAGCGACAGCCCCCGCGCCACCACACCCGCCAGGGTCAGCAGCGCAATCACCCCTGCCAAGCCCCACAGCAGGACCGGCGGCTGGGCGGCGAAGAAATCGCGAACGGTGTCGAGGATCTGCAAGCGCCGCCTCCGGAGGGTGACACCTTGCCGGGTAGGGCGCTTGGGTCAAGCGGCGTCGGCGCGGCGCTCCAGTCCGAAGGTGGCCGCGAACATGATCAGCCCGACGGCGATCATCGCCCCCACCGCCCCCGCGGGCGACCAGGCCAGCACGGCGGCGAAGGCGGCCGGCCCGGCCACCTGCAGCAACCGGGCCGGGGTCTGCATCAAGGCGCTGCGCCGGGCATAGCCCTCCGGCCCGAACAGGCTGAGCGGCAACGTCCCGCTGGCCACGCTGAGCAGCCCGTTGCCCATCCCCTGGCCGAGCGAGAGCACCACCCCGCCGCGCGGCCCCAACGCCAGCAACAGTCCCGCCCCCGCCGGCTGCAACAGGGTCGCCAGCCGGGCGGTCAGCAGCGGCGAAAATCGCCGCAGCACCGTCATCTCCAGGAACCGCATCGCCACTCCGGCCGATCCGGCCAGCGCCGCCGTGGCCACCGCCGTCCCGCGCGGCAGGCCGAACGCTTCCAGCAATCTGGGCAGATGCGCCGCCATCGAAGTCGCCAGGCACCAGGTCCCGGCAAACAGAATGGCCAGCTGCACCATCCGCCGATCCCACCGCACCACAACCGGCGCCGGCGGGGCCGCGTGCGGCGCGAGAGGCAGGGGCCTGGGCGTCACCCGCGCCGCCAGCGGCAGACAGACCAGCAGGTGCATCCCCGCCCAGGCCAGGCAGGCCCCGCGCCAGCCCAGCACCCCCTCCATCGCCAGGGTGATCGGCCAGCCCAGCGCACCGCCCAGCCCGCCCAGCAAGGCCACCGCGCTAATCATCGGCCGCGCCCCCTCGCCATACTGGCCGACCAGGATCTTGTAGGCCGTGCTGTACAGGCCGATGGCCATGCCGACCCCCAGCAGCGCCATCCCCACAGTCAGTGTTACGACATCCCGGGCCGCCGCCAGCATCACCAGGCTGGCCGCGAACACCCCGCTGGAGACCAGCAGCACCACCCGCCCGCCGGTCTCGTCCAGCCACCGCCCGACCCACGGCCCGGCGACAGCGGAGATCAGGAAGGCCATCGACAGCAGACCGAACACTCGTCCGGACGAGACGCCCAGGTCCCGCGCGATCGGATCGCCCAACACCCCGAGCAGGTAGAAGCTGGACGCGAAGGCGACCATCTGGCCAAGACCGAGGACCAGGACGAGGGGGAGAGAACGGAGCGGCGGCATGGCGCTGGCTCATGCCGCGATTGCGCCCGGCCCGACATCGACTTATCGGTCGCCTCATGTGCGCAAAACTCACAGCCCCGCGCCGCGACCTTTCCCTCAACGCCCTCCGCGCCTTCGAGGCCATGGCCCGCACCCGCGGCGCCACCGCCGCCGCGGCCGAACTCGGCGTCACGCACGGCGCCGTCAGCAGGCAGGTCAAGGCGCTGGAACGCGCCCTCGGCGTTCCCTTGTTCACGGGTCCGAAACACCGCCTCGAACTCACCCCCGCCGGCGCCGACCTCCTGCGCCCCCTGACCCTGGCCTTCGACCAGATCGCCCACGCCGTGGCCGCCGCCCGCAGCCCCGCCGGCCCCCTGCGCCTGGCGGTCCACGCCAGCCTGTCGGTCAAATGGCTGATCCCCCGCCTGGCGCGACTGGCGCGGGCCGAGCCGGCCCTGACCGTCGAACTCACCGAACTGCCGCCCCGCGCCATGCGCCAGCGCCACGCCCACGCCGCCCTGCGCCTGCTCAGCCGCGAAGACCAGGCAGGCGTCCCCTGCCACCGCTTCATGGCCAACAGCATCGGCCCGGTGCTCAGCCCCGCCCTGCTCGCCGGGCATGGCGGCGATCCCCTCGCCGCCCCGCGCCTGGCCTCCGCCACCCATCCCCAGGGCTGGCGCGAGTGGGCGCAGGCCGCCGGCGCCGCCCTGCCGGACGCTCCGGTCCAGTCCTTCGCCCACCTGCATTTCGCCTTCGACGCCGCCGTCGCGGGCCTCGGCGCCATGGTCGCCCCCTGGCCTCTGGTCGCCGAAGACCTCGTGGCCGGCCGCCTCGTCGCCCCACTGGGCTTTACCCCCGCCGACAGCGATTTCGTCCTGATCCCCGCCCCTGGCGACGAAGCCCGCGCCCTCCGCCCGCTCCTCCGCTGGCTCCGGGCGGAGGCCGACGCCATGCCGGCCGCCCCGGGCTGCAACTCATCTGAACTGCAGCCACCCTGTTGAACGGATCTGTGAGATGCGATAGTGACCGCGCCCAGCCAATCCCGGCGTGTTCCTGAAACTGGAAAGGAGAACAGCATGCGAGCGACTTCAGCCCGTCAAGACACTCTCCTCCTAATCCAGACTCTTCAGGAACAGATTGCATGGGCAATTTGCTATCGGGCGACTTCACTCGCCTGACTTTTTCCGGCGAGGCGAAAGCGCCTTGCCATCTCATCACGCATCCGCTGTTCAGCGACCCGCCGGCCTCCGTTTCGCGGGAGGTCCGTCATGCGCGCTGACATGTTCAAGGTCGTCGTCGAGCGACCGCGCTGGGGCGCGGGACATGCTCAATCCCCCAAACTGAAAAGGACACCCGATCCGTTCATCAAACACATTGGTCTGAAACGTCACGCGCTGATCGCGGCCCCCTACTCCAAATCGCTCAACGAAAATCTCGCGCCGCTCGTGCGATTTCTGCGCAGCCGGCGAGGGCGGCCGTGGGACAGCGTGTTCAGCGAGATCTGCGCCACGCTCGACACTGGCAGCACCATCAAGATGCATGTGCGGTCGCATATCGAGGACTACGTCCTGACACGCATCTCCATCGGCCGGCGCGGCGAGTGGATGCACGAGGGCGAGGTGCTCGGGCGCGAGGGCCGTTGGTTCCGCCGACGGCTGTTCTTCGTCGATCCGCGGGATGGCGTCCTCAAGGACATCAACGGTCTTGCCCGATGCCTGCCCGCGGCCAACTTCGGTGGGAAAGGCGGTGAGCGGTGACCCTCTCTCCCAAGATCACCCTGATCGCGACGGACCCCTCCCGCCTCGACCCCGCCGCCGTCGACCAGCTGCGGGCTTCGACCCGATATGAGGGGATCGAGCGCGTCGTCGGCCTGCCCGACCTGCACGTCGGCGCCGGCATTGCGGTGGGCGCCGCCTTCTGGTCGCCAGACCGGATCTGGCCCCATCTCGTCGGCGGCGACATCGGTTGCGGCATCGGCCTGTGGGAGCTGGGCAGTCCGCTGCGCAAGTTCCGGTTGGGCTCCGTGGAGCGCAAGCTTCACGGCCTCGATGAGCCGTGGTCTGGCGACAGCCTGACCGCCGTGACCGACGCCGGCCTGCCGGCGAACCTGGCGGGTCCGGCGTTCGGCACGATCGGCGGCGGCAATCACTTCGTCGAGTTTCAGCGTATCGAGGAGGTCGTGGACCGCGACCGTTTCGAGGCCCTGAATCTGCAGGCGGATCGGGTGTGGATGATGGTCCACAGCGGCTCGCGCGGATTGGGCCAGGCCGTCCTGCAGGCGCACAAGACGGAGCCTGTGGGCGAGGGCATGCTCGCGGCCAGCCCGGCGGGACAGGCCTATCTGGCCGAGCATGACCAGGCCATGGCCTGGGCCGTGCTTAACCGGCGAATCATCGCGCACCGCTTCTGCGAAGCCATCGGCGCCGAGGGGCGGTGTGTGCTCGACGTCTGCCACAACTGCGTGACGCCCCACCTTGGCGGGTGGCTCCATCGGAAGGGCGCCGCCCCCGCCGATCGCGGGCTGGTCGCCATTCCGGGATCGCGGGGCGATTTCAGCTACCTGGTCGAACCCCTCGACGCCGGTGACGACCGGGCCCTCAGCTCGCTCGCCCACGGCGCCGGCCGCAGGTGGAGCCGCTCGGACGCCCATGCCAGGCTGTCGGCGCGTTTCCGCGTCGCCGACCTCCAGCGTACGGCGCTCGGCAGCCATGTCATCTGCGAGGACCGCCGGCTGATCTACGAGGAGGCGCCTCAGGCCTACAAGGACATCCAGCGGGTCGTGGCGGACCTCGAGGATGCCGGCCTCGTGCGCGTCATCGCGCGCCTGCGACCGCTGCTCAGCTACAAGACGAGGGCGGGGTCATGAGCGAAGTCATCCTGCACCTGACCTCAGGCCAGGGCCCCCAGGAATGTCGGTGGGTCGTCGCTCAGCTGGCGGCGGCCTACGCCCGCGAAGCCGAAGCCCATGGCGTCGTCTGCGAGGTCCTAGACGGCAGCGAGGACCTTCCCTCCTCGCTGCTGCTCCGTGTCGCCGGCGACCAGGCCCCGGCCTTCGTCGCCGGGCGGATCGGCACGGTTCTGTGGGTCGGCGACAGTCCATTCCGGCCAGTCCACAACCGCCGGAACTGGTTCGTCGGCGTCGCCCTCGCTCCGGAGCCGGACCTTGTTCCCGACCTGAAGCCCGAGGACATCGACTACCAGACCCTGCGGGCCAGCGGTCCGGGCGGTCAGCATGTCAACAAGACCGACAGCGCCGTCCGCGCCACCCACCGTCCCACCGGCCTGACCGCCACCGCCCAGGAACAGCGGTCACAGCACGCCAACCGCAAATTGGCGCGGCTGAAGCTGGCCATGATGATCGAGGACCGGCGGACCACGTCACGCGGAAAGGCCCGCCGATCGCAATGGAGCCTCAACCAGCAACTCGAACGCGGCAATCCGGTCAGGACCTACACGGGTGCCCGCTTTGCGCTGAAGTCCGGGGCCTGAACCTGATCGGGCGGAGCGAAGCCTCCCGTCCAGTCGGACCGGCCATGGTCCTTCGACCCCAATCGGCGGGATTTTCCGTTGGCCGGGAGCCGCACGTGATAAAAGGGGCCGCATCGTTGGGGCGACCGGGGAGGGGCCTGTGATCCAGCGCTTGATGCGCTCCAGCCTGGTCCACATGGCCTTCGGCTTCCTGGCCATGGGTGGCTGGGCGCTCTTCGCCAATCGCGCCCATGGCTGGGAACAGGCCTGGGCGCCGGCCCTGGCGCAGGGGACGGTCTCGGCCCTGCTGACGGGGGTGATCAAGCGGGCGCTGGAGGCGATGGATGGCCGTGTCCCCGGGCTCGGCGCCTTTGTCGTTCCGCCGCTGGTCACCGCGAGCGGGGTGCTGGCGACGCTTTTCACCGTCCACAGCCTGATCGGCACGCCGGAACTGGCGGCGACCATCGCCTTTCCGTGGAGCCTCTCGACCCTCTACGCCTTCATCTACAACGCCGCCCTCGTCCGCGCCCGCAGGAACGCCCCGTGACCGACACCGACAACCGCCGCCCGCTGAAGACCCGCTCCGCCGGCTGGGCGGGGCGTATGGCCGCCGCCCTCGGCCGGGCTCGGGTTCGCCCCAACCACATCTCCGCCCTCAGTGTCGCCTTCGCCGCGGTCGGCGCTTCGCTGTTCCTGATGGCCGGCCAGTCGGAGGGGGCGGGGCGGTCGGTCTGCTTCGTGCTGGCCGGGGTCTGTATCCAGCTTCGGCTGCTGTGCAACATGCTCGACGGCATGGTGGCGGTGGAGCACGGCCTGGGATCGCCCACCGGGCCGATCTGGAACGAGCTGCCCGACCGGATCGCCGACGCCCTGTTCCTGGCCGCCGCCGGCTACAGCGTCGCCCCGCTGCTGCCGGCCGGGGAGTGGCTGGGGTGGCTTGCCGTCGCCCTGGCCCTGCTGACCGCCTATGTGCGCGAGCTTGGCCGGGGGCTGGGCCAGCCGGCCGACTTCTCCGGCCCGATGGCCAAGCCGCACCGAATGTTCGTGCTCACCGTGGCCTGCCTGATCACCGCCCTCGAGCCGCTGTGGGGCGGCATCGGCCAGGTGATGCTGGTCGGCCTCGCGGTCATCGCCCTGGGCAGCCTGGTCACCGTCTGGCGCCGCACGGCCCGTCTCGGCCGGGCGTTGCGCGACCACCCGGACGCGCCTCAGCCCTGACGGGGTTTGGACCCCGGAGGACGGGGCCGACCGCTCTTGCCGACCGGGGCCTTGCCAGACTGGGCCGGGGCGCGCTTGGCGGGGCTCTGGACTGGCCGGCTGCTGGCCGCCTCGCCTGGCGCGGTGAACCAGTGGCCCTTGGCCTTGCCATCGCCCGGACGACCGGCCGGGGATTTGGCGACCGGTTTGCCGCCGGCCCTGGGCTTGCCGCCCTTGGCCTTGGGTCCGTCATCGAGACCGGCCAGCGCCTTACGCAGGGCCAGGGCCTTGGCGTCCTCGGCTGCCGCGGCGGCCTCGCGGTCCTTGAAATGCTGCGGCCGCAGGTCCTTGGGCGGCGGGCGTTCGGGCCGGACGGGCGCGGTCTTGCCGCCCTTCGACACCCGGTCGGCGTCGGTCTTGGGGGTGTTGGCGCGGAAGGGCTGGGGTTTGATCTCCCGCTTCCCGGGACCGAAGTCGGCGACGATCTTCGCCTTCGGCCGCTTGGGCATCACGTGGTTGACCGCCTTCTTCTTCGGCCTGGCCCAGCCGGCCTTGTAGACAGGCTTTTCGGGCTTGGGATCGCCCACCACCTTGGAAGTCGAGCCGACGTTGGGGTCGCGCCGCGACTGGGCCTGCGGCGGCGCCTTGTACTGCACCCCGGCGCCGGTGGGCAGGTTGGCCTCGTCGATATGCTCGGCCAGCAGTTCCCGGATCACCCGGGGGCCGACCTCCTCGACATATCCGGGCGCCAGGGTGCCCAGCGAGAACGGCCCATAGGCCAGGCGGATCAGCCGGTTGACCTGCAGTCCAAGGGCCTCCAGCACGCGGCGCACCTCGCGGTTCTTGCCTTCGGCCAGGGTGACGGTGATCCAGACGTTGCGGCCGTTGACCTTGTCCAGCTTGGCCTCGATGGCGCCGTAGCGGACGCCCTCGACGGTGATCCCGTCCTTCAGCCGGTCCAGCTTGGCCTGTGTCGTCTCGCCATAGGCCCGGGCCCGGTAGATCCGCTTCCAGCCTGTGGACGGCAGTTCCAGCGCCCGGGTCAGCCCGCCATCGTTGGTCAGCAGCAGCAGCCCCTCCGACGCCAGGTCGAGCCGCCCGACGGAGATCAGCCGGGGCAACCCCTCCGGCAGGGCGCTGAACACCGTCGGCCGGCCCTTGGGGTCGCTGTGGGTGGTCACCAGCCCGACCGGCTTGTGATAGCGGAACACCCGCGTCGCCTCGGCGCCGGCGATCACCTCGCCGTCGACCGTCAGGATGTCATTGGCCTCGACCTTGATCGCCGGGGTCGTCAGCACCAGGCCGTTGATCGCCACCCGGCCGGCCTCGATCAGCCGCTCGACCTCGCGCCGCGAGCCGACGCCGGCCCGGGCCAGCACCTTGGCCACCCGGTCATGACCCTCGCTTTCGACGCCGTCCGCGACCTTGTCGCGGGCGTCGTAAGGCATGGGCTCGTCTTCGTAGTCTTCCGCAGCCATGATCGCCGCTCCATAACAGGACTTGGGCCGTCTCCCGACGGTCGGACCGCCCTATAGCATGAACACCGCCAACACGCTGCCCACTGACGAAGACCTGATGCGGCTGGCTCTAGACCAGGCGCGCGCTGCCGCCGACGTTGGCGAAACCCCGGTCGGCGCGGTGATCATGGACCCCGCCACCGGCCATATCGTCAGCGTGGGGGCCAACCACCCGATCGGCGCCCACGACCCCACCGCCCATGCCGAGATCGCCGCCATCCGCAGCGCCGCGGCCAAGATCGGCAACTACCGGCTGACCGATCTGACCCTGGTGGTCACCCTCGAGCCCTGCGCCATGTGCGCCGGCGCCATCAGCCACGCCCGCATCGGCCGGGTGGTCTTCGGCGCCGAGGACCCCAAGGGCGGGGCGGTGGTCAGCGGTCCCCGCTTCTTCGAGGGGCCGACCTGCCACTGGCGGCCGGCGGTCACCGGCGGGGTGCTGGCGCAGGAGAGCGCTGACCTGCTGCGCGGCTTCTTCCGGGCGCGGCGGGCCAAATGATCCCGCGCTACCAGGAGTTCGCGCCCCGCGCGGATCTGGCCGCTCACGTCCGCTGCATGTGGCTGTTCGAGGGCGGCGAGGAGACCGAGGACCAGCGGATCGCCCCAGACGGCTGCGCCGAGCTGATCGTCCACTTCGGCCGGCCCTATCTGGAGCGCGCCCCAGACGGCTCGGCCATCCGCCAGACGCCGGTAGTGTTCGCCGGCCAGCTGACCCGGCCGCTGCATCTGCGGGCGGACGGGCCGGCCGGGGTCATCGGGGTGCGGTTCCATCCAGCCGGGAGCTATGGCTACCTGGGCCAGGCCGCCGACCGCTACACCGACCGCCGCACGCCGCTGGAGAGCGGCCTGGACCTCGCCGGTCTCGATGAGGCGGCTCGCCTCACCGCCGTCCAGGACCATGTCGCCGCCCGCCTCGCCGCCAACCCGGCCCCGCGCGACTCCGCCGTCGAGGCCGCCGTCGAACGGCTTCGGGCCGGACAGCCGGTGGAGGCCAGCCGCGACCTGCAACGCCGCTTCGCCCGCATCGTCGGCGTCCCGCCCAGGATGCTGGCTGCCATCCTGCGGTTCCGGAGCGTGTTCGACGCCCTCAACGAACCGGGGGTCACCAGCTGGACCGACGCCGCCCAGGCCGCCGGCTATTTCGACCATCCCCAGCTGGCCCGCGACTTCCGACGCTTCGTCGGCTGCACCCCGACCCAGTTTCTAAACCAACAGGCCGGACTGGCCTCCAGCCTCGCCCAGGTCTGAGCTGTCGCTTCGATACAAGCCGCCCGCCGATCGCCCGTGCTGTCCTGCCGCCAGCTCACGGAGAGACCCATGAAGACCCTGCTCGCCCTCGCCGCCACCCTGTCGCTGGCCGTTCCCGCCTTCGCCGCCGACAGCCTGGCGGATATCGCCTGGATTCAGGGCCAGTGGCGCGCGACCCAGGCCGACGGGGCCGTGGTCACCGAAACCTGGCTGCCGGCCGAGGGCGGGGTGATGCCGGGGATCAGCCGCACCGTCGAGGACGGCAAGGGCCGCGTCGAGTTCATGCGCATCGACGAGAAGGGCGGCCAGATCGCCTTCACCGCCATCGTCGGCCGCAATCCCCCGACCACCTTCGTCGCCAAGAGCCGCACCGCCGACGAGGTGGTGTTCGAAAACACCGCCCACGACTTCCCCCAACGGGTCATTTACCGCCGCTGCGGCGAGCAGCTGTGCGCCGCCATCGAGGGGATGATGAACGGCAAACTGGAACGGATGGAGTGGATCTACGAGCGGGTGCGCTAGACGAAGCTCTCGCGCAGCCGGAAGTCCAGCCGGTCGCGAACGCCGGGCCAGTCGAAGTCGCAGATCGACAGCACCACGGTGTGGCGCACATGGCCGGTCCAGGTGATCTTGTGGTTGCGCAGGGTGCCTTCCTTGGTGGCGCCCAGCTTCTGCACCGCCGCCTCGCTGCGGGAGTTGCGTTCGTCGATCATGAACTCGACCCGGATCGCCCCGGCGTCGAAGGCCTGGGCCAGCATCAGCCTCTTGCTCTCGGGGTTCACCGGCCCTGAACGCACGTCCGGATGCAGGAAGGTCGCGCCGATCTCGACGCCCTTGTGGAGGCGGCGGATGTTGAGGAACGAAGAGGTGCCGACCACCCGCTTGTCGCTCAGCCGCCGGATCGCATATCCGATCCGCTCGCCGCGCTCGGTCTCGCCCTTCAGCGCGCCCCACCAGTCCTCAAACCCTTCGCCACAGCCGTTGACCGACATGATCTCCCAGGCCTCGGGATCGCAGTCGACGGCGCCCTTCAGCTCCTCGCGATGCTCGGCGGTGATCGGTTCCAGCCGCACGTAGCGGCCCTTCAGCAGTTTGCCCTTGAGGTTCATGGGGCCATGGTGAGCGAGTCTGCTCCCGCCGCCAACCCGTCACCGATCCTTCGCTTGCCCTGCGCGTAACCCCGGTGCATGATGCGTTCAAACAACTGTTTGATCGTCGAGGCCGTCAGAGCGGCCGACAGGGAGAAACGCCAATGGCCGAAGTCCACACCAAGGCTCAGTCCTCGTTCAATCTGAACCCGCAGGACGAACTGAACGACCTGCGTATGTCGTCCAAGGCGCTGCCGCTGCTGGAGCACGTCAAGCGCTTCATCGCCGAGACGGTCAATCCGATGAGCGAGGAGTTCGAGCGCCTGGGCGAGGGCAAGACCGACATCTGGTCCTACGCCCCCGGTCAGCTGGAAGTGCTGGAAGCGGCCAAGGACAAGGCCAAGGCCGAGGGCCTGTGGAACTTCTTCCTGCCCAACGCCGAGACCGGTGAGGGCCTGTCCAACCTCGACTACGCCTATATCGCCGTCGAGCTGGGCAAGAACCGGATGGCGTCCGAGGTGATGAACTGCGCCGCCCCCGACACCGGCAACATGGAAGTTCTGGAGCGGGTCGGCACGCCGGAACAGAAGGAAAAGTGGCTGAAGCCGCTGCTGGAAGGCAAGATTCGCTCCGCCTTCGCCATGACCGAGCTGCATTCGGCCTCGTCCGACGCCAAGAACGTCAACACCACGGCCACCCTGGTCGGTGATGAGTATGTGATCAACGGCGAGAAGCACTACATCTCGGGCGCCGGCGACCCGCGCTGCAAGATCATGATCACCATGGTCCAGACCAGCCCGGACGGTCCGGCCAACCACCGCCAGTCGCAGATCCTGGTGCCGACCGACGCCCCCGGGGTGAAGATCGTCGGGGCTCAGCATGTGTTCGGCGATCCCGACGCGCCGCACGGCCACATGCACATCATCTTCGACAACGTCCGCGTCCCGGCCAGCAACATGCTGCTGGGCGAAGGCCGCGGCTTCGAAATCTCGCAGCTGCGCCTGGGCCCCGGCCGCATCCACCATTGCATGCGCGCCATCGGCTCGGCCGAGAAGGCCCTCGACTACCTGGTCACCCGCGGCCTGAAGCGTGAGGCGTTCGGCAAGCCCCTGGTGCAGCTGGGCGGCAACATCGAGATCATCTCCAAGGCCCGGATCGACATTGAGGCCATGCGCCTGATGGTGCTCAAGGCGGCCAAGGCGATGGACGTGCTCGGCAACCAGGAAGCCCGTATCTGGATTCATATGGTCAAGGCCATGGTGCCGGTCCGGGTCTGCGAAATCATCGATTCCGCGATCCAGATGCACGGCGCCCTGGGCGTCTCGCAGCATACCCCGCTGGCCCGGATGTACGCCCAGACCCGCACCCTGCGCATCGCCGACGGCCCGGATGAAGTCCACCACATGGTGGTCGGCCGCAACGAGCTGCGCCAGTACCGCGACATTCCGCACGACCCGTCGACGGCGGCCGTGTTCCGGCACTAGACCTGAATTTGCCAGGCCGATCGGCCGAACAATTGCGCGCCCCGAAGCCCAGCGCTTCGGGGCGCGATTTTGTCTGGGCCGCCCCCGGCTGTCATTTTCCGGTGACGGGGCTTCACCCCTGCGCTAAGCCGCAGAAGGGGTAATCAGCGTGTCAGGCGACAGCATTCAAACACCAACGTCTCTGTCGGCCGACGACCTGGCGATCCGCATTCGCGGGCTGGCGCACCGCTATCCGCGAGCCGACCGCGAGGCGCTGAGCGGGGTGGACCTGTCGATCCGGCGCGGGACCTGCTTTGGCCTGCTGGGTCCGAACGGGGCCGGCAAGAGCACACTTATCTCGCTGATGACCGGTGTGATGGACGTCCAGCGGGGCGAGATCGCCGTCGAGGGCCGGCCCGCCACCGACCGCCGCGCGCTGCGCCGGGCAGGGGCCCTGGCGCCGCAGGACTTCGCCTTCTATCCGGCCCTGACCGGGTCGGAGAACCTGCGCTTCTTCGCCGGGCTGCAGCGCATCCCCGCGGCCGAGATCGGAGGCCGGATCGCGATGACGGCGCGGGCCGTGCAGCTCGAGGACTGGCTCGACAAGCCGGCCGAGACCTACAGCGGCGGCCTCAAGCGCCGGCTGAACCTGGCCATCGCCCTGCTGGGCGAGCCGCGAATCCTCTATCTCGACGAGCCGACGGTCGGCATCGACGCCCGCTCGCGCCAGCTGATCCTGGAGGTCATCGCGGGGCTGAAGGCGCGGGGGACCACCATCGTCTACACTTCCCACTACATGGAGGAGGTCGAGCAGCTCTGTGACGATGTGGCGGTGATCGACCGGGGGCGGCTGGTGCTGACCGGTCGGGTCGAGGAGCTGCTCAGCGAAGCGGCCGCCCGGCGTCTGACGGTCACCCTGGCCGAGCCCGCTCCCAAGTCCGCCCGCAAGGCGCTGGCAGCGCTGGATGCCGAATGGGGCGGCGAGGATCGGGTGACACTGACCCTCGGCGGACCGGGTGAGCTGCCCGCGGCGCTCAGCAGCCTTCAGGCCGCGGGGCTGCAGGTGGCGCGCGCCGAGTATGGCGTCAGCCGGCTGGAGACCCTCTATCTGTCCCTGCTCAGCTCCGGGGAGGAAGAGGCGTGAGCCCGCTGCTCGCCTGCGTGATCAAGGAACTGCGGCTGCTGACCCGTGACCTCCACGGCCTGGCGATGATGTTCCTGCTGCCGCTGGCCTTCATCCTGATCATGTCGCTGGCCCTGCAGGACCTGTTCGCGGCGCGGGCGGGAAAGCTGGCCGACGTTCTGCTGATCGACCGCGACGCCACGCCGGCCTCCGCCGTGCTGCGGACCAATCTGGCGAAAAACGAGGCTTTTGGCATAAATGCGCCAAAAAGTCTTCCAGCCGCCGAGGCGGTGGCAGCCGACCTAAAGGCCGGCCGCCATGCCTTCGCGGTCGAGGTGGCCAAGGGCTACGGAGCCAGCCTGGAGGGGATGCCGGACCCCGACGCCAAACCGATGCTGAAGATCACCGTGGCGCCGGACGTCGACAGCCGCACCGAGAAACTGATGCTGGCCGCGCTCGGCGAGGCGACAGGGCTGCAGCGCACCGATCAGCTGATCCAGTTCCTGCCCGCCGAGGATCCGTTCGGCTATCCGCTCGACCGGCCCAAGGTTGAGCCCCCGAAGATCGACCTGGCCTATGCCTATCGCGCCGAGCCGGACGTGGCGCCCAGCGCCGTGCAGCAGAGCGTTCCGGCCTGGCTGGTGTTCGCCGTCTTCTTCGTGGCCATCCCCTTTTCCAACACCTTCATCCGCGAGCGGCAGCTGGGGGTGCACAGGCGCCTGAAGACCATCGACGTCGGGCCCTTGAACCAGTTCGCCGGCAAGCTGATCCCCTATTTCGCGGTCAACCAGCTGCAGGTCGCCGCCATGCTGGCGGCCGGGGTGTTCCTGGTGCCGCTGCTGGGCGGCCAGGCGTTGCAGATGAACGGCTCGCCCTTCGCCCTGGTGCTGCTGTCAGCGGCGCTCAGCCTCGCGGCCCTGGGGTTGGCGCTCCTGATCGCCGTGGTGGCCAAGACCACCGAACAGGCCACGCTGACGGCCGGGCTGACGGCTCTTCTTCTGGCGGCAATTGGCGGCATCATGGTGCCGAAATTCGTCATGCCGCAGGGGTTGCAGGCGGTGGCGGCCTTTTCCCCCATGGCCTGGGGGCTGGACGGCTTCCTCGACCTGTTGCTACGCGGGGGCGGAGTGGGAGAGATTGCCGATGAGTTGGCCAAGCTGGCCGGATTCGGGGCCGTCACCCTGGGCCTGGCCTGGCTGGTCCACCGTCATAGAGAGTAGGGGAAGACATGTCAGACCGCGCGCAGATGCTGGCCGACCTGAAGGCGATGATCGTGCGTGAGTGCGACAAGGATATGGATCCCAGCGAGATCGGGGACGACGACCGGTTGATCGGCGGCGACCTCGATCTAGATAGCCTCGACGCCTTGCAAATCAGCATGGCGGTGAAGGAGAACTTCGGGGTGCGTATCGAAGGTGGCCCGGACGCGCGGAAGGCGCTGGCTTCGGTCGCGTCGCTGGCCGATTTCATTGAGGCCGAGCGCAGCAAGGCGGCATGAGGCGGGCCTGGTTCCTCGGGGCCGGCCTGCACACCACCCTGGGCCGCGGTCTGCCCGCCAACCTGGCGGCGCTTCCGGCCGGACCCCCCGAGCCGGGGTTCACGGACGTCCCGCTCGGCGAGGGGGTGGAGCGAACCCCCACCATGCTGCTGGCGGACCTGCCGCTGGAAGACGTCGGGACCCGGCTGTGGCGGGCGCTGGAGCCGGTGGTCGAGGAGGCCATCGCCGCGTCCGGCCTGACGCCCGCCGAGTTGGAACGGGCGGCGCTGTTTCTCGGCTCCTCCAGCCTCGACGTCTCAGTCAGCGAGGCGGCCTATGCGCAGGACCTGCTCGTCGACCCCGACGCCAGGCCGCTGATGGCCAATGTCGCCATGGGCGGACTGGCCGACACCCTGCGCCGCCGGTTCGGCTTGCGGGGGCCGGACTTCACGGTCAACACCGCCTGCACCTCCAGCGCCAACGCCCTGATCTACGCCGATGCGATGATCGCCGAGGGGCTGATCGATCATGCTCTGATCGTCGGGCTGGAGATCTTCAACGTCATCACGGCGCTCGGCTTCCAGAGCCTAGCCCTGCTGGCCCCCAATGGCATGCGCCCATTCGATCCGGCGCGCGCCGGTCTGGTGCTGGGCGAGGCGGCGGCGGCCCTGGTCGTGGGCGCGGCGCCCGGCCCTTCGCGTTTCCGGCTGATCGGCGGCGCCAACCTCTGCGACACCCATGCCGTCTCGGCGGCCAACCCCGATGGCACCACGGTGGCCGCCGTCATGCGTCAGGCCCTCGCCGACGCCGGCCTGACGACCTCCGACATCCTGGCGGTCAAGGCGCACGGCACGGCCAGCCTGCTCAACGACGAGGCCGAGGCGGCCGGTATTCAGCAGGTGTTCGACGACATTCCCCCCTTGCTCGCCATGAAGCCGTTCATCGGCCACACCTTCGGCGCCTGCGGCCTGGCCGAACTGCTGCTGGTCTGCGCTGCCGCCGAGGCCGGCCGCCTGCCGCCGCATCCGGGGATCAGCGCCACACCGGGCGATCTGGGCCTGGCCTTGAACCAGACCTGGGCGCCGGTGGGCCGGGGCGCCTTCCTGCTCAACTACTTCGGCTTCGGCGGCAACAACACCAGCCTGGTGCTGGCCAATGACTGACGCCCGCATCGCAGGCCACGGTGGCTACCTCCAGGAAGAGTCGGGGGACCTGACCGACCTCAAGCCTGTGGTCAAGGAAGCGACGGGCCAGGCGGTCCGCCGGATCGGCCGGTTCATCTCCCTGGCCCTGATCGGAGCCGCCCGCTGCCTGGGCGGCCAGACCCCGCCGCCGGAGACGGCGGTCTATTTCACCACCGGCAGCGGCGACTTCGAGGTCACCGTCGAAGTGATCGAACACCTGTTCCGCGACGGCTTTCCGCCCAAGCCGCTCAGCTTCATCAACACGGTCAGCAACGCCGCCTGCTTCTATGTCGCCAAGCAGTTCGGTCTTTCCGGTCGCTCGAGCTGCCTGGGTTCCAAAGGCTTCGGCTTCGAGGCCGCGCTTCAGCTGGCCGTGCTCGACCTGAAGACCGGGGTTGTGAAATCCGCGCTGGTCGGTTCAGCTGATATCGTCATCCCGCCGCTGGACGCCCACCGCAAACGGCTGGGCCAGCCTCCCGGAGCCCCGATCGCCGAAGCGGCCCATTGGCTTTGGCTGACCGCCGATGGCGAGGGGCCCGCCGTTGAGGCCGCTCGCTTCTTCACGACCCGCGCCGACCTGCTCGCCTGGATCGCCGCCCAGGATTTCGATCCCGAAACCACCCTGCTGGCCGCCCCGGTCGACCTGGCTGAGACCAGCCTCACCCGCCGGTTCGACTACCTGATGGGCCAGCCCTACCACGACAGCGGTTCCGCCCGGGCCGCCGGCGCCTTCCTGGCCGAAGCCGCGCCCGGCGAGCGCCTGGTCCACATCGCCTCGGACGACGAGGGCCGCTACGCCGCCTTCACCGTGAGGGCCTGATGGCCAGGACCGATTTCAAGAGCATCGGCGACTACATCGCCGCCCAGCCGGCGGCCTCCCGCCCCATCCTTGAACAGGTCCGCGCCGCCATCCGCGCGGCCCTGCCTGAGGCGACAGAGGTCATCTCCTACCAGATCGCCGGCTACCGCACGGCCGCCGGCGTGGTCGCCTTCTTTGCCGGCTGGAAGACCCACTATAGCGTCTATCCGGTGACAGAGAGTGTGAGAGAGGCGTTCGGGGACGAACTGGCGGGCTACGAGTTCAGCAAGGGGACGCTGAAGTTTCCTTATGACGCGCCGGTTCCGGCCGATCTGATCGGCCGCCTGGCGCGCGCCATCGCTGACGCGGCGGTCGCCGCCAAGGCCGCCCGCAAGAAGCAGTAGAAAGCGTACCCATGACCCAGCTGACCCGCCGCGCCCTGTTCGCCGGCGCCCTCGCTACCCCTCTGATCGCCTCGGCTGGACTGGCGGCCCCGACCGCCGGCGGCCCGCTCCAGATCACGTCCGACCGTTCGACCAGCCGGTTCATCTGGGAGCCGGCCAAGCCGCGTGGCGTGGTGCTGCTGTCCACCGGGCACGGCTCCTGGCCGGAGCGGTACGATCCGATAGCCCAGGTCCTGATGGCGGCCGGGCTGGCGGTCATCGCGCCGCTGCACGTCGACTCCGTGCGTCATCCAGATCGCGAGAAATTCGATCCCCAAGCCGGCTTCATCGCCCGGTTGGCCGACATGAAGGCGGTTAGCGGCGAGGCGGCCCAGCGCTGGCCAGGCCAGCCGGTCGCCGCCGTCGGCCACAGCTTCGGGACCCTGATCGGGCTCTGCCTGGGCGGGGCGCTGGCCTACATGGCGCCGCTGCGCGATCCGTCAGTGCGGGCGGTGCTGGGCTGGTCCTCGCCTGGCAAGATCCCCGGGCTGATCGCCCCGCCGGCTTATGCCGGCCTGCAGGTCCCGGCCATGGTGATCACCGGCGACCAAGACGTGGTGCCCGGCTTCGTCACCGACTGGCGGGACCATCTGTTCCCGATCGAGAGTTCTCCGGCCGGCGGCAAGTACGCCGTCACCTTCGCCGGCGCCGCTCACGACCTGGTCGGTGGCCAGCCCAAGCCCGCCTACGACGCCGGCCTGCGCTATTCGGTGGCCTTCCTGGAGGCTCAGCTGTTCGGCAGCGCCGAGGCCAAGGCGATCATCGACACGGCGGCCGGTCCCGGCGAGACCTGGCTGCGGCGCTAAATCCCCTTCAGCCCCTGCCACATGGCCAGTTCCTTGTCGGCGATGCCGTTGAGGATGTTGTCCAGTTCCTTGACGTCCAGCGTCTGGCGCCCGCGCGCCATCTTGGTGGCGACCAGGGCGAACTTGCGCCAGCTGTCGCCCGCGTCGGTGAGGGCGGCCGAGGCCTGCAGCAGCCGGTCGTTGGACAGCTTCTTGCCGGCCTCCTGCAGGAAGCTGGCGTAGAGGAAGCGGAAGCCCGCGCCGCCGGTGCCGATCTCTTCCTGCATGCGCACGATGTGGCCGAGGTATTGCGGCAGGTAGGTATTGGCGTCCGGCCGGGCGGCGACCTTGCCGATGTTCTTTCCGAGGAACCGGATGCCCTTCACCCCGATGACCGGCAACGGGGCGCCGACCATGATCCGGCGGTTCATCCGCACCGCCTTGGGCACGGCCTTGGCGAAGTCGATCTCCTTGGGCGTGCCTTCGGGATAGTACATCATCCCCTTGGCGGCCATGGCCCCCTTGGCGAACCGCGCCTTACGCAAGGAGGCGGAGTCGCAACGCACCACGCCTTCGAAGATCGGGTCGCTGACCAGGTAGTCGTCCCCGTCCCGTCCGTAGACCACCAGATTGTGGGCGTTGAAGTGGAAGCGCATGTCCTCCGGCATGTAGGGCAGCCAGTAGATGCAGGTCTGCAGGCCGACGGCGTGGCCCTTTTCGAGCTGGGCGTCCAGCGCCGCCATGCCAGCGTCCGGGTCGGAGAAGGTCTGGCGCTTCCAGCTCATGCCCAGCTGCTTGGCCACCCCCTTGATGATGTGGCCGGGCGGCATGCGGTAGGCGATCAGCGGCATGCCGGCCATCTTGATGATCGGCATGTAGGCGAAGGTCAGCGCCGAGCTCAGGCCGAACGCCATCGGCTCGCTCAGGCCCAGGCCCCCGTCGCTGACCATGTTGGCCACCACGCCGCTTTCGCAGTGGGCGGACTGTCGGTGCGTGAACTCGGTCATTGGGCGTCCGGGGCGGCGGGCAGGCCGCGCAGCTGCGCGACCGTGATGTCCATCACCTCGGCGTAGCGGGCGAGGATGCGGTCGGGCAGGCGGGCGAAGATGGCCGGCTTGAAATGGCGCTTCACCCTCCAGGCCCAGAGGCCCGTGGTGGCGGTCAGGGTCGCCGGCTCCATCCGCCGGGCGTACATCCAGAAGACCAGCGGGCTCACCCGCCCGGCCTTGGCGTCGGCGAAAGCTTCGTCGCGCAGGCGGTTCAGCTCATCCACCGCCTGGACGGTGGCGAAGGTTTCCGGCTCCCAGCCGGCCGAGTTTACCCCGGTGTATTCCCCGGCCTCATCCACCGCATAGAGCAGCTTCTTGACCCCGCCGTAGGTGCGGGCGGTCTCCTGGGGAACCTCGTCCTTCTTCATGGAAGGCCTCTTATGCCACCGTCAGATGCATGAAGCCGCTCGAGAACCGGCCGCTCTCGGGGATCCAGCACAGCAGTCGCTGGCCGGGCGTCAGGTCGCCGCTCTGGGCCAGTTCGTCGATCATGATGTAGATCGAGGCCGCCCCGGTGTTGCCCCGGGTGGTCAGGTTGGTGAACCAACGGTCCTGCGGCACGTCGAACCCGGCGTTCAGCAGCCCGGCGTAGACCTTGTCGCGGAAGTACTCGCTCGAATAGTGCGGCAGGAAATAGTCGATGTCGTCGGGCCGCAGCTGGTACTTCTGCACGATGCCGGGCAGGGGCTTTTCCACCGTGTAGTGGATGACGTTTTCGTTCAGCAGCCGCACGTCCTGCTTGATCGAGAAGACGCTGTCGGTCTCCCGCTCCCGGGGGGTCATGGCGGTCCAGCCGGTGACGCTGCCGTCCTCGTTCTTGGAGGCGCCGGCGTACATGCAGGTCTCCATCTCCCCGGCGTAGGAGAAGGTCTCGATCCAGTCGATGCGCAGGTTGGTGGCGCCCTCGCGGGGCTTGTCCTGCAACAGGAAGGCGCCGGCCCCGTCGCTGAGCATCCAGCGCAGGAAGTCCTTCTCGAAGGCGATCTCCGGGCTCTTTTCCAGGGCCTCGACCTTGGCGTCGATCTCGGCGCTGAAGTTGGAAGCGCTCAGCACCGGTGAGGGGCAGTCCGACCCGGTGGCCACCGCCGTGCTGTGCAGGCCGCCGGCCACGGTCACATAGGCGTACTTCAGGGCGGTGACGCCCGAGAGACAGACCCCGCTGGTGGCCATCACCTCACAGGCCGGCAGGCCAAGTTCGCCCTGCACCATGGCCGCATGGTTGGGCATCACCTGGTCGGGGATGGAGGTGCCGCAGGCGAGCACGTCGATGGGCGGCAGGCCGATGGTCTGGTCCAGCTTCTTCACCGCCGCGGCGGTCAGCTGGGCATTGTTGTGCGTCGCCTTTCCGGTCGCCGGATCGATGGCGTAGTGGCGGCTCTTGATCCCGTTACTGCGCAGGATGGTGCGGCGGGCGCGGCTGGGCCGGTCTCCGGCTTGGCCCAGCACCGATTCCATCTCGTCGTTGAGCACGGGTTGGCCCGGCAGGAAGCTGGCGGTGCCGGTGATGTAAACGCTACGAACAGTCATTCTGCGGCTCCCAGCAGGGCGCGGCCTTCGCCCGAGGGCTCGGCGTAATAGGCGCGCTGACGGGCGATACGCTCCCGCGCCAGGGGTTTGATCAGGCTCTTGATGACCGCCAGCAGCGGCACCACGGTGCAGATCAGGGTGAACAGGAAGGCGACGTAGATCACCAGCACCGCGCCGCGCAACGGATTGCCCGGCTTGCCGCAGGCGCGCAGAAGCCGGCCCCAGATCAGGAAGCTCTTGCGGGCCACCTTCTCCGAACTCATCAGGCCCTCGAAGATGGAGACGGCGCCCAGGCCGCTCAGCATGGGCGAGGTATCGCCCCGCTCGCGGGTCGGCAGTTTGGCCGCAATGGCCTCGCCGAACCGGCGGCAGCCGGCGATATCTTCAGCGCTGACCCCGGCCTCCGGCACCACGCCGCCCAGGAAAGGACCCTTGTGGCCGGTCAGCATCCAGGCCGGGGTGGAGATGAAGGTGAAGGCGCTGTGGGCGCTGTCGGTCAGCACCACGTTGTCGATCAGATGGGCGCCCAGGGCCGACAACTGATCCTTCATCCGCTCCTGAGCCGACAACCACATGTTGCGGCAGCCGATCACGGTGATCACCGGCTTGCCGGCCAGCAGGGTCTTGGCCTCCGTGCTCTGCAGGAAGGCGGTGATCGGCTTGGACGGCGACAGGAACCACACCGAATAGCCCAGGATCACCAGGTCGAAATCGGTGTCGGCCGGCATTGCAATCGGCTTGATCGGGTCTACGTCCTCATAGACCGTCTCAGGGAAGGTGTTGAAAAAGAAACCGGCCGGCCAGGGGAAGGGATAGGGGGTCGCTGGCTCGATCGGCAGCCAGGTCACCTCGATGTCCGGGCTTGCCTCAAGCGGGGCCACGGTCGAGCGCAGGATGTCGCTCAACTGGCCGGTCTGTGAATAGTGAACGACGAGCACACGCTTCATCGCCGTGACATTCCCCCTCAACGCACTGCTTCATCCCATAGGCGAAGTGGACGGCGTCTGGCAACGAAACGCCAAGCGAATTTCGGCGGTTAGCGGACGGTTTCGGCAGGGCGCGGCGCGGACGCCTCACAGATGCTCACCGTAAACGCTACGATTGAAGGGCGAGGTTCAGCCGGCCTTCAATCAGGGGCTCGCCCGCGACCTGGGCCTTGACCGTGATGCTGTCGGCCTTGGCCTCGCCGAACACCACATCGACCGATTCGCCGGGCAGCAGCTGGCGCAGGAACTTCATCCGCCGCACGCCGACGCAGGTGCGATCCGGGTGAGCCTCGCCCAAGGACCGGATCAAATGGTCGATGACTACCACCCCCGGCACGACGGGGTGTCCGGGGAAGTGGCCGGGCAGGGCCGGGTGGTCGGGCTTGATCGTGAAGGTGGAAGTCATCAGCATCCGCGCGGAATCAGTCTCCCTTCTTTGCCTGTGAATCCGCAGATGTCGAACCTCCCGCCGATGGACAAGGCCGCGATCGCCGGGGAAATCCCCCACGCCGGGGCGATGATCCTGCTGGACTCCGTGATCGGCGGTGACCGCGCCTGGATCGCCTGTCGGGCGGTCAATCATCGCGATCCGGTCAATCCCCTGCGGCGGGACGGCATCCTGCCGGCCAGCGCGGCGGCCGAATACGCCGCACAGGCGGTCGCCCTGCATGCCAAGCTGACCGGCATCGAGCGCGAGCCCCGGCGCGGCTTTCTGGCGGTGATCAACAATCTGACCTGGACCCGCGATCGGCTGGATCTGGTGGAGGGCGAGCTTGAGGTCCGGGCCGAACAGCTGGCCGCCACCGGGGCGGCGCTGCAGTACGCCATCACCGTGACCGGCGACGGTCAGGTGCTGGTCATGGGCGAGCTGATGGTCGCGTTGGAACGCGCCTGAACCCTACTTCTTCTGGATCACGTCCCGCTTCATCGGGGCCAGCTTGGCCAGGAAGCGGTTCTGCATGGCGAAGGGCACCCCCTCCTTGTCCATGGCGATCTGCAGCAGCTCGACCAGCCGGCCCATGTCCGCCGCCTTGACCCCCATGTCCTTGTGCGAGGCGTTCATGTCGCGGCCGGTGTAGGCGCAGCCGCCGCCCAGCACGTAGCAGAAGTGTTCGGTCAGGGTCCGCTCGACCCGCGCCCGCTCGAACGGCTTGAAGATCGGCCCGATCCGCGCGTCCGCATAAGCCAGGTCCAGGGTCGTGGCGACGATCCGCGCCACCCCTTCACGGCCATTGAAGGCCGCGAACACCTTGGGATCGGTGATCGGACCTGTCCCGGCGTTGGCGTCGGAGACGGTGTAGGGATCGACCGTCTCTTCCCCCGGCATGGCCCAAGGCTGCGGTCCGGTAGTTTCCTGGGCGACCGCCGCGTTGGCGATCAGCATCAGGGCGGCGGCGAATGGAACGGCGCGTCTCATCGGGTCAGAATCCGGCCTGGAGGGAGATGTAGAAACCGCGCTGATCCTTGAAGGTGGCGATATCGCCAAGGTCCACATAGGCGGCGGTGACGGAGAGGTGCTTGTTGAAGGCGTAGGCCACGAAGATGTCGGCCCAGTCGTCCTCGCCGGCGAAGCCCAGGTTCTCCGGCTTGGTGCGGTACTCGGCCCCGAAGGCCAGGCGCTTGGTCGCCAGCCAGGCGACCGAGCCCTCGAACTGAGGCGTGTAGCCGTCCTCGTTCGGTCCGCCGAAGCCCAGCAGTCCGGTCTGGTTGGCACGGGTCATCCGCACCGTGCCGTTGACCACCAGGCTGCGGTCCAGCAGCACCTTGGTGGCGGCCACATAGTAGTCGACGCCGCTGTCGTCCTTGCCGCCGATCGCCGCGACGATCGCGCCCTGGTCGTTGGTCTTGTACTGGGCGCCGATGGCAATCTGCGGCAGCCAGCGGTCCTGGTCATAGACCGCGTCCCCGACGATCACGACCTTCACCCCGACCACGTCCTGGGTGAAGGTGAACCCCTTGCCGAGGCCGAGCTTGGCGCCGGTCGCCCCGGTGTCGAACTCCTGCCGCGCCAGGGAGATCTCGACCCGGTCGAACAGCCCCACCGCCACCCCGGCGGTGCGGAATTCGAAATCGGGCAGGCTGACATAGGTGGCGTGGACGTTGGCCCCGATGCCGTCCTCGGTCGCATAGCCGGTGGTCGTCGCCCAGGTCGCCAGGCCGCCGCCTCCGGCGCCCTCGATGGTGCTGACCCCGCCGGTGAGCAGCAGCTTGCCGCCGGTGTCGAAATCCTGCGCCAAGGCCGGGCCGGCCAGCAGGCCAAGCGACACTGCCAGCGCCGCGGCCAGGACCTTTTTCGTAAAGGTATTCATCAAGCCCAGTCCTGCATTCGCCCCGCTGCTTCCAGCGACGGTTTGCGGAGGGATTGCTTAACGCGAGGTTTGCCGTCCTAAGACTGCGCAAGATGAGCTAAAACACTATAGGTTGAAAGCTGTCATTTCAATCGGTCCAGATTTACTGAACTTTCACGCCGCCGTGCGCAGAAGAGCATTATGCGGCGCCTATACCTGATCCTTCTGCTTGCCCTCGCTCCCGCCCAAGCGTGGGCGGGTGATCTGGTGATGATCGTTCGCGACACGGCCGGAAAGCCGCTGCCCAACGCCGTGGTCACCGTCCACCCGGCTGGCGGCGTCCCAAAGGGACCGATCCGGTTTGCTTGGCCGCTCACTGTCGCCCAGCAGAACGTCCAGTTCGATCCGTTCGTCCTGGTTGCGCCGGTCGGAGCGGCGGTCTCCTTCCCCAACCGCGACAAGGTCCAGCACCACGTCTACTCCTTCTCGGCGGGCAACAAGTTCGAGCTGAAGCTGTTCGGCAAGGACGAGACCCGCAGCGTCACCTTCAAGGCGGTCGGGGTCGCCGCCATCGGCTGCAACATACACGACCAGATGGTCGGCTTCGTGAAGGTGGTCGACACCCCCTTCGCCGTGAAGACCGGCGCCGACGGGACCGCCACCCTCCGCGGCATTCCGGCCGGGACAGCCACCGTCCGGGTCTGGCATCCCTATCTGCGCGCGCCGAAGAACGAACTGACCCGTACCGCCGCCGTGCCGGCTTCGGGTCCGGTGCGCGACGCCGTCAGCGTGGAGATCCGCGCGCCCGCCGGACATCGGCACTGATGCGGTCCTTCACCAGCCTCCGCGGGCGGCTCACCGTCCTCTATGCCGGGCTGTTCGGCGCGGCCCTGCTGTTCACCGCCATCGCGGTCTTCTTTTCGGTCGGCGGCGAGGCTCGGCGCCAGGTGCAGAGCGAGCTGACGGCCGGCGGGGCGGTATTCGATCGGCTGTGGAGCCTCAAGGCCGACCAGCTGGCCGAAGGCGCCCGGGTGCTGTCCCGCGACTTCGGCTTCCGCGAGGCCCTGGCCTCGGGTGACGCCCCGACGGTGGAATCGGCCCTCGACAACCTGCGCGGCCGGTTGGCCCTCGACCGGGCCTTCATCGTCGGCGCCGACGGGAGCATCACCGGGGCGGCTGACGTCGACCCGGCCGCGGTGGAAAAGCTCTGGTACGCACTGGACGGCGGCGCCACGTCCGGCGTCCTGCGGCTCAACGACAGCGCCTACCAGGCGGTGGCCGAACCGATCATGGCCCCCCAGCTGATCGGCTGGGTGGTCTTCGCCGAACGGCTGACCGAGGCCGAGATGGCTTCGCTTGAATCCCTGGCCTCCATCCCCCTGACCGCCACCGTGATGACCCAGGCCCAGGGCCAGCCTTGGCGGTCCACGGACGCCGGCGCGGTGGACCCCGATCTGGCCCAGCTCATCGACGCCGCCCGCACTGACAGCAAGCCGCTCGCGCTCGACACCGCCCAGGGCGAGTCCTTGACCCTGGCCAAGCCACTGGCGGCCATGGGCGAGGGCGACCGCGCGGTGCTGGTGCTGCGCTATCCACTCAAGCTGGCCATGGCGCCCTACCGCGCCCTGATGCTGACCTTGGCCTTGGTCGGGCTGGCCGGCCTCGGCGTCCTGGTGTTCGGCAGCTGGTTGCTGGCCCGCTCCATCACCCGCCCGGTCGCGGCCCTTGACGAGGCCGCCCGCCGCCTGCGTGACGGCGAGGACGCCCAGGTCTCGGTCGCCACCCGTGACGAGATCGGCCGCCTGGCCGAAAGCTTCAACGCCATGGCTTCGGGCATCCGCGAGCGGGAGGGCCGGATCACCGCCATGGCGCTGACGGACCAGGAGACCGGGCTGCCCAACCGCCGCGCCCTGGAGGCGGCCTTGGCGCAGGCTGATCCCGCCGGCCTCTACGTTGCCGCCATCGGGGTCGATCGCTTCCTGCAGCTGCGCGCCGCGCTAGGCTACCGCCTGGCTGGTGAGGTGCTGCGCCAGCTGGCCCTGCGCGCCAACGCCCTGAGCCCCGACGCCGTCTGCGCCCGGGTCTCCAGCGAGCGGCTGACCCTGATGCTGCGCGCGCGCACGCTTGAGGCGGCCCTGGTCGATCTCGCCGAGCTGGTGGCCGCCTTGAGTCAGCCCGTGCGGATCGACGACCAGACTATCGACGTCGGCTTGAGCGCGGGTCTGGCGGCGGTCCTCGACGACCATCCGGTCCCCGCGGTTGAGCGGGCCGGCATCGGCCTCGACCAGGCCAGGGCCGCCCGCCGTCCGGTCGCCGCCTTTGACGCCGCCGCCTATGGCGACCCGGCGTCCAAGCTTTCCCTGATGAGCGAGATGCTGCGGGGGCTGGAGAACGGCGAGCTGGCCATGGTCTACCAGCCCAAGCACGACACCCGCGCCGGCGCCGTTACCGGGGCTGAGGCCCTGGTCCGCTGGAGCCATCCGGTGCGCGGCTTCATCTCGCCGGACCTGTTCGTCGGCCTGGCCGAGGAAACCGGCCACATCCGCGCCCTGACCCGCTGGACCCTGGAACAGGCCCTGCGCGACCAGGCCGCCCTGCGCCTCGCCGGTCACGACCTGACCGTTTCGGTCAACCTGTCGGGCCGCATGCTGGGCGAGCCGGACTTCGCCGCCGAAGCCATCGGCATGATCGCCGCCGCCGACGGACGTATCTGCCTGGAGATTACGGAGACGGCCGTGATCGACCATCCGGAAACGGCCCACGACATCATCGACCGGTTCCGCGCCGCCGGCATCGCCATCTCGATCGACGACTATGGCTCGGGCCTGTCGTCACTGGCCTATCTCAAGCAGATCCGGGCGGACGAGCTGAAGATCGACAAGGAATTCATCCTCACCCTCGACCGCAGCGCGCGCGACGCCCTGCTCGTCAAGTCGACCGTGGATCTGGCCCACAGCCTGGGCCTGAAGATCGTCGCCGAGGGGGTCGAGACGGCTGAGAGCCTTGCCATCCTGACCGGCATGGGCTGCGACCTGGCCCAGGGCTACTTCATCGCTCGGCCCATGCCCCTGACCGGGATCGTCGATTTCCTTGACCAGGCCAGGCTGGTGGAGGCTCCGAAGTCGCCCGCGGCGAAGCGGGCCTGAATTCTCACTTCCCCTCCCTCACCGTCACCCTGCTAAACCATCTCAAACGACAGGGGACGCGCCATGCACTTCGACCTCGACGAAGACCACCGGATGCTCAAGGACCTGGTCCGCCGGTTCGTCGACGACCATCTGAACCCGCTCGAGGCCGGGGTGCTGGAACGCGAGGCGGCCGGCGGCGCCGCGGCCCTGACCGCGGAGGAGACCCTCAAAGTCGACGCGGTCTCCAAGGAGATGGGCCTCTGGGGCCTGGACGCGCCGGAGGATGTCGGCGGCGCCGACCTGCCGCATGTGGCCATGGTGGCGGTCAACGAGGAGCTGGGTCGCAGCATCACCAACTACACCCTGCCGCCCGACAGCCCGAACCTGCGCATGATGATGGCCACGGTGAACGAGCAGCAGCGCGCCGCCTATCTGGCGCCCTATGTCGCCGGCGAGACCGTCTCGGCCATCGGCATTTCCGAACCCGGCGCCGGGGCCGATCCCTCCGGCATGCTGACCTCGGCCGTGCGGGACGGCGAGGACTGGGTGCTGAACGGCCGCAAGATCTGGATCAGCAAGGCCGACTACGCCGACTTCACCATCGTCATGGCGGTGACCGACAAGGAAAAGGGCGGCCGGGGCGGGATGAGCGCCTTCCTGGTCGACCAGGACAGCCCCGGCTTCAACGTGCTGCGCAAGATCCCCATGCTCGGCGGCCAGGCGACCTTCGAGATCGCCTTGGACGACGTCCGCGTGCCCGGCTGGAAGCTGCTGGGCGCCGAGGGCCAAGGCTTCGCCCCCATGCAGGTGCGGCTGGGCACCCGCCGCTGCGAAATGGCCGCCTGGTCGATCGGCATGGCCCAGCGGGCCCTGGAGATGCTGATCGAGTACGCGCCCCAGCGGAACACCTTTGGCGTCCCGCTGTCGGAGCGCCAGACCATCCAGAACTGGGTCGCCGACGCCCATACCCGCATCCACGCCGCCCGGCTGATGACCTACGACTGCGCCTGGAAGATGGACCAGGGCCGCGACGTGCGCACCGAGATCTCGATGATCAAGGCCTACGCCACCGAGATGGGCTGGGAGGTGGTCGACCGGGTGATGCAGGCCTTCGGCGCCATGGGTATGACCCGCGAGCTGCCGCTGCACATGATGGCGTCGAAGATCCGCACCATGCGTATCTATGATGGCCCGACGGAGATCCATAACTGGGTGGTGGCCCGCAACCTCCTGGGTTCGCGGCGGTAGGGGGTAACCTCAAATCGCGCAGTGGTGCATTGACGCAGCCTGTCGCCCTTTAAAATTCAAGTAGCCAACTCGCGCATAGGGCAGGGACAACGCGCGGCGGTCATCTGTATCGCCGCTTCCTGTTCAGCGGCCCGGGGGCTAAACGACCGTGCGATTTCTCGATAACTGGAAAATTTCCTCCAAGATACTCTTGGCGATCGTTGCCCTGTCCGGCGCCTTCGCGGTCAGCGCGGGATTCAGCGTTCTTCAGATGCAGCGGATCGACTCCGAGTATGCCCGACTCACCGAAAAGGAAGATCCGGCCTCGGTTGAACTCGCCAGGGCCAACCGACGAGTCACCCAGATCGCCTACGCCGCCTACATGACCATGGCCTATGATGGGGCTTCGAGCGAAGCACAGGCCGCGAAAGCCAACTTCGAAGACTCGGTCGTGAAATTGAACGCCAACCTGGACAAGGCGGCCGCCCTGGTCCCCGAAGAGGCCGGTGCGATCCAAGCCTTCCGCGACCGGGCGAAGACGGTCGTCGAAGAAGCCGGCAAGGCGATCGAAGCTGGCCTGGCCAATGACAACGAAGCCGCCCGGGCTCTTCTCCAACCGCTCGACAAGGACATCCTGCGGCTGACCGAGGACATGCGCGCCTACAATGAAAGGCACAGCCAGGAAACGGCGGCTACCCTGAAGGTCCTCAGCGCTGAGGCTGACCGCGCCATCATGTTGAATGTGCTGTTGGCCCTGATGGGTATCGGCGCCGGCGTCGGCCTCGCACTCTATGTATCGCGTTCCAAGATCGCCCGGCCGCTCAACGGCCTGGCCGGGGCCATGGCCGGGCTGGCCAAGGGCGATCTCGCCGTCGCCGTTCAGGGCCAGGATCGCCGCGACGAGATCGGCGGAATGGCCCAGGCGGTTCAGGTGTTCAAGGACAACGCCCTTCGCGCCCGCCAGCTGGAGGCGGAGGCCGAGCGCTCGCGCGCCGAGGCCGAAGCCCAGCGCGCCGCCGCCGACGCCGAGCGTCGCCGCAACGAGGCCGAGCAGGCCATGGTCGTCGAGGCTCTGGCCGCCAGCCTCGGCCGGCTGGCCGGCGGCGACCTGACCGTCCGCATCGACGCCGCCTTCGAGGGCCAGTACGCCCAGATTCGCAGCGACTTCAACGCCGCCGTCGACAGCCTCAACAAGGCGATCACCACCATCAACGCCTCGGCCGGCGGCATCCGCGGGGGCTCGGACGAGATCGCCAGCGCCTCCGACGACCTGTCGCGCCGCACCGAGCAGCAGGCCGCCAGCCTGGAAGAGACCGCCGCCGCCCTCGATGAGCTGACCGCCACCGTCCGCCGCAGCGCCGACGGCGCCAAGCAGGCCGCCGAGGCCGCCGCCGCCGCCAAGGTCGCCGCCTCTCAGTCCGGCGCGGTCATGCAGGAGGCCGTCGGCGCCATGGCCGAGATCGAACAGTCCTCCGGCCAGGTGTCGCAGATCATCGGGGTGATCGACGAGATCGCCTTCCAGACCAACCTTCTGGCCCTCAACGCGGGGGTCGAGGCCGCCCGCGCCGGTGACGCCGGCCGTGGCTTCGCCGTGGTCGCTCAGGAGGTCCGAGCCCTGGCACAGCGCTCGGCCGAGGCCGCCAAGGAGATCAAGGGGCTGATCTCCAGCTCCGCCTCCCAGGTCGATCGCGGGGTCAAGCTGGTCGGCCAGACCGGCCAGGCGCTCGGCGAGATCGTCGAGTCGGTGACCCGCATCGACCGGCTGCTGACCGAGATCGCCGAGTCGGCGCAGGAGCAGGCGACGGGCCTCTCCCAGGTCAACACGGCCGTCAACCAGATGGATCAGGCCACCCAGCAGAACGCCGCCATGGTCGAGGAATCCACGGCCGCCTCCGCCAGCCTGCGCGGCGAGGCCACCGACCTGGCCGCGCTGGTGTCCAAGTTCCGCACGGCCGCGCCGGGAGGTCCGCAACTGGCCGATCCGGCCCGCCACGCGCCCGCCCGCAATCCGGTCGGCCAGGCCCGCCAGCGGCTGGCCGCCCACATCGGCGGCGGTCGCGCCGCCGCCGCCAAAGACTGGGAAGAATTCTGATGGCCGCCGCAGGGAGCCCGCCGATGACCGCCACCACCCCCTCCAAGGTCGAACTGATCTCCTTCGAGATCGGCGGCCAGGAATTCTGCATCGACATCATCTCGGTGCGTGAGATCCGGGGCTGGACCCCGGCCTCGCCCATGCCCCAGACACCGCCGTACATGCTGGGGGTGATCAACCTCCGGGGGGCGGTGATGCCGGTTATGGACGTCCGCCAGCGCCTGGGTCTTGGGGTCACCGAACCCTCCACCCGCCACGTCATCGTGGTGGTGCATGAGGGCGACCAGCTGGCCGGCCTGCTGGTCGATGCGGTTCAGGAGACCTTCCTGGTCGACGCCGCCCAGTTCCAGGCCCCGCCTGAGCTGTCCGCCAGCGACGAGGCGGCCTTTGTGGACGCCATCCTGCCGCTGGAAGGCCGCATGCTCAGCCGGCTGGTAGTCTCCTCCCTGCTCCCGACGCCTGCGGCGAAGGCCGCCTGACCGGGCCATGACGGGGAGGGCGATCCCTCCCGTCTGCACCGAATCTGCACAGGGCCGCGCGGCTCCTGCACCCGGCTCGGCGGCGTTCCTCCATGCCTGCGCCCGCAGTCTCCTCCCATCAGAGGAGCCCGCCCATGACCCCGCACGTTGACCTGCGCCCCGGCATCGGAAAGATGCCCGCCATGTCCCGCTCCATCCTGATCGCCGATGACGACCCCCATATCCGCGAGCTGCTCGACTTCGCCCTGACCAAGGCCGGCTACACGGTCACCCAGGCCGAGGACGGGATGGCGGCGCTGGAGGCGGCCCAGGCCAGGGCGCCGGACCTGGTGGTGCTGGACATCAACATGCCCCGCCTAGACGGGCTGGAGGTCTGCCGGCGTCTGCGGGCCATGGGCGACACCCCGATCCTGTTCCTGTCCAGCCGTGACGACGAGATCGACCGGGTGCTGGGCATCGAGCTGGGCGCGGACGACTATGTGGTCAAGCCGTTCAGCCCCCGCGAGGTTACCGCCCGGATCAGCGCTATCCTGCGCCGCTCAGGGGGCCAGGCGGCCGCCGCCCCGGCCCCTGCCAGCCTGATCACCCACGGCAAGCTGACCCTCGACACCGACGGCTGGACCGCCCGTTGGGCCGGGCAGGAGGCGGCGCTGACCGTCACCGAGTTCGGCATCCTCAAGGCCCTGGCCGCCGCGCCCAGCCGGGTCTTCACCCGCGACGCCATCATCGACCGGCTGCATGGGCCGGGCTTCGCCATCACCGACCGCACCATCGACAGCCATGTGCGCAACGTGCGCGGCAAGTTCGCGGCCCTGGGCGGCCACGACGTCATCGAGACCAAGGCCGGGGTCGGCTACCGGCTCGGACCCTGCCAGGGGGCGGTCCTGTCATGATGTCCCGCGGTTGATCGGCCGGCTGAAAGAGCTCGTGAAGCGCCACTGGCCGGCCCTGCGGCTGCGCACCATCCTGCTCGGCGTGCTGCTGACCGTGGCCGCCCTGCCGGTGATGAGCGCCATCCTGCTGCGGGTCTATGAAAACACCCTGGTCCGCCAGACCGAGGCCGAGCTGGTCGCCCAGGGCGCGGCGCTCGTGGCCGCGGCCCAGGCCCATTGGCCCGGCGCCCGCCCGCCGCCGCCGGCCAACACCCGCGCGCCCGACTACTACCGGCCCGAGCGGACCAGCATCGATCTTTCCAGCGGCAAGATCCTGCCCGAACGCCCCCTTGCTCCCCGGGCCCGTTGGACGCCGGACGCGGCAGCGGAAACGGCGGCCCTTGAGCTGGCCCCCGTCATCGACGGTACGGTGAAGACCACCCTGGCCTCTGTGCTGCTGCTCGACAGCCGGGGCCAGGTGGTGCGCGGATACGGCCGGGGCGGGGACCACTCCGCCCTGCCTGAGGTCCGCGCCGCGCTGAACGGCGAGCCCGCCACAGTGATGCGCGAGAACGGCGACTATTACACCAAGAGCCGATACGAATGGCTCAGCCGCGCCTCCACCCTGCGTATCCACCACGCCCGGCCCATCGTGGTCGAGGACCGGGTGGTCGGCGTCTTCCTGCTCTCCCGCTCGCCCCGCGCCCTGTTCCGGGGGGTGTATGAGGACCGGGGCAAGATCCTGCTTGGCCTGGCAGTCATCCTTGGGCTGCTGGTGATCATGTCAGGGCTCGTCTCGCGCGGCATCACCCGGCCGATCGTGGCGCTCAGCCGCTCCGCCCGCGAGGTCACCGCCGGCCGGGGCAAGGCGCCCCAGACGCCGTCCACCGCGGCGATCGAGATCCGCGACCTCTACGAGGACTTCCGCGAGATGGCCCAGGCCATCGATACCCGCAGCCGCTATCTGCGGGACTTCGCCGCCGCGGTGAGCCATGAGTTCAAGACTCCTCTGGCCGGCATCGGCGGGGCGGTGGAGCTGTTGCAGGACCACTATGAAACGATGAGCGCGGAGGAACGCCGCCGCTTCCTCGACAACATTGCCGCCGACAATGCCCGCCTGGCCCAGCTGGTCACCCGCCTGCTCGACATGGCCCGCGCCGACATGGCACGGCCCGAGGCCGGAGTGGCGGTCGCCATCCTGCCCATCGCCCACCGCATCGCCGACAGCCACGCCGCCCTGGCCGTGACCGTCGACCTGACCGACGATCTGCCCCCCGTCGCCGTTCCGGCCGCGACGCTGGAAGCGGTGTTGACCACCCTGCTGGAAAACAGCCGCCAGGCTGGCGCCAGGCGCGTGGTTCTGTCCGCGGCCGTGCTTGACGACCAGCTCTGTCTCGCTGTCCAGGACGATGGCCCCGGCATCGCCGAGGCCGACCGCGAGCGCCTGTTCGAACCCTTCTTCACCAGCCACCGGGCCGACGGCGGCACGGGCCTGGGCCTCTCCATAGCCCGCTCCCTGCTGGCCGCCAGCCACGCGACCATCGCCGCGGTGGCGTCCCCGAAGGGGGCGCGGTTCGAGGTGCGGCTGCCGCTGGCCTGAGAGCCGTCCTGCACTGAATCGGCGCCGCGTCCGCCGCCCGCTCTGGAAATCGCGCGCGCATCCTCCCGGCTCAAACCGGGAGGAATTGTTCAGTGACCCACACCCCTGACGGCTACGCCATGTTCGTGCGCCCAGAGAACCAGCGCTGGACCTGGACCCTGATGAACCTCGACGCCAAGGTCGCCGCCAGCGGCCAGGCCGAGAACCGCGAGACCGCCTGGCGCACCGCCGAGTTTGCCGCCGCCGCCGTGGGCGCGCTGGGCCGAGTGGCCAAGCGCAACTTCTAGCTCAGCAGAACGCCACCCCGCCATCGACGGTGAGTGTCGCCCCGACCACATAGTCCCCGGCCCGCGAGGCCAGGTAGATGGCCGCCCCGGCCATGTCCTCGTCGGTCCCGATCCGCTTGGCCGGCACGCGGGAGGCCACCGCCTCGGCCTGGTCGCGGGCGGCGATGTTCATGTCGCTGGCGAAGGCGCCGGGGGCGATGGCGCTGCAGACGATGTTGTCGGCGATCAGGGTCTTGGCCATCCGCCGGGTCAGGTGGATCAGCCCGGCCTTGCTGGCGGCGTAGGGGTAGGTTTCCTGGGGGTTCACCGCGATGCCGTCGATGCTGGCGATGTTGATCACCTTGGCCGGCCGCTCCGCGGTCGCGGCGGCGCGAAGTTCGGGGGCCAGCTCCCGGGTCAGGTAGAAGGGCGTCTTGACATTGAGGTCCATGACCTTGTCCCAGCCCTTCTCCGGGAACTCGTCGAACGGGGCCAGCCAGGCGGCGCCGGCGTTGTTGACCAGGATGTCGAGCGTCTTCTCATGTTCGCGATAGGCCCCGGCCAGGGCCGCCATCCCCTCCATCGTCGACACATCCGCCGGCAGGGCGACACAGCCCAGTTCCTCCGCCGTGGCGCGGCAGGCGACCTCCTTGCGGGCGCTGATGTAGACCTTCGCTCCGGCGGCGATGTAGCCGGCGGCGATCATCTTGCCGATGCCGCGCGAGCCGCCGGTGATCAGGGCCGTGCGGCCGGCGAGGGAGAAGAGGTCGGACATAGTGTCGCTCCTGGAACGTCGTTTAGGCAATTCTAAGGGGGGCTTTGGCATTTGGCGACCAACCACCAACGACGCCCGCCGGGCTGGAGCCTTATTGTTGTCCCACCGCCTTCCTCTCGTCCTGCTGGCCTCGGCCGCCGTCCTCGCCGCCTCGCCGGCCCTGGCCCAGAGCAAGCCTTCGCCCTGGTCCGTGGGCAAGGCCGTCGACGCGCCGGACAACCTGACCCTGAGCGGGTCGATGCGCATCCGCTACGAGGCCATCGACGGCCAGGCCCGCCCGGGTTTCAATGAGCACGACGACCTGATCAGCCTGCGCACAATCCTCGGCGCCGAGTACCGCGCCGGCCCGGTCCGCCTGGTCGGTGAGCTGCATGACAGCCGTGTGTGGGAAGATGACGCCGGATCGCCGGTCACCACCAGCGAGGTCAACACCTTCGAACTGGTCCAGGCCTATATCGCCGCCGACTTCGACTCCCCGTTCGCCAAGGGCAAGGCCAGCGTCCAGGCCGGCCGCTTCACCCTCAACCTCGGCTCCCGCCGGCTGGTCGCCGCCGACGATTATCGCAACACCACCAACGGCTACACCGGGGTCCGCTTCGACGCCGCCCTGCCGGCCGGGATGAAGGGGTCGGCCGTCTGGGTCATGCCCCATGTGCGTCTGCCCGACGACCGCGCCTCGGTGCGCGACAGCCAGACCGAGTGGGACCAGGAGAACGACGACCTGGTCATCTGGGGCGGCGTCCTCAGCCGGCCGGACACCTTCGGCAAGGCCATGCTGGAGGGCAGCTACTTCCACTTCGAGGAAAAGGACGCCCCCGGCCGCCCGACCCGCGACCGCTCGCTCGACAGCGTCAGCCTGCGGGTGGTCCGCGACCCGGCGGCCGGCAAGCTCGACTACGAGGTCGAAGTCATCGCCCAGACCGGCGAGATCAGCGCGGGCCTCGGCCCCGCCGCCGCCACCCTGGACGTCGAGGCCGGCTTCGCCCATGCCGAAGTCGGCTACAGCTTTTCGACGGCCTGGAAGCCCCGGCTGTCGGCGGAGGTAGACTACGCCAGCGGGGATGACAGCGACGCCTCCTACGGCCGGTTCGACACCCTGTTCGGCATGCGCCGGGCCGACTTCGCCCCGTCCGGCATCTACAACGCCGTTGGCCGGTCGAACATCGTCTCGCCCGGGGTTCGCCTGGAGATGACCCAGAGCCCGCGCCTCGACAGCTTCCTGGCCGTCCGCGCCCTGTGGCTGGCCTCGGCGACTGACAGCTTCTCGACCACCGGCGTGCGCGATGCGGCAGGCGATTCGGGCCGCTTCGCCGGCTATCAGCTGGATGGCCGGGTGCGCTACTGGCTGGTCCCAGACGCCCTGCGGCTCGAGGTCAACGGGGTGTGGCTGGCCAAAGGCCGCTTCCTGGAAACGGCCCCCAATGCGCCGGACAGCCGCGACACGCTCTACATGTCGCTGAACCTGTCGGCGTTCTTCTAGAAAGGGACAGGGTGGGCGCTTAGTGCGCCCGCCGCAGTTCCTTCTTCAGCCGCGCTTCTTCCTTGGCGGCGGCCTTGCGTTCCTTGCGCTCGCGGCGCTTGGCTTCCAGCTCGGTCTCGGCGACGGCGGCGCGGGCCTCGAGTTCAGCCTGGCGCTTGGCTTCCTGCTCCGCCTTGGCGGCTTCCTTCTCGGCGGCGCGCTGGGCGCGGATCGCTTCGAGTTCCAGGGCCTTGCGGGTGGCGCGGTCGACGAAGTTGGGGTCGGTGACGGTGGGCTTAGGCTTCATCCGCGCCAGCATGGCCTTCTTGGCTTCGGCGGCGGCGGCGATACGGTCGTTGAAACCTGTCTTCAGCGGGTCTTTCATTCAGTCCTTCGGGATAGATCGTTTCGAAATTTTGCCGCCCGCTCAAACCGCAAAATCCCCAAAAAGGCAAGGGTTGTGGGCGGACGGTGATGTCCGAAAACCGCGAGACGGCGGCCTTGGTTCCCCTCATATAAGGAGCATGGAACTGGATCACGAGGCCTGCTATCGCGCCATCCTGTCTCGGGATCCCCGTTTTGACGGGCGAATCTTCGGCGGGGTGAAGACGACCGGCATCTACTGCCGCCCCATCTGTCCAGCCCGAACCCCAAAGCCCCAGAATATCACCTTCTACCCCAGCGCCGCCGCGGCCGAGGCCGCGGGCTTCCGCGCCTGCCTGCGCTGCCGGCCGGAGACCTCGCCGGACCTGGGGGCCTGGAAGGGCTCGTCCAGCACGGTGTCGCGGGCGCTCAGCCTGATCGAGGCCGGGGCGTTGGATGGCGGGGATGTGGAGGCGCTGGCCGCGCGCCTGGGCCTCGGCGACCGCCAGCTTCGACGGCTGTTCCAGGAGCACCTCGGCGCCACCCCGGTCGGCGTTGCCCAGACCCGGCGGGTGCTGCTGGCCAAGCAGTTGATCCACGACACCGACCTGCCGATGGCTCAGGTGGCCCTGGCCGCCGGCTTCGGCAGCGTGCGCCGCTTCAACGAGACCTTCCAGGCCCTTTACCGCCGCCCGCCGGCGTCGCTGCGCCGCCGGTCGGCCGGTGTTGAACCGGCGGACGGGGTGACGCTCAAGCTCAGATACAAGCCGCCCTACGACTGGGACGGCCTGATCGCCTTCCTCCAGCTTCGCGCCATCCCCGGCGTCGAGCGGGTCGAGGCCGATCACTACGCTCGGACCATCGAACTGGACGGGGAGATGGGAACGCTCGCCGTCAGCCCCGCCGGCAAGGACCAGCTGTCGGTCCAGGTGCGTTTCCCCCGGCCCAGCGCCCTGCCGGCCATCCTGGCGCGGGTTCGGCGGGTCTTCGACCTGGCCGCCGACCCGGTAGCCATCGCCGACCATCTGTCCCGCGATCCTGATCTGGCCTCTCGCATCGCCCGCCGGCCGGGTCTGCGGGTGCCGGGCGCCTGGGACGGGTTCGAACTGGCCATTCGCGCCATCCTCGGCCAGCAGATCACCGTCCACGCCGCCGTTCTGCTGGCGGGGCGCCTGGCCGCCGACTATGGCGAGCCTCTGCCGCCCGCCTGGGCGCGGGAGGGTCTGACCCTGGCCTTCCCCAAACCAGCGCGTCTGGCCGCCGCCGATCTCTCCCGCCTGCCCATGCCCGGCGCCCGCTCGCGGGCCTTGGGCGCCATGGCCGCCGCCGCCGTGGCCGACCCCACCCTGTTCGGCCCGCGCCAGGACCTCGACACCGCCATCAAGGCGCTCAAGGCCCTGCCCGGCATCGGCGAATGGACGGCCCAGTACATCGCCATGCGCCAGCTGCGCGAGCCGGACGCCTTCCCCGCCGCCGACATCGGCCTGATGCGGGCGCTGGAAACGCCCGCCGGCCGCCCGACCCCGGCCGAGCTGCTGGCGCGCGCCGAGGCTTGGCGGCCCTGGCGCGCCTACGCCGCCCTGCACCTGTGGGCCGGCGACGCCCAAGCGATCAAGGAGAAGGCCGATGCCCGCAAAGCCGCCTGAAATCCTGACCATCGAGCGCTATCCCTCGCCCATCGACGGCCTGTGGCTGGCTGTCGACGAGGCCGGGGTGCTGCGGATGCTGCACTTCGACCGGGCCGAGGAGGACTTCCTCCACAGCGTCCGCCGCAGCTATCCCAAGGCCCAGGTGGTAAAGGACAGGGCCGCGCCCCAAGTCCGCGACAACCTGGACGCCTATTTCGCCGGCGACCTGGCCGCCCTGGCCCGCATCCCGACCAGCGCCGTCGGCAGCGACTTCCAGCATTCGGTCTGGGCCGAGCTCAAGGCCATCCCCCACGGCGAGACCCGCAGCTACGGCGCCCTGGCCCGCAAGCTCGGCAAGCCGGACGCCAGCCGCGCGGTCGGCCTGGCCAACGGCTCCAACCCCATCGCCGTAGTGGTGCCCTGCCACCGAGTAATCGGCGCCGACGGCTCGCTCACCGGCTTCGGCGGCGGCCTGCCGCGCAAGACATGGCTGCTGGAGCACGAGGGGGCCCACTTCGTGCCCCCCACGGCCCGCCTGCTTTAACCCAGCCGGGTCTTGCCGTTCTTGACCACGGTCACCCCGCGCTCCTTCACCCGCGCCTCGAAGCTGACCACGTCGCCGTCCTTCCACAGGTCGACCACGATGGTTTCGCCCGGGAACACCGGGGAGGAGAACCGCACCTGGTGGCTCTTGATCTTGGCCGGATCAAAGTCGGCGTATTCCTGCAGCACCGCGCGGCAGGTGACGCCATAGGTGCACAGCCCATGCAGGATCGGGCGTGGGAAGCCCGCCATCTTGGCGATCTTGGGGTCGCTGTGCAGCGGGTTGCGGTCCCCCGAGAGCCGGTAGATCAGCGCCTGGTCGGGCCGGGTGGAGAACTCCACGGTCTTGTCCGGCGCGCGCGTGGGAACCTCATGCGGCTCGGGCGCGCCTTCCGACGGCCCGCCGAAGCCGCCATCTCCCCGCGCAAACGTCGAGCCGGTCAGGGTGGCGATCTTCTCGCCGGACCTGGCGTCCTTCAGCACGGTCTCGGTATAGATCACCGCCCCCTTTTCGCCCTTGTCATAGGCGCCCAGGATGCGGCCCTCGGCGGTGATCTCGGCCTCTGTCGGGAAGGTCTTGTGGAACTCCACCTTCTGTTCGCCGTGGACCACCATCAAGTAGTTGATCCCCATGCCGGCGGCGGGCGGCCCCGCGCCCCAGGCCACCACCGTGGCCATGGTCGGCACCGCCTTCAGCCCGCTCTCGTAGACGAATGGCAGCTCCGTCTCGTTCATCGGGTCGGCGCCCAGGCCGATGCCCAGCGCATAGAGCATGGTCTCCCGGTCGCCCCACTTATAGGGCTGGGGGTCGCTCTTCAGCGACAGGATTTCCGGATACTGGATCGGCATGGCGTCTTCTCCCGTTTGGGCCGATCAAAGCGCCTTGACCCAGGGGCGGGCAAGAGGCCGCGGCCATGATCTCGCCTTGCAAGAGCGGTTGCATTGCCGGGTTCCGCTGGATCGGATAGAAGCGCCGCTCCACCTTTCCCGGCCTTAGCCGCCGCCTAATCAGAGCCATAAATGGAAACGTCCACCGTAACCTCCGTCAGCCCGGTCGCCGGCAACGTCCTGTTCTACAACAGCCCCGAGCCGCTGAGCCGCGAGATGCACGGCAAGCTCGGCGTCAAGCAGCTGGAAGGCCCGTTCGCTTTCGCCTCGGCCGGTCATGTCGTGCCGCTGACCGTGGCCGAGTTCCAGTTTGCCGCCCTCTGCTTCCCGATCATCTTCGCGGGCGACCAGCGCCAGCCGCTGGCCGTGCTGGGCATCAACCCGGGCGAAAACCTGTTCGTCGACGCCAAGGGCGTGTTCGCCAACGGCGCCTACGTCCCGGCCTACATCCGCCGCTACCCCTTCGTTCTGGCCCAGGATGAAGCGCAACAGCGGATGATCGTCTGCATCGAGCGCGGCGCCCAGCTGTTCGACGAGAACGGCGGCCAGGTGCCCCTGTTCGACGAAAAGGGTGAGCCCTCCGACTACACCCAGAACGCCATCAAGTTCTGCGAGGACTTCGAGGGCGAGCGCCGCCGCACCGAGAACTTCGTCAACCTGATCAAGGAGCTGGACCTGCTGGAAACCAAGCAGGCCACCTTCACCCCGACCAACCCGGACGGCACCCAGGGCCAGGCCGTGGTGATCGCCGAGTACTTCGCCGTCTCGGAAGAAAAGCTGCGCGCCCTGTCGGCCGAGAAGCTGGTCGAGATCCGCGACAACGGCGCCCTGGAGCGCATCTACAACCACATGACCTCGCTCGCCGGCTGGGACCGCCTGGTCGCCATCGCCAGCGAACGCGCCCAGAAGCAAGCGGCCGGTAACGCCTAGGCCTTCAAGGCTTTGAGTACGGAAGGGGCCGGTCGCGAGACCGGCCCTTTTTCGTTGGCGGACCCCCTCGGTTTGCCTCGCTTGCAGCGCTCGCCAAATCCACTCCCCCATTTCATGGGGGAGAGCGAAGCGACACCGTTTCGCTCTCCGCCCGCTTGTGGGCGGAGGACGGTTCGGAGCGTGAGCGACCGACCAGGAGGCGGGCCCACCGTCGCTGGAAGGTTTTCCGAAAGCGCCGCGCTACTTCAGGCCATCCTGCGCCAGGGTGTAGGCGACCACCGCATTGGCATGCCCATGCCCCATGCCGTGCTGATCCTTGAGCACGGCGACCAGCTCCATATGCTTGGCCGGATAGCCGCCCCTGACGATCTGCTGCCAGTGCGCGATCGGCTGGCCGTACTTCTTCTCGATCGACGGAAAGTAGGACGCCGGCCCCTTCACCGCTTCGGTCATCGCGCGAACACAGCCCTCGTCAAACAGCTGAACACCAGCCGGCCGGCCTCATCCAACAGGTCGTGCTGGGCGATGATGATCCCCTTGCCCTCGCCCACCGCGTCCTTGCCCACCACCGTCATCCGGCCGCGCAGCAGCTCGCCGGGCGGCGGGTTGCGGGTCCAGCGCATGGCGTCGACGCCCAGCCGCTTGGTCTGGGCCCAGCGGTCGCCGGCCTCCAGCTCCAGGCGTGACCAGATGGCGTAGACCATGGCGTCCGGCGCCCCGCGCGCGGGGTCCCAGCCCGGCGCAAAGCCGGCGATGAAGGCGTCGAGCGCCTTGGCGTCCACGGCGGTCACGCCCAGCGAATGGACCTGGCCGATCTCGAAATCGTCAAACGAAGCCGGCATTGATCCTCAGGGTTCAGGGGCGATTCGCACCAGCAGCTTGCCATCATGGTCGCCCGTGAACAGCCGGTTCACCGCTTCCACCGCGTTCTCCAGCCCATCGACCACATGCGCCTTCCATTTGAGCTGGCCGCTGGCCACCCAGGGCGCAAGTTCGGCGAAGGCTTCGCCGGCCCGGGGCAGGTAGTCGATAATGATGAAACCCTTGATCAGGATCCGCTTCATCAGCACCCGGCCGAAATCGGCCGGACCGGCCGCCACATCGGCGTTGTAGGTGCTGATCAGGCCGCAGAGCGACATGCGGCTAAAGGTGTTCATCCGGGCGATCACCGCGTTCATGATGTCGCCCCCGACGTTCTCGAAATTGACGTCGATGCCGTTCGGGCACAATCGGTCCAGCGCCGCCCCGACGTCCTCGTTCTTGTAGTCGATGGCCCCGTCGAAGCCGATCTCGCGCAGCCAGGCGCATTTCTCCGGCCCGCCGGCGATACCGATGACCCGCGCCCCCTTCAGCTTGGCGATCTGGCCGGCGATGGAGCCGACCGCCCCAGCAGCGGCAGAGACCACCACCGTCTCGCCGGGCTGCGGCCGGCCGATGTCCATCATCCCGAACCAGGCGGTCAGGCCGGTGGCGCCCAGCACGCTCATGAAGGCGGTCAGCGGCACGCCGGGGATCTGCGGCACGGGGTTGATCATCGCCTCATGGCCGATGGAATAGTCCTGCCAGCCAGACAGGCCGGCGTTGACGATGTCGCCCGGCTTGAAGCGGTCGGAGCGGCTCTCCTCGATCACCCCGATGGTCCCGCCGCGCATCACCTCGCCGATGCCGACAGGGGGCAGATAGCCGTCCTGGTCGCTCATCCAGATTCGGTTGGTCGGGTCCAGGCTGAGGTAGAGGTTGCGGATCAGGACCTCGCCCGGTTCCAGCGCCCGGGTCGGCGCCTCGCGCAGCTCCAGGTCACCGGCGGCGATCTCGCCTTCCGGCCTGCGTGTCAGAATCCACTGGCGGTTCAATGGCATGGCGCTCTCCCTTTTCGGCCAGCATGGAGGCTTGCCATCGGGGAAGTCGAGTCCCGTTCGCCGGGGGGGGGGGGGACCACCATTATTCGGCGACCGTTCGCCGCACCGCGCGCTAAGGTCTTCGTAACTACGTGAGCGCACCTCTAGGCCCAGATTTGTAGCGTTCCCAACAACCCTCTTCGCCACCGAACACGGGAGGCTACCCATGGCGCAGCAAGACAAAGCGCTCGATGAAAGACTCAATTTCCTGGGCCTGGACAACGCGGCCCGGGGCCGCCTGAGAGGCCTTCAACCGGTCATCCGGCGGGAGATCGGACCGGCGCTCGAAATCTTCTATCGCGAGGTCCGCGCCCACCCGCACACCCGCAGTTTCTTCAAGGACGAGCGCCACATCGAGTCGGCCGCCGGTCGCCAGAGCCATCACTGGGAGATCATCGCCTCGGGCGACTACGGCCAAGCCTATGTCGACGGGGTCGAGGCCATCGGCCAGGCCCATGCCCGGCTGGGCTTGGAGCCGCGCTGGTATATCGGCGGTTACGCCCTGGTCGGCGAGCATCTGATGAAGTCTGTGATCAAGGAGGCCTGGCCAAAGTCGATGCTTGGCAAGTCCGGGTCGGCGGAGGCCGCGGGCGAACAGATCGGCGCCCTGCTCAAGGCCATTCTGCTGGATATGGACTTCGCCATCAGCATCTACCTCTCGGCCCTGCAGACCGAACGCGACGAGGCCGAGCGGGTGCGTCAGGCGGCGGAACAGCGGCAGACCGACATGCTGGCCGTGCTGGACGCGGCGCTGGAGCGGCTGGCCCGAGGCGATCTGGCGGCCCGCCTCGATGGCGAGCAGGCCCCGGAATTCCGCACCCTTCAGCAGAACTTCAACGCCGCCCTGGCCGCGTTGGAAGACGCCATGCAGGCGGTCGGGTCGTCGACCGGCGCGATCAACGCCGGCGCCGACAACATCGCCTCGGCCGCCGACGACATGGCCCGTCGCACCGAGCAGCAGGCGGCCAGCCTGGAGGAAACCGCCGCTGCCCTTGACGAGCTGACCGTGGCGGTGCGCAAGTCCGCCGACGGCGCGACCCAGGCCGCTGGCCTGGTGACCGGCGCGCGGCAGGAGGCCGAACAGTCGGGCCAGGTCATGGGCGAGGCGGTCACCGCCATGAACCAGATCGCCGACTCCAGCGGCCAGATCAGCCAGATCATCGGGGTGATCGACGAGATCGCCTTCCAGACCAACCTGCTGGCTCTAAACGCCGGCGTGGAAGCGGCCCGGGCCGGCGAGGCCGGCAAGGGCTTTGCGGTCGTCGCCTCGGAAGTGCGGGGCCTTGCCCAGCGCTCGGCCGAGGCGGCCAAGGAGATCAAGGCCCTGATCACCGCCTCCAGCCGGCAGGTGGGAGAGGGGGTCCGACTGGTCGGCGAGACAGGCGATGCCTTGCGGCGTATCATCTCGCGGGTCGAGGAAGTCGACAGCCTGGTGTCCGAAATCGCCGCCTCGTCCCGCGAACAGTCGACCGGGCTGAACGAGGTCAACACCGCCGTCAACCAGATGGACCAGGTGACCCAGCAGAACGCCGCCATGGTCGAGGAGACCAGCGCCGCCAGCCAGTCGCTGAAGTCCGAGATGGACGTCCTGCTGCGTCTGGTCTCGGCCTTCAACGGGGGTCAGGCTCACGGCGCCCCGGCGCGGTCGAGGCCCGAGTTGGCGGACCCGCAGCGCCACGTCGCCACGCGGCCGGCGGTTCTGCAGGCCCGCGAGCGGCTAGCGAGCTTTAAGGGCGGCGGACTGGCCGGTGGAAACGCCGCCCCGGCCTTGGCGGCCCGGTCGGACGACTGGGAAGAGTTCTAGCGCCGCATCTACCCTGGACGGGTCGCGGCGCCGAGGATGGCGCGCGCTCGACTCGCTTAGGGGGAGGTTCCGTTCCATATAGCCCGCATGCGCGCCCTCCTCGCGGCCCTTGCCGGCCTGTTCCTGATCGTTGCTCCAGCCCGGGCCGCTCCTGTCGATACAGGGCATCTTGAGGCTGAACTGGTCGCCCGTGACGCCACGGTCGCGCCTGGATCCACCGCCTACGTCGCCTTGGTCCAGAAGATCGACAAGGGCTGGCACACCTACTGGCGCAATCCGGGCGACAGCGGCGAGCCGACCAAGATCGAATGGACCCTGCCGGCCGGCTGGAAAGCCGGCGACATCGTCTGGGCCAAGCCGCACAAGCTGCCGTTCGGGCCGCTGACCAACTATGGCTACTCTGACGAGGTGATCCTGCCGGTGAGGATCGAGGTCCCGGCCGGCCAGGCGGCGGGGCCGGTAACCCTGAAGGCCAAGGCCAGCTTCCTGGTCTGCGAGCAGATCTGCATTCCTGAGGACGCCGATCTCTCCATCACCCTGGTGGTGGCCGAGGGCGCGCCCAAGGCCGACGCCCGCTGGGGCGCCAAGGTGGCCGGCGCGCTCGAGGCCGCGCCCAAGGAGGTCGGGCTGACCGCCGCCTACCAATGGACGGGCGGCAAGCTGACCCTGGCCGTGGCCGGCGCCCCGCTGAAGGGCGCGGACATGGCCGGCGCCTGGTTCTATCCCCACACCCCGGCGATGATCGACCACGCCAAGGATCAGACCATCGAGCGGGGTCCGGATGGCCTGACACTCACCCTTCCGCCCGGCTACGCCTTCGAGGCGGGTCAGCCGCCGGCAACGTTCGACGGGGTGCTGACGGTCGGCGACAAGGCCTATGTGGTGACCTCGGCGCAAGGGCCGCCGCCGGCCGGGACCTCGGGTCTCGGGCCGCCGCCAGCGAAGGCCGCCGAGGGCGGGGCCGCCGGTGGGGGCAGCTTGGGCCTGGCCATCCTCGCCGCCTTCCTGGGCGGGCTGATCCTTAACCTGATGCCCTGTGTCTTCCCGGTGCTGTCGATGAAGGCCGCCGCGCTCGCGGGTCATGCCCACGACCGAGGCGCGACCCGCGCCCAGGGCCTGGCTTACGGCGCCGGCGTGGTGGCCACCTTCCTGGCTCTCGCCGGGGTGCTGATCGCCTTGCAGGCCGCCGGACAGGCGGTGGGCTGGGGCTTCCAGCTGCAATCGCCTCCCGTGGTTGCGGCGCTCAGCCTGCTGATGCTGGCGGTGGCGCTCAATATGTCCGGGGTGTTCGAACTGGGCGCCAGCCTGCAGGGGGCCGGACAGGGCCTGGCCGGGCGCAGCGGCGCGGTCGGGGCCTTCTTCACCGGCGCGCTGGCCGTGGTGGTCGCCAGCCCCTGTACGGCGCCGTTCATGGGCTCGGCGCTGGGCTTCACCCTGGGCCAGCCGCCGTTGATCACCCTGGCGGTGTTTCTCGGCCTGGCGCTCGGTTTCGCGGCCCCCTTCGTGGCCCTGGCCTTCGCGCCGCCGCTGTTGCGGATGCTGCCCAAGCCCGGCCGGTGGATGGACGTCCTGCGCAAGGCGCTGGCCTTCCCGATGTATGGCGCGGTGGCCTGGCTGGTCTGGGTGCTCAGCCAGCAGACCGACGCGGCGGGCATGGCCGCGGTCCTCGCCGCCCTGGTGCTGGGCGCCTTCGCCCTCTGGCTCTGGGGGCTCAGCCAGACCGCCGAGCGCGGGCTGGTCAGCAAGATCGTCGCGGTCATTCTGCTCATCGGCGCGGTCGCCCTTTCCGTTCTCGGACCAAAGGCCGCCGCCCCGGCCAACTCGCCCCAGGCCAGCAGCGCCGATCTGCCCTATGAGGCCTGGTCGCCGGAACGCCTCGCCGCCGTCCGCGCCGAGGGTCGGCCGGTGCTGGTCAACTTCACCGCCGCCTGGTGCGTCAGCTGCCAGGTGAATGAGAAGGTGGCCCTCTCCACCAGTGAGGTGGCCACCGCGCTGAAGGCGACGAACGCCGTCTACCTGAAGGGTGACTGGACCCGGCGGGATGCGGTAATCGCCGCCGAGCTCGCTAGGCATGGACGGGCGGGGGTTCCGCTTTATCTTGTCTATGCCCCCGGAGCCGACCAGCCCCGGGTTCTCCCCCAGCTGCTGACACCCGGCTTGGTCGCCCAGGCCCTGGAGACCGCCGCAAAGTAAGGAGCTTTCCCCATGACCCTCACCCGCCGCACAGCCCTCGCCGGCGCCCTGGCTGTTCCCGCTGCCCTGTCGCTGCCGGGCCTGGCCCTGGCCAAGCCGGCCCCCGGCTTTTCCGTCAAGGACGTCGACGGCAAGGTCCGCACGCTGGATGAGTTCAAGGGCAGGGTCGTGGTCCTCGAATGGATCAACGAGGGCTGCCCCTATGTGAAGAAGCACTACAGCGGCAACATGCAGGGGCTGCAGGTCTCCGCCGTCCGGGACGGCGCGGTCTGGCTCAGCGTCTGCTCCTCGGCCGTGGGCCAGCAGGGCCACTGGAAGACCGGCGCCGACGCAAAGGCCTGGATGGCCGCCAACAACTGGGCCGGCACCGCCATGCTGATCGATCCCGACGGCAAGGTCGGCAAGGCCTACGGCGCCAAGACCACCCCCCACATGTACGTCATCGATAAGACCGGAACCCTGGTCTACCAGGGCGGCATCGACGATGTGCCGACCAACAAGGTCGAGGACATCAAGCGGGCCAAGAACCTGGTCGCGGCCGCCTTGGCCGACGTCAACGCCGGCCGCCCGGTGAAGGTGGCCTTCAGCCAGCCCTACGGCTGCGCGGTGAAGTACGCCTGATGAAACGAGCTGGTCCTTCTTTCCCTTCTCCCTAAGGGAGAAGGAACCATCCCCGCCGCGAAGCGGTGGGAGGAAGAGGGTTTAGGGACGGTGGACGTCCTGCAACCAGCGTAAACCCTCACCCTCCCACGCCCTGCGGGCGCGGGCCCCTCCCTCTCCCTCGCGGGAGAGGGGCCAGGAGAGGCCGAACGGTCGGGCATTGGCCCGAAAGAGAAAACTACACCGGCGGAGCGGGCGGCGCGGTGATGACCTCGACGTTGTCGCGCAGCAGGTAGCCCAGATCGGTCAGGGCGGCGTCGCGGGCGGCGGCGTCCTTGGCGGTCTCGACGGCCTTCAGTTTCAGCGGCAAGTCTTCGCTGATCCCGCGCAGGATGCATTTGAGGTCGCCGTCCGTGCCGCGTTCCTTGAGGACCACGTGGGCCTTCATGTCGAGCGCCGCCAGCTCGGCCACGTCGGCCTTGAAGCGGGCCAGGGCGGCGGCGTCGATGGGCTTGCCCTTCCAGGACTGCACCCGGCCGTTCAGTTCGCCCGCCCGGCCGATGATGTCGGCGAACAGGGGCTCGGTCACCAGGGGCGAGGCGGGAGCCTGGACCGCGGCGGCCGGGGCGGGCGTGGCGGCCTCGGCCCCGAAGCTGGCCAGCCAGATCATCGAGGCGGCGGTGATGGCTTCACAGGACATGGCGGTCCTCCTGGTGGAACGATAGGAAGGGCTCGGACCTTGCCCACCACATGGTAAACGCCGGCTTAGCTTTTCGAGGATGCGCATGACCGACAGCCCCGCCTGGACCGCCCTGAAGGAAGCCGCCAAGGCCGATGCGGTGGGGCGCATCCGCGACCTGTTCGACGCCGAGCCAGACCGGCTGGAGGGGCTGACCTTCGAGGCGGCGGGACTGATGCTGGACCTGTCGAAACAACCCTGGAGCCGGACGGGGGCGACGGTGGCCGTGGCCCTGGCCCAGGCGGCGGGGGTGGAAGGCGCGCGGGACCGATTGTTCGCCGGCGAGATCGTCAATGTCACCGAGGGCCGGCCCGCCCTGCACATGGCGCTGAGGGCGCCGGCGGGGGCGGACTTCAAGGCGGCCGGCAAGGGGGTCTCCGAGCAGGTGGAAGACGTCCGCGACGCCATGCAGGACTTCGTGGCGGCGGTTCGATCGGGCATGGCGGGCGGGGCGACCGGCAAGCCGTTCAAGGCGGTGCTGCATATCGGCATCGGTGGCTCGGACCTGGGACCGCGCTTGATCTGGGAGGCGCTGCGGCCGCTGGTTCCGGACATTCAGCTGCGGTTCGCCGCCAACATTGACGGGGCGGAGTTCGCCGCCGCCACGGCTGGGCTCGACCCGGAGGAGACGCTGGTGGTGGTGGTCTCCAAGACCTTCACCACCCAGGAGACCCTCGCCAATGCGCGGGCCGCCAAGGCTTGGCTGGAGGCCAAGCTGGGGGCCGGCAAGGCCGACAGCCACCTGGCGGCGGTCAGCGCCAATCCGGCTGAGGCCGGGCGGTTCGGCATCGCCGAGGACCGGGTCTTCGCCTTCCGCGACTGGGTGGGCGGGCGCTATTCGGTGTGGTCGGCGGTGGGGCTCTCCTGCGCGATCGGGCTCGGCTGGCCGGCGTTCGAGGGGCTGCTGGCCGGCGCCGCGGCGATGGACGAGCATTTCGAGACCGCGCCGCTGGACGCCAACATGCCGGTGATGCTGGCCCTGGCCCATGTGTTCAACCGCAACGGCCTGGACCGGCCGCTGCGGGCGGTTGTGCCCTACGCGCGGCGGCTGGCGCTGTTCCCGGCCTATCTCCAGCAGTTGGAGATGGAGTCGAACGGCAAGCGGGTCACGCAAGGCGGCCGGCCGGTCGCGCAGGCCACGGCGGCATCCGTGTTCGGCGACGCCGGCACCAACGGTCAGCACGCCTTCTTCCAACTGTTGCACCAGGGGACCGACATCATCCCGGTCGATTTCATCGCCCTGGCCGAGGACCATGAGGGACCGGCCGCCCACCGCAACATGCTGCTGGCCAACGCCATCGCCCAGGCCGAGGCTCTGATGATCGGCCAGGTCAACGAAGACGAACCTCACCGGCATTTCCCCGGCGACCGGCCGTCCAGCTTCATCCTGCTGGAGCGGCTCAGCCCCGAGACCTTGGGGGCGCTGATCGCGCTGTACGAGCACAAGACCTTCGTCGAGGGGGTGCTGTGGGACATCGACAGTTTCGACCAGTGGGGGGTGGAACTGGGCAAGGTGCTGGCGGGGCGGGTGCTGCGGGAACTCGATGGGGGCGACGGTCCGCCCCACGACCCTTCGACGGCGGCGCTGATCACGCGACTGGGGCGCTGAAACCGGGAGGTTGGCGCCGCGCATCTCGTCCGCTATAGGCCCTTCCCGATGACCGCCCTGCCGCACCATCACGCGCACCACCACGCCGCCTTCGGGTCGGATCGGGTTCGCGCGGCCTAAAGGCAAGACGCCCCCTCCGCCCCGCCACAAGTGGATGGGGCCTCGCCGCTCCATCCGTCACCAGACTGACCGATGGACCGCCCGATGACCGAAGACACCCCCTTCCGACCCGACGCCCGCGCCCCCCGCGGTTTCGCCGACAAGCGGGCAGCGCAGCTGCGCGCCGAGCGCGGCATCGTCGAGGCGGTATCGGCCGTCTATGAGCGGTGGGGGTTCGAGCCGCTGGATACGGGGGCGTTCGAGTACGCCGACGCGCTGGGCAAGTTCCTGCCCGACAGCGACCGGCCGAACGAGGGCGTCTTCGCGCTGCAGGACGACGATGAGCAGTGGATGGCGCTGCGCTACGACCTGACCGCGCCGCTCGCCAGGTTCGCGGCGCAGAACTGGGAGACCCTGCCCAAGCCCTATCGCCGCTATGCCTTCGGGCCGGTCTGGCGCAACGAGAAGCCGGGGCCGGGGCGTTTCCGGGAGTTCATCCAGTGCGACGCCGACACGGTGGGCTCGGCCCGGCCGGAGGCGGACGCCGAGATCATCGCCATGGCGGCCGAGGGGCTGGAGGCGGCGGGGCTGCCGCGCGGGACCTCGGTGCTGAAGATCAATAATCGCAAGCTCCTCAACGGCCTGCTGACCACGGCGGGGGTCGAGAGCGCCGGCCAGAAGCTGGCCGTGCTGCGGGCGGTGGACAAGCTGGACCGGCTGGGCGCCGATGGGGTGAAGCTGCTGCTGGGCGAGGGGCGGCTGGACGAGAGCGGCGCCTTCACCAAGGGCGCCGGGCTGCAGGCCAAGGCGGCCGAGCAGGTGCTGGCTTTCTTGAGCGCCGGGCGGGCGGACAATGCCGCGACGCTGGCCGCGCTGTCGGACATCGTCGGCGGCTCGGAGGAGGGCGCGCAGGGGGTCGAGGAGGTGGCGAAGATCGCCGCGGCGCTGAAGGCGCTGGGCGTCGGCGAGGACCGGGCCGGAATCGATCCGTCGATCGTCCGAGGTCTGGAGTATTACACCGGCGCGGTATTCGAGGCCGAGCTGCTGCTACAGACCACGGACGAAAAGGGCCAGCCGGTGCGGTTCGGCTCGATCGGCGGGGGCGGGCGGTACGACGACCTAGTGGCGCGGTTCACCGGCCAGGCGACGCCGGCGACCGGCTTCTCCTTCGGGGTCTCGCGGCTGGCGGCGGCGCTGAAGGCGGCGGGCCGGGAAGAGGCCGGCGCGGCGCGGGGGCCGGTGGTGGTCATCGCCTTCGACCAGGACTCGATGGGTGAGTATTTCGCCGTGGCCGCCGAGCTGCGCGGCGCGGGGATCGCGGCGGAGGTCTATCTGGGCTCGTCGGGGATGAAGGCGCAGATGAAGTATGCCGACCGGCGCAATGCCCCGGCGGCGATCATGCTGGGCGGCGACGAGATCGCCGCCGGGACGGCCACCATCAAGGACCTGGACCTGGGCCGGGCGCTGGCGGCCAAGATCGAGGGCCACGACGCCTACAAATCCGAGCGGCCGGGGCAGCAGACCGTGCCACGCGCCGAGCTGGTGGCGCGGGTGAAGGCCATCGTGGACGCCGTGTCGTGAGGCTGGAGCCACCGATCCCGGCCGAGGCCCTGGCCGCCATCCGCGCGCCGTTCGCGGCGGCGGGGGCGATGCCGCTCGACGTGCCGGTGTTGCAGCCTCTGGCGCTGCTGCTCGATCTGGCCGGGGAGGCGATGCGGCCTCGACTGTTCGTGGTCCAGGCCGAGGGTGGGGAGGAGGCGGCACTGCGGCCCGACTTCACCATCGGGGTGGCGCGGGCCCACCTGGCCTCGGGCGCGGCCGAGGGGCGGTACTTCTATGAGGGCAAGGCCTTCCGGGCCGCCGGCGGCAGCGGGCGGGCCGAGGAATTCCTGCAGCTGGGGATCGAGGTCTATGGCGGGGCCGATGCGGTGGCCGCGGATGCGGAGATCCTGGAACTGGCCTGGCGGTCGGCGGCGGCCGGGGGCCGGGAGGACCTGTTCCTGATGCTCGGCGATGTCAGCCTGTTCTCGGCCCTGGTCGACGACCTGGGGCTGGAGCCGGCGCTGGGGGCGCGGCTGAAGCGGGCGTTCGGCCGGCCCCGGTTGCTGGCGGCCGAGCTGAATGGCGAGGCGCCGGCGCCGGCCGGGCGCGAGAGCCGGCTGGCGGGCCTGCTGGCCGGATTGCCGGAGGCGGAGGCCGCGGCGCTGCTGGAGGAGGTCTGGTCGCTGGCTGGCGTTTCGCCGGTGGGCGGGCGGCCGACGGCGGAGATCGCCCGGCGGCTGGCGGCGCGCGGCGCGGAGGGCGCGCGGGCGCGGCTGACGCCGGAACAGGCGGCGACGGTGCGGGCCTTCCTGGCGCTGGAAGCGGAGCCGGTGGCCGCGCTGGAGGCGCTGGAGCGGCTGGGGACCGAGCGGCTGGCGGGCCGGGTCGGCCAGTGGCGGCGGCGGCTTGAGCTGCTGGACGAGGCCGGCCTGCCGCTTGGCCAGGCGCGGTTCGGGGCCGGGTTCGGCCGGGCCTTCGGCTACTACGACGGCGCCCTGTTCGAGGTGCGCAGCGCCGAGTTGGGGGCCGAGCGGCCGCTGGCGGCCGGCGGGCGCTATGACGGGCTTGCGGGGCGGCTGGGCGGCGTGGCGCGGGGAGCGGCCGGCTGCATGGTGCGACCGGCGCGGGCGTTCGCGGAGGGCTGGGAATGAGCGTCATCTTGGCGATTCCGTCCAAGGGGCGGTTGAAGGAACAGGTCGAGGGCTGGCTGGCCGATGCGGGCCTGAAGCTCGAGGCGGACGGCGGCGAGCGGGGCTATCGCGCCCGGATCGCAGGGTTGGACGGGCTGGAGGTGCGGCTGATCTCGGCGGGAGAGATCGCGCGGGCTCTGAGCGCCGGCGAGGTCCACCTGGGGGTCACCGGCGAGGACCTGTTGCGCGAGCAGGGCGAGGAGCTGGAGGCGCGGGCCCTGCTGCTGCGACCACTGGGCTTTGGGCGGGCCGACCTGGTGGTGGCCGTGCCGCAGAGCTGGCTGGACGTCGAGACCATGGCCGACCTGGAGGAGGTGGCGCACCAGCATCTGGCGCGGACCGGCCGGCGGCTGCGGGTGGCGACCAAGTATGTGGCCCAGACGCGGGCCTTCTTCGCTCGCCACGGGGTGGGCGACTACCGGATCGTCGAATCGGCCGGCGCCACCGAGGGCGCCCCGGCGGCGGGGACGGCGGAGGTGGTGGTCGACATCACCACCACCGGCGCGACCCTGGCGGCCAATCACCTGGCGGTGCTGGCCGACGGGGTGATTCTGAAGAGCCAGGCGCAGCTGGCGGCCGGGCTGATGGCCGACTGGAGCGGCGATGGGCTGGCCGTGGCGCGGCGGCTGTTGTCGCAGCTGGAGGCGCGGGCGCGGGCGCGCCGGACCCTGACCCTGGTGTGGCCCGCCGAGCAGGACGCGGCGGCCAAGGCGGCGGTGGAGGGCCTGGGCGGACAGGCGCGGGCCAGCGGTCTGCTGATTCCCCGCGGCGAGCTTGGGGCCGTGTCGGCGGCGTTGGAATCGGCGGGCGTGGGGCCGGTTACGGCGGCGGCGCCGGAGTATGTGTTCGATCCGGAATGTCCGCCGTGGAGCGATCTGGCGGCGCGTGTGAGGGGAAATTGACTCTAGCGTCGAAAATGCGGCGTTCGGGACGTTATTTTGACGGCGCCGTCCAGTGATCAACCCTTTTTGAGGGCGGAATTCACAATTTGTCGCACGCGCAACCTCTTTGCGGCGTTGACACCGGCAGGGATTTGCCGTCTTTTCGACATGCGAGACAGAGAGGCCGCCAAGAGCATCTCGTCTCCGGCGTTTCGGGGAGGAAACGCCCGCTTGGATCGAGTGATCGAGGAATGTCGAGCCCGTTGCGAATATCCCCCGCAACGGGCTCGACGCCCTTTGGGCGATTCGTTCCAAATTTCTGACCCTTTCGTCAAAATATATCTCCGTCATCCCGGAAGGCCGCGCAGCGGGCTATCCGGGACCCAGGGGGTGACAGGGCGCCGGCCGCTAAGCTGCGTTCGATAGCGAGATCACGCGCCCCCTGGGTCCCGGCTCTCCGCGCTGCGCGCTCCGGCCGGGATGACGGGGCATATGTGTGAGAGCGGGCTGGACTTCCCCCGCGTCGGCATCCGATTCTTTCCCCATGCGCGCACTGATCGTCGACAGCCTTGCCCCCGACTATTCCGGTGTGTCCCTGAAGGACATTCCGATCCCCACGCCCGGTCCGGGCGAGATCCTGGTCAAGGTGAAGGCGGCGGGGGTCAATTTCCCCGACCTGCTGATGACCCGTGGCGAGTACCAGATGAAACCGCCGCTGCCGTTCGGCCTGGGCATGGAGCTCAGCGGCGAGGTCGAGGCGTTGGGAGCCGGTGTCGAGGGGTTCCATCCTGGCGATCCGGTGGTCGGCGGCGCCAAGCTGGGCGGGTTCGCCGAATACGCCCTGCTGCCGGCGGCGGCGGTACGGGCCAAGCCGGACCGGCTGAGCTTTGCTCAGGCGGCGGGGTATGGGGCCGCCTACATCACCGCCTATGTTGCCTTCGTGCGGCGGGCCAACCTGCAGCCCGGCGAATGGGTGCTGATCCATGGGGCGGCCGGCGGGGTGGGGCTGGCGGCCGTGGACTTGGCCAAGGCGATGGGGGCGCGGGTGATCGCCACCTCGGCGTCGGACCAGAAGCTGGCGGTGCTGCAGGCGGAGTATCAGCCGGACGCGGTGATCAATGTCACGGGCGGCTTTAGAGAGAAGGTCAAGGAAATCACCGGCGGGCGCGGGGCCGACGTCATCTATGACCCGGTCGGCGGGGATGTGTTCGACGAGAGCGTGCGCTGTATCGCCTTCGACGGGCGGTTGCTGGTGATCGGCTTCACGTCGGGCCGGATCCCTGAGGTGTCGGTCAACATGCCGCTGATCAAGGGCTTCTCGGTGGTCGGGGTGCGGGCCGGCGAGTACGGCCGCCAGTTCCCCGAACGCGGGCGAGAGAACCAGGCGGCCATCTGGGCCCTGGCCGAGGCGGGCACGGTGCGGCCGCGGGTGCATGCCGAAGTTCCGCTGGCCGACTGGCGCGAGGCGTTCGAGATGCTGTCCGGCCGCAAGGTGATCGGCAAGGCGGTGATCCGGCCGGATCTCTAAATCCTCCCCCATCGGGGGAGGTGGCCGCGAAGCGGTCGGAGGGGGTCCTCCACGATCGGAGCGGACCCCCTCAGTCGGCTTCGCCGACAGCTCCCCCGAAAGGGGGAGCAACTGAAGCGTGAAGCCTCGCGGAATTTGCATCCGCCCTGCACCGGCGTCCGCCAAGCTCGGGGCATGGACGATCGAAACCGCATCGAGCGCTGGGCGCCGTTTCCGCTGGCGGCGTTGCTCCTGGTCGCTCTTCCGGTGCGTTGGCGCGTGCATTGGGTGGATGGGCCGCCCCAAGACATGTGGGGCTGGCCCCTTCCCTGGTCCGCCGACGCCTACGTCGGGTCCGGGGGGCGGGAGGTCTATCTGGCGCCGTTGGCGTTCGACCTGGCGGTTGCGGGGCTCCTGGCCTGGGCCGTGGTGCGGCTGGTCGGTCAGGCGCCGGCGAAGGCGCGGCTGGTCCTGCTGGTTCCGGCGTGGTTGCTCGGCGCGCCGTTGCTGGCGTGGATCTGTCTTGTCACCGCCCTGCTCGCGGTGTTCGCGCCCAGCCTGACGCAGTATGAGCTCTGGTACTGGATCTGGCCGGTCGAGCGGATCGAGGGGCCGTTGTGGGATTGGTACGGCGGCGGTTGACTCCGCAGGTCCCTTCCCGTATCTCCCCCCGCTCACCGCGACGGGCGTTCCCGACGCGACAGCGACTATTGTATTCGGAGCAGACCCGTGAAGCGGACCTTTCAGCCCTCGCGTCTCGTGCGCAAGCGCCGTCACGGCTACCGCGCTCGCATGGCCACCAAGAACGGCCAGAAGGTCGTTGCGCGTCGTCGCGCCAAGGGCCGCAAGCGCCTGACCGCCTAAGAGCGGTCTCCCGCTGAAGGGGGACGAACCCCTGACGCAAGCCATTGTCATCGAGCGCATGAGAACGCGGCCCCAGTTTCTGGCGGCCGCTAAAGGCGCTTATCGGGCCCATGGCGCGGTGGTCGTGCAGGTTCGCGACCGGGCCGACGGCGAGGCCGTGGTCCGCGTCGGTTTTACCGCCACCAAGAAGATCGGCGGCGCCGTGGTGCGCAATCGCGCCAAACGACGGCTGCGCGAGGCCGCCCGCCTGCTGCTGCCCTCTTTCGGAAAGCCCGGGCATGACTATGTGTTCGTGGCCCGCGACGGTACGCCCGGGCGTGACTGGGGGCGTTTGCTTGACGATGTGAAAAGCGCGCTGATAAGGCTCGCCGCCGACCTTCCCGCCGCGTCCCGCCGACAGGACGCGCCCCCTTCCCCTTCAGCGCCGGTCTGACCCCGCTCCATGCAAAAAGAATCCCGCAACACAGTCCTGTTCTTCGCGATCGCGATGCTGCTGCTGATCGGCTACCAGTTCTTCATCCTGGGGCCGCAGGCCAAGGAGCGGGCGGCGGAAGCCAAGGCCAAGGCCGCGATCGCCGAGAAGTCCAAGAAGGCGGCGGTGGGCGCCAACCCGGCCCGGCCGGTGGTTCCGGCCGGGACGCTGTCGCGCAATGCGGCGATCGCCGCCTCGCAGCGGGTGCCGATCGCCACCCGCGACGACCAGGGCAGCCGGGTGGTCCCGGTGCTGACCGGCTCGATCAACCTGACCGGCGCCCGGCTCGACGACCTGTTCCTGCAGCAGTACGGCCAGACGGTGGACAAGGACTCGCCGCGCGTCGACCTGCTGCGTCCCGAACAGTCGCCCAACGCCTTCTTCGCAGAATTTTTGTGGAAGGCCGACAACGTCGCCGGCCTGCCCGACGAGCGCACCGTCTGGGCGGTAAAGCAGGGCAGCCGGCTGACCGAAACGACGCCGGTGGTGCTGACTTACACCTCGCCCCAGGGGCTGGTGTTCGACCGCACCATCGCGGTGGACCGCCACTACATGTTCACCATCACTGACACGGTGACCAACACAGGCGCCGCGCCGGTCAGCCTGCGCCCGGCCGCCCTGGTGCGCCGCGCCGGCCTGCCGCCGGAAGCCGGCAAGGGTCAGAACGTGCATGAGGGCGGCGTCGGCGTTATGGACGGCGAGCTGCGGCTTCAGAAGTACCCCGACTGGAAGAAGAAGGGGCAGAAGGGCCAGTACGGCAGCTGGGAAGGCCAGGGCGGCTGGCTCGGCATCACCGACAAATACTGGCTGGCGGCGGTGGTCCCGGCCCAGTCGGCGACCTTCACAGGCAACTACCGGTACGACAACCTGGCCGGCCGCGACTACTATACGGCGGGCTCCCTGGGCGCGGTGCGGACCATCGCGCCCGGCGCCACCATCACCGAGAGCACCCGGCTGTTCGCCGGCGCCAAGAAGGCGCAGCTGCTGAAGGGTTATGAGAAGGGCGAGGGCGGAGCCCAGCCGATCCCGGCCTTCGACAAGGCGGTGGACTGGGGGGTGCTGAACTTCCTGACCCGGCCGTTCTTCATGGCGCTGGAGTTCTTCTACGGCTTCGTCGGCAACTTCGGCGTGGCCATCCTGCTGGTCACCCTGTGCGTGCGGATCATCCTCTTCCCGCTGGCCAACAAATCCTACGAGTCGATGAGCAAGATGAAGAAGCTCACCGAGCCGATGAAGGAGCTGAAGGAGAAGTACAAGGACGACCCGGCCAAGATGCAGCAGGAGACCATGGCCCTGTACCAGCGGGAGAAGGTCAATCCGCTGGTCGGCTGTCTGCCGTTGCTGCTGCAGATCCCGGTGTTCCTGGCCTTCTACAAGGTGCTGTCGGTGACCATCGAGATGCGTCACGCGCCCTTCTTCGGCTTCATCAAGGACCTGTCGGCGCGCGATCCGACCAACATCTGGAACCTTTTCGGCCTGCTGCCCTACGATCCGGGCGCGCTGCCGCTGGTCGGCGGGATCCTCAGCACCCATCCGGCCTCGACCGGGGTGTTCATGGCCGGGGCCCTGGGCCTGGGCGTCTGCGTGCTGTTCTACGGCTTCACCATGTGGCTGACCACGGCCATGAACCCGCCGGCGCCGGACCCGATGCAGCAGCGGATCTTCCAGCTGATGCCGATCCTGTTCACCTTCATCATGGCGCCGTTCGCGGTCGGCCTGATCGTCTACTGGACCTTCTCGAACGTGCTTTCGATCATCCAGCAGTACATCATCATGCACCGGCTGAAGGTGGATAACCCGATCGACGACTTCCTCAACCGGTTCCGGGCCAAGGCCGTCTGATGGCGGACCCGCTCTTCACGGACGAGCAGCTGGAGGAGGCGCGCGTCCTCTTCGCCCAGCAGGCCACGTTCATGATGGGGGCGGTGAAGATGGACGGCCTGCCGGCGGCCGACTGGCCGGAGGTGTGCTTCGCCGGCCGGTCGAATGTGGGCAAATCCAGCCTGATCAACGGGCTGGTCGGCCACAAGAAGCTGGCCCGAGCCTCTAACGAGCCGGGGCGGACGCGGGAGATCAACTTCTTCCTGCTGGGCGAGAAGCTGCGGCTGGTCGATCTGCCGGGCTATGGGTTCGCGCGGGTTTCGCGGTCGACGGCCAACAAGTTCCAGGACCTGGGGCGCCAGTACCTGCGCGGCCGGCCGAATCTGAAGCGGGTCTATCTGCTGATCGACGCGCGGCACGGGCTGAAGGACGTCGACAAGGAGGCTCTGGACGCGCTCGACCTGTCGGCGGTCAGCTACCAGATCGTCCTGACCAAGGCCGACAAGATCAAGCCGGCTGAGGCCGCGGCGCTGGTCGACAAGACCCAGGGCCAGATCGCCAAACGCCCGGCGGCATTTCCCCGGGTGCTGGCGACGTCGGCGGAGAAGGGTACGGGGCTTCCCGAACTGCGGGCCGAGATCAAGACGGTGTGTGAGGTCTAGGCTCGACGGCGTTGACTACCCGTAGTCGCTCCCCCTGTGGGGGAGCTGGCCGGCGCGAATACGCGCCGGACTGAGGGGGCAGAGCAGGCCGGTCAGGATAGAGCACGTTCTGGCGCTGCTTTGACGGCCGCGTTCATGGTCAACCCCATCCGCCGGCGCTGCCCCCACCACCACGCGCGTATTCGCGCGCGGTCCCCCGCCCCCAAGGGGGGCGGAACTGAGGAACCGTGGGCGCCCGTCAGGGCCGCACCACCACCTGCCCGCCCTTCATCACGAACTTCACCTTCTCCAGCACCGTCACGTCTGCCAGCGGGTCGCCCTGGACGGCGATCAGGTCGCCCCAGGCGCCGGGTTTCACCTCACCGACCTCGCCCGATTGGCCGAGCGCGTCGGCGGCGTTGATGGTGGCCGACTGGATGGCCTGCAGCGGGGTGGCGCAGTAGCGGACCATGACTTTGAACTGCTTGGCGTTGTCCCCGTGGGGATAGATGCCGGCGTCGGTGGAGTAGATCTGCTTCACCCCGCCCTTGACCGCCTTGCAGAAGTTCTGCCGCTGGGCCTCGGCGATGTCGCGGTCCTTTTTCAGCTCGCTCTCGCGGACCCCGTTCTTGGGGCCTTCGGACTGGGTGTATTCGGTGTTGTAGATGTCCATGCCGAAGTAGGTGCCGGCTTTGGCGGCCATGCGGATGCCCTCGTCATCGACCAGGGACGCATGCTCGACGGTGTCGACGCCGCCCTCGATGGAGGCGCGGATGCCCTCTGGACCGTGGGCGTGGGAAGCGACCTTCATCTCGGCCATGTGGGCTTCGGATGTGACGGCGCGGATTTCCTCGACCGTCATCTGCTGGACGCCGACCGCGTCGTTGGAGAACACCCCGCCGGTGGCGCAGATCTTGATGGCCTTGGCGCCGTACTTCTTGAGCCAGCGAACCTTCTTGCGGGCCTCATCGGGACCGTCGGCCACGCCGGCGGCGGTGACGTTGGCGCTGGGCGGCAGGTAGGTGGAGTCGCAATGGCCGCCGGTGGCGCTCATCGCATAGGCGGCCGGCACGATGCGCGGGCCGACGGCGAAGCCGGCGTCGATCGCCTGAGCCACGGCCACATCGTTCCAGCGGTCGGAGCCGACGTTGCGTACGGTGGTGAAGCCGGCCTTGACGGTCAGCTCGGCGTTGCGCACGGCGACCACCGTCCAGAAGCCGTCGGTGTAGCTGAGGCCGCTGAAGCCGCCGTAGATCGGCGAGGAGTCGAGGTGCACATGCATATCGATCAGGCCGGGCATCAGGGTCAGGCCCGGCAGGTCGATGGTCGGCGTGCCGGCCGGGATGGTCATGCTGGCCAGGCTGCCGACGGCGGTGATCTTGCCGTCGGTGATCAGCACCAGGGGCCGCTCGATGTATTTGCCGGTGCGCACGTCGAGCAATCGCTCGGCGCTGACCGCCACCGTCTGGGCGTTCGCCGCCCCGCCATCAGGGCGAGAGCCGTACCCGCCGTCAGAGCCAACCGCCGCATGTCCTTGATCTCCCCGAGCCTGAATCGTCGGCGAGGCTAGGGGCAATCGGGGCGGAAGGGAACGGGCTGGACGGAACCGCGTGCGGCGCCCCACCATACAGGCATGAGGACGGATCATTTCACCAGCTTCGATGGCGAGACGATCGCCGTGCATCGGCTGGGCAGCGGTCGGCCGGTGCTGATGCTGCACGGCTTCATCGCCAGCGCCAAGCTCAACTGGATCGAGCCGGGGATCGCCCAGGCGGTGGCCGACGCCGGGTTCGAGGTCATCGCGCCGGACCTGCGGGGGCATGGAGAGTCGGCGGCCCCGGAGGATGTGGGGGCGTGGCCGGGGGATGTGCTGGCCAAGGATCAGGAGGCGCTGGTCGCCGAATTGGGTCTCACCGACTTCGATCTGGTCGGCTACAGCCTGGGCGCCCGAACGGCGGTGCGTTGCCTGGTGCGCGGCATGCGACCCCGGCGCTGCGTGCTGGGCGGCATGGGCGACAGCGGGGTGATGCAGGCCGGGGCGCGGGCCGCCATGTTCGAGGACAGCATCCGCAACGGCGAGAACGCCAAGGACCCTCGGGCGGGCAGATACATCCAGGCCCGCATCAAGGCCGGCGGGTTCAATCCGCAGGCCCTGTTGGGCGTGCTGTCGAGCTTCGTGCCGACAAAAGCACAGGACCTGGCGGGCCTCGACGTGCCGACCTTCATCGTCTGCGGCCAGGATGACGCCGACAATGGCTCGCCGGAACTGCTGGCGCTGGCCATGCCCAACGCCAAGGCCGTACGGGTGCCCGGCGACCACCTGACGGCGGTGGCCGAACCCCGACTGGCGGCGGAGATGGTCGCGTTCCTGGCGGCCTGAAAGCTTACCGGAACGGCGGCTCGTCGAACGCCCGGAGCTTGCGGCTGTGGAGCCTCGGCCCCTCGGCCCTCAGCAGGTCGACCGTGGCGATGCCGATGCGCAGGTGCTGGCCGATGGCGCGCTCGTAGAAGGCGTTGGCCTGGCCAGGCAGCTTGATCTCGCCGTGCAGCGGCTTGTCCGACACGCAGAGCAGCGTCCCGTACGGCACCCGGAACCGATAGCCCTGGGCGGCGATCGTGGCGCTTTCCATGTCGATGCCGACCGCGCGGCTCTGGTTGAAGCGCAGGGCGCTGGAGGTGTAGCGCAGCTCCCAGTTCCGGTCGTCGGTGGTCACCACCGTGCCGGTGCGCAGGCGGCGCTTGAGCACCTCGCCGGTGTCGCCGCTGACCAGCTTGGCCGCGTCGTAGAGGGCGCGCTGCACCTCGGCGATGCTGGGCACCGGGATGTCTGGCGGCAGGATGGCGTCGAGAACGTGATCCTCGCGCAGATAGGCGTGGGCCAGGACGTAGTCGCCGATCCGCTGGCTGCCGCGCAGGCCGCCGCAGTGGCCGATCATTAGCCAGGCCTGGGGACGCAGCACCGCCAGGTGGTCGGTGATGGTCTTCGCGTTGGACGGGCCGACGCCGATGTTGACCAGGGTGATGCCCTGACCGCCCGGGGCCATCAGGTGATAGGCCGGCATCTGGTGGCGCCGCCAGGCGCCGTTGGCCACGGCCAGTTCCGGATCGGGGGTGTCCTTGGTGACATAGACCCCGCCCGAACAGCTCAGCGCCTCGTACTGGCCGCCCTTGAGCTGCTCGCAGCCCCAGCGGACGAACTCGTCGACGTAGCGGTGATAGTTGGTGAACAGGATGTACTGCTGCACATGCTCGGCCGGCGCGCCGGTGTAGTGCTTCAGTCGCGCCAGGGAGAAGTCGGTGCGCAGGCCGTCAAACAGGGCCAGCGGGCGCTCCTCGGCCATCAAGGGGTCCCACAGGCCGTCGGCCACCTCGTCGCCGATGTAGGCCAGTTCGGTGGCCGGGAACCAGCGGGCGATCTCGCTGGCCTGGGCGTCGGCCAGGGACAGGTCGCCGCCGTCCAGCACGTAGGGGAAGGGGATTTCCTGGGTGGAGCGGCCGACGTCGACCTCGACGTCGAAGTCCTCCATAAGATGGGCCAGCTGTTCGACCAGATAGTCGTGGAACATCGCCGGCCGGGTCACCGTGGTGGCGTAGTGGCCGGGGTCCGACAGCCGGGCGTAGGCTCGGGTGATCACCGGATAGCCGCTCTCGCCCGACCAGCTGAGCCGAAGTTCGGGGTAGGCGTAGGCGCCGGTTTCGCGAAGGCTGGGGTCGGGCCGCTTGCCCTCTTCGAGGAAGGCCTTCAGGTTTTCCCGCAGGCAGGAAACGGAGCGGTCGTATTCTTCTTCAAGCCGCGCCACGATGGCGGCTGCTTCTTTCTGTCTTTTCATGGCGCCTTATAGCGGCGGTCTTTGAATTAGGCGAGATGGCGCCGTTTCGGCGCGTCCGACGTGGTTAACCGGGTCTTAACGCCGGTCCGCCAGCCTGCCCAACATGCGCCGTCTTGCCGTCCTCGTCCTGGTCCTGCTGCTCGCCACCCCGGTGGCGGCGCAGCAGAAGCGGCTGCAGGTGGTCACTCCGACCGCCAAGGAAGCGGGTCTGCGGCCGAGCGAGCCGGCGGCGGAGGCGCCGCCGCTGGATTTCTCCGTGCCGGGGACCGGATCGACCCTGCCGCCCGGCCTGGCCTTCACCCGGCCGCTGGAGAGCACGGCCGGTGGCCTGCGCGGGACCCGGACGGCCAGCCAGTGCCGCACCGCCTGCGCCCAGAGCCACTATTTCTGCCTGGCCGAGGAAGAAGAGATCAGCTGCAATCCGCGCTGGTCGCGATGCGTCGCGGGCTGTTCCTAAAGCGCGTTCCGATAAGTGGGGACCGGTTATCGGGCCAAACGCGCGACCAAGCAAAAGCTCACGCGACGTCACGGTTGACGCAAGCGTCAGCCGAGATAGCCTCACCTGAACAACGATAAGTCACTTCAGGGAGAGACGGCATGGCCAGCAAGGCGTTGCCGAAGGCCTGCATTATCGGGGCCGGCTGCTCGGGCTTCACCACGGCCAAGCGGCTGAAGGATTTCGGCGTCCCCTACGACTGTTTCGAGATGTCGGACGAGGTCGGCGGCAACTGGTACTACAAGAACCCCAACGGCATGTCGGCCTGCTACGAGAGCCTGCATATCGATACGTCCAAGTGGCGGCTGGCGTTCGAGGACTATCCCGTGCCCGCCGACTGGCCGGACTTCCCGCACCACGCCCAGCTGTTCCAGTACTTCAAGGACTACGTCGATCACTTCGGCCTGCGCGAGACCATCACCTTCAATACCGCGGTGACCAAGGCGCAGCGGACGGCTGACGGACTGTGGGACGTCACCCTGTCGACCGGGGAGACGCGGACCTATGACGTGCTGTTCGTCTGCAACGGCCACCACTGGAGCCCGCGCATCCCCGAGTACACGGGCGAGTTCGACGGGCCGGCCTTCCACAGCCACGCCTACTGCGACCCGTTCGATCCGGTCGACATGCGGGGCAAGAACGTCGTGGTGGTCGGGATGGGCAACTCGGCGATGGATATCGCCAGCGAGCTGTCCCAGCGGCCGATCGCCAAGAACCTCTGGGTCTCGGCCCGGCGCGGGGTCTGGGTGCTGCCCAAATACATGAACGGCAAGCCGGCGGATAAGAGCTCGATGCCGGCTTGGATGCCCCGCTCGATCGGCCAGGCCCTCGCCCGCAACGTCATCAAGAAGACGCTGGGCCGGATGGAGGACTACGGCCTTCCCAAGCCAGATCACGAGCCGCTGGAAGCCCACCCCTCGGTCAGCGGCGAGTTCCTCACCCGGGCGGGCTGTGGCGACGTGAAGTTCAAGCCGGCGATCAAGGCGCTAGAAGGCAAGAATGTCCGGTTCGCCGACGACAGCGTCGAGCAGGTGGACGCCATCGTCTTCGCCACCGGCTACGACATGAAGTTCCCCTTCTTCGAGGATTCGGAGCTGCTGCCCGACGCCGAGCATCGCTTCCCGCTGTTCAAGCGGATGATGAAGCCGGGCATCGACAACCTGTTCTTCATGGCTCTGGCCCAGCCTCTGCCCACCCTGGTCAACTTCGCCGAACAGCAGGCCAAGCTGGCGGCCGCCTACCTGACCGGCCGCTACCGGCCGCCGGCCAAGGCGGAGATGGAGGCGATCACCGCCAAGGACGAAGCCTTTTATCTGGGGCCCTACTACAAGGCCGCGCGGCACACCATCCAGGTGGACTTCAACCACTACGTGGCCGACCTGCATAAGGAGATCGCGCGGGGAGAAGCTCGGGCTCGAGCGGCGGGCTATGCCCTGCCGGTGGCGGCCAGGGCGCGGGACAAGGCTACGGCTTGAGTCGCCTCCACCCCTTAGTGACTTCGCCTCTGGTCTCCCTTCTCCCCTCGCGGGAGAAGGTGGCCCGAAGGGCCGGATGAGGGGGCGATGACTTTCAAAGCAGTCTTCGCTGCCACCGCTACCCTTGCCGTCGAACTTTGTTCATGATTTGTTCGACTCCATGGCCCCGCCCAAATTTGCCCAGGCGCGCCGCATGCGCCACGCTCCGACCTTCAACGAGGGCGTCCTGTGGAAACTGCTCCGCAACCGCCGCCTTGAGCATCTGAAGTTTCGTCGGCAAGTGCCCATCGGCCGGTACATCGTCGACTTCTTTTGCTTGCGTCATCGGCTCATCGTCGAAGCCGACGGACCATTTCACGACCCGGATCGGGACGCCCTTCGTGACGCTTGGCTTCGGTCCGAGGGCTTCACCGTCCTGCGCTTCCCGAACAGCGCCGTCTCAAACCGTCCGAACGACGTCGTCACAGCTATTCTGAAAGTCATCGAGCGCCCAACCACCAGCACCTACGACGACCCGTCCGACCGTTGGGCGCTGGACACCGGTGCGCCTCTTCCACCGGCCTACCTGCGGGTTAAGCGGCCGGAGGGCGGCTGAGCCGGTCATCGACCCCTCATCCGTCGCTTCGCGACACCTTCTCCCGCAAGGGGAGAAGGGAGCCCAGAGGCGAAACCACTCTCTAAATCGCCAAGGCCTGCAGGAACAGATCGCGCGCCGCCTGTTCCGCCTCGAACCGCGCCCGAACGGGCCAATGGGCCACTTTCGCGCGCCATTCTGGCGGCAGGCGCACCCAGTCCTTCTCGGTGGTTAGCAGAGCAGCCCCCAGAGCCGCCGCCCGCTGCTCGAGGAAACGCAGGGTTCCCTCGTCGTAGGCGCCGTGGTCGGGGAAGGGGGCGAAGTCCGCAAGGTCGGCGCCGGCAGCGATCAGGGCGCGCTCGAACTTCCACGGCTTGCCGATGCCGGCGAAGGCCAGCAGGGGCCCGGCGGGCGGCGGGCCGACCGGCTCGAGGCGGGCGATCAGGATCGGTTTGCCGGGGAACTGGCGCAGGAGGTCCATGTCCGGGTTGGCCAAGTCGGCGGGTAGCAGGACGATCACCGCGTCGGTGCGGGCGAGGCCGGCCTTCAGCGGTTCGCGCATCGGGCCGGCGGGAAACACCGCGCCATCGCCGAAAGGCCATTCGTTGTTGCGGGTCTCGCCGTCGACCACGACGAGGGACAGGGTCTTCTTCAGCGAGGGGTTCTGGTGGCCGTCGTCCATGACCACGGCCCGGGCGCCGCCGGCAGCGGCGGCGCGGGCGCCGGCCGGGCGGTCGCGGGCGATCCAGTAGGGGCCGTCGTGGCCGAGCATCAGCGGCTCGTCCCCGACGTCGGCGGCGGTGTGGCGGGCGGGATCGACTTTCAGCGGGCCGGGCTCTCGGCCGCCGTAGCCGCGTGAGAGGCCGTGGGCCTCCACGCCGGCCTCGCGCAGCAGACGCAGGAGTTCACGAACGATGGGGGTCTTGCCGACGCCGCCCATGGTGAGGTTGCCGACGCAGATCACCGCCACCCCGGCGTCGGCCGGTTTCGCATTGCGGATCTTGGCGGCCGTGACCGCCGCCCAGATCCAGCTGATCGGGGTGAGGACCATGCGGGTGACCACGCCCGGGGCGCCGTCGCGGACGTACCACCAGCGGGGCGTCGACAGCTTCATGGCAGCAGGGCCTCCAGCCGCGTCCAGGCGTCCTCCAGGGCGGCGGCCTGGCCCTGCGCGAAGGCCTGGCCGCGCAGGCCCAGCGCCTTGGCCTCCGCGGGATCGGCCAGCAGGCGGGCGAGGGTGGTGGAGAGCTGGCCGGGACCGTCGACCAGGAGGGCGCCTCGGCCTTCCTTCGTCATGGCGGCGTAGACCTCGGCCGAATTGTAGACGTCCGGCCCGCTGATCACCGGGGCAGCCAGGCGAGCCGGCTCCATCGGGTTGTGGCCGCCGACGCCGGGAACGAAGCTGCCGCCCATGACCACCACATCGGCCAGGCGGAAGAACAGGCCAAGCTCCCCCAGGGTGTCGGCCACATAGACGGCGGTGCGCGGCCCGACGGCCTCGCCCAGCGACCGGCGGGCGAGCGGACCATAGCCCTGCCCGATGGCGGCGGCGGCCGAGGCGCCGCGTTCGGGGTGGCGGGGGGCGACGATCAGCAGGGCGTGGGGGGCGGCCTCGCGGATGGCGGTCATCGCGGCGGTGGCCACGATACTCTCCTCGCCCTCATGGGTGCTGGCGGCCAGCACCACCGGGCGATCGCCGATGGCGGCGCGCAAACGGTCCAACTCAGTCGCGTCGCAGGGAAGGGGCTCGCCGGCCAGCTTGAGGTTCAGGCGGCCGGTGGTCTCGACGCCGAAATATGCGAGGCGTTCGGCGGAGGCCTCGTCCTGCGGCAGCACCAGGTCGAAGGCGGCCAGCACCCGGCGGGCGCCGGCGGCGATGCGGGCCCACCCCCTGGCGGTCTTGCGGGTGATGCGGGCCGACAGCAGGGCCAGCCTGGCGCCCCGCGCCTTGGCCCCCAGGATCAGGTTCGGCCAGATCTCGCTCTCGATGAAGACGGCCAGGTCGGGGCGCCAGTATTCCAGGAAGCGGGCGGCCGAGGCCGGGGTGTCCAGCGGGGCGTACTGGTGGATGGCGCCGGGCGGCAGGCGGCGCGCCAGCAGGGCGGCGGAGGTCACCGTGCCGGAGGTGACGAGAACGGTCAGGCCCGGCCGCGCCGCCAGCCGCTCGATCAGCGGCAGGGCCGACTGGCTCTCGCCGACGCTGACCGCATGCAGCCAGACCAGGGGACCGGACGGGCGGGGCACGGCGGCCGAGCCCAGCCGCTCCTCCAGCCGAGCGCCGTCCTCCTTGCCGTCCAGGGCCCGCTTGCGCAGCAGGCCTCGGGCGAACGGCTCGAAGGCGCCCGTAGCGGCGCGGTAGAGGACAAGCGAGAGGGGCAGGCCGCTCTCAGCCATGGGCGGCGGCCAGCCGGCAGGGTCCGTGGGCGCCGGTCTCCAGCTGCAGGGTCGCATGGCCGATGCCGAACTCATGGACCAGGTCGTGGCAGACGCTGTCGAGGAAGGCGTCGGAATCGGCGTTGACCGGCCGGGTCAGGTGAGCGGTCAGGGCGGTCTCGCTGGTGCTCATCGCCCAGATGTGCAGGTCGTGCACCTCGGTGACGCCGGGGCGGGAGGCCAGCCAGGCCTTTACCTTCTCGGGATCGATACCGCGCGGGGCGGCGTCCAGCGCCAGATCGAGGCTGTCGCGAAGCAGGCCCCAGGTGCCGATAACGATCACCGCAGCGATGACCAGACTGATCACCGGATCGATCCACTGCCAGCCGGTCGTCCAGATGATGATGGCCGCCACCACCACCCCCAGCGACACCGCCGCATCGGCGGCCATGTGCAGGAAGGCGCCGCGGACGTTCAGGTCCCCGTGGCCGCGCATGAACATCAGGGCCGTGGCCGTGTTGATCACCACCCCGATGGCCGCCACGATGATCACCAGGCCCGGCTCGATGGGCTGGGGATCGTTGAAGCGCCGCACCGCCTCCCAGACGATGGCCCCCACCGCCAGCATCAGCAGGCCGGCGTTGGCCAGCGAGGCCAGCACCGTGCCCTTGCCAAGGCCATAGGTTCGCCGTCCGGTCGGCAAGCGTTTGGACAGGATCACCGCGCCCCAGGCCAGCAGCAGCCCCAGCACGTCCGAAAGGTTGTGCCCGGCATCGGCCAGCAGGGCCAGCGAACCGGTGATCAGCCCGGCTGCCGCCTCGGCGGCGACGAAGGCGATGTTGAGCCCCGCCCCGATGGCGAAGGCGCGGCCGAAATCCTTCGGCGCATGACTGTGCCCGCCGGGACCATGGTGGTGGTCCTTGTGGCCGCCGTGATGGTGGTCGTGATCGTGATGGGCGTGGTCGTGCGGCATCGGTAGGGGTCTTTAGCATCGAAGGGCGATGCGGGGGAGGTAAGCGGGCCGATGGGCTCTGTGAAGTTGTTAATTAGTACAGATTAGTCGTTTGAACTTGGATGATATAATGTAGCAAATTCTCATTCCCTTATCTTGGACAGGAACGAGTAGGCTTTCCGAACCTCTCAGCACTCAACCCGGTTCACCGGCATCCCTGCTGCCAAGCCGCCCAAGGAAGTCTCCTTGTAGATCTCGTTCATGTCCTCGCCCGTGCGCTTCATCGTGGCGATGACCTTGTCCAAACTCACCGAATGCTGGCCGTCACCCAGCATCGCCAACCGCGCCGCGTCGATGGCCTTGATGGCGCCCATGGCGTTGCGCTCGATGCAGGGGATCTGGACCAGGCCGCCGATGGGGTCGCAGGTGAGGCCGAGGTTGTGTTCCATGCCGATCTCGGCCGCGTTCTCGATCTGGGCGTTGCTGCCGCCCATGACGGCGGCGAGGCCGGCGGCGGCCATCGAGCAGGCGACGCCGACCTCGCCCTGGCAGCCGACCTCGGCCCCGCTGATCGAGGCGTTCTTCTTGTAGAGGGCGCCGATGGCCGCGGCGGTCAGCAGGAAGGTCCGGCGGCCCTCTGGCGTTCCGGCCATGAACCGGTCGTAGAAGCGCAGCACCGCCGGGATCAGGCCCGCCGCGCCGTTGGTGGGGGCGGTGACCACCCGGCCGCCGGCGGCGTTCTCCTCGTTGACCGCCAGGGCCCAGAGGTTGACGAAGTCCATCGCCGCCAGCGGGTCGCTGAGCTGCTTTTCGACCTTGGCCATGATGGTCTCATGCACCTGCTTGGCGCGGCGCTTGACGTTCAGGCCCCCGGGCAGTTCGCCGCCGATCCGCATGCCGCGGTCGATGCAGGCCTCCATGGCCCCGAAGATGGCGTCCAGCCGCTCCAGCACGATGGCGTCGGGCGCGCGGGCGATTTCGTTGGCCATCATCAGCTGGGCGATGGTCAGCCCGGCGGCGTCGGCCTTGACCAGGAGCTCGGCGCCGGACTCGAAGGGGTAGGGGATCGGCGCTTCTTCGGCCGGGGCGTTGCGGCCGATCTCGGACTCCTCGCAGACGAACCCCCCGCCGACGGAGAAGTAGGTGCGCGCCAGCACCGCCGCCTCGCCGGCGTCGAAGGCGGTCAGGGTCATGGCGTTCGGGTGCTGGGGCAGCCGCTGGCGACCGGCCCAGACGATATCGACCTGTTCGTCGAAGGCGATGTCGGTCTCGCCGCCCAACGCCATGCGGCCGGTCGCCCTGAGGGTTTCCAGCGCCGCCTCGCCGGCGTCGGGGTCCAGGCTGGCGGGCTCGAAGCCCATCAGCCCCAGCATGGTCGCCCGGTCGGTGGCGTGCCCTCTGCCGGTCAGGGCCAGGGAGGCGTAGAGCTTGACCTGCACCCGCGCGACGGCCCCCAGCCGGCCTGTGTCCCGAAGCTCGGCGACGAAGCGGGCGGCGGCGGTCATCGGCCCCATGGTGTGGGAGCTGGACGGCCCGACGCCGGGCTTGAACAGGTCGAAGACGCTGGCGGTCATGGCCCGCCGATCCCCCTACTTGCGGTCGGCCTTGGTGGCGTCGCGCAGGGCCTTGAACTCCGTGCCCGCATTCCATTCGGGCCAGGTCTTGCTGTTGGCCAGGTCCAGGGCGAGGTCGCGCAGCAGGGTCAGGTCGACCACGATGCCGTCCATCGTCCAGTCTTCGGAGTATTCATCCGCCGGCTGATGGTACATGTCGCGGCCGTACTTCTCCGCCCAGGCGACGACCTTGGCCTTGTCGCCGGAAACCGGGTCGGCGCCGGAGCCGAAGGAGATCGAGGGCACCCCGCGCTTGGCGAAGGGGAAGTGGTCGGAGCGGTAGAACAGGCCGGCGGCCGGGTTCGGATCGGGCACGAAGATACGGCCGCGGTCCTTGCCCTTGGCGATCAGCATGGTGGTCAGGTCCTGGCCGACGTTGCCCGAGACGGTGAAGTCGCGCATCGGCTCCATGGGCTTCAGCGCATCGGTGTTGAACACCGCCACCGTCTTGCTCAGCGGATAGAGCGGGTTGGCGGCGTAATACTCCGACCCCAGAAGGCCCTTCTCCTCGGCGGTCACCGTCATGAACACCAGGGAGCGGTCGGGGCGCTCGCCCTTGGCGAAGGCGCGGCCCAGCTCGATCACCGCGCCGGTGCCCGTCGCGTTGTCCACCGCGCCGTTGTAGATGGTGTCGCCGCTGGCGTCCGGGCGGCCGATGCCCAGATGGTCCCAGTGGGCGGAGAAGATCAGGTACTCGTCGGGCCGCGTCTTGCCGGGCAGCAGGCCCACGACGTTCTTGGAAACGATGACCTCGCCCTTGACCTTGAAGTCGGTCGAGAAGGTGACCCCCTTCATCTCCGTGGCCCTGAAGTCGCGCTTCTGGGCCTTCTTCTTTTCCGCCTCGAAGTCCAGGCCGGCGGCGGTGAACAGCTTCACGGCCGCTTCGCGGGTGATCCAGCTCTCGACCGGGGTGTGGGCCTTGGTCGGGTCCTCGCGGACGATGTCGAACATGGTGTTGGTGTTGGAGTTCTTGACCGTCGCCCAGCCGTAGCTGGCCGGCGCGGTCTCATGGACGATCAGCACCCCAGCGGCGCCCTGGCGGGCGGCCTCCTCGTACTTGTAGGTCCAGCGGCCGTAGTAGGTCATCGCCCGGCCGCCGAAGTCGCCCTGGCCGATCTCGAAGTCGGGGTCATTGACCAGCACGACGATCATCTTGCCGCGCACGTCGACGCCTTCGAAATCGTTCCAGCGCCGCTCGCCCGCCACGGTGCCGTAGCCGGCCCAGACGATGGGGACGTCCTTCAGCGACACCTGGGTCTGGCCGGTCATCGCCGCGCGGATGGCGATGTCGTCGCCCTGGACCAGGGGGGTGGCGGTTCCGTTCAGGGTGAAGGCGGCGGCCACCGGGCCATCGATGTCGAACTTGGCCAGGGGCACGTCCTGGGTCCAGGCGCGCTTGCCGTCCGGCTTTAGGTCGCCGCCCGGTTGGAGGCCGGCGTCGGCGAACTGGGCGGAGATGTAGGCGACGGTCTTCTTCTCGCCCTCGGTCGCCGGGCCGCGGCCTTCGAAGGCGTCCGAGGACAGTTCCTTGACGTGGGTTTCCAACTTGGCGCCGTCGATCGCGGGCTCTGCGGCGATGGCCGCCAGGGGCAGGATGCCGATAGCAGTGGCGAGCAGAAACGACTTCATGGAACGGGCTACTCCGGTGAAACCTTGCGGCGCGGACCCTAGCGACCGGAAAGCCCTGCCGCCAGGGGTCGATTTTGGCGGAGGCGTCAGACGCCGTTCGGTGACGGGCGAGCGTGGGGTGGTCTATGGTGGGGCATGCGTCGCCGCAACCTCCTTGCCGGGCTTGCCGCCGTTCCCCTGATTGGAGCGGCCGAGGGGATCGACGTGGCCTCCAATTTCGAGGGTGTCTGGCAGTCCGCCATCGCCGATCCGCGCCAGGGCCGCACCGACGCCCTGCTGATTGTCCAGAACGGCGAGACCCTGTTCGAGCGCTATGGCCGCGACCACGGCCCCCGGACGCGCCATGTGTCCTGGTCGATCGCCAAGTCGGTGACCCAAGCCCTGGTCGGGGTCGCGGTGGCCCACCGCGAGCTCGGCATCGATGCGCCTGTCTCGGTGATCCCGGACAACCGCACGGTCAGCCTGCGCCACCTGCTGACTCTCACCGACGGCCTCCCCTGGGATGAGGATCGCAAGCCGCTGGCGGTAGCCTCGGACGCCAGCCGGCTGCTGTTCGGGCCGGGGCGGTTCGATGTGGCGCGTTATGCCGCCAGCCGGCCGGGTGACCGCCGTCCGCCGGGTACGGTCTGGAACTACTCGACCGGCGCCTATCACTTGGCGGCGGCGGAGCTGGCGGCGCGGCTGATGCCGGGGACCACTGATCCGGCCCTGCGGCGCGGCGGCTTAGTCCGGTTCGCCTCGCTGAACCTCTTTCGTCCTCTCGGCATGAACGACACCCTGATGGAGTTCGACCCGGCCGGGACCTTCTACGGCGGCTCGTTGATGTGGACCACGGCGCGGGACCTGGCGGCCCTTGGTCGGCTGTATCTGGACGATGGCCGCCAGCTGTTTGCCAGGGACTGGGCCCGGTTCGCCCGCACCCCCACCGTCGAGCCGACCTACGGCGCCGGCTGGTGGCTGGAGGGTGCGCCCGGTCCCGGCGCCGGACCCTCCCTGCTCGGCGGGGAGCCGGGGGACGCCTTCCATGCGCGGGGCCTCGATGGGCAGGTCCTGATGGTGGTTCCGTCCAGAAAACTGATCATCGTGCGGCTGGGGTATACCCCCGATACCGAGGTCGGCTGGCCCGCCATCGCAGGTTGCCTGCGACGCATCATCACGCTCGCGTCATAGGGCAGACTTAATGTTCGCCCGGAACGCCCGGCCCTGTTGGGTTTGCGACGTTCATGCGACCATTCGTCAACAGCTTGTTAACGAAAAAGTCCGCCGCGCGGCCCTTCGACCCGTTGACGAGTCATTAGGGCTCGTGGCCCCATATAGTGGGTTCAGGGGGCGCTTCGCCCACTACATATGGGGTCAGCGGGGCGGGCAACCGAACCGAAGTGACTGTTAGATTACGGGTATTTGGGCACATGATGGGTGAAGCTGCACGTCAGATTCCGCTTGGCGAGGCCGCCGGCTCCGAGCCGTGGCTGGCTGATCGTCCGCAACTGTCCCTGGTCCGCAAGGTCGAGGTCGATCGCAGTCGCGACGCCCTGCTGACCGAGTTCGGCAAGCGAACGCTGGAAGACCGCTATCTGCTGCCGGGCGAGTCCTATCAGGACATGTTCGCGCGGGTCGCCACGGCCTTCGCCGACGACGCCGAGCATGCCCAGCGGGTCTATGACTACATGAGCCGCCTGTGGTTCATGCCGGCCACCCCGGTGCTCAGCAACGGCGGCGCCGATCGCGGCCTGCCGATCAGCTGCTTCCTCAACGCGGTGGGCGACAGCCTCAACGGCATCGTCGATACCTGGAACGAGAACGTCTGGCTGGCCGCCAACGGCGGCGGCATCGGCACCTACTGGGGCGGCGTCCGCTCCATCGGCGAGAAGGTCAAGGGCGCTGGCCAGACCAGCGGCATCATCCCCTTCATCCGGGTGATGGACAGCCTCACCCTTGCCATCAGCCAGGGCTCCCTGCGCCGCGGCTCGGCCGCGGTCTACCTCGACATCCACCATCCGGAGATCGAGGAGTTCCTCGAGATCCGCAAGCCGTCGGGCGACTTCAACCGCAAGTCCCTGAACCTGCACCACGGCATCAACATCACCGACGAGTTCATGTTCGCGGTGCGCGATGGCGAGAAGTTCGGCCTGCGCTCGCCCAAGACCGGCGAAGTGCTGCGCGAGGTCGACGCCCGCGCCCTGTGGCAGAAGGTGCTGGAGCTGCGGCTGCAGACCGGCGAGCCCTACCTGATCTTCTCCGATCACGTGAACAACGCCATGCCCCAGCACCAGAAGGACCTGGGCATGAAGGTTCGCCAGTCGAACCTGTGCAGCGAGATCATGCTGCATACCGGCGCCGACCACCTGGGCCAGGAGCGAACCGCTGTCTGCTGCCTGTCGAGCGTCAACGCCGAGACCTTCCTGGAGTGGCGCAACGAGCCGAAGTTCATCGAGGACGTCATGCGCTTCCTCGACAATGTGCTCGAGGACTTCATCCAGCGCGCGCCGATCGACGCCAAGAACGCCGTCTACGCCGCTAAGCGCGAGCGGTCGGTGGGTCTCGGCCTGATGGGCTTCCACAGCTTCCTGCAGGCCCAGAACGTGCCGTTCGAGAGCGCCCTGGCCAAGAGCTGGAACATGCGGCTGTTCAAGCACCTGCGCCGCGAGGCCGACAAGGCGTCCAAGACCCTGGCCGAGGAAAAAGGGCCCTGCCCGGACGCCGCCGACCGGGGTGTGATGGAGCGGTTCAGCCACAAGCTGGCCATCGCCCCGACCGCCTCGATCAGCATCATCTGCGGCGGCACCAGCGCCGGCATCGAGCCGATCCCGGCCAACATCTACACCCACAAGACCCTGTCGGGTTCGTTCGCGGTCAAGAACCCCTACCTGGAGCGCCTGCTCGACGCGAAGGGCCAGAACACGCCCGCAGTGTGGGACAGCATCCTCAGCCACGAGGGCTCGGTCCAGCACCTGGACTTCCTCGATCAGGACGACAAGGACGTCTACAAGACGGCCTTCGAGCTGGACCAGCGCTGGGTGATCGAACTGGCCGCCGACCGGACCCCGGAGATCTGCCAGAGCCAGTCGGTCAACGTCTTCCTGCCGGGCGACGTCGATAAATGGGACCTGCACATGCTGCACTGGACCGCCTGGGAACGGGGCATGAAGAGCCTCTACTACCTACGCTCCAAGTCGGTGCAGCGGGCCTCGCACGCCGGCGAAGACCGGGCCGAGGTCGACATGGTCTCGGCGGCCCCGACCGACTACGAGGAATGCCTCGCCTGTCAGTGACGGGGGTGCGCCGGTGAGCCGGCGGCGCCTGTGGCTTCTGCAGGCCGCCGCCGTCTGCGTGGTGGCCGGTATCGCGGCAGACCGATTGCTCGTCGCCTATCCGTGGGGGCGCGGCCAGGCCGATCCCACCGCCTATGCCTCCTGGCGCCACCGCGTGCAGCATTTCGAGGCCCTGCCCGACACCCCCAAGGTGGCGATGCTCGGCGATTCCCTGACCGAGCTTGCCGAATGGCATGAACTGATCGGGCCCCAGGTCGGCAACCGGGGGATCAGCGGTGACACCACCGGCGGCCTGCGCGCCCGACTGACGGCGTCGGTTCCCGCTTCGGCCCGAACGGTGGCGGTCATGATCGGGACCAACGACGTCCGTCACTCGGCCTGGCGGCTGGAGGACACCGTCGCGAACGTCTCGGCGATTCTCGACGGGCTGAAGGGCCGGCGGGTGATCCTGCAGTCGGTGCTTTATACCGGCGACGCAAAGCAGAACGCGCGCATCGACCGGCTCAACCGCGCCTACGCGGGCCTCTGCCGCAGCGGCCGCTGCGAATGGCTGGACCTCAATCCCGTGGTGGCGCCGAAAGGCCGACTGACCCCGGCCGAATCTCTGGACGGCCGCCACCTGACCGCCCTGGCCTACGACCGTTGGGCGGGGGCTCTTCGGGACCGCATATCAGCGGCGCCGCTACCCTAGCCTCTCCCCCCGCGAAGCGGGAGGAGGACAGGTTTCGAGCCTAAGCGAGAAACCAGGAGGCGGGCCCCACCGGCGGCAGGGGTTAGCCTTCAGACGGACTTGCCCCCCCTCCTGCTCTGTCGCCTGAAGGCTCCAGAGCGGTCTTCCCCCCGCAAAGCGGGGGGAGAGTTTATAATCTCCGTCGCCCCTCCAACCCTTGACTCCCCCCGCGCCGCCTCCTACCTCCCCGCCACCGTTGGCACTCACGGGAGAGGACTGCTAACAGCCCCCTCCCGCATGCCGGCGACCCAAAAACACTAACCGTCACGACGGAGAGCATCCGATGAAATTTCGCCCGCTCGGCGACCGCGTCCTGGTGAAGCGCGTCGAAGAAGAATCCCGCACCAAGGGTGGGATCATCATCCCCGACACCGCCAAGGAAAAGCCGCAGGAAGGCGAAGTCGTCGCTGTCGGCCCCGGCGCCCGCGATGACAGCGGCAAGGTCCAGGCCCTGGAACTGAAGGCCGGCGACAAAATCCTGTTCGGCAAGTGGTCGGGCACCGAGGTCAAGGTCGATGGCCAGGACCTGATCATCATGAAGGAAAGCGACGTCCTGGGCGTGCTCGAGGCCTAAGGCCCCGCCACCCACCGACTTCCTTCCTCCCAACATCCTACTGAAAGAAGGCAACCATCATGGCCGCCAAAGACGTCTATTTCTCCTCCGACGCCCGTGACCGCATGCTGCGCGGCGTCAACATCCTCGCCAACGCGGTGAAGGTGACCCTGGGCCCCAAGGGCCGCAACGTCGTGATCGAAAAGTCCTTCGGCGCCCCGCGCTCGACCAAGGACGGTGTCTCGGTCGCCAAGGAAATCGAACTGGCTGACAAGTTCGAGAACCTCGGCGCGCAGATGATCCGCGAAGTCGCCTCCAAGACCAACGACAAGGCCGGCGACGGCACCACCACCGCCACCGTCCTGGCCCAGGCCATCGTGGTCGAGGGCCTGAAGTCGGTCGCCGCCGGCATGAACCCGATGGACCTGAAGCGCGGCATCGACAAGGCCGTCGGCAAGGTCATCGAAGAGATCAAGTCGACCTCCAAGAAGGTCTCGGCCAACAGCGAAATCGCTCAGGTCGGCACCATCTCGGCCAACGGCGACAAGGAAGTGGGCGAGATGATCGCCCGCGCCATGGAAAAGGTCGGCAACGAAGGCGTCATCACGGTTGAAGAAGCCAAGACCGCCGAGACCGAGCTCGACGTCGTCGAAGGCATGCAGTTCGACCGCGGCTACCTGTCGCCCTACTTCATCACCAACGCCGACAAGATGGAAGTCGTGCTCGAAGAGCCGATGATCCTGCTGTTCGAGAAGAAGCTGTCGGGCCTCCAGCCCCTGCTGCCGGTCCTCGAGGCCGTGGTGCAGTCGGGCCGTCCGCTGCTGATCATCGCCGAGGACATCGAAGGCGAAGCCCTGGCCACCCTGGTGGTCAACAAGCTGCGCGGCGGCCTGCGGGTCGCGGCCGTCAAGGCTCCTGGCTTCGGCGACCGCCGCAAGGCCATGCTGGAAGACATCGCCGTCCTGACCGGCGGTGAAGTGATCAGCGAAGACCTGGGCATCAAGCTCGAGAACGTCACCCTCGAGATGCTCGGCAAGGCCAAGAAGGTCACCATCACCAAGGACGACACCACCATCGTGGACGGCGTCGGCGCCAAGGAAGGCATCGAAGCCCGCATCGGCCAGATCAAGAAGCAGATCGAGGACACCACCTCGGACTACGACAAGGAAAAGCTGCAAGAGCGTCTGGCCAAGCTGGCCGGCGGCGTCGCGGTCATCCGCGTCGGCGGCTCGACCGAAGTCGAGGTGAAGGAAAAGAAGGACCGCGTCGATGACGCCCTCAACGCGACCCGCGCGGCCGTGGAAGAAGGCATCGTCCCCGGCGGCGGCGTGGCCCTGCTGAAGGCCTCGAAAATCCTCGACGGCCTGACCGGCGACAACGCCGACCAGACCAACGGGATCGCCATCGTCCGTCGCGCCCTGCAGGCTCCGATCCGCCAGATCGCCGAAAACGCCGGCGTGGAAGGCTCGATCGTGGTTGGCCGCATCCTCGAAAGCGACTCGGCCACCTTCGGCTTCAACGCCCAGACCGAAGAGTACGTCGACCTGGTCCAGGACGGCGTCATCGACCCGGCCAAGGTGGTTCGCACCGCCCTGCAGGACGCGGCCTCGGTCGCCGGCCTGCTGATCACCACCGAAGCCGCCATCGTCGAAGCGCCGAAGAAGGCCTCCGGCGGCGCCCCGGGCGGCATGCCCGGCGGCATGGGCGGCATGGGCGACATGGACTTCTAAGACGTCCGGTCACTCAGACTTCAATGAAATGGGAAGGGCCGCTCCGAAAGGGGCGGCCCTTTCTCTTTGTCCATCGCCCCCTTTATTGAGGCAGACACCGACAAGGCCACCTGGGTTGAATAGCAGGGTCATGGAGCGCCCGATGCGAGTTCTGTTCCGCGTATTTTTCGGCCTTGGACTCCTCCTCGCCCTGGCCGCGCCCGCGGCGGCCCAGTCCAAGCGCCCGGCCTGCGGCAAGCCGAGCAAGCCGGAACTTCAGTATCGCGTGGAGGTGCCGGTGACCCCCGGCGCGTCGACCTTCGTCCGTCACGCGGTCATGACCCGCGGCTGCAGCGCCAAGGGCTGGTCCAGCTGGACGGAGTATCTGGTCGTCGATGAGCGCGGAAAGATCCTGGCCTTCGGCAGCGACGAGATCATCCCGCTGTCGGCGCGCCACGCCGTGCAGGCCAGCGGGTTCGGCCAGATGCGGGTGGTGGTCTATGGGAAGCGGCCCGGTCCTGAGCTGCCCTACCGCTGGCCGGGGATGCACAAATCGCTGATGCCGGGCGCCGACCCGGGGGCGGTGGCGGATCGGCCGGTCATGGTGGCCCCGATCGTGGCGGCGGCGCCCGCCTTCAAGACCGGTGAGTCGACGACCTTGACCGTGGCGCTGTTCACCGGGGACAGCCTTGAGCCCAAGCTGGTCGGCGGCCTGGGAGGTCGCGCCGTGTTCGGGGTCGATCGGTTCGGCCAGCCGGTCCCGCCCGGCGCCGGGATCGTCGACACCGGGTCGGCCGACGCAGTCATGCCGCGCGCCGGTTCGGTCATCTTCCAGAACTTCACCGCCCCGGACGGTACAGGCCTGGCCCAGGTCATTGACCGCAACGGCGAGCCGATCAGCGCGCCGATCGGCCTGGTCGAGGTGTTTCGCTATCCCCACGGGTTCGGACGCCATGGCGGCCGCAACTCGCCCTGGGTTCAGCTGGCCAGCCGCGTGGCGCCTCTGGGTCCGGACTTCCCCGGCATGTGGCTCTACATGCCCCTCGACCGCGAGGGCCGGCCGGTCGCCCCGCTTGAGGGCTCGGTCGGCTACACGGTCCTGCGCCAGGCGGATGACAATGACGCCGTCCTCTGGGGCGCGGTCTATCGCAGCGCGAGCGGATACCAGGTCGCCTTCGGGACCCAGGCCGACGGCCGTCTGCCCGGCAAGGTCCCGGCCGAACGCTACACCGCCCTGCGGTTCTTCGACCTCGACAACTATGTTCAGAGCTACACCGGCGTCGGCCGGCTGGCGTCTGGGGAATGGGCGGTCGTGCCCACCCACTGGAACGGCCCCAGGCAGGGGGCGCCGAACCGGTTCCGCAGCGCCCAAGCCGCGATGGACCAGGCCTACCGCTGGCAGGCCCAGTACGACGCCGAGGCCAGGCGCCGCGAGGAAGCCTGGCGAACCGCCAACCAGGCCCGCCTCGCCCGAGAGGCCGAACAGGCCCGGCAGGCCGAAATCGCCGCCTTCGAGGCCGGCATGGCCAAGTCAGGGACCCTGGTCTGCTTCACCTTCCCACTGCAGAGAGCCACGTCTCTGGGCGATGAGGCCGTCCGGCGCTGGTACGAACGCTGCGACGTTCCCCTGGACCAGTTCGCCAACGCGCGCAGGCTCGGCGTTCCCCAAGCGGTCTTCGACCGGTCGCTGGAGAACGAGCGCTCACGGCAGGAGAACGCCGCCCGCCTCCGCGCCATGGGGGCCAGGTCCAACGGCTTCGCCGACGCCATGGCCGCCTACCGCACCACCGCCGGCGCCGCCCCGACCGACCCCTGGGTCGCGGTGCGGGTGACCCAAGGCGGCAGAACCACCACCGAGGTCATGCGACAGAGCGACTACGACCGGCGCAGGCCTTGATGGCCTGTTCTCTTTCTTCCTTCTCCCGACAAGTGGGAGAAGATTCCGGGTAGTGGGCGCCGCCTTAAGGCAACCTCGCTCCGGCAGTGTCTCAGGCGTCCGCACGTTCCACGCCAGTCCAGCGCGCGCCAGCAGCCGGATGAACACGAACCCCCAGTCCGACTGCCCTGGATACAGACCGATCCGCGCCGAGCCCGGATAGGCGTGGTGGTTGTTATGCCAGGCCTCGCCCATGGTCGGGATGCCGGCCCAGGGTACGTCGTGCGCCTGGACCCCAGCCCCATCGACCATCCAGGTCTGCGGGCCCTTCGTATGGGCCAGGTGGCCGACGAACCAGTGGCCGGTGACCGATGCGAAGACCCGCGCGCAGACACCCCAGACCACGAAGGACCAGCCGCCGGCCAGGTAGAGCAGGGCGGCGATGGGCAGTTGCTGCGCCATCCAGGTCCGTTCGAGCCAGCGATAGAAGGGGTCGTTTGCGATGCGCGGCGGGATGTCGAAACGCGGCGGGCGGGCGAGGTCGAGGCGACCGTGCAGTTGCCAGAGGGCGTCCAGCCACATGGGCGCGCCGTGGCGCAGGTAGGGGTGGCAGTTGGGCTGGCGCTGGGCCCAGTCGCGCAGGTCATGGGTGCGGATCATCCAGAAGGGGCCGCTCATCCCGACGGCGACCCCGACCCAGACCAGGAACCTTTCCAGCCACAGGGGGCAGTCAAAGCTGCCGTGGATCAGCCGACGATGCAGTCCGACCGAATGGCCGAGCAACAGGCCGGCCCCGGTGAGCAAGAGGAAGACGGCGAAGGCGCTCCAGCTGAACAGCAGGGGCCCGCCGACCAGGGCTCCCAGCATCATGCCGCCGTTCCACAGGGAGTGTGCGGGGTCCCATGCCACCCGGCCTTCGACGGGGTTGCAGCCTGGCGTCTCGACGACCGAGTGGACAGCGTAGGGGTCTTCGTGGCTGGTCATGCGCCCGCCTCGGAAGAGACCTCAATCCAAGCTTGCTGGGGCCGGTAGCTGACCCCCCATACGATCAAGCCGACGATCCCCCCGGCAACCGCGTAAGGCGTCCAAATATCGATGAGCGGCGTGAGCAGCCGCATCAAGCCGCCCAAGAGCCCCACACCGTAAAGAACGGCAGCGCCCGGCCCGCGCAGATTCATCGCATGCAGAACCGCCCATCCGGGGGTGGCCAACAGAAAGGCGCCGCCCAGCCAGAACAGGCTGGATACGACCCCGAAAATAAGCAGGCCGCTCAAGACCTCGTTGGGAGTCGAGCCGTTTTTGAGGACATCGGAGACAACCACATAGGCGGCGTTCATCAGAGCACCACTGACCGCGCCGATCAGCAGCCCAAGGCTAGCGCGACCCATCGTGGTTTCGAGGCGGGGATTGCGGAAAAGCATCACTCGTTCCCATGTGCGTAAGAAATGACTTAATTACCTAACTGCCATGTTTGCAAGTGATTAGTTCATCGCTTAAATATCCCGATGATGCAGCGAGTCTTCGAAGCCCTCTCCTCGACCGTCCGGCGCAAGATCCTCGCCTACCTGGCGCATGCCGACCTGACGGCGGGCGAGATCGCCGCGCGGTTTTCGATCTCCAAGCCGGCCGTGTCGCAGCACCTCAGCGTTCTGGAGGCGGCGGGGTTGGTGACCAGCGAGAAGAAGGGGCAGTTCGTGCACTACAGCCTGGTGCGCGAGAGCCTGGTCAATACGCTCAATGACTATGTCCAGGAGGTCTGTCCGGTGTCCAAGCCGCTGAAGACCGAGAGCGCGGCGCTGGCGAGCAAGCGCAAGGACTGAGGACGCCCCACTTCCGCCACCGAACCTCGTCGTGATCCGCCTGTTTCGGGAGGGTCATCATGCGACGTCTGCTCATCGCCTGCCTGCTGCTGCTCACCGCGCCCGCGTTCGCTCAGGACGCTCCGCTGTCGCCCAAAGCCCAGGCGCTGATCGCGCCGGTGGGCCAGGCGCTCGACACCGAGCGGGCGCGGCAGGCGGCGCTGCCGCCGGCCAAGGACGATGTCGAGAAACTGCTGCGGATGGGGGCGATGGACCAGGTCGGCCGCCGGGTGCTGACCGGGATCGATCTGACCCAGCTGCCGCCGGAAGAAGTCCCCGCCGCGCGCAAGGCGATGTGGGCGCCGATCGAGAAGGCCGACGCCGAGAACCTGGCGGCGTTGTTGAAGATGGTCCCGCCGGAGGGCTGGTTCCTCAAGAGCCGGTATGGCGAGAAGGCGGCCGGGGCCGCCTTCCACATCATCCAGCACAGCGACCTGGACCAGTGGAAGCGGTTCGTGCCGGTGCTGGAGCCGCTGGTCGTCACCGGCGAGGTGGACGGCCAGTCGTTTGGGCTGATGTACGACCGGCTGGCGGTCAACGAGGGCCGCAAGCAGCGCTACGGCTCACAGATGACCTGCGACAAGGCGACGGGGAAGTGGGTCCCCGAACCTCTGGAGGACCCGGCGCGGGTCGAGGAATGGCGCAAGGCGATGGGCTTCCCCTCGACCCTTGCGGAGTACGTAGCCCACTTCCAGACCTACCCGCCCTGCACTTGAGCGGTGGGGACCGGATCGCCGCGCAGCGGCGTTCCTGTCCCCGATCAGCGCAGGCGGCTCGGCCGGGCATGGTCCAGACGATCGTGCCTTGACGTCTGGACCGGGCGCCACTCGTCGGCCAGTGCAAGTCGGGGACAGGTAGGCCGCGTTGCGGCCAACCTGTCCCCCGGGATCAGTGCCGGGCCGGGATCGGCTGGGTGTACTCGCCGCCGGCCGCCGCCTGCTCGGCGAACAGCTTCTTCCTCGGGCCCAGGTAGCCGAACAAAAAGGCGGCGACCTTCCGGATCTGGATCTCTTCCGACCCTTCCGTGATCCGGTAGCGGCGGTGGTGGCGGTAGATGTGCTCGAAGGCCTTGTGGCGGCTGTAGCCCATGCCGCCGTGCACCTGCATGGCCCGGTCTGCGGCCTCGCAGCAGAGGCGGTTGCCCCAGTAGTTGCACATCGAGACCTTGTCGGAGAGCTCCTTCTCGATCTGCTTGTGCTCCATCCGGTCCATCTGCCAGGCGGTCTGGCGGATCAGCAGGCGCAGCATTTCGGCCTGGGTCGCCAGCTCGACGAGCGGGAACTGGATCGCCTGGTTGTCGCTCAGCGGCTTGCCAAAGGGCTTGCGATTGCGGGCGTACTTGACGCTTTCCTCGATGCAGTAGACCGCCGCGCCCAGCGAGCTGGCCGCCTGGCGGATGCGATTCTGGTGGACGAAGGACTGGCCCAGGCCCAGGCCCCGGTCGATCTGGCCCCAGTAGCTGTCTTCCGGAATCCAGCAGTCGAAGCTGATCCGCGGGTGGTCGGTGGGCATGTTGAACGTCCACATCCACTCTTCGATCTTGATGTGCTCGCGGGGCACGATGAAGCAGGTGATTCCGGTGGCGTCCCCGTCCTTGCCGCTGGTGCGGGCGAAGACCATGACGTGGCTGACGGCGTGCATGCCGGTGGTCCACATCTTCTCGCCCTTCACGCGCCAACCGGGCTTGCCGTCCTTCTCCTCGCGGACCCCGGTGCTCTCCATGAAGGTGGCGTCGGAGCCGTGGTTGGGTTCGGTCAGGCCAAAGGCGGTGCGCATCGTGCCGTTCAGCACCTTGGCCCCGTCCCGCTCCATCTGCTCGGGGGTGGCGAACTCCTTGAACATCAGGATGAAGGGGTTGTTGCCGACAATGCTGTGCTCGGTCTGCAGGTCGTTGAACAGGCCCAGGCCCTTGGCCGCCAGGTGCTCACGGATCACCGCCATGTCGAAGTTCGACCCGGCCTTGCCGCCCATGTCCTTCGGCCAGGCATAGCGCAGGTGCCCGGCCTCATCGGCCACCTTGCGGCATTCGGCCAGCAGCTCTTCCCACTCCTTGCGGGGCAGGCCGTTGTTGTCCCAGTCGGTGCGGGCGTGCTCGCGGCGATGGTCGAAGAAGCGCTCGTTGTCGTCGCGCGCCTGGATCGGGTTGATCTTCTCCTCGATGAACCGGTCCAGTTCAGCCAGGTAATCGACGAGGTGCTGGGGCAGGTTGAAATCCATGGCCGTACTCCCGATGTCATTGTTGTTGGCGGCCAGTATGCGCAGGGTGACGCGCACGGCAACCGTGACCCGGCGTAAGCCCGATCGATTGGGCGCCGCAAAGATTTTACGGTTCGGCCAAAAAAACCGCTTGCGTCGCCCTAGGTTATCGTTGATATCTAATCAGTGCTTAGTTCTTCTCGCGCCCTCGGTGGGGATACCGGCGGCGAGACCAACGAGGGGTTCCAAGGCAACAAGACCTAACTCGATCCAAGCGTAGCGTTTCCACCCCAAAGCCCCGGAGGGCACCCCATGAAGCTCCAAGTCCTGGCGGCCGCTGCCGCCCTGTCGCTCGCTTTCGCCGGCTCCTCGATCGCCGCCGATGGCAAGATCATCGTCACTCTGAAGACCCCCGTCGCGGCCAAGACCAAGGTCATCGCGGCCGGCGCCGTCTTCAACTGCGAAGGCTCGACCTGCGTGGCCGCCGTGGCCCCGTCGCGCACCGACACCGCCAAGGGCTGCAAGGCCCTGAGCAAGGAAGTCGGCGAGGTCGTGACCTTCGGTTCGCTGACCAACGACGACCTGGCCAAGTGCGGCGCCGTGAGCGCCACCACCCGCACCCAGGCGGCCAACTAAGTTCTACCCGGCCTGGTCGGACCGGCCAGGCAGTTTCCTCGAGCAAACTCGACCTTGCGATGGTCAAGGGGCGGTCCGGAAATCGGACCGCCCCTTTTCTCGTCCGCTCTCTCTATCTAGGACATGGCGCCATGACCCAGCCTCGCCTCGCCCTTCTGCTTGAAGACGCCCTGACCGCGGCCGCCGGCGCCGATCGCCCCGTACTGCCGGTTTCGCTGGCCGTGGACTACGGCGCGGCGGGGGAGGGGGAGGTCAGTATAACCACGGCCATCGACCGCTCGACCAAGAGCATCGTTTTCGCCAGCGCCCGGGCCGTCTGGCCGGATGGCCGGACGGCCGGCGCGGCGCAGGGCGTGTTCCGCGTGGCTGCCCAAGGGTAAGGGTTCCAAGGTAATTTTCCCCCGGCGTTGCGACGCACAACGGCCCGTGCTATCAGGCGCGCGGCTTTGGACGGGCGGTTCGCGACGGACCCCCTCCAGACGTGCTTTTCTCAAGCGCTTTCAAGCCTTTAGGATCGTGGCGAAGGGCACTTCGCTCGCGGCGGACAGAACGCACCGGACGGACCAAATTGGCGACCGACGACAAGACGAACGATGTGGGCGAACGTTACGCCCAGGCCCTGTTCGACCTGGCCATGGACCAGAACGCCCTGGGTGTGATCGAGGCTGACCTCGAGACCCTGTCGCGCGCCATGGCCGAGAGCAAGGATCTGAAGCGCCTGGTCGAATCGCCGGCCTTTAGCGCCGAGGACAAGGGCAAGGGCCTGGTGGCCGTGGCCGTGAAGTCCAAGGCCAACATGCTGACCGCCAAGTTCCTGGGGTTGCTGGCCGCCAACGGCCGTGTTCGCGACCTGCCGGCGGTGATCGCCGGCTTCCGCAAGCTCAGCGCCGATCATCGCGGGGTGGTCACCGCGGAGGTGGTCTCCGCTCTGCCGCTGACCGCCGCCCAGTCGAAGGCCATCTCCGCCGCCCTGCGCCAGGCGCTGGGCAAGGAGCCTGAAGTTTCCACCCGCGTGGACCCCGCCCTCCTGGGCGGACTCAAGGTTCGCGTGGGTTCTCGTCTGTTCGACGCTTCGCTGAAGTCGAAGCTCGACTCCCTGAAATTCGCCCTGAAGAGAGCGTAAGATAATGGACATCCGCGCCGCCGAGATTTCGGCCATCCTCAAGTCGCAGATCGCCGGGTTCGGCGAAGAAGCCGATGTCTCCGACGTCGGCTCGGTTCTGTCTGTCGGTGACGGCATCGCCCGCGTCTACGGCCTCGACAACGTTCAGGCCGGTGAAATGGTCGAGTTTCCCTCGGCCGGGGTGAAGGGCATGGCTCTGAACCTGGAACGCGACAACGTCGGGGTCGTGATCTTCGGCTCGGACAGCCAGATCAAGGAAGGCGACGAAGTCCGTCGTCTGGGCGAAATCGTCGACGTGCCGGTGGGTAAGGGCCTGCTGGGCCGCGTCGTCAACCCGCTGGGCGAGCCGATCGACGGCAAGGGCCCGATCGTCTCGACCGAGCGCCGCCGCGTGGACGTCAAGGCTCCGGGCATCATCCCCCGCAAGTCGGTGCACGAGCCGGTGCAGACCGGCCTGAAGGCCATCGACGCCCTGATCCCGATCGGTCGCGGCCAGCGCGAACTGATCATCGGAGACCGTCAGACCGGCAAGACCGCCGTGGCCATCGACGCCATCCTGAACCAGAAGGCCGCCAATGCCGGGGATGACGAGAGCGCCAAGCTCTACTGCATCTACGTGGCCATCGGCCAGAAGCGCTCGACCGTCGCCCAGATCGTCAAGACTCTCGAAGAGTCCGGCGCCCTGGAATACACCATCGTGGTCGCGGCCACGGCTTCGGAGCCGGCCCCGCTGCAGTTCCTGGCCCCGTTCGCCGGCTGCGCCATGGGCGAGTACTTCCGCGACAACGGCATGCACGGCCTGATCATCTATGACGATCTGTCCAAGCAGGCCGTGGCCTACCGCCAGATGTCCCTGCTGCTGCGCCGCCCGCCGGGCCGCGAAGCCTACCCGGGCGATGTCTTCTACCTGCACAGCCGCCTGCTGGAGCGGGCCGCCAAGCTGAACGAAGACAATGGCTCCGGCTCGCTCACCGCGCTGCCGGTCATCGAAACCCAGGCCAACGACGTTTCGGCCTACATCCCGACCAACGTCATCTCGATCACCGACGGCCAGATCTTCCTGGAAACCGACCTGTTCTTCCAGGGCATCCGCCCGGCCGTGAACGTCGGCATCTCGGTGTCGCGCGTCGGCTCCTCGGCCCAGATCAAGGCGATGAAGACCGTCGCCGGCCCGATCAAGGGCGAGCTGGCCCAGTACCGTGAAATGGCCGCCTTCGCGAAGTTCGGCTCCGACCTCGACGCCGCCACCCAGCGCCAGCTGGCGCGCGGTGAGCGCCTGACCGAGCTGCTGAAGCAGCCCCAGTACGCGCCGCAGTCGGTCGAAGAGCAGGTCTGCGTGATCTACGCCGGCACCCGTGGCTACCTCGACAAGATCGCCACCGCCGATGTCGGCCGCTTCGAGCGGGAATTCCTGAGCCGGCTGCACAGCCAGCACCAGGACCTGCTGGACGCCATCCGCACCACCAAGACGCTGTCGACCGATCTGGAAGACAAGCTGAAGGCCGCCCTGGCCGACTTCACCGCGACCTTCGCCTAAGCCCGGCTGACTGGAGAGAGTAGCCCTCGATGGCCAGCCTGAAGGAAATGCGCAATCGGATCTCGAGCGTGAAAGCCACGCAGAAGATCACGAAGGCCATGCAGATGGTCGCCGCGGCCAAGCTGCGCCGCAGCCAGGACGCCGCCCAGAACGCGCGCCCCTACGCCGAGCGGATGGCTTCGGTCATCGCCAACCTGGCGGCCGGGGTGTCGGGTGACGGCGCGCCGAAGCTGCTGGCCGGCACCGGCAGCGACAAGCGCCACCTGGTGGTCGTGGCCGCCGCCGACCGCGGTCTGGCCGGGGGCTTCACCACCTCCATCGTCCGCGCCGCCCGCGAGCGCATCGGCAAGCTGATCGCCGAAGGCAAGGACGTGAAGATCATCACCATCGGCAAGAAGGCGCTCGCGCCCCTGAAGCGCCTGTATGGTGACCGGATCATCCAGAGCTATGACCTGTCGGCCGAGCGGACCCTGACCCTGTCGGTCGCGGCCCCGATCGCCGAGCGGATCATCGAGATCTACGAAGCCGGCGAGACCGACGTTGTCACCCTCTTCTACAGCCGCTTCAAGTCGGTGGTCAGCCAGACCCCGGTCGGCCAGCAGCTGATCCCGGCGCAGGTCGCCGGAGGCGGCGCTCCGGCCGATCTCGGCGGGGCCGCCTACGAATACGAGCCGAGCGAGGAAGCCATCCTCGAGACCCTGCTGCCGCGCAACATCACGGTTCAGGTGCTCTCGGCCCTGCTCGAGAACATGGCCGGCTTCTACGCCAGCCAGATGACGGCCATGGACAACGCCACGCGCAACGCCGGCGACATGATCCAGGGCCTGACCATCCAGTACAACCGAACCCGCCAGGCGCAGATCACCAAGGAGCTGATCGAGATCATCTCCGGCGCCGAAGCCCTCTGACCGAATAAGACCGCACGGAAGACCAAGACATGGCCACCGCCCCCAAGAAGCCCGCCGCTCCCAAGGCCGCCGCCGCCCCGAAGGCCGCTGCTGCTCCGAAGGCCGCCGCCGCCGCGACCAAGGCTCCGGCCGCCAAGAAGGCCGCCGCCCCTAAGGCTGCTCCGGCCGGCGCCGGCAAGGCCGCCACGCAGTCCTTCGACGGCGCGACCGGCAAGATCTCGCAGGTCATCGGCGCCGTGGTCGACGTCGAGTTCACCGGCGCCCTGCCGGCGATCATGAACGCCCTGGAAACCGAGAACCGCGACCAGCGCACCGGCGAAACCTTCCGCCTGGTCCTGGAAGTCGCCCAGCACCTCGGTGAAAACGCCGTCCGCTGCATCTCGATGGACACCACCGAGGGCCTGACCCGCGGCCAGCCGGTGATCGACACCGGCGCCGGCATCCGCGTTCCGGTCGGTCCGGGCACGCTCGGCCGCATCATGAACGTCATCGGCCAGCCGATCGACGAAGCCGGCCCGATTCAGTCGGACATCTACAACGTCATCCACCGCGAAGCCCCCAGCTTCGAGGAGCAGTCGACCTCGGCCGAAGTGCTGGTCACCGGCATCAAGGTCATCGACCTGATGTGCCCCTACACCAAGGGCGGCAAGATCGGCCTGTTCGGCGGCGCCGGCGTGGGCAAGACCGTGACCATGCAGGAGCTGATCAACAATATCGCCAAGGCCTACGGCGGTTACTCCGTGCTGGCCGGCGTGGGTGAGCGGACCCGCGAAGGGAACGACCTGTACCACGAGATGATCGAGTCCAAGGTGAACGTGGACCCGAAGGAAAACAACGGCTCGACCGAAGGCTCCAAGTGCGCCCTGGTCTACGGCCAGATGAACGAGCCCCCCGGCGCCCGCGCCCGCGTGGCCCTGACCGGCCTGACGCAGGCGGAATACTTCCGCGACGTCGAAGGCAAGGACGTGCTGCTGTTCGTCGACAACATCTTCCGCTTCACCCAGGCCGGCGCCGAAGTGTCGGCTCTGCTGGGCCGCATCCCCTCGGCCGTGGGCTACCAGCCCACCCTGGCCACCGAGATGGGCAACCTGCAGGAGCGGATCACCTCGACCAACAAGGGCTCGATCACCTCGGTCCAGGCCATCTACGTTCCCGCCGACGACCTGACCGACCCGGCGCCCGCCGCCTCGTTCGCTCACCTGGACGCGACGACCGTGCTGAGCCGCGACATCGCCGCCCAGGCCATCTTCCCGGCCGTCGATCCGCTCGACAGCACCAGCCGGATCATGGACCCGCTGGTCATCGGTGAAGAGCACTACCGTGTCGCCCGCCAGACCCAGGAAGTCCTGCAGCAGTACAAGCAGCTGAAGGACATCATCGCGATCCTGGGCATGGACGAGCTGTCGGAAGAGGACAAGCTGACCGTGGCCCGCGCCCGGAAGATCCAGCGCTTCCTCAGCCAGCCCTTCCACGTGGCCGAGCAGTTCACCAACACCCCCGGCGCCTTCGTCGAGCTGAAGGACACCATCCGCTCGTTCAAGGCCATCTGCGACGGTGAGTACGACCACCTGCCGGAAGGCGCCTTCTACATGGTCGGCACCATCGAGGAAGCGGTCGCCAAGGCCGAGAAGATGGCTCAGGAAGCCTAAGCACCGTGGACGAGGACTTCGCCGCCAATCACTGCTGTGATGACATGGAGACCTGCCTCTCGGCGGGTCCCGAGGCGGCGCTGTTCGAGCACGACAGCGGTCTGATCCTGCTCAACGCGGGCCGGACCGAGCAGGACGGTGAAGAGGGCAATCTCCTCATCACCGTCCAGTTCTGTCCCTTCTGCGGCACGGAGCTGCAGACGGACGAAGATATCGACGCCGCGCTGGAGGCGGTGGACTGATGGCCGACAAGCTCCATTTCTCCCTGGTCGCTCCCGAGCGCGAAGTCTTCTCCGGCGAGGTCGACCGCGTCGACGCCCCCGGCATCGAGGGCGACTTCGGCGTGCTGGCCGGCCATGCGCCGTTCATGACCGCCCTGCGCGAGGGCCGCGTCACCGTGGTCAACGGGTCGACCACCCGGGTGTTCGATGTCCAGGGCGGGTTCGCCGATGTCACCCCCGCCGGCCTGACGATTCTCGCCGAACACGCCGTTGAAGCTGCCTGATTTATTACCGGCGTCATTTTTTCGCCGGGATTCAATCGTTGGCAGGTTGCGAGGGATCGCAAGGCAGGTTTTGATACCGCCACTCATAGTCAGGAAGGGTCTCCGTCCCATGCGCGCTGTTCTTCTGTCACTTCTCGCCGCGGGCTCGCTGACCGCCACGGCCTTCGCCCAGGACGCGGCCCAACCGGCGCCCGAGGCGCAACCCGCTCCGGCGCCTGAAGCCCAGCCGGCTCCGCCGGCCGACGCGGCAGCGCCGCCCGCCGCCGATCCGGCCGCCCCGACCGAGGCGACCTCGGTGCTGTTCAACGACATGATCAAGCGGGTCTGCATGCCGCTGGTCAAAGGCGGTGACATCGCCCAGATCGCCAAGAGCTTCGGCTTCAAGCAGAACAAGCGCGACATGGTCTGGACTAAGACCTGGGCCCAGGGGATGAAGGTCACGCTGCGCGAGCAGGGCGTGAACAAGGACGTCTGCAGCGTCTCGGTCCAGCATCCGATCAACGGCCTGGAAGCGACCATCACCGACACCCATAACTGGGCGATGTACAACGGCTGGACCCTCGAGGATAACGCCAAGCGGACCACCGACATGGAGCGGTCGAACCGCAAGTGGTCGTTCGTCGACACCACCACCAACACCCGCCAGGACATCGTGCTGATCACCGTCCGCAAGATCGGCGGCGCCCCGGTCAACGCCAAGTACGACCAGACCGACATTCTCTACGCGGTCACCAAGTGGTAGACTGACAGGGCCGGCGGGACGACCCGCCGGCCTTTCCTCATCATTCGGGACGGCCCGGCTACATAGGAGTTTTCCCATGGCCTGGATCATCCTGATTATCGCCGGTCTGTTCGAGACCGGCTGGGCCGTCGGCCTTAAATACACCGACGGCTTCACCAAACTCTGGCCCACTGTCTGGACCGCCGTCAGCCTGGTGCTGTCCATGGGCCTGCTCGGCTGGTCGCTGAAGACCCTGCCGCTGGGCACGGCCTACGCCATCTGGACCGGCATCGGCGCGGTCGGCACGGTGATCGTCGGCATCATCCTGTTCAAGGAACCGGCGACCGTGGCCAGACTGGCTTGTGTCGGCCTCATCGTGGCAGGCATGGTGGGGCTGAAGCTGTTCTCGGGACCCGGCGCCTAGGCCTCATCGGGCGGCGAGGGAACCGGGTTGCGCCTGCAGGCTCTCATGCGTTTCATCGCCGCCCTTGCCCCCATGGCCGCATTGGCTCTTGCCGCCGGCCTGGCCCTGCCGGCGGCGGCCCAGTCACCGGTCACGGCCCAGGCGGGCTTCCGGCAGAGCCTCGACGCCTGCCGCGCCATCGTCGAGGCCAAGGGCGCCGCCGCCACCGTGAAGTCCGCCACGGCCGCGGCCGGTCTGATGGCCAGTTCCCCCGAACCGGCTAATCTTCAGAACCACTTCTTCGAGGGCGCTCCCCGAGAACAAGGGCATCCACGCGGACTTCCTGTCGCTGTACGGCAGGGTCTGGATCCTCCCGCCCGACGGCAAGGGTTGATCAGGCGGCGGCCCGCAGGGTCCGGTCCAGCCAGCCCAGGCAACGGTCCGCGACCGTGTCCCAGCCGGGCTCGGCCGGCAGCCAGTGGCTCATCTCGGTGAACGTCTCCATCGTCCCGCTCAGGCGCGCGGCGGTCTGACGGACGGTGGCGGGCGGATGGATCACGTCCCGGCCGCCGGCCACGGCCAGCACCGGCAGGCCCGGCGTAGCACCCACCTGGGTGGTCATGAACGGGTCCAGCCACCAGTTCAGCGTCTCCCACAGGGCCCGGCCGCTTTCAGGGACCATGCGGGCGAAGGCGGCGTCGCGCGCCTCGCGGGACATCCGGTCCAGGCTGTAGTTGCGGGCCAGGTGATAGTCCGGGGCTATGGACTGCAGCCAGAAGGGGCCCAGGGCATAGAGGCTGATGGCGCTGGCGCCCTCTTCCATGGTCGAGCCGTAGACCCCCCAGGGCGCCGAGGGGGCGAGCAGGATCATCGCCGCCGGCTTGGCGCGCGCGGCGGCCAGCTGGCAGGCCAGGCCCCCCAGCGAATGGCCGATCAGGATCGGGGCGGCGTCGAGCGCCTGGCAGTGGCGAATCACGGCGTCGGCATAGTCGCGCATCGACAGGCCGGCCGGATCGCCGCCGGGACCGTGGCCGGGCAGGTCGGGCGCGACCACCTGGTGGCCGGCCGCCTCGAACGGCCGGCGGAAAGCCTCGAACACCCAGCCACCGCAAAAGGCGCCATGGACCATGACGATCGGCGAGGGGGAATAGCTCAAGACTTCGGCTTTGCGGCGGGCTTCTTGGCGGCCGGTTTCTTGGCCGGAGCCTTCTTGGCGGGGGAGGGCGCCGCCTTTTCGGGGGCTTGGGCCTTGGCCTCCGGCTTGGCGGCGGTGGCCTTGGGCTTGGCCGGCGCCTTCGCCGCCTTCGGTTCAGGCTTAGCCGGCGCCGCCTTGGCGGGCTTGGGCGCCTTGGCGACGGCCGGCTTGGCCGCTGACGGCTTGGCCTTGGCCGCTGCCTTCGGTTTGGCGGGGGGCGGCTCGGCCTTGACCGGCTCAGTGGCCTTTGCCGCCTTGGGCTTCGGCGCGGACTTGGGTTTCGCCGGCGCCTTGGCCGGCTTTGCGGCGACGGCCGGCGGCTCGGCGCTCAGGCTCTTGCTGTCCAGCCAGGCGGCGATGTCGGCGATCACCTTGTCCGTGCCCGGCTCGTCGATGATCCAGTGGGCGTTGTCGGGGTATTCGCGGTAGTCGCCCCCGACCTTGCCGTATTTTGCGCCGACCCGGCGAACGTCGGCGATCGGGGTGGCCCGATCCTTGGCCGCGCCGATGGTCAGCACCGGCACGGTGACCTTCGTCTCGTCGATCACGGCGATCTTGCTCGGGTCCCGGTCGGGATAGGCGATGTCGGAATAGACCCCGCCGCTGTCATGCACGGCCCCGGCGTAGATCTCGGCGTGGCGCTGCTTGGGCACCCTGTTAAGGACGCCCCAGTTGAACCCGGTCCGCCAGATCTTGTGCGACTTGGTCTCCGGCGAGCCGGCGAACAGCACATTGGCGAAGGTGAAGGCCTGGGCCGTCGAAGCGCCCGACCGGCAGTCGGCGGGCGAGGCGGGGGTGATCAGAATCGCGGCGCGGCCGACGCCCCGCTCGGCCAGCTTCTGGGCGATCAACCCGCCCATCGAATGGCCCATCAGAACCGGCGGCTGGCCGGTCTCGGCCTCCAGCTGGCGGGCCAGGGCCTCCATGTCGTCCACATAATCGCTCAGCCGGATCTTTGGCAGGTCGGCCGGCGGCTTGCCCGCGGTGCGCTTGTCGGGCCGCAGGGTGGGCGTCTCGACCCGCCAGCCCTTGGCGCGGAACGCCGGCGCCAGCCGGTCCCAGGCGGCGCCGGTGCAGCCTATTCCGTGGATCATCAGGATCGCACCGCTCATCGCCGTCCCCGCGTGGTGTCTGAAGGCCTTGACCACCTGGTCATAGGCGGCTCGTTTGAAGGGTATGACGAGCCCCGGCGCCTCGTCGAGTCGGCCCCAGCGCCAGGCGTCGAATTCCGGCGGCGGATGGGCCCCCAGGTCGACTTCCTTGTCCTTGCCGGTGAAACGCAGGGCGAACCACACCTGCTTCTGCCCCTGCCAGCCCTTGGCCGCCTTCGAGCCCTGGGCGTAGTGGGGAAAGTCATAGACGATCCAGCCCTCGGTCCGCCCCAGCACCTTGACCGAGCGGACACCGGTCTCTTCTTCCAGCTCACGCAAGGCGGCGGCCTCGAAGTCCTCGCCCTCATCGACGCCGCCTTGCGGGAACTGCCAGCTGTGCAGGCCCTCGGTCTTGGCCCGGCGGCCAAGCCAGACGCGGCCGTCCTTGTTGAACAGCACCACGCCGACGTTTGGACGATGTTTGGGGAAGTCGCTCACGACCCCCTCAATGACAGCTACCGCAGGAGAGCGGAAGCGGGCGCGAGCTGGAAGCCGCGGTCTTCCAGCGAGCGGGCCCAGATCGCGGCGCTTTCGAGCGTCACCGGATAGGCGAAGCCGGAGCCGAGCGCCTGGCCGCGGGAACGGGCGCTGGCCTCCAGGGCGCCGAACTGGCGAGCGATGGCGTCGGCCGACAGGTCCTCGTCGACGATGCGATCGGCGCTGGCGCGGGGCGGACCCATGCCGCGCTTGGCGGCCAGGCCGTCATCGATGAAGGCCACACCCCGGGCCTTCAGCGAGCCGGAGAAGGCGTTCATCGCCGGGCCCGAGGTCACGAACCGGCTGCCCAGATAGTTGGTCACCCCGAAGTAGCCGGTGGCGCGGGAGAGGACCCATTCGGTCTTCTTGACGATCTCGGCGGGCGCCCCGCCGGCCAGCAGGGTGTAGGGGCCGGGATCGTTCTGGGGATAGTCGTTCGGCTCCATCGGCGCTTCCAGCAGCACCTCATGGCCATGGGCGCGGGCCAGGTCGATCCACTGCTGCAGGCCCTCGGCATAGGGGGCGAAGGAGAGGGTCACCTCCGGCGGCAGCAGCTCGATGGCGCGGCGGGTGTAGGCGGGATTGAGGCCCAGCCCGCCGATGATCAGGGCCACCTTGGGCTTGCCGTTGGGGGTGAAGGGCCGGGCATAGGCCTTCCACGGCGCGCGGCCGTCGCCGCCGATGATCGGCAGGAAGCCGTTGCCGGGGCCGGGTGCGGTCAGGCCGGCGATGGGGGCCTGGGGCAGGGCCGACGAGGCCGCCGCGATGCCGGGGCCATCGCCCTCCAGCCGCCCGCCGCCGGGCAGGGTGATGATGGCCGATCCGCCCATGGAGCCGGCGTCGGCCAGCTGGATCGGGTCTTCGGACAGTTCGAGCTCGTCGGTGGTGACCTCGGCGGTTTCCTCTTCGGTCCCCAGGCCATCGACCCAGCCGGGCACCTTGGCTCCCGCCGTCGCCGCCTGGGCCAGCGACAGGCGAACCACCGGCGTGCCGGCCTTGGCGTCGCCCATCACCAGCACCAGGATGGTCAGGGTCAGCAGGAACAGCCCCGCCGCCCCGCCGGCGCTCAGCCAGGGGTTGGCGGCCAGCCGCAGGGCCGCGGCCTTGGCGCCCTCCAGGCGCGAGGCCGGGGCGGGCGGCGGACGATGCGAAATCTGCGGCTTGCGCGAGAACATGGACGGGCGCCAGGGACTGATGGAGGCGACCCCAAACTCGCGCGTTATGGTTAATGAAGGGCTTAGGTTCTTAAGGGTTCGCCTCGGGGCTCCCTTCTCCCCTCGCGGGAGAAGGTGTCGCCGAAGGCGACGGATGAGGGGGCGCGCCGTCCTGAGACACAGTGTGTCGCAATCGTCTCATCGCGGCTTGAAGAGTCATCGACCCCTCATCCGGCGCTTCGCGCCACCTTCTCCCGCAAGGGGAGAAGGGACACTCACGGCGGTTGAGCCAATCTTACTTCTTCGGGGTCGTCCCGGTCTTGGGCACGACGCCGGCCATCTTCGGCTGCGGCTTGGGCAGCTTCGGGGTGGCCATGACCGAGCCGTTCTTCAGGACGTCAATGGCCCGGGCCAGTTGGAAGTCCTTCTTCTCGTCGAAGCTTTCCGGCGGCGCCTCGGCCGGCGTATGGGCCGCGCGGCGCTCCTTGCCTTCCTCGGCGTCGAGGGAGTTGCGCAAGCTGGCTTCGCTGAACTGGAAGGCCTTGTTGGCGATCAGTTCGGCCTGCTCGCGGGTGGCGGCGACCTCCAGGTCCGGCTCGATGCCGGTGCGTTGGATCGACTTGCCGGACGGGGTGTAATACCGCGCCGTGGTCAGCTTCACCGCCCCGTCCTGTCCGCCGCGCAGCGGAATCACCGTCTGCACCGAGCCCTTGCCGAAGCTGGTCAGCCCGACCACCTCGGCCCGCTTGCGGTCCTGCAGGGCGCCGGCGACGATCTCGGCCGCGCTGGCCGAGCCGTTGTCGACCAGCACCACCACCGGCAGGCCTTCGAGCAGGTCGCCCGGGCGGGCGTTGTAGCGTTCGATGTCGCGGGCGTCGCGGCCGCGCTGGCTGACCACCTCGCCGCCGTCCAGGAAGATATCGGCCACGCCCACGGCCTGGTCGAGCAGGCCGCCCGGGTTGCGGCGCAGGTCGAAGACCAGACCCTTCATCTTCGGGTTCTTGGCCTTCAGGTCCTTGATCGCGGCAATGGTTTCCTCGGTCGCCTTCTCATTGAAGGTCGACAGGCGGACGTAGCCGTAGTCGCCCTCCATGCGGGAGGTCACCACCCTCTGCTTGATCACTTCGCGTACCAGGGTGACGTCGAAGGGATCGGACTTCTCGCGGGCGATCGACAGGGTGACCTTCTCGCCCGGCTTGCCGCGCATCTGCTTGACCGCCTCGCTGACCGGCATGCCCAGCACGCTCTGGCCGTTCACGGCGGTGATGTAGTCGCCGGGCTTCAGGCCGGCGCGATCGGCCGGCGTGCCGTCCATCGGCGAGACGATCTTGACGACCCCGTCCTCGCTGGTGATCTCGATGCCCAGCCCGCCGTATTCGCCGCGGGTGGTCTCCTGCATGTCGTCGAAGCCGGCCGGGGCCAGATAGCCGGAGTGCGGGTCGAGCGAGGAAAGCATGCCCTCCAGGGCCGCCTCGATCAGCTTCTTGTCGTCGACTTCCACGACATACTGCTTCTCGGCCAGCTCCAGCACGTCGCCGAACAGCTCCAGCATGCGGTAGGTCTCGGCGCGCGGCTTGGCGGTCGCCTGGGCCTGCTGGCTGACGTAGGCCATGGATCCGGCGCCGAGGGCGAAGGCGCAGGCGCCGATAATCAGGTGCTTCTTGATCATGGCCGGAACTCTAGAACTCCCTTTGCGGCCTCTTTCGGGCCGCGCGATGCGACATTTCAACCATATAACGCTTAACGGTCTGACAGCCAGCGGGCCGGATCGACCGGAGTCCCGTCGCGACGGAGCTCAAGATACAGTTCCGGCGCGCCGCCCGCACTTGCGGCCATGCGCCCCACCGGCTGGCCCGCCGTCACCGGCGCCCCGGCGGCGACAACCGCCTGATCCAGCCCGCCCAGCACCAGGTGGAAGCCCTCCGGGGTTCGTACGATCAGGATGACCCCCCAGCCGGTCACCGGCCCAGCGAATTCAACCCGTCCTTGAACCGGACTGACCACTTCGCCGCCCGCCTGGGCGCGCAGCCACAGGCCGGGCGAGTTGGGCGCCGAATATCCGCGCACCACCTGGCCCTGGACCGGACGCCTCAGGGCGCCGGGACCCTGGCCGCTGGCCCGGCGCGGGAAGCTGTCGACCAGGCCGCCCGGAGATCCGGCCTCGCGGCCGACCGCCTGGGCGTCGGGATAGCGCTGCTCGATCTCCCGCTGCTGGGCCAGCAGCCTTTCGAGGTCGCCGCGGCGCCCGGCCATCTGGCTCTCGGCGGCGAACAACTCGGCGTTGGCCCCGGCCGCCTGGCGGCGCAGGGCGCCGATCTCCCGCGCCTCGCCGGCGAAGGCCTTGGCGCGGCGCTCCAGTTCCGGGGTCATGGCCCGCATCAGGATGGCGGCCCGCACCGCGTCGCGGGCGTCGTCGGGGCGGACCAGCAGGGCCGGCGGCGGGTCGCGCCGGAACAGGGTGAGGGCGGCGAACAGCCCGCCCAGCCGAGAGCGCTCCCGGGCCATCTGGCCGGTCAGCGCTGTTTCGCGGGCGTTGAGCAGGGCCAGCCGTTGGCGGGCGGCCTCGACATCGGCCCCGTCCCGCGCCTGGCTGCCCGCGATCCGGCGCAGGTCCTCGCGCAGGGCGGCGATCTCCCGGCGGGCGGCCTCGCGGCTTTCGGGGTCGGCGGCGCCGGCCGGAGCCATCACCAGCATGGCGTTGGCCGAAGGCGCGTCCGCCGGCTCCTGCGCCGAAGCGGCGGTCAGGATGCTCAGGACGAGGATGGAGGCCAGGGCCACGGGGCGCATAGGCCGACTTCTACACAGTTCAACCTTCCGGGCGAAGCGGTGGCGCAGAAACTGGAGCGGTCAATCGCGGTGGTAGGGGCTGCCCGCCAGTATCGTCACCGCGCGATACATCTGCTCGGCCAGCATTGCCCGCGCCAGCGCATGCGGCCAGGTCTGCGGTCCGAAGGCCAGGGTTTCGTTGGCGGCGCTCAGGATCGACGCATCCAGCCCGTCCGCCCCGCCGATGATCAGCACCAGCCGCCGCGTCCCGCCATCGCGCAACGCCGCTACCCGCCCGGCGAAGGCGCGGCTGGTCCAGGCCTTGCCATGCTCGTCGCAGGCGATGACGTGGGCGTCCTTGAGGTGCGGCAGCAGGACTTCGGCCTCGGCGGCCTTGCCGGGCTTGCGGGCTTCGACTTCGTGGATATCGAAGGGGCCGAGGCCCAGCGCCCGCCCCGAGGCGGTGGCGCGCTGGACGTAGTCTGCGGCCAGGGCGGCGGCCGGATCGCGACCCAGCCGCCCCACGGTCAGAACGGTGACCTTCAGTTCGCCGCCTTGATGTGGTTGCTGTCGACCGACCAGATCTTCTCGATGTTGTAGAAGGTCCGCACTTCCGGCCGGAACAGATGGACCACCACGTCCCCGGCGTCGATCAGCACCCAGTCGCAGTGCGGCAGGCCTTCGACCCGCGCGCGGCCATGGCCGGCGTCCTTCAGGGTCCGCAGCACATGGTCGGCCAGCGCGCCGACATGGCGGTGCGAACGGCCGGACGCCACGATCATGGAGTCGGCCATCGGGCTCTTGCCCTTCAGATCGATCAGCACGATGTCCTGAGCCTTGTCATCGTCCAGCCGGGACAGAATCAGGTCTTCGAGCGAGCCCGGTAGGGCTTCGTCGGTGGAGGCCGAAATAGTGGCTTCCTGCGCCTGGGGCGCCAACTCGCGGTTCAGCGGAGTGCTCCTTGTTCTCTCGCTACAAGCCGGACCCATAGCAGGTTTTCCACCGTCCGTCAGGCGGATGATTCTGTCGCCCAGGCGACTACCCGTTTCAGGTCATACCAAATCTAAACCCCCGTTCTGGTAGAGCGCGGACAATGCGCGCCAGAACGACGTCCATTTCCCGCCGGTTCCTGATCAGCGTCGGCCTGCTGTCGGTGGCGCTGACCCTGGTCGCCTTCGGCGCGGCCTTCCTGGCCTTCCAGCAGGAGCTGGAGCGGCGCGAGATCGCCTATCTGTCCGACTATGTCGCACAGCGCGCCAACCAGGAAGAGCGCCGCTTCACCGACCTGGCCGCGGCCCAGCGCGACGCCGCCAATGCGCTGACGACCCGCATGGCGCACCTGACCGACGCCCAGACCAACCGCCTGTTCGACGAACACTTCCCGCTGCGGGCCGACGGCACCCGGCGTAGCCGCGACGCCGCCTTCGACGGCGACCCGCGCCCTGGCGGCAACTATGTCTATGGCGTCGGCGCCTTCGTCCGCGACGGGGCCAACCTGTCGATGATCCAGAAGAAAGCCCTGGTCGCCGCCTATGTGGTCGTGCCCCGCTTCGGCGAGGCCCTGGTCGCCAGCTACGACAATTTCTATTTCTTCACCCCAGACACCCGGCTGGTGATGTTCGCGCCCAAGCGGCCCGACCGGCTGATGTTCTACAGGCACGAGGCGCCCGCCGACCTCGACATCTCCAAGGAGGAGATGAGCCGGATCACCACGCCTGCCCTCAACCCCGCCCGCGCCATCCGCTGCACCAACCTCCAGCGCCTGGTCCAGGAAAACGCCGGCGAGCGGATGGCCACCGGCTGCATGACCCCGGTCGATGTGCAGGGCCAACACATCGGCGCCTTCGGCTCCTCGATCGAGCTGTCGGGCTACTTCATGCGGGCGGTCAAACACACCACCCGCGGCGCCGCCAACCTGATCGTCACCGGCCAGGGCGAACTGATCGCCTATCCGGGCTTCGCCACCCCCGGCAAGGCGCCGGAGGCCACCCTGGCAGCCTATGAGAAGGACATGGGCCTGCGCGAGCTGGTCCGCCGCATCAAGGCCACGGGCGCCCCGCGCGGCGTGATCCACAGCCCCGACGGCCGCTATATCGTCGCCTATGGCGAGTTGCGCGGGCCGGGTTGGTACTTTCTCATCCGCCATCCGGCCAGCGCGGTCACCTGGGCGGCCGCCAAGTCGGCGTCCTGGATCCTGGCGCTCGGGCTGATCGCCGCCATGTTCCAGGGCCTGCTCGTCATGGGAATGGCGAGGCGGGCGATCGCCGAGCCGCTGGGCCGTCTGGCCGCCTACGCCGAGGCTCGTCGCCACGACACCCAGGCGCCGACCAACCAGGACGCCGAAACCCAGCTCGCCGCCATCGAGGCCCGCACCGACGAGATCGGCGCCCTGGCCCAGGCGCTGAAGGCCGCCCGCGACCAGGCTTCCCAGGTGATGGACGAGCTGGAGGAAAGGGTCCGCGTCCGCACCGCCGAGCTCGAACGGGCCAACCAGGAAAAATCCCGCTTCCTGGCCAACATGAGCCACGAACTGCGCACCCCCTTGAACGGCGTGGTGGCGGTCTCCGAGACCCTGGCCCGCGAACAGACCACTGCGCGTGGCCGCGAACTGGCCGAGCTGATCGTCTCATCCGGCCGCCTCCTGGAACAGGTGCTGACCGACATCCTCGACTTCTCCAAGATCGAGGCGGGCGAGCTGCGGCTGGAGGTGGGGCCCTTCGACGTCCGCACCCTGGTCGACCGCATCGGCGCCCTGCATGCCGAGGCCGCCGCCGCCAAGGGCCTCAAGCTGGACTGGACGGTCGAGCCCTCCGCCGCCGGCGTCTGGCTGGGCGATGGGGTGCGGATCACCCAGATCCTCTCCAACCTGCTGTCCAACGCGGTCAAGTTCACCGAGGGCGGCGAGGTCACCCTGCATGTGGGACGGCGAAATACCGGAGTGGGCGACACGGGCCTCGCTTTCAGCGTCAACGACACCGGCATCGGCTTCGACGACGAGACCGCCGCCCGCCTGTTCCGCCGCTTCGAACAGGCCGACGCCTCGATCACCCGCCGGTTCGGCGGCACCGGCCTGGGCCTGGCTATCTGCCGCTCCCTGGCCGAGCTGATGGGCGGCCGGATCGAGGGCTTCTCGCGGCCCGGCGAGGGCTCCACCTTCGTGGTCACCCTGCCCCTCGAACAGGCCGGCGAGGCCGCCCCCGCCGAGACCGCCGAGACCGCCGAGGCCGATGTCCAGGGCGTCCACATCCTGCTGGCCGAGGACCACCCCACCAACCAGCGCGTCGTCCGCCTGATCCTCGAAGCCGCCGGGGTGCGCCTCGATATCGTCGAGACCGGCGCCGCCGCTCTGAGCCGCCTGTCCGCCCAGGCCTACGACGCCGTCCTTATGGACATGCAGATGCCGGAGATGGACGGTCTCACCGCCACCCGCCTCCTGCGCGAGCGCGAGCGCACCCTGGGCCTTGCCCGCACCCCGGTCATCATGCTGACCGCCAACGCCCTGGACGAACACGTCCAGGCCAGCCTGTCCGCCGGCGCCGACGCCCACCTGACCAAGCCCGTCCGCGCCGACAGCCTGCTGGCGGCCGTGGCGGCGGCGCTGGAACCTGCGGAAACGGAACTGGCGGCGGTGGGCTAAGGGCTACCCCGGCCGTCAGGTCTCGATGGCCTTCGCCTGTTCCCGGTACTCTTCGACCAAGGCGTCATAGCCGCCCAGGAAGTTGTCGAGGTTCGACTCCAGGTTCTTCTCTGTCACCCCGCCGTCGACCATCACGTAATTCTCGAAGATCAGGCCCTTGCCGTCCTTCGACACATAGGCCCTGCCGACGTAGTACTCGCGATTGTACTCCTCCGCCGTGCGGCGGGCGACGGCCAGGTCGCCGGGATCCAGCTCCATCCAGGCGACGAGCAGGATCCCCAGGCACCCCTTGGGGCCTTCATCCTGGTCACAGACCCGGAGGTCCGCCGACATGTAGAACGGCGTCTTGTCCGTGGCCTGGATCGTATAGGTCGGCTTCCTTCCCTCCTCGACCTTGTGGGTGATGAGCTTGGTCTTGAAGCCCGCCTTCTTGAAAACCGCCTCCAGCTGTTTGGGCGTGACGGTGTAGTGGACTTCCGCCTCCCCCTTGCTCGGTCGATCGGCGGCCTGAACCGGCGCGGCCGCCATTAGCACCGCCAACATCGCCAGCATGCGCGCCATCTCGATACCCCCCTCACTAACGCGGCTGCGGCGCACCGGCCGCCAAAGCCGGCGCCGCCCCCGGAACAACCCAGCCCAATTAGATACACACTCCCGGCCAATCCTCATCCGCGAATTGGATGGCCGCGCACTTTTTGCGAACGGGGGCGATGGTTGACGGCGTGACTGAGTCGGCGCCACGGTCGGGCCAGGTCTCAGGCGGCGGGCGACCACAGCACGATGAACGCGCCGAAATACCTGTCCACCTTCAGCTGCGTGGGCTCGGCGTGCGAGGAGACCTGCTGCTCCAGCTTCCAGGTCGACATCGATCGCGCGACGTTCAAGACCTACATGGCGGTCAAGGAGCCCGGGCTCGGCCGTGATCTCCAGAGATATGTGAAAAAACTCAGGGAGCCGCGAGCGCCGGGCGCCTATGCGCGCATCAGCCTGACGCCCTCCGGCGCCTGCCCCTTCCTCGACGAGGCCCGGCTCTGCTCCATCCAGAACCGGCTGGGGGAGGGCGCCCTGTCCGAGACCTGCCGCGCCTACCCCCGCGAGACCTGGGAGCGCGATGGCCGACGCTACCTGGGCGCAAAGCTGTCCTGCCCGGAAGCCGCGCGGCTCTGCCTGTCGGCCCCCGACGCGATGGCCTTCCCCGATGACCGCGACCAACGCCCGGCCGAGGATGGCGCGACCGCACGCTGGGCCGTTCACGCCGCGATCGAAGAGGTCACGCGCGACCGCGCCCTGCCGGTCTGGAAAGCGATCCTGTTCGCAGGCGTGGTCACCGAGACCTTCTTGTCCGATGATCCGCCGGCCGTACCCGCAGACAGCGACCTGCTCCAGTCGATCCGCGCCTACACCGCCCAGACCCGGCAAGCGCTCTTGGCGGAAGACTTCGCCATCGGCGACCAGGCGCTGCTGCAGTTCCGGATCCTGACCGGCATCGCTCTGTCCGCCTCGGCTAAGGGCAGCGCCCACAACCGCTTCCCGAAAATCGTGCAGGCCTCGCTCGACACCATCATGGCCGGCGCGGAGGATTTCGACGGCGCCCTCAGGCAATATGCCGTCCTGTACGAAACCCGGTTCAAGCCGTTCGACGACGCCCACGACTACGCGCTGCGCAACTTCGTCCTCAACTACCTCTATCTCAACCGGGTCTTCCTGGCCGGGCCGGTCCTGCCGCAGTTCCAGAACCTCGCCGTCCGCTTCGGTGTCCTCCGCCTGTTGCTCGTCGGCCTGTCCGGCGCCCGCCCCGAGGGCCTGACCCTCGCCGACTACGCCGCCGTGGTCTCCTCCGCCTCACGGATCATGGACCACGACGCCACTGTCAGCCCGGAAATCTGCGCCGCCCTCGACGCCGTCGAACCCCGTTCGGTCTCCCTCGCCGTCAGGATGGTGATCCCGCCGGCATAGGCCATTTCGATCCGCCCTACCGGGTGCCCCGCATCCGCTCCCGCATCGCCGTGGAGGAGGCGAAATTGAAGGGGCCGCTCAGGTAGACCCAGGCCGGGGCGGTCATCACGGGAAGGA
>NZ_JAAALA010000029.1 GCF_009905535.1 Caulobacter sp. SLTY | reverse complement strand
GCCCATGCCGCCGCCGCCCATACGCGGGCCCCCGCGCCGGCGGTGGCGGCGGCCCGCGTATGGGCGGCGGCGGCATGGGCTTCGGCCCCCGGCCCGGCCAGGGGCGTTTCAGCCTGTCGCTTTTCCACACCTGGCGGTTCACGGACGAGATCATCGTGCGGCCCGGCCTGCCGGTGATCGACAACCTCAGCGGCTCGACCGCCACCCAGTCGCAGCAGGAGGTCGAACTGGAATCGCGGGTGTTCAAGGACGGCATCGGCGGCAACGTCACCATCCGCTGGGAGGACGGCCGCAAGGTCGATGGCGTGGCCGGCAACCCGGACCTGACCTTCGGCGATCAGACCAAGGTCAACGTCGGCCTCTTCATCGACTTCGACCAGCGCAAGACCTGGCTGGCCAAGGCCCCGGTGCTGAAGGGCACGCGGATCGGCATCAATATCCAGAACCTGTTCGACACCCGCCAGGAAGTCCGCAGCAGCGCCGGCGCGCCGCCGCTGAACTACCAGTCAGACTTCCTCGACCCGCAGGGCCGAACGATCGGCTTCTTCCTGCGCAAGGTGCTGTTCTAGACGCTTGCCAGCCGCGAGCGCGCGGCGCTTCATCCCCAAAACCTCGGGAGGGAGCCATGCGTCTTCGACAGATCGCCCTGGTCGGCGCGGATCTCGCCGCCTGCTCGGCCGACATTGCCGCCGTGCTCGGCGTCGATCGGCCGTATGACGATCCAGGCGTCCACAAATACGGCCTGCGCAACGCGGTGTTCGCGGTCGGCCGCACCTTTCTGGAGGTGGTCTCGCCGCAGCAACCGGGCACGACCGCCGGGCGCCTGATCGACAAGCGCGGCGGGGATGGCGGCTACATGGTCATCCTGCAGACCCGCGATCTGGCCGGCGCCCGCGCCACGGCGACGGCCGCCGGCGCGCGGATCGTCGAGCAGATCGACCGCGACGGCTATGCCGCCACCCATTTCCACCCGCGCGATGTGGGCGGGGCGATCCTGTCCATCGACTGGATGGACCCGTGGGACCGCTGGGAATGGGGCGGGCCCGACTGGCGTTCCAGCGGCGGCGCGGACGCCCACCTTGCCATTGTCGGGGCCGAACTCCAGGCCGAGGACCCGGCCGCCATGGCCGCCCGCTGGAGCCAGGTCCTGGGCCTCCCGGCGCGAAACGAGAACGGCTGGCGCATTGCCCTGGAAGATGGAGAGCTTCGCTTCGTCCCGGTCTCCGACGGGCGAGGGGAGGGGCTGCGTGGCTTCGATGTCGCCACGGCCGATCCCGACACGATCCTGGCGCGGGCCAGGACGCGCGGGCTGGCCGTCGACGACGGCGCCATCGAGCTTTGCGGGACGCGCCTGGGGATCGTCAGAGCTCCGGCAACCACATCAGCGTGATGGTCCCGAAGACGCCGGCGGCGGTGAACAGGGTGGCGACCGCCAGCACGGCGGCGGCCAGCAGTTTCAGCGCCGGTCCCTGGCTTCTCTGGGCGGCGAAATAGAGCTCCAGCACCGCCAGCGGGATCAGGTAGCTGCCGAAGGTCAGCACCACGTCGGCCGGACCGGACATGGTCCTGGTCATGCCAACCGGTCCGCGATTGAGCAGGATCCAGCCCATGATGCCGACCCGCAGGAACCAGACCCCGCTGACCACCATGAAGGTGCGCATGGCCCACAGCCGATGGCTATCGAACCGCCGCTTGAGCGCCTCGCGCCAGGCCAGGGCGGCGAAGGCCAGGATCAGCCCGGCGTTGATCAGGATCGCCACGGCCGAGATCACCGACAGGTAGGTTCCACGCACCACCGCCAGCCAGATCCCACTGAGCGCCATGAAGCAGGCGATGACCAGGAAGGTGCGGCCGGTCCATCGGTGCAGCTTGGGGAACCGACGCCTCAGGGCCGGAACCAGCTGCATCAGCCCGCCCAGGGTCACCACCGAGGCCAGCAGCACGTGGACGGCGAAGACCGTATTGCCCGCCACGTCCCCGGCGACATGGCCGGTGATCAGCCCCTTGTCGTTCCAGCGCTCATACTGCCCCGACAGGGTGCGAGAGCCGTAGTAGGCCAGGATGAAATAGATGAAAGCCGCCTGGCCGATGGCCGCGACGGTGAACCAGGCGACGCCCGCCCAGCGAAGCGCCCGCTCGGATGCGACCTGCCCGAGGGCCGGGGCCGATTGACTGCTCGACATGAAACCTCCTGAAGCGGCGCGCAACGGCGCCCGCCCGGCCTGTGTCGTCGGAGGGGTGTTCGGTGGTCTCGCCGATTTGGAATTCGGCGAGAGATTCTGCAGTCTGTGGGCCCGGCGTTGTCCCGCCGCCACGGAGTCGTCATGCTCAGGCTTACCGCCACGGTCCCCGACCTGCGCCGTCCGGCCGACTGGCGGCCGCCCACGCGCCTTCAGACCTGCGCGGCGATCACGGCGGTCTCGTTCGTCTCCTACATCCTGGGACAGTCGGTTTCGGGCGAGCTGAAGACGCTCTTCGCCGTCGGCGGCGTGGCCAGTTGCGGCTGGGCCTGGATGCTGACGCGGGCCCTGTTCGACCCGGCTGAGCGCGAAGCCGGCTGGGCCCTGGTGGTGGCGGCCATCGTCTGGCTGACCGGCGGGGTCTCGATCCTGGCGGAGGGGCCGGTCGGATCGGTGGCCGGCAACGCCTATGCGCTCAGCGGCTCGGCCGCCCTGCTGCTTACCTTCGTCGAGCCACTGCATGGCTTCCGCGCCGCGCCGGCGCCGGAAAAGCGCTTCCGCATCGCCTTCCTCACCATCTTCGCCCTGTTGGTCGTCTTCTCCAGCCTGTTGATGGTCGAGGCGGGACAGGCGGCGGGCGTCAACCGGCTGTGTGCGGCCATCGGCCTGGCGGGCGCCGCCGGCGCGGTCTGGTTCCGGCTCCGCAGTCCGCTGCCGAGTCCACAAGCGCGACGTCGATCGGTCACTGACGAGCACCATCGCCTCGGCCGACGCATCGAAGCTCTGCTTCGGGACGAATCCTTCTGCGATTCACCGGACCTGAAGGTCGCCGACCTCGCCGACCGGCTGGGCGAGCCGGAATACCGGGTCAGCCAGGCCATCGCCGCCCTCGGCTTCGCCAACTTCAACCGCCTGATCAATCACCATCGAATCGCGCGGGCCAAGCGGATGCTGCGCGACCCGGCCCTGGCCGGTCGGTCGATCCTGCTGATCGCCTTCGACTGCGGCTTCGCCTCGCTCGGTCCGTTCAATCGGGCGTTCAAGGACGAGACGGGTATGACGCCGCGCGCCTGGCGGAACCGGGCCGACTGAGGTCCCGGGTGATAGAGGTCAGAGACAATAGCGCGGGGAAGAAAATCCGCCCCCAGGCGCGCGCGCGCCGCCGGGAAAAGATCCTGCGGGCCGCCGCCGATGTCCTGGTCGACATCGGCCTGCGGCAGGCGACCATGGACGATATCGCCCGCGAGCTGAAGACGGCGAAAATCCTCCTCTACCGGTACTTCGACACCAAGGAGGCGCTGATCGAGGCCGTCCTGCAGCGGGTCGTCGATCGCTTCGTCGCCCTCGAGCACCAGCCCTGGCCGGGGATGGAGCCGGCCATGGAGCGGACGCTGGCCACCGCGCGGGTCGACTCCAAGGCCTTCCTCCTGGTCTTCCGCTTGGCGGCCCACGACCCGGTGCTGGCGCGCTACGGCGACGAGATTCGAAACGTGCTCAACCAGGCCACCCGTGCTCGGCTGACGATGCTCGGTCACCCCTTGGCTTCCGACCCGCTGTTTTTCGACGCCCTGGTTGAGGGGGTGAACAGCTTTCTGATCGAGGCGACCGCCTTCTGGATCGAGCGCGGCGATCCGGCGCGCGACGGTGAGTGGCTTCGCTGGGTCAGCGATGTCGCCCGGGCCATGGCGCGGCGGCCTCGACAGCCGAACTTCGAGCCGTTGCCGCCGGTGTTCGGCGGTCCCGCGCCCGATCAGCCAGACAGCAGCGACTGAAGCTCGCCCGCCCAGGCCCGCATCGACCCGGCCTCCGGCAGTGTCCGGCAGTGCCGCATCACCCTGTCCTGATTTGCCGGCGCCAGGCGATCGGCGGTGAGGGCGCGGAACTTGGCCAGGCGTCGCGCCTCCTCCGGCGGGGCCTGCTCGTCCGGCCCTGGGTAGCGGGCCTCGGCGGTGAGCAGCCGTCCATCTTTGAGCCGGAACTCGACCCGCAGGCCTCGCCGTTCTGGCTCGACGGCGAACCGCCCCTTGCCGGCCAGGGCGATCGCCGCCGGATCGGGGGGACCATCGAAATCAGCCGGCATCGCCCGCCCCCGGACCAGAACCAGGGCCAGGACGTAGCTGAAGTTCATCATCGCCCCGATGCGGGTGGCCGGAGCCTCGAACCGGTCCACCTTGGCCGCCAGCACCCTGGCCCACCCCGCATCGCCGCGGACCAGGAAGCTCTCGATCTGGTCAGCCTTCAGCCCCGGTGTGTCCTCGGCCATGCCATCCAAGGTAGGGATGATCGAGTGCGAGGCGGCGAAGTACTTCGGTCGAATGAACAGTGGACCCTCCAGCCGGGCAAGATCGGCGGTCAGGGCCTCGGCGGTGGGGATCGGCGCGGACGGTCCGCCGATCAGCCGATAGAGGCCGGCCGGGCCCTCGAGGATCTGCGACGCACCGACCTCGCCCGCGCGGGCGAGCAGCGCCGATTCGACCGCCGCCCTGGCGGCCCTGGCGACGATCAGGCGCTTCTCCTCGGTCTGGTCATAGAAGTACTGGAAGGGTCCGCCCGATGCGACGCCGGCCAGCCCGATGGCGGAGGTGATCTTCGCCGCGTCCAGGCCCAGCATATCGGCCGCCATCGCCGCGGCCGCCGGCGGGCCCCAGACGCCTGATGCCATCCAGCCCCGGCCCTGGGTGGGACCGAGCGGCGCGGCCAGCCGGCCCTGCACCGTGTAGCCAAGCGCGCAGGCCTTCAGGAAGGCCGGCCCCGAAACGTCGAACGCCTCTGCTATGGCCATGGCGCTCGACATGATCACCGCCGAGGCCCGCAACTGCGACCGCAGGTCGCCATCATCCACTTCGTTGGCGTGGATCAGGAAGGCATTGGCCCCGGCCGCCGCCTCGACCGGCGCCGTCCGGCCTGTGCCGACGATGCGGGCGGCGGGCGCGCCGGTGCGGCTCGTCGCCAGGTCCAGGTAGGGCTGAACCTCCCGCGTCCGGCCGGCGAAGATCATGGCGCCCAGATTGTCGATGACCGTCCAGATGGTCCGCTCGATTACCTCGGGCGGCGGCGTTGTCCCCCTCAGCGCGACGATCGCCTGGGCCAGCTGCCCCGACAGGGATCTTTCGGCCGCCCTGGCGGCGGACCCCGCGCCTGCGGCCAGAACAGCCGCGCCCGCCGCCTGCAGCATCTCTCTCCGGGTCACCAGCCGCGTCCTCCCTGCCTGCCCAGTTCGAAAGTACGGGCCCTTGCCGGTCATCTTGACCCTCACAAAATGACACTTCAAGGTGTCACCAAGACGCGCGGCGAACGCGGCTAAGAAAGAAGATGGAGGGGAAGCCATGGATTTCGGAAGAGCGCTCGCCGACCCGGCGCCTATTATCTCTCCGGCTGTGCCGAAACGTCTGCCCCCGCAGAGCGGGGTGCGCTGATGGCGCGTTCTGCGACATCCCGGACGGGCTCGGTCCTACGCTGGGGACTGGCGATCATCGCCGGCCTCGTCGTGGGCGTCTATTCCGCTCAGAAGGTGATGACCTCTCCGGGGGCCAGTTTCGCGACCGCTCGTGGCGGTATCTGGCGGACCAGCCTGGACGTCGGGTCGACCACCGCCAACCCCTACGTCCGCGCCGTGGTCGCCCGGCGCGGGCTCCTGGGCCTCTCCTCCCAGGAGACGGTCTACTACAACGCCGTGGTCGACCGGGATGGCCAGCCCCTGCGCGAGGCCTGCGACTATGAGGTGACCGGCAAGGGACTGCCCGCACGATGGTGGTCGATCACCCTCTATGCCGAGGACGACTTCCTGGCCCGCAACGCCGACGACGCCCCTTCGATCGACGCCACCTCCATCGTCGCGGGACCGGACGGCGCCTGGAAGGCCCGTATCAGCCGTGAGCGCGCGGGCGCCGCTAACTGGGTGTCCAGCAAGGCGGCCGGCGGCATGGCCCTGAGCCTGCGGGTGTACAACCCCGCCCCGACGGTCATCGCCGATCCGCTGAGCGTCGACCTTCCGGTCATTCGTCTGCTGGGTTGCAGGGAGACGTCGCAATGAGCCGCGCCAAAGCCTGGATCGGGCCGGTTATCGCCGCCCTCGTCATCGGGGCGGTCACCCATGTGGCGGTGGTCGTGGCCGCTCCCTCACGGATCATGGAAAAGGCCATGGGCCGGCTCAGCGGCGACGGCGCGCGGACCAATCGCTGGACCCACGCCCCGCGCACCTCGCCCGCCTCCCGACAGATCGTGCGGCCGTCGCCGGACCTGGCCTATTCGTCCTGCGTCTATGACCTGTCCAAAGGGCCGGTGCTGATCACCGCCCCGGCTTGGGACGACTACGCCTCGCTGTCGATCTTCGCGGCCAACACCGACAACTTCTATGTCGTCAACGATCGGCAGATGCCGCCCGGCGGCGCCAGGGTGGTCCTGGTGCAAGAGGGCCAGCCACCGCCGAAGGTCGACGCCAAGGTCGTGGTGTCGCCCAGCACCCGGGGCGTGGCCCTGCTGCGCTATCTGGCCCCATCGCGCGAGCGGTTCGCGGCGGCGGCGGCGGCCCGCAAGTCGGCGCAATGCGCGTCCCTTGCCAAATGAGGCCCCGCATGACCGTCCGCCTCCTAGTTCTGGCCGCCGCATTGGCGGCCCTGACCACGCCGGCGGCGGCCGAGGACCTCAGGCGGACCGTCGTCCGCGACGGGGTGCCCCGAGCTTATTCGGTCGTTGATCCCGACCCCAAATCCGGCCCCGGACCGGTGGTCTTCATCCTGCACGGGGGTGGGGGAGACGCTGCTCGCATGCGCCGGCTTGGCTTCGAGGCCGCCGGGACGGACGCCGGACTGGTGACCGTATATCCCGAGGGCCGTGGCGGGGGCTGGCGCGACGGTCGCCAGGATGGCGTCGTGGCCGAGCGCTCCGGCGAGGTGGACGACGTCGGCTTCTTGGTCGCGGTAATGGATGAACTGATCGCGGAGGGGAGGGCCGATCCCCGGCGGATCTATGTCGTCGGCGCGTCCAACGGCGGCATGATGGCGCTCCGCCTGGCTTGTGAACGACCGGATCGGCTTGCCGCTGTGGTGGCGGTCATCGCGCTGCTGCCGGCCGAGCTCGAAAAGTCCTGCCGGATGCCTGAGCCTCTGCCGATCATGTTGATGGTCGGCACGGACGACAAGTTTGTGCCTCTGGCAGGCGGTCCCGTCGCGGGTTTCCTGAACCAGGATCGTGGGACGGTCATCTCGCTGGACCGCACCCTGGCGGTGCTGCTGCCACGGCTGGGCTGCAGCGGCGAGCCGAGCCGCGCGGCCCTGACCGACAAGTCGCCGGGGGACGGGGTCACCACCGAGCGGCTGGACTGGGCGGATTGCCGGGGCCGGGGCCGCCTTGCCCTGATGAAAATGCAGGGCGCGGGCCACGGCTGGCCCGGCAAGGCGGTTCCCGCCAGGGGAATCAGGTTGGACGAATTCCGGGGCGCAACCACGCTGGACTTCGACGGCGCTGCGGTCGCCTGGGAATTCCTGGCCCCGGCCCGAAGGCCCTAGCAGCCTTTGGCTGTGCTATTTGAATTGGAAGAGTTGGAGGCCCGGCCCGGAATCGAACCGGGGTGCAAGGATTTGCAGTCCTCTGCGTAACCACTCCGCCACCGGGCCGTCCGTTCCTCCGACACTGGCGGTGCGTCGGGGAGGCGGTTCGCTACTACAGCGCGCCGCGTGGGGCAACAGCTACCATCACCGCATTGCCTTACCCTTAAGGGCGGACCTATAAGCGCCCGAACATTCAGGCCGTTTCGCCAGGGGATCCCATGGCCACCGATTTCGCCGCCGCCCGCGAGAACATGATCCAGAGCCAGGTGCGGACGGCCGACGTGACCAACCTCGACATCCAGGACGCCCTGCGCGCCGTGGCCCGCGAGTCGCTGGTCCCCGCGGCCAAGGCGCACGCCGCCTATGCCGACACCGAGGTCGAGTATGCGCCGGGCCTGTGGCTGATGCGGCCGCGCGACATCGCCAAGCTGCTGCAGGCGCTCGAGCCCAAGGCCGGCGAGACCGCCCTGGCCATCGCTGCCCCCTATGCCGCCGCCGTGCTGGAGGCCATGGGCCTGAAGGTCACAGCGATCGAAGGGGAGGGCGCCGTTTCGGGCCAGTACGACCTGGTCGTCAGCGAAGGCGCGGTTTCCACCGTCCCCGCCGCCTGGACCGACGCCCTGAAGCTTCACGGCCGGTTGGGCGTGGTCGAGCGGGCAGGACCTGTCGGCCGGGCCAGCGTGCACGTCCGTTCCGAGGACGGCGTGGGTGGTCGGTCGGTGTTTGATTCGGCCGCGCCGATGCTTCCGGGCTTCGGACCCAAGCCTGCCTTTGCATTTTAGCAGTCTGCGACGGATCGCGACTTTGGCGTGAACCCGTCGTCCCTGTAATCCTGCGGCAACGTTCGTGCGTGAAAAAAGCTTAACTGGCCGCGTCTGGTGGTCGGACTTACAGGCGATCATATATGAGGCGTGCGAGCGTCGCCGCCTCTGGGGATAGTTTAGATGTTCAAGAGCCGCCGGGCCGGCCTGTTGGCCGCCATCTGCACCGCCGGACTGATTGTCGGCACGGCCGGGCCGGCCTTCGCCGAGTCGCTGGCCGACGCGATCGCCCTGGCCTACCAGACCAACCCGACTCTGCGGGAGCAGCGGGCCAACCTGCGCGCCCTCGACGAATCGGTGGTCCAGGCCCGCGCCGGCTACCGCCCGGAGGTCAGCGCCTCGGTCGGCTACAACATCGCCTACGACCGGTTCGGCACCCCGCAGGGCAACGCCCTGACCGGCTTCAGGGATGACAGCCGCGGCTCCTCGACCAGCGCCGGCATCGTGCTGGACCAGCCGCTCTACACCGGCGGGCGGGTGAGGTCGCAGATCAGCGCCGCCCGCGCTGACGTCGAGACCGGCCGCCAGAACCTGCGCACCGTCGAGGCCAACGTCCTCAGCCAGGTGATCCAGTTCTATGTCGATGTCCGCCGCGACATCGAGGCCCTGCGCATCGCCGACGAGAACGTCGCCGTGCTCCAGCGCCAGCTGGACGAGGCCAAGGCCCGCTTCGAGGTCGGCGAAATCACCCGCACCGACGTGGCCCAGGCCGAGGCCCGCCTGGCCGCCGCCAAGTCGCAGCAGTCGGCCGCCCGCGCCCAGCTGGCCATCAGCCGCGCCAACTACGCCTCGGTCGTCGGCCAGAACCCCGGTGACCTGGAAGCCGAGCCGTCGCTGGCCGAACTGCTGCCCTCGACCATCGAGGAAGCCTTCGAGATGGCCGAGCAGAACAACCCCGGCCTGCTGGCCGCCAACTACGCCGAACAGGCCAGCCGCGCTCGCGTGGCCCAGGCCAAGGCCGCCACCCGCCCGACGATCGGCCTGCGCGGCCAGCTCGACGTCTCCGGTTCCTCGCCGACCAACGACCCGTTCGACGATTTCGACCGCGGCGTTTCCGGTGGTGTCACCCTGTCGGTGCCGCTGTTCACCGGCGGCCAGATCTCCTCGGCCATCCGCCAGGCCCAGGAGCAGAACAACGCCGACGCGGCCGCCATCGAGGGCGCCCGCCGGGCCGCCCAGCAGGACGTCGCCCAGGCCTGGAACCAGCTGCAGAACGCCCGCGCCGCCCTGGTCTCCAACGAGGAACAGGTCCGCGCCGCCCGCATCGCCTTCGAAGGCGTGCGCCAGGAGGCCCAGGTCGGCCTGCGCACGACCCTGGACGTGCTGAACGCCCAGCAGGAGTTGCGCGCCGCCGAGCTGGCCCTGATCAACGCCCGCCGAGACGAATATCTGGCCAGCGCCTTCGTCCTGGCCGCCATCGGCAAGCTGGAAGCCCGCTGGCTGACCCCGGACCAGACGCTGTACGACCCCGCGACCTCTTCGCGGAAGGTCAGCCGCAGCTTCGGCTGGGTGCCGTGGGAGCCTGTCGTGGGGGCGGTGGACAACGTGCTGGCGCCCCGCGTCGGCCCCGCGCCGGACGAAGCGGTCAAGACCGCGAACAAGTGATATTGCGGCGCGGCAACGTCAGGGTAAGACTTTAGCCGCTCTATTTGCAGGAACCGGCCGGTAAGCTTAGGTTTGTCGGGTCTCCGGATTCGCTCCGCCCTCAGACTCAGGCCCCGCACATGTCCGAACAGACCGCCCAGGAACCGACGATGGAGGAAATCCTGGCCTCCATCCGCCGGATCATCTCCGAGGATGACGCGCCGCCGGCCCAGGCCGCCGCGCCCGAGCCGGCGTTCTCGCCCGCGCCGGTCGAGCCGGAGGACGAGGACGTCCTCGAGCTGACGGACGCCATCGAGGCGGCTGCGCCGCTGGAAACCCACGGCGACATCGACGTCTACGAACCGCCGGCTCCTGAGCCTGCCTGGGCTCCCGAGCCTGAACCGACGCCTGCCTTTGCCGCCGCGCCGGAGCCGGAGCCCGCGCCCTACGTTCCCCCGCCGCAGCCGACCTACTCGGCTCCGGCCGCCCAGGACGACGATCTGATCGGCGCCGCCGCCGCCAGCGCCACGGCCTCCGCCTTCGGTCGCCTGGAGGCCGCCCTGGCCATGCCGGCCCCGGGGCGCAGCCTGGACGACGTCGTCCGTGAACTGCTCAAACCCCTGCTCAAGCAGTGGCTGGACGAGAACCTGCCCCGCATCGCCGAAGCCAAGGTCGCCGAGGCGGTCGAGAAGCTGCAGCGCGGCCGAGTATAAGACTTAGCCTTCTCCCGCCCGCCGGGAGGAGGTGGCCGCGTGAGCGGCCGGATGGGGGCAGCACCGGTTCGTCGGGCTGCCCTCAATCGCGTCTGGCGCTTGCCAGTGAGCATCACACCGACCAAAGACACCGCCATGCTTGAGAAGACCTTCGATCCCAAGACCGTCGAGCCGCGTCTCTACGCGGCCTGGGAAGCCTCGGGCGCCTTTGCGCCGACCGATAACCCGGACGCCGAGCCGTTCAGCATTGTCATCCCGCCGCCGAACGTCACCGGCAGCCTGCACATCGGCCATGCCCTGAACAATGCCCTGCAGGACGTGCTGATCCGATTCGAGCGGATGCGCGGCAAGGCCGCCCTTTGGCTCCCCGGCACCGATCACGCCGGCATCGCCACCCAGATGGTCGTCGAGCGTCAACTGGCGGCAAGTGGCAACATGGGCCGGCGCGACATGGGCCGCGATGCCTTCGTCGACAAGGTCTGGGAATGGAAGGCCGAGAGCGGCGGGACCATCGTCAACCAGCTGCGCCGCCTGGGCGCCAGCTGCGACTGGTCGCGCGAGCGGTTCACCCTGGATCCAGGCCTGTCGGCGGCGGTCCGCAAGGTCTTCGTCCAGCTCTACAAGGAAGGGCTGATCTATCGCGACAAGCGCCTGGTCAACTGGGATCCCCATTTCCAGACCGCCATCTCCGACCTCGAGGTCGAGCAGAAGGAGGTCGACGGCGCCTACTGGCACTTCGCCTATCCGTTGGAAGACGGATCCGGCGAGATCGTGGTCGCCACCACCCGGCCGGAGACCATGCTGGGCGACACGGCCGTTGCGGTTCACCCGGACGACGAGCGCTACAAGGCCCTGATCGGCAAGCGGGTCCGCCTGCCCATCGTCGGCCGGCTGATCCCGATTGTCGCCGACGAATACGCCGACCCGGAGAAGGGATCGGGCGCGGTGAAGATCACGCCCGCCCACGATTTCAATGACTTCCAGGTCGGCAAGCGCCATGGGCTGGAGGCGATCAACATTCTCGACGCCTACGGCAAGATCAACGAGAACGCTCCGACCGACTACCAGGGCCTGGACCGCTTCGTCGCCCGCAAGAAGATCATCGAACAGTTCGAGGCGCTCGAACTGCTGCGCGGCATCGAAAAGACCCGCCACCAGGTCCCCCACGGCGACCGTTCCGGCGTGGTCATCGAGCCCTGGCTGACCGACCAGTGGTACGTCGACGCCGAGACCCTGGCCAAGCCGGCCATCGAAGCGGTCGAGACCGGCAAGACCGTCTTCTCGCCCAAGAACTGGGAAAAGACCTACTTCGAGTGGATGCGGAACATCCAGCCCTGGTGCATCTCGCGCCAGCTCTGGTGGGGCCACCGCATTCCGGCCTGGTACGACGCCGAGGGCAACGTCTACGTCGAGGAAACCGAGGAAGCCGCCCAGGCCGCCGCTGGCAACAAGATCCTGACCCAGGACGAGGACGTCCTCGACACTTGGTTCTCGTCGGGCTTGTGGCCCTTCTCGACCATGGGCTGGCCGGAGAAGACCGCCGACCTGGAGCGCTTCTACCCGACCCACACCCTGGTCACCGGCTTCGACATCATCTTCTTCTGGGTCGCCCGGATGATGATGCTGGGGCTGCATTTCACCGGCGAGGTTCCGTTCGAGCGGGTGGTCATCAACGCCCTGGTCCGCGACGAGAAGGGCCAGAAGATGAGCAAATCCAAGGGGAACGTTATCGATCCCCTGGACCTGATCGACGAGTACGGCTGCGACGCCATGCGCTTCACCCTGACCGCCATGTCAGGCCAGGCGCGGGACATCAAGCTCAGCAGGCAGCGGATCGAGGGCTATCGCAACTTCGGCACGAAGCTGTGGAACGCCACCCGCTTCGCCCAGATGAACGGCTGCGTCCGCGTGGCCGGGTTCGATCCGGCCAATGTGGAGCAGACGCTCAGCAAGTGGATCCGGGGGGAAGCGGCCAAGACCGCCAAGGAGGTCACCGCCGCGCTGGAGACCGCCGCCTTCGACGAGGCGGCGGGCGCCCTCTACCGCTTCATCTGGAACGTCTTCTGCGACTGGTACCTTGAGTTGGCCAAGCCGATCCTCAACGGGTCGGACGCCGCGGCCAAGGCCGAGGTCCAGGCGATGACCGCCTGGGTGCTCGACCAGTGCCTGCTGATGCTGCACCCGGTCATGCCCTTCATTACCGAGGAGCTGTGGGACAAGACGACGGAGGAAGGCCCGGCCCGCGACGGGTTCCTGATGGTCCAGGACTGGCCCGACTATCCGGATAGCTTCGTCGATCTCGCCGCCGAGGCGGAGATCGGCTGGGTCGTTGGCCTGGTGACCGAGATCCGCTCGCTGCGGGCGGAGATGAACGTCCCGCCTGGCGCCCGCGTGCCGCTGACCCTGGCCGGCGCCGGTCCGGAGGCCTCCGACCGCCTGGCCCGTCACCGCGACCTGATTCTGTCCCTGGCCCGCCTGGGCTCGGCCGAGCTGGGCGATGCCCCGACCGGCTCGGTTCCGTTCGTGATCGGCGAGGCGACCGGCGCGCTGGCCGTAGCGGAGTTCATCGACCTGGCCGCCGAAAAGGCTCGCCTGACCAAGGAGATCGCCGGCCACGACGCCGACATCGAGCGGGTCAACCGCAAGCTCGGCAATCCCGACTTCCTGGCCAAGGCCAAGGAGGAGGTGATCGAGGAGAACCGCGGCAAGCTGGCCGACGCCGAGGCCGCCAAGGCCAAGCTGGCGGCGGCCCTGGCGCGGCTGGCCGGCGTTTCCTAGCTCGGCCAAAACACCCCGGTGACGCGGCGGGTCAGCTCGATCAGGGCGGCCCGCCGGAAACCGGCCAGCAGCATCAAGGCGAAGCCCAGGTTCACGCAGGCGGCAATGAACAGGCCCGCTCCATCGCCATTCGGATCGATGCCGAGCGGCGTGGACAGGTGGAAGCTGACCGCCCCGGTCATCACCAGCAGACCCGCCAGGGCGCCGCCGGCCTGGAGAGGCTTGAAGCGGGGATGCAGGCCGACGATCAGCAGGGCCGAGGCCAGCAACTCGATGCTGCCGATCACATACTGACTGAACAGCCCGGTGTGATCGAACAGCCCGGGCAGGCCCAGCGACCCAGCCCAGCCGTCCAGGCGTCCGAAAATCTCCTGCGTCTTGGGATGGTCGGTGAACTTGTACCGTAGGCTGTCGAGGAAGATGACCGCCATGAACACCGCCATGGCGTCGGGGACGTATTTCCAGATCTTTTGGGGCAGGCTCATTTGCTCAGCACCTTGGGCCAGTTGCCGTTGCCCTTGGTGATGAAGCCGGGGATGTCCTTGACCCACTTGGCCTGAATGCCGGCGTCATAGTTCAGGTAGAGCTTACCGCCGACGATCTTCCATTGCAGCGGATCGCCCTTGGCCGTGTAGCCATTGGCCACCGCCCAGGCGCAGTAGCCGCCGTATTGCGGGGCATAGGCCGTAGGGTTGGCGGTGAACTTCCCCAGGTTGGCGGCCGAGGAAAACTTCCAGGTGGCGCCGCGCCATTCGGTCTTGAAGGCGTCGGTCCCGCGCACCGGCTTGCCGACGGTGAAGTAGGCCACCGCATCATAGCCGCCGACCGCCACATTGTTCAGGGCGGGCGTGTAGATCGGCGGCTTGGCGGCGAGGGCAGGGGTGGCGACCATCATCGGGGCTCCGAGCACAGCGAGGGCGAGGATCAGGCGTTTCATGGGGGTCTCCTTTCAGGCGACGCGACGCTCGACGGCGTCGCCTTCGAGCGGCGGATCGAGGGGGGTCTCCGCAAGGTGGTTGACGTAGTTGCTCATCGTCTTCAGCCCGATCGCCAGCACCACATCGAGCGCCTGGGCGCGGGTGAAGCCGGCGGCGAAGAAGGCGGCCATCTCGGCGTCGGACAGGAAACCGCGCTCGCGGATCATCCGCACGGTGAAGCCGCGCAGGGCCTCCAGCCGTGCGTCGATCAGAGGGCGGCGGTCGCGGATGGCGCGGATGTCGGCCTCCGGCAGGGCGGACTTGCGGGCGGCGCGGGTGTGGGCCGGGGTGCAGTAGTGGCTGTCGTGCTCGACCGAGGCGGCCAACAGGACCAGCTGCTGCTCGGCCGGGGTGAAACTCGATTTGGCGAAGATGGCGGAGAGGGCGGCGTAACCCTCCAGCAGTTGGGGGCTTTCCGCCATCTGGGCGGCGATCGCCGGGACGTAGCCGAGGTTGGTCTCCGCCTGCTCCAAGAAGGGCTTGGAAGCGAAGGGCGCCGTCGCGCGGGTGTGGATCGGGAAATCAGCCATGCCGGAAGACTAGCTTGCCGAGGCCGCAGCTATAATCCGGCCATTGGGCATATCATTCATGCCATGATAGCAATAATCCATGGATCGCCTCGCCGCCCTGCGCCTGTTCCTCCGCGTCGCCGAGACCGGCAGCTTCAGCCGCGCGGCGGCGGAACTGGGTATCGCCCAGTCGGCGGCCAGCCGGGCGGTGTCTGGGCTGGAGGCTGAACTGGGGGGCCGGCTGCTCAACCGCACCACCCGCAGCCTGGCGCTCACCGACGCCGGGCGGAAGGTCTGTGACCATGCCCGCGCCGTGGCCGCCGAGTTCGAGGCGATGGAACAGGCCGTGCGCGGCGCGGAGCGGGAGCCGGCCGGTCTGCTGCGGGTCACGGCCTCCGTGGCCCTGACCCGCGCCGAACTGGCGCCGCTGGCCGCTGACTTTCTGCGGGCTCATCCCCGGATGCGGCTCGATCTGGCGGCCCGCGACGACCGGGTCGACCTGGTCGCCGAAGGCATCGACCTGGCCCTGCGGCTCGGCGAGCTGGAGGACTCCCGCCTGACGGCGGTGTTCCTGGGATCCTATCCCCGGATGGTGGTCGCCGCGCCGGGCTTCCAGGCGACCGCGCCGAGCGATCTTGCCGGCCTCCCGGCCATCAGCCTGACCTCGTCCGCCTTTCCCACCCGCTGGCCGCTCACCGATGGCCGGGCCAAGGTCGAGGTAGAGATCAATCCCGCCGTGCGCACGGCCAATGGCGACGTCCTGGCCGACCTGGCGCGGAGCGGCCTGGGCGCCATCCTCGCGCCGGGCTTCCTGGTGGCGGCGGATCTGGAGGCCGGGCGGCTGGTGAGGGTCTTGCCGGACTGGAGCGGGCCGCCGCTCAGCCTCTGGGCCGTCTGGCACGGGCGCACCCTGCCGCGAAAGGCGAGGGCCTTCCTCGACTTTCTAGGTGGGCGACTGGCGGTGTCCTGAGCATTTAAACGGGCGTTTGCATCGGGCGGGTCGCTGTGCTTTTACCCAAGGGAAGACCGCGACGCAGAAGCGCGGGAGTCGCATGCACCCTCGGAGGAAGACCATGACCGCCCCGACCTGGCCCGCCATGTCCATCGCTGAAGCCCACGCAATGCTGACCGCGCCGGGCGCCCCCTGCGAGATGGAGGAGGTGGTCATCCGGGGTGTTCCCACCCGCACCTGGAAGAACGTGCCGCCGACCCTGCGCGACACCCTGGTCGCCGCTCGCGCCCACGGGGAGAAGATCTTCCTGGTCCATGAGGACGAGCGGGTCAGCTTCGAGGCCTTCCACCGCGCCGTGGCGACCTTCGCCCAGGCGCTCAAGGCCCAGGGCGTCGGCAAGGGCGACCGGGTGGCCATCGTCATGCGCAACCTGCCCGAATGGCCGGTGGCCTTCTATGCCGGCCTCAGCCTGGGGGCGATCCTCACCCCGCTGAACGCCTGGTGGACCGGCGCCGAGCTCGAGTACGGCCTGACCGACTCGGGCACCAAGGTGGCGATCATGGACGTCGAGCGGTTCGACCGCCTGGCTGAACACCTGCCCAACTGTCCGGACCTGAAGCATGTCTTCGTCAGCCGCATGGTCGACGAGGTCACCCACCCCTACGTCTCCAAGATCGAGGACGTACTGGGCGAGCCGAACAGCTGGAAGGACCTGCCTGACCTGGCCCTGCCGGACACACCGCTGGAGCCGGAGGACGACGCCACCATCTTCTATACCTCGGGCACCACGGGGAAGCCGAAGGGCGCCCTGGCGACCCACCGCAACATCAACTCCAACATCATGTCCTCCGCCAGCAGCGCCGCCCGCAGTTTCCTGCGCCGGGGCGAGCAGCCCCCCGCGCCTGATCCGGACGCGCCGCAGAAGGCCATGATGATCTCCGTCCCCTTCTTCCACGCCACGGGCTGCTTCGCCGTGCTGAACCCGGTGATGTTCGGCGGCGGCAAGATCGTGATGATGCGCAAGTGGGACGCCGAACTGGCCATGCAGCTGATCGAGCGGGAGAAGGTCACCGCCGCCGGCGGCGTGCCGACCATCGCCTGGCAGCTCATCGAGCATCCGGCGCGCGAGAAGTACGACCTCTCCAGCCTGGAAAGCGTCTCCTACGGCGGCGCCCCCAGCGCCCCGGAACTAGTCCGAAAGATCAAGGAAACCTGGCCCAAGTCCGCCCCCGGCAACGGCTGGGGCATGACCGAGACCAGCGCCACCGCCACCCAGCACGGCGCCGAAGATTACGAGCACCGCCCGACCAGCTGCGGTCCGCCCGTGGCCGTCACCGACCTGAAGATCATGAGCGTCGAGGGCGACCGCGAGCTGCCGATCGGCGAGGTCGGCGAGCTGTGGTGCAAGGGCCCGCAGGTCGTGAAGGGCTATTGGAACAAGCCGGAGGCCACGGCCCAGACCTTCGTCGACGGCTGGGTTAAGACCGGCGATCTGGCGCGGCTCGACGAAGAGGGCTTCTGCTACATCATCGACCGGGCCAAGGACATGCTGATCCGGGGCGGTGAGAACATCTACTGCATCGAGGTCGAGAACGTCCTCTACGACCACCCGGCGGTGATGGATGCCGCGCTTGTCGGCATCCCGCACAAGACCCTGGGCGAAGAGCCAGGGGCGGTGGTGACGTTGAAGCCCGGCGCCCACGCCACCGAACAGGAACTCCGCGCCTTCGTCGCCGACCGCCTGGCCGCCTTCAAAGTGCCGGTCAAGGTGGCCTTCTGGCACGAGACCCTGCCGCGCAACGCCAACGGCAAGATCATGAAGCCGGAGGTGAAGAAGATCCTCGAGGCGATGGGGTAGGGGCGGCTGGCTCTGTCGTCCGTTCCAGCCCCGACCGTCATCCTAGGCCTTGTGCCTAGGATCCATCTGTCCGCCGCACTTACGGCTGGGGTGGAGGCGCGGCGGCGCCTCCACGGCAGGAGCTAGCGGCGGCTGAACCCTGGATCCTAGGCACAAGGCCTAGGATGACGGGGAGGGGGGTAGACGAACTGTGGGCGAGCCCCATAACCTTTTTCCAGAGGAGCCCCCGCATGGTCCAGTCTGCCGCCGCCACCGTCGATGACTTCATGAAGGAGGTCGGTCCCGATCGGCTGCCCTACATCGAGAAGATGCGCGCACTGTTTCTGGCCAACCTGAGCGGCTGGGAAGAGCGGATGGAATACGGCATGCCGGCCTACGGCCCGCCCGGCGACCCCGTGGTCGGGGTCGCCTTCAATAACCAGAAACAGCACATCGCCTTCTATGCGGGCGAGACAGCGATCCAAACCTTCAAGGACCAGCTGGCCGTACCCAGTGTCGACTGCGGCAAGGGATGCATCCGCTACAAGAATCCCAAGAAGATCGACTTCGAGGTGGTCGAGGCGATCCTCAAGGACATCCGGGCGCGGAACGGCGGCGCCTGCTGAGCACGCGCTGACCTTTAAGCGCTGACCGGCGGCTTGCGGCCGGCCCAGGGCTCAGCCGCCTCCAGCTGATAGGCCAGCTCGAACAGCAGCTTTTCCTGCCCGGCGCGGGCGCAGATCTGGCTGCCCACCGGCAGACCGGCTTTAGTCCAATGAAGGGGCACGCTCATCGACGGCGCGCCGGCGACGTTCTGTAGCGGGGTGTAGCCGACGTAGTCGGTCAGGCGGGCGGACAGTTCCTCAAAGGGCACGTCGCCATCCACGAAGCCGAGCTCGACCGGCGGATTGGTCAGCACTGGCGACAGCACCACGTCGTACGTGTCGAACCAGCTGTCGTACTGGCGCACATTCGTCTCAAGGCGGCCGATCACCGCCTCGAGCGCGCCGGGCGGAAGGCCGGCGATCAGCCGGGCCATGCGGAGGGAGAAGGGCTCCAGCATCGTTTCGTCCGGGGTCTTGCCGGTGGCCTTGGCGATCCCCTCGACCAACTGGGCGGCGCCGGCAGACCAGAGGACCAGGAAGTCCTGGCCGAACCGGGCGCTGTCGACCGGCCAGGTCGTCGGCTCAACCGTGTGGCCGAGGCTCTCCAGCAGCTTGGCTGTGTGATCGATGGCGGCCGCGACGTCGGGGCCGGGGTCCTTGCCGTTGCCGCTCTTGAGCAGCAGTCCGACCTTCAGCTTGCGGTTCAGCGGCGCGGTGACCATTCCGACGGCAGGGTAGGGGCCATCGGCGCGCTCGGTGGCGGCGAACAGGGCGGCGGAATCCCGCACCGAGCGGCTGACCGCATGGTTGACGCTGATGTCTACCGCCGACTTGCCGGGATTGGGGTCGATCATCCGCCCGCGGGAGGGCTTCAGCCCAAAGAGGCCGCAGCAGCTGGCCGGGATCCGGATTGAGCCGCCCCCGTCGCTGGCGTGGGCAATGGGGATGACCCCGGCCGCCACGGCCGCCGCGGCGCCGCCGGAGGAACCGCCGCTCGAGCGGTTGGTGTCCCAGGGGTTGCGGGTCGGGGCGAAGGCCAGCGGCTCGGTGGTCGGCAGGAAGCCGTATTCCGGCGTTGCCGACTTGCCGAAGAAGATAAGGCCGGCGCGCTCGAAGCTGTCGACATAGACATCCTGCTTGGCGGCCGGAGGCATGGCGGCGGTCCAGCGGGCGCCATGGCGGGTGGCCATGCCCTTGGCGTCGTCGAGATCCTTGACCAGGAAGGGCACCCCGGCGAACGGCCCGGTCTGCCCGCCGGCTTTTGCCTTCTCCAGAGCGCGGTCGAAATCGGTAGCGACCAGAAAGTTCAGCTTGGGCTGCAGCGCCTCGGCCTTGCGGAGCGTCGCTTCCATCAGCTCAGCGGCGGAAATCTGCTTGTCCCGCACCTGGGCGGCCAGGGCGGTCGCATCCGGCGTCCACGGTCCCGTGGCGGCCTTGGTCTCGGCGGCGGGTTTGCAGGCGGCCAGCGCGGCCGCGCCGGCGGAAGCGGCCAGCAGGCCGCGGCGGGTGAGTTCAGGCATGATGGTCCCCCCTGGTGTTCCCGACGGGCGCGTCTGTCGCGCGCCTCTAAAGGGAGTTTGGCTCGCCGTCGCGACCGGTTCAACCCAGTGACGCCCGCGTCACTTTTCGGCGTCGAAGTGCTGCTTCAAGAAGGCAGCCTTGGCGCGGTTGTAGTCGATGATGTTAGGCAGGTTGGTCAGCACATGGCCCTCGTCGCCGTAGCGCCGATAGATGACCTTGCCACCCGCTTTGCGGATCGCGGTGACGAATTCGTCGTGTTCGCCGGCCCCGTTGCGCGGATCGTTGGCGCCGGCCTGCAGCAGCAGGGGGTCGCGGATCTTGCCGGCGTTGTTGATCGGCGAAATGGAGGCAAAGAAGGCCCGGTCATCGGGATTGTCGATGTCGCCGTACTCCAGGCGGTCAGACGCCTTTAGCTGTGGCGAAGCATCCTGCAGATTGCGGACCCAATCGGCGACACCCACTTCGCTGACCCCCGCCACGAACACGCCAGGATAGGCGCCCATCACGGCGTTGGTCAGGTAGCCTCCGTAAGATATGCCGCCGACCGCCACCCGTGATCCGTCGAGATTGGGCTGCTGCTTGATCCAGCCCACAGCGTCGATCAGGTCGCCCAGTTCGTTGACGCGCAGCCGCTTGTCGTTGAGGGTCGTCAGCGATTTTCCGGATCCTGTTGAGCCGCGATAGTTGAAGTCGAGCACCGCATAGCCATTGGCGACCAGGTTCTGAATCTCCGGCGCCCAGTCGGCGCGGGCATGGCTGGTCGGGCCGCCGTGCAGGCTCAGATAGACCGGAACCTTACCCTTGGCGCTCTTGGGCATGTAGAGCAGCCCGCTCAGCGGGACGCCGTCGCGGGCCTTGAACTTGACCACGGTCGGGATCGCCATCGCCGAGAGGTCTAGGCCCGCCGCATCCGGCCCCACGACCATGGCCGCCTTGCCGCTCGCGATATCCCAGCGCCAGACCTCACCGGGCGTGGCCGGGCCGCTCACCGTGATGGCGAGCACCGGCGTCGCCTTGGCGAAGCTGAGCCCATAGTTGCCCGGCTGCATCGGCGGGACCTTCAGCGCCTTGCCGGTCTTCAGGTCGCGCCCGTAGAGGGTGTGGAAACCGCCCTCGTCGGTGGCCCAGACCAGGTAGCGGCCGTCGGCGCTGAGGGCAGCCCTGACGACGTCGGCCTTGGGCGCCTCGATGACCTTCGTCTGACCCGAGGCCAGGTCGTGGTGGGCGAGGGCGGTGAACTCGCGGTCCTCATTGGTCGTGAGGTAGAAGCCCTTGCCGTCCGGGATCCATGCGAAGTCGCCATAGTCCGACGCCTCGGCCGGCTTGAAGAGCGTCTTCTCGGTACCGGCGGAAAGGTCGATCAGGCTGACGTCCCGACCAGCCTCGCCCCGGGCCTCGACGGCGATCAGCAGCCGGCCGCCTGGCTGGACGCTGGCGGGGTAAAGGCCCATCCGGCCCTGCATCAGCAGCTTGCTGCCGCCGCCCTCGACGTCCGCCGAATAGAAGTCGAACTCGCGGCCGTTGCGCTGGGTGGTGGCGTAGATGATCCGGCGGCTGTCCGGGGTGAAGTTGCCGAAGGCCGTGAACGCTTCGCTCTGAGGCAGAACCACGCGCTCGCGCAGGCCGTCGGGGGTAACCGAGTAGTATCCATAGCGCTCGTTGCCGCCGCGGTCGGCGCCGTAGACCAGCGCCTTTCCGTCCGGGGTCCACACCGCGCCATCGACGCCCAGGCCATAGGTCAGCTGTCTGGGCGCCCCGCCGTTCACCGCATCCACGATCCAGATCTGCGGCTGGCCGGTCACCTTGCTGATGTAGGCTACCCAGCGGCCGTCGGGGGACAACTGGCCGCTGGTCGGACCCTGGGCCAGGAAGTAGCGGGTGGTGTCGACCTCTCCGCTGCCAGCCAGACCCACGCTGACCGGGCCCGGGATCGGAATGTCCTCCTTGTTGGGCCATTCGGGCGCCGCCGCCGCGATGAGCAGCATCGCTGCGGGCGCGGCGAGAAGCGCGGCAAGACGTGTCATGGAACGAGGCCCCCAAAGGTGTGGGCGAACGATGTCATTCCGACCCGGATCGGGCAACAGTCATGCGCGCCCTAGCGCCGCCTTGCTTCGGGATGGGCATTCGTCGTCAATAGGCGGCAGAGGCGCGCCCTCCGGCGGGGAGTCGGGCGGCCGGAGGGTTGAGATGTTCCGACTGGAGAATGCCCAGAGCCTGGTCGGCCTGGCGCTGACCGTGCTGCTCTGCTGGCTGGTGTCGGAGAACCGGCGCGAATTTCCCTGGCGGCTGGCGATCGGGGCCCTGCTGGTTCAGGTCGGGCTGATCTTTCTGCTGTTCGGGGTCCCGGCGCTACAGGGCGTGGTGCTGGGGATCAGCCAGGCGGTCGATGGGTTGGCCGCCGGCACGGCCAAGGGCACGCAGTTCGTGTTCGGCTATCTGGGGGGTGGCGATTCCCCTTACCCGGTGACCAACCCCAACGCCGGCTTCGTGTTCGCCTTCCAGGTGCTGCCGCTGATCCTGGTGATCTCGGCGCTGTCAGCTCTGCTGTGGCACTGGGGGATCCTCAAGTGGATCATCCGGGGTTTCGGCTTCCTGTTCGAAAAGGTGATGGGCATGGGCGGCGCATCCGCCACGGCCACCGCTGCCAACATCTTCGTCGGCATGGTCGAGACTCCGATCATCATCCGCGCCTACCTCGACAAGCTGACCCGCTCCGAACTCTTCCTGATGATGGTCGTCGGCCTAGCCACCGTGGCCGGCTCGACCATGGTCGCCTATGCGCTGGTTCTGAAGGACAGTCTGCCCAACGCGGCGGCCCATGTGCTGGTCGCCTCGGTGGTGTCGGCGCCGGCCGGGGTGCTGCTGGCAAGAGTGGTCATCCCTGAGGCCAAGGGGGTGCAGGGCGTCACCGCCGACTACACCTCGCTGCTGCGCTACGAGAGCTCCATCGACGCCATCTCCAAGGGGGTGGCCGACGGGCTGATGGTGGTGCTGAACATCAGCGCCATCCTGATCGTTTTCGTGGCCCTGGTGGCCATCGCCAACCTTGTGCTGGGCCTGCTGCCCGACATCGCCGGCGCGCCCGTGACCATCGAGCGGGTCCTGGGCATCGTCTTCTCGCCCTTGGCCTGGTCGATGGGGATCAGTTGGGAGGAAGCGAGCAAGGCCGGTTGGCTGCTGGGGGTCAAGCTGATGCTGACCGAGTTCATCGGCTTTATCGAGCTGGGCCGCATCCCAGCCGGGGAGATGAGCGAGCGGGCCCGGATGATCATGACCTATGCCCTATGCGGCTTCGCCAACGTGGGTTCGGTGGGGATCACCGTCTCGGGCCTGGGCGTGCTGATGCCCGAGCGGCGGGCGGAGGTGATCGGCATGGTCTGGAAGGCCCTGCTGGCCGGCTTCCTGGCTACCTGCATGACCGCCAGTGTGGTGGGGGCCATGCCGCGCGAGCTGTTCGGCATCGGGGCCGACGCGCCGGTGGCTGCCGCGCCCGCGCCTGTTGCCGCCCCGCCGGCTGAGCCGGCCCCGGCGCCCGCACCGACCAAGACCGAAACGACGCCCGCCGAGGCGCCGAAAACCTGACCGGGGAGACCAAGCCTTGAAACTCTACGATAGCTTCCGCGCGCCCAATCCGCGCCGCGTGCGCTGGTTCCTGGCCGAGAAGGGCGACCACGAGGTCGAGATCGTCAACCTCGACGTCTTCAAGGGCGAGCACCGGGCGCCGGAATACCTGGCCAAGGCGGGCCTGGCCAATGTGCCGGCGCTGGAGATCGACGACCAGACGACGATCACCGAGTCGGTGGCCATCTGCCGGTACCTGGAAAGCGTCTATCCCGAGCCCAACATGTTCGGCCGCGACGCCAAGGAAGCCGCCGTCATCGAAATGTGGCTGCGCCGGGCGGAAATGATGCTGGCCACGCCCCTGATGCTGGCCGTGCGCCACAGTCACCCGGCCCTGGCGGCCCTGGAAAAGCAGATCCCAGAGATCGCCGAGAGCAACCATCGCGGCGGCGAGCGGGCGATGAAGGTGTTCGACCGCCGGCTGGCGGAGAGCGAATTCATCGCCGGGGACCGGATCACCATGGCCGACATCGTCGCGGCCACGGCGATCGACTTCTCCCGCATGGCCAAGTTCTCGATCCCCGAGGACCTGACCCACGCCAGGCGTTGGTACGAGGCAATGATGGCCCGTCCGGCGGCGGCGGCCGGGGTGAAGGCCTAGGCGGCGATCATCAGCTCAAGCGACCGGACCTGATCGTCCAGGCTCGGTCCCGCCGCGATGACGAACAACTCGTCGGCCCCGGTCTCCGCCAGCTTGGCGGCCAGGCCGGCGCGCACGGTCGGGCCATCTCCGACCAAGGCCCGCGCCTCGGCCGCCGCGATGGCCGAATGGCCGGCCTTGTCGGCCAGCCGGGCCTCCGCCGCCTCGACCGAGGGGAAGACCTCCAGCAGGCCTTCGGCCTCACCCACCACCCAGGCGCGGCGAGGGGCGTCCAGCCGTCGGGCGTCCTCCGTCGTGTCGGCGGCGAAAACGGCGATGGCCGTGGCTGCGTGGGGCGCGCGGCGGAACAGGGACGGGCGGAAGGCGGCGCGATAGGCCGAGATAGCCTCGGTCGAACCCTGGCCGCTGAGGAACTCGGCATAGACCATGCCGACACCCAGCTGTCCGGCGATGGCCGCGCTGCGGGCCGAGGAGCAGAGGACGAACAGGTCCGGGTGTGTGGGGCCCCAGGGCTGCGCCTGGACGCCCTTCAGCGGGTGGCCGAGCGGGAAGGGTTGACGCCCGCCGGCGTCGAGCAGGAAGGCCTGCAACAATGGAAAAAAGCTGGGGAAGGCCTGTAGCCCGGCGGTGCGCAGGGCCTGGCCGGTGCGCTCGTCGCCGCCGACCGAACGGCCGATGCCCAGGTCGATCCGCCCCGGCGCCAGCGCCTCCAGGGTCATGAACTGCTCGGCCACCTTCAGCGGGCTGTAGTTGGCCAGCAGCACCCCGCCGGAGCCCAGCCGGATGCGGCTGGTCGCCTGGGTCAGCGCGGCGATCAGGATTTCCGGCGCCGTGCCCGCGTGAGAGGCCGTCGAGTGATGCTCCGCAACCCAGTAGCGCCGATACCCCAGCTCGTCCGCCGCGCGCGCCAGATCAAGGCTCCGGCGGATGGCCTCCGCCGGGGTCGAGCCGGACTGGATTGTCGACAGGTCGAGGATGGACAGCGGCAGGGTCATGCACCGCCAGTCCTGCCCGCGCGCGGCGGGCTAGGCAAGTATCAGACGTCGCGCGACAGGGTCGCGTACAGCCCGGTGTCGCGCGCGTCCGACAGAGCCGTGACGGCCAGGGCGGTGCTGAGCACCAGCGAGGAACAGAAAATGAGGAACAGTTTCCTCATGGCAGGATCTCCCGTTTGTCCGAGGACTTAGGTGGGAGAACACAGGTGTGATTTCAACTTAACGACATGTCATGCGGCATGAAGCTTTTTTCATGTGGCGTTCAGCTTCTCTAGAGTCTGCGGGCCACCCGCTTGACCACGCCCGAGAAGGGCATCATGGGCTCGCCGCCGGTGGAGATCAGGCCGCGCACGAAGACCATCGATTTGCCGGCCTTGACCACCTCGCCGGTGCATTCGATCAGGTCGCCGACATGGGCGGTGCCGACGAACTCTCCGCCGAGGCTGACCGTCACCGAATGACCGCCCTCCAGTTCCTTGGCCGCGATGGCGAACAGGCAGAAGTCGGCGAAGGTCAACACGCAGCCGCCGTGCATGAAGCCACCGCCGTTCATATGCTTGGCCTCTGCCCGGAAGGCGCAGCGGATGGTCCCGTCCGCCTCCTCGCGGAAGTAGAAGGGCCCCGACTGGCTCTCGAAGGGGTCGCCCGGCCAGGTGCGCCAGCCGGCGAAGTCGCCCTCGGTGACCAGGCGCGGCCCGCCCTGCATTTCGTTACTGCCGTCCATTGCGTATGATCCTCTCGTTGCGGGCTAGATAGCGGCGACGGGGCGGCGATGCGATCCTGGATTTTGCGAATTGCGGCGGTGTTTGTCCTGGCCGCCGGCTTATTGTCAGCGGGGATGGCGGCGGCGGAAGACCCGCTGAGCAAGAAGGAGTTCCTCGACTACTACCTCGCCGAGCTGGCCCGCGCCGCGCCGGAGACGAAGGTGGTGGTGGTCTCTGATCTTGAGTTGAAGATCACCGGCCCGGACGGTGTGGAGAAGACCCAGTATCTCGACAATGCCTATCGCGAGTACCGCGCCAATCCCGAGTTTCTGGACGAAACGGTGGCGCGCTTCGTGCGGGTGGCGACCGCCCTGGTCGAAGTCGAGGGTTCTGCTTTGACCGCCGGCAACGCCATCGTCCTGGTTCGGTCGATGGAGTTCATCGAGTCCTACGAAGCGCTCCTCGCCGAGCAGGTACAGGCGCCGGACAAGGGCGGTCTGGCATATCGCCCTCTGCCCGGCGGCCTTGTGGCGATCATCGCCGCCGACCGGCCGGACGTGTATTCCTATTCGATGCAGCAGGACGTGGTCGACAAGCTGGGCTCACTCGACCGGGCTTGGAATATCGCTCTGGCCAACACCCCCGGCCTGATCGGCAAACCCGAAGGCGAGGAAATCGGCGATCTGGTGCTGATCACCACGCCGGGCGGATCGGCCTCCAGCCTGCTGGTCGTCGACGACTTTTGGGCGACGCTGGAAAAGACGGGCGTGGGCGTGCCCGTGGTTCTTGTAACTGGCCGGAACACTCTCCTCATAGGGTTCGAGGGGCGGCGTGATTCCCTGCGCGACCTCAAGCTGATCGGCCGGAAGATGGTCGAGGAGCCCGGCGAGTTTGACGAGCCCATGCTGTCGAGCGCCCTTCTGGCTTGGCGCAACGGGAAATGGGAGTTGTACGAGGCGTATCCGTACTAGGCGCTTTGACAGCATTGCTATCATTGCTTACGTTGCTGGCATGGCAACCCTGACCATCCGAAACCTCAGCGACCAAGCCCACGACGCACTACGTCGCCGCGCGGCCGAAAACCGGCGCTCGATGGAGGCGGAGGCGAGGTCCTTGCTCGAGGCCTTGAACGACAACCCCCGACCCCCCTTGGACCAGGACCGGCTCAAACGCCTACAGGCCCGGGCGATCAAGGCGTTCGGCGGCGAAGAGGCCAAGGCGGGCGAGGTTGACCGGTTCATCGCAGAGCGGTCGCGGCTCTGGGGCGAATGATCGTCCTCGATTCTTCCGCGGTGCTTGCCGTCCTGCTCAACGAACGGGGCGCCGACACGCTCGCGGCGCGACTTCCCGGTGCGGTGATCGGCGCCGCCAACCTGGCGGAAGTCCTCAGCCTTCTGGCGGAGCGCGGCGAAGACCCGGTCTTCTTCGAGTCGGAACTGCGCGGATTCGGCTTGGAAGTCGCCCCGGTGACGGCCGAACATGCCCTCGGGGCCGCCTTGATCTATCAACGGCTCGGCCGCTCGGCCAACCTGTCGATGGGCGATCGACTGTGCATTGCCTTGGCTCAGGATCGTCGCATGCCCATTCTTACCGCCGACCGCGCCTGGGCCCGGTTCGACTTTGGAGTTCCCATGGAAATCGGCCGATGACCTCCCCGATCGAAGACGCCATCCTCTCAATCCTGGCCGAGCAGCCCGCCGGCAAAAGCATCGACCCGGCCCAGGTGGCCAAGCAACTGCAGCCCGAGCGCTGGCAGCGGATCCTGGGCCAGGTGCGCTCCACCGCCGTCGGCATGGCGCGGCAGGGCCAGGTGGTCATCCTGCGCCATAACAAGCCCGCTGATCCCGATAGCTTCAAGGGCGTCTATCGGATACGACTGCCGCAAAGCGAATAGTCAAAGGAAACGCACTGTGATCGTATACGGCGGCACCCTGTCTCCCTTCGTGCGTAAGGCGCTGGCGGCCGCGGCCGAGAAGGGCATCGCGGTCGAAAGCAAGCCGACCCGCTTCGGCAAGCCGGACCCGGAATTCGACGCCGTCAGCCCCTTCCGAAAGATTCCGGCCCTGCGGGACGGCGACTTCACCGTCTGCGACTCCAGCGCCATCGTCCACTATTTCGAAGCCATCAAACCGCAACCGGCGCTGATCCCCGCCGAAGCCAAAGACCGGGCCAGGGTCATCTGGTTTGAGGAGTTCGCCGACACCATCCTGGTCAACGCGGCCGGGCCGATGTTCTTCAACCGCGTCGTGGCCCCGCTGCTCGGCATGCCGAGCGACGAGGAGGCGGCCATGAAGAGCGAGACGGCGATCGTGCCGGTTCTCGACTACCTGGAAAGTCTGGTCCCGGCGCCAGGCGGCTATCTGGTCGGCGACAGCCTGTCCCTGGCCGACCTGGCGGTGGCCAGCCCCTTCGCCAACCTCCGCCACCTTAAGTTCGACCTGACCCGCTGGCCCAAGACCATGGCCTGGTCCGAGGCCATGCTGGCCCGGCCCTCGTTCGCCGAGATGGTGGCCCGCGAAAGCGCGATGTTCGGTGGCTGAGCGCGTTAGGCGGGGATGAGCCTCGACGCCATCCTCGCTGACATCGCCGCCTGCCGCGCCTGCGCCGGGGAGCTGCCGCATACGCCAAGGCCGGTGACCTGGGTCTCCAGCCAGACCCGTCTGCTGATCTGCGGCCAGGCGCCCGGTCGTCGGGTGCATGAGAGCGGCGTGCCGTTCACCGATCCCTCCGGAGAGCGGTTGCGCGCCTGGATGGGCATCGATCGCGCCACCTTCTACGACCGGCCGGAGATCGGCGTCGCCGCCATGGCCTTCTGCTTTCCGGGGACCAATCCAAAGGGGGGCGACTACCCGCCGCCGCCCCGCTGCGCCGCCCTGTGGCGGCCACAGCTCCTTGCCGCCCTGCCGAATGTCGAGCTCACCCTGCTGGTCGGCGGCTATGCCCAGGCGTGGGCCCTGGGCGACCGCGCAAAGGCCAATATGACCGAGACGGTGCGGGCCTGGCGCGACTACCTGCCCCGGTACCTGCCCATGCCGCATCCGTCCTGGCGCAACACCGCCTGGCTGAAGCGCAATCCCTGGTTCGAGGACGAAGTAACGCCTTTCCTTCGCCATCGCGTGTCGGACATTCTGGGCGGATGAAACGTCGGGCTTTCCTGCTCTCGCTCACCGCCCTCGGCGGCTGCGCTCCAATGCTGGTGCAGTCGCCGCTGACGCCCCTGGCAGGGTTCAGCGGCCCGAGTCTTGGCGAGACCGATTTCGTCAGCTTCGACGGCGCCCGCCTCGGCCTGACCGTCTGGCGAGAGACCGCGCCCCTGCGGGCGATCATCGTCGGCCTGCACGGCATGAACGACTACGCCAACGCCTTCCACCTGGCTGCGCCGATCTGGGCGGAGCAGGGGATCGCCACCTATGCCTTCGATCAGCGCGGCTTCGGCCGCTCGGTAGGGCGTGGCATCTGGGCCGGGCGCGAACTGATGACCGAGGATCTGCGGGTCTTCGTCGACCTGGTGAAGGCCCGCCATCCCGGTGTGCCGGTCACCGTGGTCGGGGAGAGCATGGGTGGGGCCGTGGCCATCTGCGCCTTCGCCGGGGCCCGCGCCCCGTCCGCCGAACGGCTGGTTCTGCTGGCCCCGGCGGTATGGGGCTGGTCCAGCCAGCCCCTGCCTTACAAGACGGTGCTGTGGATCACCGCCCGCGTCAGCCCCGGCAAGGCGGTGCAGCCGCCGGCTTGGCTGGCCGACGCGGTCAAGCCGTCCGACAACATCGACGAACTGCGCGCCATGGGCCGCGACCGGCTGATGATCTGGGGCGCGCGGCCCGACACCATCTCCGGCCTTGTCGACCTGATGGAGGCGGCCTGGAAGGAGATTGGCGGGGTCAAGGTCCCCACCGCCTACCTCTACGGGGCCAACGATGGGGTGATCCCCGAGGCGCCCTCCCGCCAGGCGGCGTCGCGGCTGCCGGCCGGCAATCGCTCGGCCTTCTATGCCAAGGGCTATCACCTGCTGATCCGCGACAATCAGCGCCGGATGGTGATCGAGGATGTCGCCGGCTTCACCCTGACGCCCGATGCGCCGCTGCCGTCCGGGGCGCCGCCGGTTCCCAAGCCGTGAGCAACCGTTCCCGCGTTTGAAGGGTTGTGAGGACGGCTCGTGCGGCGTAGACCCGCCGCGCGCATCGTCTTTCCCCAAACACGAAGTTTTCCGGCATGACCCTGTTCGATTCCCCCGCTTTCGAAGGCCATGAGGGCGTCCACGCCTTCGCTGATGAGGCGTCGGGTCTGAAGACGATCATCGCGGTGCATTCCACCACCCTGGGCCCGGCCGCGGGCGGTTGCCGCATGTGGCCCTACGAGAGCGCCGAGGCGGCGCTGACCGACGCGCTGAAGCTGTCGCGGGCGATGAGCTTCAAGAACGCCATGGCCGGCCTGGAGCTGGGTGGCGGCAAGTCGGTGATCATCGGCGACGCCCGAAAGGACAAGACGCCCGAATTGTTCCAGGCCTTCGGCCGCGCCGTCGAACGGGTTGGCGGCCGCTACTGGACCGCCGAGGACGTCGGCGTCTCTCCCGCCGACCTGGAAGAGGCCCGCACGGAAACCCGCTACGTCGCCGGCCTCGAAGGCCACAAGGCCGCCTCGGGCGACCCCAGCCCGGTGACCGCCGAGGGCGTGTTCCGAGGTGTGCGCCTCTGTGTTGAGCGCGCCTATGGCCGTGATCTGAACGGCGTGACAGTGGCCATCCAGGGCGTCGGCCACGTCGGCGCCTACCTGGCCGATAAGCTGCATGCGGCCGGGGCCAAGCTGATCATCACCGATGTGAACCAGGCATCGCTGGACGCCGTCGCCGCCCGCACCGGCGCGACCGTGGTCGCCCCCGACGCCATCTTCGATGCGGAAGCGGAAGTCTTCGCCCCCTGCGCCCTGGGCGGCGCGGTCACCTTCGAGACCCTGGCCCGACTGAAAGGCCGCGTCGTGGCCGGCGGCGCCAACAACCAGCTCGCGTCCGCCGAGGTGGGCCGCGCCCTGTTCGACAAGGGCCTGCTCTACGCCCCGGACTACGTGATCAACGGCGGCGGCATCATCAATGTGGCGGCTGAGATCCGCGGGCTGGAAACCGACACCGCCTTCGACCAGGCCTGGGTCGACGCCAAGCTCGACCGCCTGGCCCTGACGCTGGCCGAGGTCCTCGACCGCGCCGCCGCCGACGGCCGCCCGACGGACCAGGTCGCCAACGAGATGGCGCGCGAACGGATCGCCGCCGGGCGGTAGGCTGGATCAATCCATCGTCGGAGCACGACCCCCGCCTAGGCATCATCCCAAACCACGGAGCACAGGGCCGGGTCCAAGGTTACCCGAACCCTGTCGCCCACCGCTGGCGCGCCGGCGCTGGGCACTCGGGCGGCGCAGACGTTGTTGTTGGCCAGCAGTCGCAGGTGGGTCTGCGCGCCCAGGAACCGGCGCTCGAGCACCTCGGCTTCCATGCCCTGGTCCGACAGCCGAAAGGCCTCTGGGCGGGCGATCACCATGTCGCCTTCGGCCTCGACCGCAACGGGACCGAACGCGGTCGTCGCCAGGCCGTTGGCGACCGTCGCCGGCAGGGCGTTGGCCTCGCCCAACAGCCGCGCCGCATCGACCGACACCGGCCGCCGATAGCAGTCCTCCGGCGTTCCCGCCTGCAGCACGCGCCCGGCCCACATCAGCGCCAGGCGGTCGCCCATCCGCAGGGCTTCCTCCGGATCGTGGGTGACGATCAGCACCGCGGCGCCGCTGTCCCGCAGCACCGTCAGCAGCGAGGCGCGCATCTGCTCCCGCAGCCTTCCATCCAGACTGGAGAACGGCTCATCGAGCAGCAGAACCGCCGGCCTGGGCGCCAGGGCGCGGGCAATGGCCACCCGCTGCTGCTCCCCGCCTGAAAGCTCAGAAGGCCGCGCCTCTGCCCGATGCCAGATGTCCGCCTCGGCCAGCGCATCCTCGGTGCGGCGGTGGCGCTCTTCGGCCGGAAGGCCCGCCACCCCGAAGGCCACGTTGCCCCGCCCGTCCAGGTGGGGGAACAGGGCGTAGTCCTGGAACACCAGCCCCACGCCACGCTTTTCGGCCGGCAGATGAACCCCGGGGGCGCTGACGGCCTTGCCGCCGATGGTGATCTCGCCCCCCTCCGCCTTCTCCAACCCCGCGATCAGGCGCAGCAGGGTGCTCTTGCCGCTACCTGACGGACCCAGCAGGCAGGTTATGGTCCCAGCCTCCAAGGTCAGATCCACGCCATCCAGAGCCCGGATCGGGCCGTAGGCGCGGCGCAGTCGGCGAATCTCGACGCTCATGGCTCCTCGCCCCGGCGATGGCCGCTGATGTTGGCCCCGGCCTTGGGGTCGAGCGCAAGATAGACCGGAACCGCCAACAAGGTGACGGCCCCTATGGCGACGAACGGCAGGGTGAAGTCGGACGGCGTCAGTGCGCCATGGGCCCCGTTACGCGTCAGGTGCAGCATCAGCCCGCCGAAGCTGATCCCCAGCGCCAGGCCGATCTGCTGGCAGACCGCCTGGAGCGTAGAGGCGGCCGCCACCTTCTCGGGCGGGATGTCGGCGAAGGCGATGGTGTTGGCCGAGATGAACTGGTTGGAACGGGCGAACCCGGCCGCGAACAGCAGCCCCATGATCAGCGCCGCTGGGGTGGCGGCGGTGAAGAAACCCGGCAGGGCGGTCAGGACGGCGGTGATCGTCACGAACAGGGTCAGCTGGGCGCGAAAGCCGATCCGTTTGAGCATGAAGGCGGCGAACGGTCGGGCTCCCAGCACACCCAGCCCGCCGGCCAGGGTGACGGTCCCGGCCTGCAGCGGCGTCCAGCCGAGGGCCACCTGGAGCAAAAGCGGCATCAGGAACGGCCCGGCGCCGATGCCCAGCCGTACGAAGGTGCCGCCCAGGATGCTGGCCCGGAAGGTGGCGTGGCGCAGCAGACCCAGGTCGAGGATCGGCCGAACCTTGCGCCGCGCCATATGCAGGTAGCCCCAGGCGCAGGCCATGGCGATCGCCACGATCAACAGCTGCGCCGGCCAGGGGATCAGCCCCACACCAGCAGTCTCGGCCACCGCCACCACTCCGCAGATCGCCACGGCCGATAGGGCAAAGCCGCTCCAGTCGAACCGCCCGGGGTCTGGCGTGACGATGTGCGGCACGAACCGCATCACCGCCGCCATGCCCAGCAGGCCGACCGGCACGTTCAGCCAGAAGATCCACGGCCAGTCGGCGACCTCCAGCACGAAGCCGGCCAGCGGCGGCCCCACCAGAGGGCCCACCAGGGCGGGCATGGTGAACCAGCCCATCGCGGTCAGCAGCTTTTCCTTCGGGGTCGAACCGACCACGATCAGCCGCGCCACCGGGGTCATCATCGCTCCGCCCATCCCCTGGATGATCCGGAACACGACAAGCTGCTCCAGCGAGGTGGAAAACCCGTTCAGCACCGATCCGGTGAGGAACACTGTCATCGCCACAAGGAAGACCCGCCGCGCCCCGAACCGCTCGGCCGCCCAGCCGCTGACCGGCACGAACACCGCCAGGGCCAGGATGTAGCTGGTCAGGGCCAGCTTGAGGTGGATGGGATCGGCGTCGAAAGCCTTCGCCAGGGTCGGCAGGGCGGTCGACAGGGAGGTGGAGTCGATGAACTCCATGAACAGGGCGCTGGCCACCGCCAACGAAGCCAGGCGCGATCCGGTGGTCTGGGGCGGCGGCGGAACGACCGGCTCGGGCGGCCGCGGCGTCTGCTGGGCGGGTGGAAGGTCGGACACGGCCCTTCTCTAGAGGGCCTGAGGGCGCTCGGGGAAGGCTACTCGCGCGGAATTCCGCGCCGGGCCTTGGGCGGGGGCAGGCGCTTGCCGCCGCTGATGGTGAAGGACAGGCCGAACACGGTGTCCTCCCGCGTATGGCCGTAGGCGCCGATTTCGCGCTGGGTGGCGACGCCGGAGATTTGCATCGAGCCTTTTCGCCAGCCGAGGCCCAACTGGATCTTGCCGTATTCGGCAAGCTTCTCGACCGACCAGCTGCTGCGCTGCTGCCCGGTCTTTTTCGGCGAGCCGAAAAGGTTGAAGCCGACCGCGTCGCCGGAGGTGGCGGCGAAGGCGAACCAGCGGCCTTCCTTGCGGGTCTCGGGCGAGAGGTCCACCTGGACGCCCAGACGGCGGGTATCGAACAGTCGCGATCGAGCGGGAATGTTGGCGGCGGCCAGATTCTGGCGACCGTCGCGTTCGCCGAAACTGAGGCCGGAGCCTGGATTGAGCGGCGACTCGCCCGTGGTCAGGCTGAGCGACACGCGCCGGGTGGGGGCGAACATGCCCAGCGGCGTCATGGTCGGCCGGAAGGCCTGGCGGGGGCCGGGCGTGGCCAGGGCGGCCATCCGGGCGCCGCCCACGCCCCGCGCCGGCTGTGGGCTCGGCAGCACGCGGGCCATGATCAGGCCGGTTGCGTCGGGGGCGGGCGGGGCTTCGGCGGCGGCCATCTCGATCGGAGCCGTCGGCGGAACCGCGCCGCCCGCCGGGACGGGCGCCGCCCCGGCCAGTTCGATCTGTTGGGGCGGGCCATCGTCAAAGCGGCTGGTGCGGATCGGCGCGTCCGGGTCGTCGCTGACCCGGTCGGACGCCGAGCCGCCGCTGAAGGTGCTGGAGAAGTCGGCCGATTTCATCAGGCTGGTGTCGGACAGACCGTCGGCCCCCGCGCCGACCACCGACACGGCCGACAGCCCGGCCGCGGTTACGGCGGTCAGGCAGACCAGCGCTACTCCCGCAAACGGCCGCATTCACTCCCCCAGCCATTTCCCCTGCCATAAAGGTTAACCGGATGAGCGCGAGCCGCAACCCTGGTCGCTGTTCAGGCGAGCATTCGGCGGATCACGTTTCGTGACGCGGTGGTAGCTGAACGCCGATCAATGCGCCGGGCGGCGCTTGGGCGACTCGCGGTCCTTGACCTTGGTTGCCGCCTTTTCAGCCTTGCGGCCGTTCTGCGGTTCGGGCGCCGATTTGCAGAAGCTGTTCCAGACAGGCTCCTGGTGTTGGAAATTTGAGGTCATCACGCGCACTCCCACGAAAATGGCCTCTGACGGGCCCTTAAGCAGCCGCCGCCAGATTGTCGGCGGCCGAGACGGTCACATTGACGATCAGTTCGCTCTGGCCCGGATCGCCAATCAGGGCCCCGCTGACCGGCGATGCCTCTCGCGGCGTGCGGCTGACAGCGACGGGGATAAGGTCTGGGGACTCGGCCAGCCCGTTGGTCGGGTCGAACTCCGTCCAGCCGAGATCCGGCAGGAAGACCTCGCACCAGGCATGGGTGGCGCCGGCGCCGCGCAGGGTCGCGGCCGGGCTGTGCAGGTAGCCGGTGACGAACCGCGCCGCGTATCCCGCGCGCCGCAGCACCTCGACCATCAGCCAGGCGAAGTCGCGGCAGGTGCCCGAGCCCGCGCTCAGGGTTTCGGCCGGCGATTGCACGCCCTCCTCATAGCGGGCGCGATAGCCGAAGCCGTCGATGGTGCGATTGAGTCGAAGCAGGAAGTCGAGCGCCGGCTCGTCCGCAGGCCCCATCTGGGCCTTCAGCCAGGCGGTGACCGTGGCGTCGTCCTCGCTTTCGGGGACCATGTAGGGCGCCAGCGCTGCCCGATCGTCGCGGCTGTAGACGATCGGCATCGCCGTGTGCGGGTTATCGGGTTGGAAGGGGAGGAGGGGCGCCGGAAACCGCTCGATGACCAGCTGGCTGACGATCGCCAGCTCGGTAGCCTCTCCCTCTGGCGTAAACCAGCAGACGCAATTGCCGTAGGCGTCATAGGTCCAGCGGATGCGGCCGGGCGGCCCTACCGCCAGGGACGCCTGCTCCACCTTCAGCCCATGACTGTCGCGCGGCCGCAGCATCAGGCGCTGGGCGCCGAAGGACACCGGCTTCTCGTAGCGATAGCGCGTTTCATGTTGGATGAGGAGGCGGGTCACGCACCCTCAACCGCGCGCGAACCCTTTGGTTCCAAAGACATTTTTTCGCCCCGCCGTGGACAGAACGAAAAGAGAACGATAGGGTCCTTCCATGGCCCCCCTGTCCCTCAAGCGTAAACTCGCCATCCTATCCGACGCCGCCAAGTACGACGCATCCTGCGCCTCGTCCGGCAGCTCCGGCCGCAACTCTCTGGGCGGCAAGGGGGTGGGATCGACCGAAGGCATGGGCATCTGCCACGCCTATGCCCCGGACGGGCGGTGCATCAGCCTGCTGAAGATCCTGCTGACCAACTTCTGCATCTACGACTGCGCCTATTGCGTGAACCGGGTGTCCTCCAACATCCCGCGCGCCCGGTTCACAGTGCAGGAGGTGATCGACCTGACCCTCGGCTTCTACAAGCGCAACTATATCGAGGGCCTGTTCCTCTCGTCCGGCATCATCCGCAACGGCGACTATACGCTCGAGGAGATGGTGCGGGTGGCGCGGGGCCTGCGCCAGGACCATGACTTTCGAGGCTACATCCACCTCAAGCTGATCCCGGAGGCCTCGCCGGCCCTGGTGCTGGAAGCCGGGCTCTACGCCGACCGGGTGTCGATCAACATCGAGCTGCCCAAGGACGAAAGCCTCCTGGCTCTGGCCCCTCAGAAGGATGTGGGCGTCATCAAGAAGGCGATGGGCGGTGTGCGCTACGCCATCGACGAGGGCAGGGAGAAGGGGCGGCGCGCCGCGCCGAAGCGGTTCGCCCCGGCTGGCCAGTCGACCCAGCTGATCATCGGCGCGGACACCGCCAGCGACGGCGAAATCCTTCAGCGAAGCGAGCGGCTCTACGGCGGCTACGGCCTGCGCCGGGTCTACTATTCCGCCTTCAGCCCGATCCCGGACTCTTCGAAGGCGCTGCCGCTGGAGCGGCCGCCGTTGATGCGCGAGCACCGGCTCTACCAGGCCGATTGGCTGATGCGGTTCTACGGCTTCGAGCGGCAGGAGATCGTCGGCGAGGCGGCCAACCTCGACCTGGCCATCGATCCCAAGCTCGCCTGGGCGTTGGAGAACCGGGGCCGGTTCCCCATCGACGTCAACCGGGCCGATCGCGAGGCGCTGTTGCGTACGCCGGGCCTGGGGGTGAAGACGGTCGACCGGCTCATCGCCCTGCGCCGCCAGAAGGCGATCCGGCTGGAGGACGTCAAACGCCTGGCGCGGGGGCTTTCCAAGGTAAAGCCGTTTATCGTCACGGCCGACTGGACCCCCGGCGCCCTGACCGACGCGGCCGGCTTGCGCGGGACGGTGGCCGAGCAGCCGAGGCTGCTGTGATGCGCATCGCCCGGCTGGCCGGCCCGACCGACTTCGAAGGCTGGCGCAAGACGGCCCGGGCTCTGCGCCTGGCCGGGGTGACGCCGGGCGAGGTAGTCTGGGCGGCCGGAGGGGAGGGGGAGCTGTTCGCCGATGGCGATCCCGCCCCGGCAGCCGACGCTCCGGCCTTCACCGCGCCGCGCGCCTTCGTCGACTTGGCCCAGGAGGTCATCTGCCATCGGGACCCCGAACGGTTCAACCTGCTCTACCGCCTGCTGTGGCGGTTGCAGGACCAGCCGGCCCTGATCCAGGACATCACCGATCCCGACGTCGCCCGCGCCCGCGAGATGGCCAAGCCGGTCGCGCGCGCCAGCCACAAGATGAAGGCTTTCGTCCGCTTCCGGCTGCTGCCCGGGGTCGAGCCGGAGACCTACGCCGCCTGGTTCGAGCCGATGCATCACGTGGTCGAAAAGACGGCCCCGTTTTTCGTGCGCCGCTTCGCCGGTATGCGGTTCTCGATCCTCACCCCCGAGGCCTGCGCCCACTGGGACGGCGATACGCTGCGCTTCACCCCCGGCGTCAGCCGCGACGCTGCGCCGGCCGACGACCTGCTGGAGGACTTCTGGCGCACCTATTACGCCTCGATCTTCAACCCGGCCCGGCTGAAGGTGAAGGCCATGCAGGCCGAAATGCCGAAGAAATACTGGCGCAACCTTCCGGAAGCCCGGCTCATTCCCGACCTGATCGCCAGCGCCGCAGGAAGGACCGCCGCCATGGTCGCCCAGGCCCCGACCGAACCCAGCCGTCACGCCGCCAAGGCGACCAAGCCGGTGCGTGACGTGGTTCTGGAGGGCACGCCCCCCTCGCTCGAAGCGCTGGTCGCCGGTGTCGACGGATGCCGCCGCTGCCCGCTGTGGAAGGACGCCACCCAGGGCGTACCTGGCGAGGGTTCGGCCACCGCCCGGCTGATGTTCGTCGGCGAACAGCCCGGCGACCAGGAAGACCTCGCCGGCCGCCCCTTCGTCGGCCCCGCCGGCCAGGTGTTCGACAAGGCCCTGGCCGAGGCCGGCGTGCCGCGCGAGCAGACCTATGTCACCAACGCCGTGAAGCACTTCAAGCACGAGCTTCGCGGCAAGAAGCGCCTGCATAAGACCCCGGTCCAGAGCGAGATCAGCGCCTGCCGCTGGTGGGTAGACCATGAGCGCCGCCTGATCCGGCCGAGGGTGATCGTCGCGCTCGGCGCCACAGCCGCCCTGTCCGTTTTCGGCAAGGCGACACCGATCGCCGCAAATCGGGGCCGGGCGATCCAGCTGCCCGACCAGGCCCAGGGCGTGGTCACCTACCACCCCAGCTTCCTCCTCCGCGTGCCGGATGCCGAGGCTAAGGAGCAGGGTTTCAAGGCGCTGGTCGAAGACCTGGCCCTGGCCTGGAAACTGGCGGCCTAGAGCTTAACCGGCTCCATCTTCGGCGACAGCAAATGCACCACCCCCAGCGCCAGCAGATAGGCGCTGGCCGCGACCACGAAGATCGGGGTGTAGCTGCCGATCTGGTCGAGCACCCAGCCGGCGTACTTGGCCATGGCCATGCCGCCGATCGCGCCGATCATCCCGCCGATGCCGACTACCGAACCCACCGCCGAGCGCGGGAAGACGTCCGAGGGCAGGGTGTAGAGGTTGGCGGAGAAGCCCTGGTGGGCGGCCGTGGCCACCCCGATGATCAGCACCGCCAGCCAGAGATTGTCGACCACGGCCCCCAGGCAGATCGGCACCGCGAACAGGGCGCAGATCAGCATGGCGGTCTTGCGCGCGGCGTTCAGGCTCATGCCACGCTTCATCATCGCCGAGGACATCCAGCCGCCGCCGACACTGCCCACATCGCTGAGCAGGTAGATGCAGACCAGCGGAATGCCGAAGGTCTTCAGGTCCAGCCCGTGGCGCTTGCTGAGGAAATCCGGCAACCAGAACAGGAACATCCACCAGATCGGATCGATCAGGAACTTGCCCAGCGCATAGGCCCAGGTTTCCTTGATGGTCAGCAGCTTCAGCCAGGCGACCTTCTCGACCGGATCCGCCGGATCCTGCTCAATGTAGGCCAGCTCGGCGGCCGAGACCTTGGGCTGTTCGCGCGGCCGGCGGTAGACGATCAGCCAGATCGGCAGCCAGATCAGCCCGGCGATGCCTGTGATGATGAAGGCCATCTGCCAGCCCCAGGCCAGCACGATGGCGGGCACCACCAGCGGCGTGACGATGGCTCCGATGTTGGTGCCGGCGTTGAAGATGCCGGTGGCGAAGGCCCGCTCCTTCTTGGGGAACCACTCGGCCACCGCCTTGATCCCACCCGGGAAGCCGCCACCCTCGCCGACGCCCAGCAGCACACGGGCCGCGATCATGTGGCTGAGGTTGCTGACGCCCGCGTGGGCGATGTGGGCGAGTTGCCAGATGAAGAAGGCGGCCCCGAAGCCCCAACGGGCCCCGATCCGGTCGATGATCCGGCCGAACAGCAGGTAGGAGACCGCATAGGCCGCCTGGAAGTAGAAGATGATGTCGGCGTACTGGGTCTCGCTCCAGCCGAACTCCTTCGACAGGGTGGGTTTGAGCACCCCCAGCATCTGGCGGTCGACGTAGTTGATGACCATGGCCGCGAACAGCAGGCCGCAGATCAGCCAACGATAATTGCCGACCTTGACCGGGATCGGCGGCGCGGCGTCAGCCTGTGCGCTCATGGACGTGTTCCCCTCACCCCAACGGCCCCGCCGGTTGCGCCCGGCATAGGATGGTTCCGTATCGCCCGAAGTCGATGGCTGCCGACTGTCCGGCGACGATATCATGCACCCCGGTCACCGCCCCGGTGGTCACCAGGGCCCCGGCCTTCAGCGGGTGTCCCCGCCCGGCGCAGTGGCCCAGCAGCCAGGCCAGGGCCTCGGCCGGCCCGTCCGGCAGGTCGGCGGCCGTGCCGGTCCCGACCACGGCGCCCTCGATGGCGGTCGTGCAGGTCAGATCGGCAAAGGCTTGCTCGCGCCAATCCGCGACCGCCTCGCCCAGGATCAGGCCCCAGTTGTTTCCGAAGTCGCTGGCCACCACCAGGGGGCCGAGCTGGTTGATGGTCGCCAGGGGGCTGCCGGCCGTCTCCACGCCTACGAACAGGGCGTCGGCCAGGTCCAGCGCCTCCTCGGCGGTCCAGCGGGTCTTGCCGGCCAGCGCATCGGCGCCCAGGCGATAGACGAATTCCCCCTCGACGGCCGCGAAGCCACCCCGGAAGACGGGGAAGGGGACTTCGACTCCCGGCTCGGCGCGCCACAGGTTTCGCGCAAACACCGGCCCGGACACCCGCGCCGATCCCAGCCGCTCCTGCAGGGGCGGCGCGATGCGGCCGACCTTCCAGCCGACGATCGCCTCGTTCCACCGATCGATGGCCGCGTCCTGCACGGCATAGGCGCCGGCGAGGTCTGCGGGGATTGCGCCGGGGAAGTCGGGCAGGGCGTCGGCGGCGCGGCGGGCGTCGGTAAAACGCCGGGCGATGTCGGCGCTGGCCTGGCCGGACGCACTGGTTGCCGCCGTTCCCCTCACCCCTGTCTTCCTCCCCCGAATTTTTCTTCAGCTTTATCGGCGTCACGGCGCCGGGCTGGGATTGTCTCTAAAGGAAACCGGTGTCATTTTCAATCGGCAGGCGGCGAAAAGCCCGTCGGGAGGTCGTCAGAGGTTCGGAAAATGCTGTCCAGACAAAGGTTTAAGGTCGTTTTCGCGGCGATTTGCGGCGCCTTGGTCGCCGGGGCCGGCCTGTCGGTCGCAACCGCTGCTCAAAAGGCCCACGACGCCCCCCGCACCGCCACCTCGCACCTGGCGTTTCCGGGCGCTCTGGGTTGGGCGGCGACCACGCCGGGCGGGCGCGGCGGCCAAGTCATCCGGGTCACCACCCTGGCCGCCGAAGGCCCAGGCTCGTTCCGTGAGGCGGTCGAAACCAAGGGCCCGCGAATCATCGTCTTCGAGGTCGGCGGCGTGGTCGATATGGGCGGCAAGACCCTGACCATCCGCGAACCCTTCCTGACCATCGCCGGCCAGACCGCCCCTTCTCCGGGTGTCACCTTCATCAAGGGCGGCATCGACATCGCCACCCATGACGTGGTGGTCCAGCACATCCGTGTCCGCCCCGGTGAGGCCGGCGCGGCGAAGAAGTCCGGCAAGGACTTCGACAGCATCTCCACCCAGGGGATCAGCTACAACATCATTGTTGATCACTGCACCCTGACCTGGGGCACGGACGAGAACCTGTCCGCCTCCGGCCCTCGTTTCGTCGGCCAGACGCCCGATGACTGGCGCGCCGGCACCTCGCGCAACATCACCTTCTCCAACAACATCATCGCAGAAAGCCTGCGCTACTCGACCCATGCCAAGATCGAGCATTCCAAGGGCAGCCTGATCCACGACAACATCACCGGCATCCTCATCGTCGGGAACCTCTACGCCCACAATTTCGAGCGCAATCCGATGTTCAAGGGCGGGGTGCGCGGGGTGGTGGTCAACAACCTGATCTACAATCCGGGCCAGCGGGCTATCCACTACAACCTGATGGCCGAGGAGTGGGGCGACAAACCCTGGCAGATCGGCCAGCTGGTCGCCGTCGGCAACGTGCTGCGCGGCGGCATGGACACCGCCGAGCACCTCGCCTTCCTGGAAATCGGCGGCTACGGCGACCTGGAGTTCTACGGCAAGGACAACATCGCCCAGGACCGCTACGGCCGCCCCCTGCCGATGTTCGGCCGCTACACCACCGCGCCGGCGAAGATCATCCAGAAGAGCCGGCCCATGCTCTGGCCGCCCGGCCTGGTCGCCCTGCCGGCCTCCGCGGTGCAGCAGTCGGTGCTTGGAGGGGCCGGCGCCCGGCCGTGGGACCGCGACGCCCTGGACGTCCAGCTGATCTCCGATGTGGCCGAGGGACGCGGCGCGATCATCGACAGCGAGAACGACCTTCACGGCTATCCCGCGCACAAGGAAACCCGCCGGCCTTTCAATCCCGACGACTGGAACCTGTTCGACATGACGCCGAAACGGCGGGATGTGCTCGACGCGGGGGCGAAGGCGAAGGGGACCTGACGCGCTGCGAGAGTCTCAACTCTCCCCCCGCTTTGCGGGGGAGGACCGCTCTGGAGCGCTCAGCGACAGAGCAGGAGGGGGGCAAGTCCGTGTCAGAAGGAACCTCCCTACCGCCGGTGGGGCCCGCCTCCTGGTTTCTCGCTTGAGGCTCGAAACCTGTCCTCCTCCCGCTTCGCGGGGGGAGAGAAGAAACCTCACGCTCTTGCGCCCTTGCGCGTCCAAGCCGAAGTAGTCCGGCCATGACCCACAAGACCGTCCTCGCCCTCCACCCCGCGCACCGCGACGACATCACCGACCTGACCACCCGCAGGCCGCTGCCGGGGCCGGGGCTGGAGCAGGTCGACCCCTTCCTGTTCCTCAATCACCACGGGCCGCAGGTCTATCCGCCGAACAACCGGGGCCTGCCGTTCGGGCCGCATCCGCATCGGGGGTTCGAGACGGTTAGCTTCATCCTGTCGGGGGAGATGGCGCACCTGGACAGCGGCGGCCATGAGAGCGTCATCGGGCCGGGCGGGGTGCAGTGGATGACGGCCGGGTCCGGGCTGGTGCATGCGGAGATTTCGCCCGAGGGGTTCAAGCGGCTGGGCGGTCCGCTGGAGATCCTGCAGCTGTGGGTCAACCTGCCACCGGCGTTGAAGATGTCGCCGCCGCGCTACGTCGGGCTGCAGCGCGAGGATATCCCGGCCCATGAGGCGGACGACGGGCGGGCGCGGCTGCACCTGATCTCCGGGACCTATGGCGAGCATGTGGGCCCGATCGACACCCTGACCGGGGTGTTCATGTCGACCCTGGACTTGGCCGGCGGGGGGCGGATGCATTTCGACGGCCTGAGCGGCCGCAATGTCTTCCTCTATGTGGTGGATGGGGCGGTGCGGATCAGCGGGCGGGAGATCCCGCGCTGGACCCTGGTGACTCTCGACCTGGCCGGCGACCACCTGGAGATCGAGGGCCTGCCGGACGCGCGGCTGGCGTTCGGTCATGCGGCGCCGATCGGGGCGCCGGTGGTGGCGCACGGGCCGTTCGTGATGAACACGGTGGACGAGATCCGCCAGGCGATCGGCGGCTATAACGCCGGCAAGTTCGGAAACGTGCGCCTCTGACGTCATCTTGGTCGCGCGTTTTATCCGATAACCGGTTCCCACTTATCGGAACGCGCTCTGCACCCTTTTCCTGACCCGCTTCAGCGCTACAACAGGTTCAATGACAGCCCAACCGATGCTGGCCCTCCAGGGTCTGACCAAGTCCCTGCCCGGCGGCCGGGTGCTGTTCTCCGACCTCGACCTCAAGGTCGCGCCCGGGGAGTTCGTGGCGGTGATGGGCGAGAGCGGGGTGGGCAAGTCGACCCTGCTCAACCTGATCGCCGGGCTGGACCGGGCTGACCGCGGCGAAGTGATCGTCGGGGGCCAGACCTTGACCGGGCTGGACGATGACGCCGCCACCCTGTTGCGGCGGGACCGGATCGGATTCGTTTTCCAGGCCTTCCATGTGCTGCCGCACCTCAGCCTGGCGCGCAATGTGGCCCTGCCGCTGGTGCTGGCGCGGGCTGAGCCGGGCGAGGCGCTGGCCAGGGCGACGGCCCTGCTCGACGCCGTCGGCCTGCAGGGGCGAGGCGGCGACTATCCGCGCCAGCTGTCGGGCGGCGAACTGCAGCGGGTGGCCATCGCCCGCGCCCTGGTCCACCGGCCCGCCTTGATCCTGGCCGACGAGCCGACCGGCAACCTGGACCCCGAGACCGCCGACCGGATCATGGGCTTGCTGGCCGGCCAGTCGCGGGAGGCAGGGGCGGCGCTGCTGATCGTGACGCACTCGGACAAGGTGGCGGCGGCGGCGGATCGGTGCCTGTTGCTGACGGCCAAGGGGCTGGTGGAGCAGGAGCGCGGATGAGCCGCGCCCTTCTCTGGCTGATCCTCGGCGAATGGCGGGCGCAGCCGATCCGGGTGGCCACCGCCGCCCTGGCCATTGCGGTGGGGGTGGCGCTGGGCTTTGCGGTGCATCTGATCAACGCCTCGGCGCTCAGCGAATTCTCCCGCGCCATCGACACGGTGAATGGGGACGCCGATCTGCAGGTGCAGTCGGTCTCCCCCGCCGGTTTCGACGAGGCCCTCTATCCGAAACTGGCCCGCGCGCCGGGGGTGGCCATCGCCAGCCCGGTGGTCCAGTTGACCGGCGCCCTGCCGGGCGAGCAGCGCGGGCTGACGGTGCTGGGGCTCGACATCTTCCGCGCCGCCCACGTCACCCCCAACCTTCTGGGCCGGCCGTCGGGCAACACGGTCGGCGGGGCGGGACAGGTGTTCGACGAGAATTCCGTCTTCCTCTCCCCCGCCCTGATGCAGGGCCGCAAGCCCGGAGACATCTTCACCCTGTCGGCGGGCGGGCGGACCGTGCCCCTGACCATCGCCGGGCCGCTACCGGCGGTGGACGCCGAGCGGCGGATCGCGGTGCTGGATATCGCCGCCGCCCAGTGGCGGTTCGACCAGATCGGCCGGTTGCAGCGGATTGACCTGAAGCTCAGCCCAGGCGCCGACCGGGCCGCCACCGGCGCCGCCATCGCCCGGATGCTGCCGCCCCAGGCCGAGCTGGTCACCCGCGAAAGCCAGACCCGGCGCAGCGACAGCCTGTCCCGCGCCTATCGGGTGAACCTCAACATGCTGGCGCTGATGGCGCTACTGACCGGGGGGTTCCTGGTGTTCTCGGCCCAGTCGCTGTCGGTCGCTCGGCGGAGGGCGCAGTTCGCCCTGCTGCGGGTTCTGGGCACGAACCGGCGGGCGTTGCTGTCCCAGGTGCTGATCGAGGGCGGTATCGTCGGGGCGGTCGGCTCCGTGCTCGGGCTAGGGCTTGGCCTGGCCCTCGCCTATGCCGCCCTTAACCTGCTCGGCGGCGACCTGGGCAGCGGCTACTTCCAGGGCAGCCGACCGACCCTGGTGTTCGCCCCGATCGCCGCCGGCGTCTTCTTCCTGCTGGGCCTGGCCTGCGCCCTGGTCGGCAGCCTGTTGCCGGCGCGCGAGGCGGCCAACGCTCAGCCGGCCGTGGCGCTGAAGAACGTCGGCGACGCCCTGGACCCTTCCACCCGGCCGGGGATTCGACTCGCGCTCTTGCTGCTGGGCCTGGGCGCGGCTTGCGCCTTCGGACCGCCGGTCGCGGGTCTGCCCTTGCTGGGCTACGTCTCCATGGCCCTGCTGCTGGCCGGCGGGGTGGCGGCCATGCCCTGGCTGGCGCGGCTGCTGCTGTCGCCGTTGCAGGCCCGGCCCCTGAAGAGCCCCACCGCCGAGCTGGCCGTCCGCCGCCTGTGGGGCGCGCCCAGCCAGGCGGCGGTGGCCCTGTGCGGCATCGTCGCCTCGACATCGCTGATGATCGCCATGGCGGTGATGGTCTCGAGCTTCCGGGGCTCGGTCGATGACTGGCTCTACCAGGTGCTGCCCGATGACCTCTACATCCGCTTCGCCGGTCCCAGCGAAGTCGGCGGCCTGGACCCCGCCGGCCAGGCCAGGATCTCCGCCCTGCCCGGCGTGGCCGAGGTCGCCTTCACCCGCGCCACCCCGCTGCGGCTGAGCACGGATGCCCCGCCGGTGGCCCTGGTCGCCCAGCCCGTCACCCGCGCCGACCCGGGCGCCCGCCTGCCGATGATCGGTACGCCCCGCGCCGCGCCGCCGGGACTGACGCCGGTATGGGTGTCCGAACCCGCCGCCTGGCTCAACAAGCTCAAGGTCGGTCAGACGATTACCCTGCCGCTGGACGGGGCGCCGAAGGTCTATGTCGCCGGCCTGTGGCGCGACTATGCCCGCCAGAACGGCGCGGTGGTGCTGACCAGCGAGGACTATAGCCGGCTGACGGGCGATGCCTTGCGGGGCGAAGCGTCGATCCGGCTTAAGCCTGGCGCGGAGGCCGACAAGGTCGGCGCCGCGGTGCTGGCCGCCCTGCCGCCCGATGTGGCGGCCCGCACCGAGATGCTGCGCCCGGCCCAGATCCGCGACATCGCGCTGGGCCTCTTCGATCGCAGCTTCGCCATCACCTATGTGTTGGAGCTGGTGGCCATCCTGGTCGGGCTGGCCGGGGTGGCGGCCACGGTCTCGGCCCAGACCCTGGCGCGGACCAAGGAGTTCGGGATGCTGCGGCACCTGGGCGTGCGCAAGCGCCAGATCACCGCCATGCTGGCCATCGAGGGCGCCCTGCTGGGCGCCGTGGGGGTGGCGGCCGGCCTGACCCTGGGGCTGATCATGAGCCAGGTGCTGATCCATGTGGTCAATCCGCAGTCCTTCCACTGGACCATGCAGACCCGCCTGCCCTGGGGCCTGTTCCTGGTGGTCACCGCCGGGCTGATCGCGGCGTCGGCGGGGACCGCCCTGCTGGCCGGGCGGCGGGCGCTCAGTGTCGATGCGGTGCGCGCCGTGCGGGAGGACTGGTGATGCGCCGCGTGCTCGTTTTCCTGATTGCTATCGCCCTCCTGTCGGCCGGAAATCTTGGCGCCTCCCTCCCTGAGGGAGGGAGTAGGGGGAGGGTTTACGCTGCCGACACCGTAAACCCTCCCCCTCCCACCGCTGCGCGGCGGGCCCCTCCCTCTCCCTCAGGGAGAGGGGACGAAAGCCGCGGCCCGGCCCAGTCTGGGGCTCGGATCGCGCCGGTCTATGCCCCGGTCCGGCCGGGAACCGCCATCGCCTTCCCGCGCGACCATGGCGCCCATCCTCAGTTCCGCACCGAGTGGTGGTATGTCACCGGCTGGCTGGACACCCCGACGGGGCCGCAAGGCTTCCAGGTCACTGTCTTCCGCACCCGCCCCAACGTCGACCAGGCCAACCCCAGCGCCTTCGCGGCCAAACAGGTGCTGTTCGCCCACGCCGCCCTGTCGGACCCCAAGGTCGGCAAGCTGCTGCACGACCAGCGCATCGCCCGGGCCGGGTTCGGCCTGGCGGAGGCCTCGACCGCCGACGGTGACCTGGTGTTGGACGATTGGTCGTTGAAGCGCGGGGGCGACGATCGATGGCGCGCGCGCGTGCCGACCCGCGACTTCACCCTCGACCTGGTCTTCACCCCGACGCAGCCGCCGCTGTTGCAGGGCGAAGGGGGCTACAGTCGCAAGGGACCGCAGGCGAGCGAGGCCAGCCACTACTACACCCTGCCGCAGCTGGCGGTCAGCGGCACGGTCGTCCGCGACGGCAAGCGCGTGGCGGTCACCGGCCGCGCCTGGCTGGACCGCGAGTGGTCCTCCACCCTGCTGAACCCGGCCGCGGTGGGCTGGGACTGGGCCGGGCTGAACCTGGCCGACGGCGGCGCCCTGACCGCCTTCCAGGTGCGCGACGCCGCCGGCAAGCCGCTGTGGACCGGCGGCAGCTATCGCTCGTCCGACGGCAGGCTGACCGTCTTCCGCCCCGGCGAGCTGAAGTTCGAGGCCATCCGCCGCTGGCGTTCGCCCCGCACCAAGGCGCTGTACCCGGTTGAGCAGCGGGTGACGGCCCCGCTGCCGGGCGGGACGCGGACCTTTACCTTGAAGCCCCTGTTCGACGATCAGGAGCTGGACAGTCGACCGGGCGGGCCGGTCTATTGGGAAGGCGCGGTCAGCGGCGATGGGGCCAAGGGGTATCTTGAGCTGACCGGCTACTTCGAAAAGCTGTCGCTTTGAAGAACCCTTCTCCCGCTTGCCGGGAGAAGGAACGCAGCCGCTATGGATCGCCGCCGATGTCCCGCATCAGCCACGGCGGCAACCGCACGCTGCGCCGGATGGCGGCCTTGTCGTCTTGAATGTCGTGAGCCCTCTTCCGGCGAAGTCTAGAAAGCGCGGCCCGCAGCCACGCCAGGATCTTTCTGGGTTTCATTCCAACCTTGCGATGTCAGGACGTTGTGGGGTGCGTTGGGCATGGTCCACTCTCCTGTTCGCTTGGGGTTGGCGGCCGCCGGGGCGGCCGAAAGACCGGCGCTCTCTAGCAGAGGCCGGTTATCGCCTCAACAGATCGGCCGGCACGGTGGGCTCGGAGATCAGCGCCTCGAACACCTTCCAGCGGCCGGCGGCGTCCGGGGCGGCGTGCTCGACGTGGGCCTTGGCCATCTCTTCGCCGAGACCGTAGTTGATCACATAGCTGCGGTAGGTCTCGGTGAAGCGGACCGACTGCTCGGCCCGGGCGCGGGAGACCAGCTGGTATTTCTGGACCAGGCCGATGGCGGTTTCCCGGTCGATCTCGCCGTCGAGATACATCTGGGCGATGGTCAGCCGCGCGCCCGCTAGGTCCTTCAGCGCCGCGCCCAGCGCCACCTGGTCCTTGGCCGCCGCCGGGTTCAGGCCCGCTAGCGGGAACAGCACCTCCCGCTCGAACGCCACCTTGTCGGCCTCGGGGAAGGCCAGGTCGATGCCGTAGTTGGCGGTGCCCTCGGCGATGAAGGACTGCGGGCTGTAGAGGGGATAGACGGTGTATTCGACCCAGCCCTGCTGCTTGGCCAGCTTCTGTTCCAGCAGCATGTTGAGAGCATGGTGGCCGGGGTAGCCCTCATGGCAGCCCAGGTCGATGGCCCGGTCGATGCGGATCGGCAGGTCGGTGTTGATCTGGATCAGGCTGACCGCATTGCCTTTGTACCAGTTGTAGCCGGACCAGCTCTTGCCCTTCACGAACTCCAGGGTGAACTGCTCTTCCGTGGGCAGGGCGATGCGGGCGGCGGTGCGCTTGCGGCATTCGGCGATGCCGGCGCGCATCACCGCGTCCAGCCGGTCGGTGGGGATGATGAAGAGGTTCTGGTAGCTGTCGACCCGCTGCCACAGCGGGCCTTCGCCAGGGACCAGCGTCTCGATCCGGGCGAGCACGGCGTCATAGTGCGACAGCGGCTTGAGCTGGGGCCGGACGCCGAACAGGCCCTCGGCCTCGTCCGCGAACTTGAAGGTCTCGCCCAGCGCCATGGAGAGGCGGGTGTCGGCGGCCTTCAGCTGACCGGCCAGGAAGGCCTTGCGGCGGGCCTGCAGCGGGGTCTCGCCGGTGGTCGGCACGCCGTTCAGGCGGACGGTGAGCTTGCGGACATCGGCCCGCAGGGTGGCCTGGTCGCGGGGCGCCGCCTTGGCGGCCGCCGCCCACTCGGCCGGGCCGTAGTAGGCGTCCACATAGCCCTCTTCCCGCTCGCCGGCCTCCAGGGTCAGCTTGACGAAGTCCTCGGCGATGCGGTCGAGGCTATCGGGGGTCGGCACGGCCGTAGCCGGCCCGGCGATCAGCAGGACGGCGGCAAGGGCGGACAGCAGGCGAGCAAGCATGGAAAACCCCAGCGGACAGTTGGTCCGCTGGGGTTTCGCACGGGATCGGAGGCTTGGGTAGTTCAGCTCTTTGGCATCTTGTCGGTCAGCAGGTGACCATATTTGCCCCACAGGCCGGTCCCGCCGGCGATGGCCGCCCGGCGGGTCGCCGGATTGGCCAGCAGGCCGATGGCCGCGATGCCGCCCACGACAAGCGCCGCGGTCAGCAGCGGATGGGCCTTGGCGGTGGCCACCGCATTGGTGCGGGCCAGGTTCAGATTGTCGCGGGCTTCGACCGCGCGACCCTTGAGGTCTTCCTTGATCGCCACGGCCTGATCGCTGCCGAAGAAGCGCTCGATGAAGCCGCTCAGCGAAGTGGAGTTGTTGGCGGCGCCGTTGCGGTAGCCGGCGGGCGGCGGGGTCGGATTGGCATAGGTCATGGCGGACTCCGGGAAAGGGTGTGCAAGGTCGGCGGTTGAACGCACGAGGACGCGAGGTGATCCCGCCGGCGAGGCCGCGAGCGACAATCCCGGCACGGCGGTGACCGCCGGGCCGGGATCAACCGGTTAGCCGCCGCTGGGCAGCTTCGGCGCCTCGATATCCGGGGCCTTGATGTTGACGTCGACCTCCTTCTTCTGGGTCAGCCCGCCGCCGAACAGAAGGAAGGCGCCGATCACCAGCACCAGAACCACCAGGCCGCCGACCACGAAGGCCATTCCAGAATTGCCGCTATTGCCCTCAGCCATTTTTTCGCTCCTTACAGACGATTGCAGTTAACAGCGCCGCGGGCCCGGCTTGGTTCCAGGCCTTACCCGCCGGGTAATCGACCCGCCTATCGCCCGCCGCCATCCTGCAGCCATCGATAGATGGAGGCGGCGATGACCGTTCAACTTTCTTCCCTGCTGAAGCGCACCCTGGGCCTGGACGCGGCCACCTGCCTGGCCATGGGGGCGGCGATGACCCTTGGCGCCCTTCCGCTCGGCGATCTGACCGGCCTGCCGCCGGCGCTGCTGATGGTGGCCGGTCTGGTGCTCTTCCCGGTGGCTGGGCTGATGATCTGGCTGGCGCGACGCAACGACGCCCCGGCCCCGATGCTGTGGCTGGTGATCGGCGGCAACGCCGGCTGGGTGGCGGCCAGCCTGCTGCTGCTGGTCGGCGGCTGGGTGAAGCCGACCCTGGCCGGCGAGATCTTTGTGATCGTCCAGGCCCTGGGCGTCGTGGCCCTGACCCTGGTCGAATACGCCGGGGTACGCCAGGGCCGGCCGGCGATGGCCTGATCCTACCGCAAATGGAAAGGGCCCGCCGGTTTCCCGGCGGGCCCTGACCATTCAGGCTGTGGCCAGCCCTTACTTGTTGCCGGGCAGCTTGCAGCCGCCGAGGGTCTTGGCCTGGGCGCAGGACAGAACCTCCAGCGGCTTCACGCCGCCGCGCTGGTAGCCGATCACGTAGGAGCCGTTGCCGTCGTCGCAGTTGGCTTCCATGTAGACGGCGTTGTCGGTGGCCCGGTCGAGGGTGCGGGTCTCACGGACGTTGCAGGTGGTGTCCTTCAGCGAGCGCAGATCCTTGGTCACCTGGGCATAGGACGCGTCCTTCTTGGTGAAGGAGCAGCGGTAGCCCTGAACCTCGGCGAGGGCGCAGTTGTAGACGATGCCGCCCGAGCCCTTGAACTCGGCGATGCCGCCGTCCGGACGGTCCGAGCACTTCAGCTCGACGATTTCCTTGTTCGGCACGTTGAACACGCCGTACTGCTCGACCGTGCACTTGAAGCCGGCGTTGCCGGACAGCTTGGTGTAGAGGCCGTTCTGCTCGGTCTTGGCGGCGCGGGCGTCGGTCATGGTGCAGCCACCGCCGACGAAGTCCGCGTCGGCGCAGGCCAGGGCGCGGGCCAGGGTGCCGTCGGCCTTCTGCTCGATCATGAAGCCCGTGCCGCCTTCGCAGGCCGCTTCGAACCAGCTGGCCCCGTCCTTGGTGCTCAGCACGTAGCGGCGATCCTTTACGGTGCAGGCCTTGCCCGAGCCGGCCATCAGCTTGTCGACCACGGCCAGTTGGGCGGCGCGGTCGGTCAGTTCGCAGGCCACGGTCTGGCCGGCCTCGTAGTTGAGGCAGCTGTTGAGCCTGGTTTCGCCGGCGATGTTGGCCGGGGCGGCGGTCTCGAGGATGTAGCCGTTGCCGCCCTGGCAGGCGACTTCGATGAAGGTCTTGGCCGGGCTGGCGCCGATGTAGCGGCTCTTCTCGACCACGCAGGTCTTGCCGGTCTTGGCGATGTAGGGGGTCAGCTGGGCCTGGAGGTCCAGGTTGCCGGGCAGCTTGCAGGCCAGCGGGCTGGGCTTGTCGCCGATCGGCTTGTTGGCTTCGAAGCAGGGGGCGCCGGTCGGGGCCGGCTTCGAGGCGTCTGCGATCAGCAGGTAGCCCATGCCTTGGTCGCAGGCGATCTCGAAGTAGTCCGTCTTGACCTTGGTCTTGGGGTCGGTCGAGGCAATGATGAAGCGGGCGTCGGCGACGGTGCAGGCAATGCCCGCCGACTTGGCCAGGGCGGGCGCCTCGGCCTTGCCGCGCTCGCGGTCCTTCTCGGTGATGGCGCCGGCGGCGGCCGCGTCCTTGGGTTTCTTCTGGGCGGCGCTGGTGGTCGCCCCGACGGCGAGCATGGAGAGGATAACGGCGGCTGCAACGCCGAGACGGTTACGACTCATGGACCCTGAGCTCCTGGGCAGTGGGGGCTATGTTGTTTTGGGCGGTTAAACGCCCGCTTCCTCAGGGGGTCAAGATGCCTCCCGCTACTGGCGCAATTGCGGCGCGGGCCTGAACGGCCGATGATAGGGGCGTTCATCGGAGGGATAGGATCAGTGCACGACGGCGTGGAAGACATCTCGGCGGAAATCCGCCGCCCCAAGCTCGACTATCCTTTCGAGACCGTCCCGACGCCCGGCGCGGGCGATGCGGTCGAGATCCGCCCGGGCGTGCTGTGGCTGCGCCAGCCGCTGGGCGGGCCGCTCGGCTTCATCAACGTCTGGGCCCTGGCCGACGGCGAGGGCTGGGCCATTGTCGACACCGGCCTGCAGACCCGCGAGACGGCGCAGGCCTGGCGCGAGGCGTTCAAGGGCGCGCTGGGCGGCAAGCCGATCACCCGGGTGATCGTCACCCACCTGCACCCCGATCACATCGGCCTGGCCGGCTGGATGACCCGCAAATTCGATTGCCGGCTATGGATGACCCGGCTGGAGTACATCCAGTGCCGGATGCTGGTGGCCGACACGGGGCGCGAGGCGCCCGAGGATGGCCTGCGGTTCTACAAGGCGGCGGGCTGGGACGAGGAGTCGATCGACAACTATCGGCACAAGTTCGGCGGGTTCGGGAAGGCAATCTACCAGCTTCCCGACAGCTATCGCCGGCTGACCGATGGCGAGGTGTTCCGCATCGGCGACCACGACTGGCGGGTGGTGACCGGCAACGGCCATTCTCCGGACCACGCCTGCCTTTGGTGCGAGGAGCTGGGCCTGTTCATCAGCGGCGACCAGGTGCTGCCGAGGATCAGTTCGAACGTGTCGGTCTTCCCCACCGAACCGGACGGCGACCCCCTGACTGACTGGCTCACCAGCCTGGCCAAGCTGAAGGCCACCGTGCCCGACACCGTCCTGGTCCTCCCCGCCCATAACGACCCCTTCCACGGCCTGCACGCGCGGCTGGACCACCTGATGGCCGGGCATGAGCGGCAACTGGGCCGGCTGGAAAAGTCCCTGGCCGAGGCGCCCAAGCGGAGCATCGACGTGTTCGGCAGCCTGTTCGCCCGGCCGATCGGTCCGGAGCTGATGGGCATGGCGACCGGCGAAAGCCTGGCGCACATAAACTGTCTGATCGGGCGGGGGCGCGTGGTGGCGGAGCAGGATGGGGACGGGGTGACGTGGTATCGGGCGGCGTGAGGCCGATCAGCCCTCCAGGGCCTCGATCAGCGTCCCGACGTTCTTGATGAACTCGCCGGTGGAAACGCCCATCACCGGATAGTCGGTAATGTACGGAGACGTATCCGACGCATCTCCGACGCGGGTCAGGCGGAATTCTCCCGGCGCCACCTCGGCCGGGCCCGGCCCAATGTACGGGTTGCTCACCGCCTTCAACGGTGTCGGCCAATAGCCCCGCGCGTTCAGACCGCCGAGCAGCTTCGCCACCGCCGCCGGCGAGACGTCCCGTGTGCGCTTGGCGTCGCTGGTCATGTCGGAAACCGCGATGTCGGTCAGGGTGAAGTATTTCGGCAGCGGGGCGGCGCCCGGCTTGGCCAGCAGGGGCGAGCCCTTGGCGGCCTCGGCCGGCGGGGTGGCGGCGAGGCGGGCGTATTCGGCGCGCAGGCGTTTGGTGTCGACCGAGCGGAACGATGAGTAGTGGATCACCGTGTCGGCCGGATCATGGTCGGCATAGTAGGCGCCGTTGACGACATTGGAGCCCCGGCGGTGGACGTAGAGGGGCTTGTTGGTTCCGGGCTGGATGAAGGTGGGGAATTCGCGGCCGTCGCGGTGGAGCTTTACCGGCAGGCGGACGGAGTCGAGCCAGTCGAGGGCCTCGGGGATGCGGGTCAGGTACTTCGGGTCGCCGGTCAGGCGGTAGAAGCTCAGCAGCTGCTCGATGTTGCTGGCCGTGGTGTGGGTGGCGTAGGCCTCCGGCTCGTAGGTGCGGGCGGCGGCGGGTTTCAGGGTATCGGGGTGATGCTGCAGGCCCCAGCCGGCCTGGGGGGCGGGCTGCTGGCAGGCGAGGAAGCAGTCCATGGCCCGGTGGATGGCGGGGAGCAGCCGCTTCTGGCCCAGCGTCTGGTAGCAGAAGATCAGGAACTTGATGTTCTCGCCGGCCACATCGTCGTTGAAGGTGATGTAGCCGCTGTAGTCGGCCTGGCCGTGCAAGCCCGCATCCGGCACAGCCGGCCAGCGCTGGGGCCAGCCGCCGCTCACGTGCTGGCTGTCGAGGACGAAGGCGATCGCCTTCTCCAGCGGCGCCCGGTACTTCCGCTCCCGCTTTTCGAGATAGAGGCGCAGCAACAGCTGCGACGCCTCCGCCGTGCCGGCGTCATCGAAGGTGGCGTTGCCCTGGTAGTGCTGGAATTCCTCCATCCGCCAGGCGTTGGCGCCGTAGGTGGCGTACCAGCGCTTGAGGCTCTCCTCCCCAGCCGTGTCGATGACGTAGTTCCAGCCGCCGGCCGGATGCTGGCCGCGGATCAGGGCGTCGGCGGCCGACTTGGCGGCCTGGTAGTACCAGTCGTCTCCCGTGGCATGCAGGGCGTCGAGGAACAGGTGGCCCATGGTCGCCGTACCGGGCGGCTGGACCCAGATCATGGTCGGCGAGGCTTCCAGCTCGCCCCAGCGGCGGGAGAAGTCCGGCAGGGCCGACCAGACATAGCCGCCGCCGACCGAGGCTTCCTCGACCATGAATTTCGAGGCGCGCTTCATGGCGGCGAGGATGGCGTCGCGGTCGGGCGCGCCGGTCTCGGCGGCGGCCAGGGTCGGCAGGGCGGCGAAGGCGGCGCTGGCGATCAGCATCGCGCGGCGGGATACGGGCATCCTGGAGTCCCCAACATTTTGATCTCGTCTACCACTATGACACCGGTGTCTCAAAACCCAGGAAATTAGTTCATATGCGAACTTGTTATTTCGTGTGTGAAGCATATAACCCGGCGCCATGACGCCCGCCCCACCCCGGCTGATGTTCCTGCTCAGCGCCGCCCACCGGCGGGCGCAGCGGTGGATCGAGGCGCGGATGGCGCAGACCGGGGGGCTGACCTCGGCGCAGTCGGGGGTGCTGTTCTATCTGGGGCGGGCCGACGGGGCGCTGATCGGCGAGGTGGCCGAGGCGCTGGATGCGGCGCCGAGCGCCATGACCGGGCTGATCGACCGGATGGCGCGGGCCGGCCTCGTCGAGCGGCGGGCCGATCCGGCCGATGGCCGCGCCCAGCGGGTTTACCTGACTGAGCAGGGCCGGGCGGCCCGCGAGGTCGCCAAGGATGGGCTGGCCGCGATCAACGCGCGGCTGACCGAGGGCTTCACCGAGGCCGAGATCGACACCGTGGCCCGCTGGCTGACCAGCCTGCAGACCCGTTTCCCGCAAGGAGCTGACCGATGACCGACCAAGTGCTCGTTTCCGTCGAGGACGGGGTGATGACCCTGACCTTCAACCGCCCGGACAAGAAGAACGCCATCACCGACGCCATGTACGGCGTGCTGGCCGACGGGCTGGACCGGGCGGAGGCTGACCCGGCCATCCGCTGCGTGCTGTTCAACTCCTCCAGCGAGGCGTTCACGGCCGGCAACGACCTGATGGACTTCTCCGCCCAGAATGCGTCCGGCGACACCTCGCGCGATGCGGGCGAGCGGCCGGCGGGGGAGCGCAACGTGACCCGGTTCCTCAAGGGCCTGGCGCGGGCGGAAAAGCCGCTGGTGGCGGCGGTGCGGGGGCTGGGCG
>NZ_JAAALA010000028.1 GCF_009905535.1 Caulobacter sp. SLTY | reverse complement strand
GTACTGCGGCGGCGGGGGCGGCGCCGCCGGTTGAACCGCCGCCGCCGCCCCCGCCGCCGCAGTACGAAGCGCGCGAGTTCATCGTCTACTTCCCGTTCGACCAGTCGATCCTGACTGCGGACGCCCAGGCGGTGGTCTCTGAAGCGGCCCAGTACGCTCAGGCCGGTGGCGCGACCCAGATCGTGGTCGTCGGTCACGCCGACACCTCGGGCTCGGCCAAGTACAACGTCGGCCTGTCGCAGCGCCGGTCCAAGGCCGTCGCTGACGCCCTGGTCGGTCTCGGCGTCGACAGCTCCAAGCTGTCGGTCGACTGGAAGGGTGAAACCTCCCCCGCGGTCGCCACCGGCGACGGCGTGAAGGAGCCCCTGAACCGCCGCTCGACGATCTCGATCAACTTCTGATCCGATCGACGACTGAAGTAAGCGAAGGGCCCGGAGCAATCCGGGCCCTTTTGCTATTCCGGCCTCGCGCGACGCGAATGGTGGTGGGGGCCGGGGGACAATCTGCCCCATGAACAAAGTTTAACGCGCTCCAATGTCCCGCCCCTGGCATGGTTTGGCCACAAATTCACGCCAGAGGCCCTGGATTCATGAAAACCCTGCTTCTCAGCGCCGCCGCCGCGGCCGCCCTCACCCTCGCGGTCGCCTCCGCCAGCGCCAACGACGCCGGCCACGAGGACCACCTCTGTCTGGACGAGGCTTGCGTCACCCAATCGCTATTCGAGTTCGCGGAAGCCGCCCCCGGCGGCGCCGCCCCGATCAGCCTGGAGAGCCCGCGCTACGGGACCTGGGGCTTCGACATGACCGGCCGCGACCCGGCCGCCAAGCCGGGCGAGGATTTCTACCGCTTCGCCAACGGCGCGTGGGACGACCGCACTCAGATCCCCTCGGACCGCACCCGCTTCGGCAACTTCGACGCCCTGGCCATCCTCTCCGAGGCCCGCGTCCGCTCGATCCTCGAGGACGCCGCCGCCGGGAAGGTGCAGGACAAGGACGCGGCCAAGATCGGCGCCGCCTGGACCACCTTCATGGACGAGGCCGGCGCTGAAAAGCTCGATGCCAAGCCGATCGCTCCCAAGCTTGCCGCCATCCGCAAGGTGAAGAGCCATGACGACATGGCCGCGCTGCAGGGCAAGTCGCTGGGCGGCGGCGGCTACCAGTCGATCCTCGGCGTCGGCATCGCGGACGATGCCAAGAACCCCAGCCGTTACGCGGTCTACGCCGGGACCGGCGGCATGGGCCTGCCCGATCGCGACTACTATCTGGACGCCAAGTTCGCGGACAAGAAGGCCGCCTATGAGGCCTACATTGCCCAGATGCTGACCATGGTGGGATGGGACAACCCCGCCCAGGCCGCCAAGGACATCGTCGCCTACGAGACGCGTATCGCCGAGGCGACCTGGTCCCGCGCAGAGCGTCGCAACCGCGACAAGACCTACAATCCCAAGACCCTGGCCGAGCTGCAGCAGATCAGCCCCGGCTTTGCCTGGAACCGCTATTTCGCCGAGAGCGGCCTGCCGGCGCGTGAACAGGTGATCGTCACCACCGATACCGCCTTCCCCAAACTGGCGGCCGTCTACGCCGAGACCTCGCTCGACACCCTCAAGGCCTGGCAGGCTTTCCACATCGCCGACGGCGCCGCCCCGTTGCTGTCCAAGCGCTTCGTGGACGCTCATTTCGAATTCCGCGGCAAGACCCTGAATGGCCAGCCGGAGCAGCAGCCCCGCTGGAAGCGCGGCGTCGCCTACGTCAACGGCCTGATGGGCGAGAGCGTCGGCCGCGTCTATGTCGCCCGCTACTTCCCGCCGGAGTCCAAGGCCAAGATGGACGCCCTGGTCGGCGACATCCGCATGGCCATGAAGCTGCGCATCGAAAAACTTGAGTGGATGGGCCCGGAGACCAAGGTCAAGGCGCTCGACAAGCTGGCCAAGTTCGGCGTGAAGATCGGCTATCCGACCGTCTGGAAGGACTATTCCAAGCTCAAGGTCGTCTCCGGCGACCTGTACGGCAACGCCAACCGCGCCGCCGCCTGGGACTGGGACCGCCGCGTCGCCCGCATCGACAAGCCGGTGGACAAGGCCGAATGGTCGATGACGCCCCAGACGGTCAACGCCTACTACAACAGCGTCAAGAACGAGATCGTCTTCCCGGCCGCCATCCTGCAGGCCCCCTTCTTCCACCCCGACGCCGATCCGGCCATCAACTACGGCGGCATCGGCGGAGTGATCGGCCACGAGATCAGCCACGGCTTCGACGATCAGGGCAGCAAGTCCAACGGCGACGGGGTGCTGACCAATTGGTGGGCGCCCGAGGACGAGGCCAAGTTCAAGGCCCAGGGCGACCGGCTGGACGCCCAGTACAGCCTGTTCGAGCCGCTGCCCGGCCACAAGGTCAACGGCCGCCTGACCCTGGGCGAGAACATCGGCGACATGGGCGGCCTCAGCCTGGCCCTCGACGCCTACCGAATCTCGCTGCACGGCAAGCCCTCGCCGGTCCTGGACGGGACCACCGGCGACCAGCGGGTGTTCTACGGCTGGGCGCAGGTGTGGCGCTCGAAGATTCGCGACGAGGCGCTCAAGCAGCGCCTGGTCAGCGACAGCCACAGCCCCGGCTACTACCGCGTCAACGGCACCATCCGGAACATCGACGCCTGGTACGAGGCGTTCGGCGTAAAGGAAGGCGACAAGCTGTACGTCAAGCCGGAAGACCGGGTCCGGATCTGGTAGGACCCAGGCAAATCAACGGGAACAGGGCGGCCTGACGGGCCGCCCTTTTTCTATCCGGTCAGGCGATCTTGCCCTCGAACCCCTGGCGCAACAGCCCGGCAATCTCGCGGCAGGCGATGTCGGCCGGCGGGATGGCGCCGCCGAAGGCGGTAAAGCCGTGGCCCAGGCCGTCGTAGCAGCGATAGAGCACCGGAACGCCGGCGGCCTTCAGCCGCCGGGCGTAGGCCTCGCACTGGTCGACCAGGGGATCGAATCCGGCGGTGACCACGATGGCCGGGGCCAGGCCGCTGAGGTCCTCTGACCGGATCGGCGACAGGCGCGGGTCGGCCGGATCGTCCTGCGGGCTCATGTAGTGGTCCATGAACCAGCTCATAGTCTCGCGCGACAGCGGGTAGGCGTCGGCATAGGTGCTCATCGACTGGGTCTCGGAGGCCACGTCGACGGCAGGATAGACCAGCAGCTGCAGCGCCGGCTGCGGCTCGCCGGTGCGCTTCATCTCCTGACAGAGGATGGCGGCGAAATTGCCCCCCATCGAGTCGCCTGCGATGGCCAGGCGGCCGCTCTCGGCCCCGAAGCGGGCAGTGTTGTCCCGGGCCCAGCGCCAGGCGGCCAGCATGTCGTCCAGCCCGGCCGGGAACTTGTGTTCGGGCGCCAGCCGATAGTCCACCGAAAGCACCGCGCAACGCGCCAGCTTGCTGAGGATCGAGCAGAAGGCGTGGTGGGTCTCCAGGTCGCCGATCACCCCGCCGCCCATATGAGCATGGACCAGCAGCGGCGCGTCCGGATCCTGATCGGTTGGCCGGTAGGCGCGGGCCCTCACCTCGCCCTCGCCGCCGGGGACCATCAGGTTCTCGATCGTCACCCCGGGTTCGGCCCCGGCCGCCAGCAGGGCCATGCCCTGGGCGGCGCCGGCGCGGCCCTCCTGGGCGGTCAAGGTCGACATGGCTGGCATGGCCCTGGCCTGGGCGGCCAGGAACTGGAACCGGGGATCGAGCGTCCGCCCCCCCTGGTAGACCGCCGAGCCCCCCGACATCAGCCGCAAGACCGGAGTCGGCAGGGACAGCAGGGTCTTCAGCACCAGCTTGCGGACGTCGGCCATCTCAGGGCTCCCGCAGGCGCGGCAGGGCGGGCAGGCCGCCCAGGATCATCCGCGCCGCAAAGTCCGCCGCCGCCGCCGTGTCGATCGGCCGGCGCATCAGCATCCGCTCTCCCACCTCCCGCGCCATGGCGATGCAGGCGGCGGTCAGATAGTCGGCATCGACGCGCGGCGCCCCGCCCCGCTCGATGGCGGCGGTGAAGGCCTCGCGCACCTCCTCGAACACCCGCTCCATTTCGGGCGTCTCCATCGAGACATGCGGGTGACGCTCGCCGATCGGCCGGCGGGCCTGCCAGCTCTCATGCTCATCGGCGAGAAAGTCGAAATAGGCCTGGATGGCGGCGCGCAGATAGCCTTCGAAGTCCTCCGCCTGCTCCCAGCAGGCCCGTAGGATCGGGCGGAAGCGCCGGGCGCCGTCGTCGGCCAGGGCCTCGAAGACCTCCTCGCGTGACCGGAAGTAGTTGTAGAAGGCGCCCACCGACAGCTCGGTGCGCCGGATGATGTCGCGCACCGTCGCCGTCTCATAGCCAAGCTCTGCGAACACCTCCCGCGCCGCATCGAGGATCGCCTGGCGATTGGCCAGCTTGGTCTGTTCGCGCTTACCTGTGGAAAGGACAGTGGTCGGACTCATCGTCCCGCGAGGCTAGCAGGCCTTGGCGCGGTCGCGAAAAGGAATTGCGTCGCACTCCCGCTTTGCGCGAAAGGGAGGTAGGGTCACGAGTACCCGGCGCGTAGAGCCGGATTTTGGGGTGCGGGGAAGATGTCTATCGCCGATCAAGGCGAGCTCCGGGAGCACCGCAGCGCGCGCGCCGACCAGCGCCGCCGCCAGATTCTCGACGCCGCCCGCAAGCTTGTGAACGAAAAAGGCTTCGCCTGCCGGATGGACGAGGTGGCCGCCGCGGTCGGTGTCACCAAGCCGGCGGTCTATCGCTATTTCCCCGGCAAGGACGTGCTGATCCAGGCGATGCTGGAGGAGGATCTGGTGATCCCCACCCGCGCCCTGACCGCCAGGATCGCCGCCTACAAGGGGCCGATCCGGGGCCTGCTGGAAATCTTCGCCGAGGGCACCCTGAAGATCCAGGAGGGCGGCCTGGCTCGCGGCTACATGGCCCTGGCGATGGACGAATCGGCCCGACGGCCAGACGTCGCCAGCCTGATCCGCGACCAGGTGCTGGGCCCCAGCGTCGGCACGGTTTCCCATGCCTTCGCCAAGTCCATCGCCTCCGGCGAGCTCAAGCCGACCAGCGACCCGGTCATGATGGTGCGCCTGTTCTTCGCCCCCTTCATGCAGATCGCCCTGGTGCGCGGCGGCTTCGGGGTGCCCATGACCCCCGAGGAATACCGCCCCTACGCCCAGTTCCACATCGACGCCTTCCTGCGGGCGTTCGGGGCCGAGGGGGCGTAACCACTGTCGTCCCCCGCAAGCGGGGGAGGATGGGGCCAGCCTAGTCCTCGCGGTAGACCACCCCGCCCTTCATCACGAAGCTGACCCGTTCCAGCACCGTCACATCGGCCAGGGGATCGCCCTTTACCGCCACGATGTCGGCCGCCTTGCCGGCGGTGAGCGAGCCGACGAGGCCTGACAGGCCCAGGTGCTCCGCCGCCCAGACGGTGGCCGCTCGGATGGCGTCCAGCGGGCTCATCCCGGCCTTGACCAGCAGGGCGAACTCCTGGGCGTTCTGACCATGCGGCGACACACCGCTGTCGGTGCCGAAGGCGATCTTCACCCCGCCGGTGTGGGCGCGGCGGGCCATGTCCAGCATCTTCGGCCCGGCCTCCAGGGCCTTGGCCTTTACGGCGGGCACCATCCAGGTGTCGGGCTTGGCCGCTTCGCGGGCCACGAAATCGCCGGCCAGCAGGGTGGGCACCAGCCAGGCGCCGCTCGACTTGAACAGCTTGATCGATTCCGCATCCAGGTAGGTGCCGTGCTCGATGGAATCGCCGCCGGCCTTGAGGAAGGTGTTGATGCCGTCCCCGCCGTGGGCGTGGGCGGTCACCTTGCGGCCCATGGAGTGGGCGGCCTCGACGATGGCCTCGATCTCGTCCTCGCTGAACTGTTGGGCCAGGCCCGCGGCTGTCGGCGACAGCACCCCGCCGGTGGCGGTGATCTTGATGATGTCCGCCCCGGCCCGCACCTGCTCGCGGGTGGCCCGGCGGCAGTCGTCCGCCCCCGAACAGACCGAGGAGCCGCGGAACAGGTGGACATAGCCTTCCGGCACGCCGTTCGCATCGTCCCCATGGCCGCCATGCACCGACACCGAATCCCCGGCCGCGATCAGCCGGGCCCCGGCCACCTTGCCGGACGCGATGGCCCCGCGCAGGGCGAAGATCACCTCATTGGGGGCGCCGAGGTCGGCCACGGTGGTGAAGCCGGCGCGCAGGGTGATGCCCGCATAGTTGGCGCCGTCCAGCGCGAGGTCGGATTTGGTCTTGGTGTAGCGCTCAAGCGCCCCGGCTGGCCCGTTCTGGCTGGTGATGTGCACGTGGCTATCGATCAGGCCAGGCAGCACGAAGCTATCCTTGAGGTCGACCACCTTGGCCCCCGGCGCCGAGGTGTAGCCGTTCTCGACCCGCAGCACCTTGCCGTCCTGGATCACCAGGGTCTTCTGCGTCTCCACCTTGCCCGAGGCCGGATCGGCCAACAGGCGGCCGGCCTGGACGTAGGTCAGCGGACTGGCCGGCGCCTGGGCGGTGGCGCCGGTGGTGAGCGCGATCGCGCCGAACGCGGCGGCGACGAGGCCAGCCTTGAGGGTGGATTTCATTTGATACGGCCCCTGAATAGTTCGGCGCACACTGCACTGTCAGAGCCACCCCAAACAACCCTTCTCCCTGAGGGAGAAGGAGGGGCCCGCCCCAACGTTGTGATTACGCCCCCGCCTTCTGGGCGAACTCCCAGGCGCCCTTGGCCAGCACCGGCACCCGGGCTTCCATTGTCGCGGCATGGGCCGAGTTGGCCGTGCCGTCGCGCACTCGCCCGACGATGCCCTGGCAGATGCCGGCCAGGCGGAACAGGTTGTAGGAGAAGTACCAGTCGAGGTTGGGCAGGCCGTCGCGGCCGGTTGCCTTGCAGTACTGCGCCACCGCCTCGTCGATGGTCGGGATGCCATAGGCGGTCAGGTCGTCGATGCCCGACAGCCCGCCGCGCTCCTGGCTGGGCATGACCCAGCTCATCAGGAAGTAGCTGAAGTCGGCCAGCGGGTTGCCCAGGGTCGACAGCTCCCAGTCCAGCACCGCCGCCACCTTCTGTTCGGTGGGGTGCAGGATCATGTTGTCGAGCCGGTAGTCGCCATGGACGATCGAGGTCTGGTCGTCCTCGGGCGTATGGTCCGGGAACCAGGCGATCAGCTTGTTCATCTCGGGGATGACGCTGGTTTCAGACGCCTGGTACTGCTTGGTCCAGCGGCTGACCTGGCGGGCGAAATAGTTGCCGGGCTTGCCGTAGTCCTCCAGCCCGATGGCCTTGTAATCGACGTTGTGCAGGGCCGCGAGCGTGCCGATTTCGGCCTCATAGATCTTGCGGCGGTCGGCGGGGCTGTAGTCGGGCAGGGTCCCGTCCCACAGGATGCGGCCCTCCACCTGCTCCATGACGTAGAAGATGGTCCCCAGCACGCTCTCGTCGAGGCAGAGGGCATAGGCCTTGGCGACAGGGAAGTTGACCTTGTTGAGGGCCGAAATCACCGTGTACTCGCGGTCCACCGCATGGGCGCTGGGCAACAGTTTGCCCGGAGGCTTGCGGCGCAGGACGTAGCGTTGGCCGGGGGTGACCAGCTGATAGGTCGGGTTGGACTGGCCGCCCTTGAACTTGCGGATTTCCAGCGGACCCTTGAAGCCCTCGACGTTGGCCTGCAGCCACGGCAGCAGCTTCTCGGCGTCGATCCAGGTGCGTTCGTCGAGCGGCTCGGTGCCGCTGTTCAGGTCCTGGGCGCTCGGCGCGGCGTCAGCCATGGTCGTTTCCCGTTTCGTACGCTTGTTTGAAGTTGGCGCACTTTAGCGGGGGCGATGGGGGGCGCAAGGATGACCATGCGGCGGGTCATCTCAGCGGCTTAGGCGGGCGAGAAGCCCGGCCACCTTTGGCTCAGCCCAGCCCACATACATCGGCCAGAACGGCAAGATGAGAAACCAAGCCGCCACGACAGCCACCCACGGTCCGAAATCGGAGCCCAGGTCGAGGGAGACAGTCCGCGCAAGAAAGTCGTTTATCAGCGCGCCAGCGGCGCGGAAGAGCGGCTCGCCGATATAAAGGACGGCACTCCAGACCAAGACAACGGGAGCCAGCAGGCCTAGTTGGACCAGCAGGCCCGGCTCGCCTGGCTTCTCGGTCATTCGATCAGCCCAGCATCAACGCGGCGACGAAAAGGGCCACCGCCCCGACCAACCCGACCGCCGTAAACTGGGTCCAGAAGCGCAGCGGTTCCTCGGCCCGCTCGATGTCCGGTCGCTTGGTGAAGAACACCGCCAACCGGCCCGTGCTCAATGATCGCACCAGCACCGCCGCGCAGAGCAGCCCGATGGCCGCCAGGCTGATCCCGACCGGCAGGTCGATCACAGCGCGACCTCGGCCCGCACCGCCGAGGCGATGAAGCCGCCGCCGAGCACCCTGTCCGGAGCCTCGGGCGCGTAGAGGACGCAGGCCTGACCCGGCGCGACGCCTTCCTCGTGGGTGTCGAGGGCCACGGCGATCTGGCCCTTTACCAAGGACAACCTCCCGGGCACGGGCTCACGGGTCGAGCGGACCCGGGCCAGCACCGGGCGGCCGGCGGCGGCGGCCTCGTCCAGCGTCTCGCCACCCAGCCAGTTGGTTTCCTTCAAGGTCAGGGCCGTGGTCAGCAGCGCCTCGCGCGGGCCGACGATCACCTGGCGCTTGTCGGCGTCGATGCGGGTGACGAACAACGGATCGCCCACGGCGATGTTCAGGCCCCGGCGCTGTCCGATGGTGTAGCGGGTGACCCCCTCATGGGTCCCCAGCACCCGGCCGTCCATATGCACGATCTCGCCCGGCAGCGCGCCTTGCGGCCGGATGCGGTCGATCACCGTGTGGTACTTGCCCTCGGGAACAAAGCAGATGTCCTGGCTGTCGGGCTTGTCGGCCGCGGTCAGGCCCAGTTCGGCGGCGATGGCCCGCACCTGTGGCTTGCTCATCCCGCCCAGGGGGAAGCGCAGGAAGTCCAGCTGCTCGGCCGTGGTGGCGAACAGGAAGTAGCTCTGGTCCTTGGCCGGGTCGGCGGCGCGCAGCAGCTGGGCGCGGTTGCCGGACTCCACCCGCTGGACGTAGTGGCCAGTCGCCATCGCCTCGGCGCCCAGGTCGCGGGCGACGTCCAGCAGGTCGCGGAACTTGACCGTCTGATTGCAGCGCACGCAGGGGATCGGCGTCTCGCCGCGCAGATAGGCGTCGGCGAACTCCTCGATCACCTGGTCGCGGAACCGGCTTTCGTAGTCGAGGACATAGTGCGGGATGCCGATCGCCTCGGCCGCCGTCCGGGCATCCAGGATATCCTGACCCGCGCAGCAGGCGCCCTTCTTCTGGACCGCCGCCCCGTGGTCGTAGAGCTGCAGGGTGACCCCGACCACGTCATAGCCGGCCCGGTGCAGCAGGGCGGCGGTCACCGTCGAGTCCACCCCGCCCGACATGGCCGCCACGATCCGCGTCCCGGCCGGCAGGCGCACGGCCTCGCGCACCGCGTCGAGCGCGGCGTCGATGGCAGAGGGGGCCAGGGCGGTGGTCATCGCCCGCTATGTAGAGGTTCGGGGCCTGTTTTGCGAGGCGCCCGCTAGAAGCGCCAGGCGATCCCCGCCCGGAAGTTCCGCCCCGGCTGCGGCGCCAGGTCCTTCAGGAAGGAGGCGTGCTCGCGGATCTCCTCGTCCGTCAGGTTGCGGACCTCGGCATAGAGCTTCACGCCTTCCAGGGCCGGCGGGCTCCAGCTGCCGCCCAGATTCACCTGGGTATAGCTGTCGGTCGGCAGTTCGAAGGCAGCCAGCCGATCCTGTTCGGCCACATGGCGCACCTCCAGCTTGGCCGCCAGCTGCGGGCCTTCCCAGACGAGGCGCCCGGTCAGCGACCACGGCGGGATGCGGGGCGGCGGCCCCAGATCGCTGTCGGCCTTCACATAGTCGGCCCCGGCTTCCAGCTTCAGCTTGCGCTCGCCGTTCTGCCAGGCGGTCCAGGAGCCCTCGGCCTCGAATCCGTAGAACTCGGCGTCGGTCTGGACATATTGGAAGACGTCCAGGTCATCGATCACCGCCCCGGTCGGGGTCAGGTCGATAAAGCCCTCGTACCGCACGCCATAGACATGCAGGTCGGCGCTCAGCCGCTCGCCGCCATAGTGGGCGGTGAATTCCAGGGAGGTGGCGACCTCTTCCTCGAGCGCGGCGTCGCCGATCTCGTAGCCGCGGGTGGCCACGTGCGGGCCATCGGCGAACAGCTCGGCCTCGGTCGGGGCGCGGCTGGTGCGCGAGATGCTGGCCCCCAGGAACCAGTCGTCGGCCGGCCGCACGAAGACACCGGCGGAGGCCGAGACATTGGTGAAGTCCCGCTCCCCGACCACGCTGTCCAGCTTGCGGCTATCCACCCGCAGGCCGCCCTCGTAACCCCAGCCGCCGAGGTCCACCCGCTGCAGGGTGAAGACGCCCAGCTCTTCGATCCGTGTGCGCGGTACATAGGCCTCGTCGCCCTCGGCGTCGAAGTTGCGGCGCAGGGCCTGAACGCCGACCGCCCCGTTCCAGCCGTCGCGCTCGATCTGGACCAGCTCCAACCGGCCCTCCAGGCCCTTGGAGGTGAACACCGTGCCCACCTCGGCGCCCTCGAACTCGGTGTGGGTATAGTCGGCATAGCCGCCGCTGAACCGGATGGTCTGGAACGGGCCGAGGGCGACGTTGCGCTTGCCGCGCATGTCCAGACGCGTCTGCTCCAGGCCGATGGTGACGAACTCTTCCGGCTCGGGGATCGGCGGCGGGACGGGCGGCTCCTCATGGGCGTGGCCGGGCACGCCGTAGGTGGTGTCGACGGTCTTCAGGGCGAGGCCGAAATAGCCCTCGTCGCCGACGAAGGAGACGCCGAGGCCGAAGGTGTCGAGGCTGACCGCCGAGTTCTCCAGCCGGTCGGGGAAGGGCTTTTCGGCGGTCTCGCCCTCGGCGGCCAGCTGCTGGCGCGATTCCGGATAGGCGGGGATGCGGTAGTCGTCGCTCTCCCGGGTCAGGAAGTCGAAGGAGAAGACGATCGGGCCGGTGGTCAGCCGCAGCGCGCCGGAGGTGGAGTAGCCATCGTCCACCGAGCTGACCGAGGCGTTGAACCGGCCGCTCACCGGGCGGTCCGGTAGGGTGCGGGCGATGCGGTCGTCGAAGATGTTGACCACGCCGCCGATCGCCGAGCCGCCGTAGAGCAGGGCCGCCGGCCCGCGCAGCACCTCGATCCGCGAGGCCTCGCCCGGATCGGAGGCCACTTGGTGATCCGGCGACAGGGCGCTGGCGTCGATCAGCCCGACACCGTTGGTCAGCACCGAGACGCGCGGCCCCGCCAGGCCCCGCACCACCGGCCGGCTGGCCCCCGGACCAAAGCTGGTCGACCGCAGCCCGGGCATACCGCCCAGCAGATCGCCCAGGCCGCCGGCCGGGGCCACGTCCAGGGCGTCGCGGTCGATGATGGCCACGCTGGTCGTCGCCGAGTCTTCGGAGATGGCATAGGGGGCGGCGGTGACCACCACCTCGGCGACATCCCCGCGCGGCGCGGCGTCCTGCGCCAGGGCGGGAACGGCGGAAAGGGCGGCAAGGCTGGCGCCGGCCAGCAGAACAGACATGCGCATCGGCGCCTCCAGGGAAGAACTGCGCAACTGTTATGAAATAACATATCTGCTCGTCAAGCGCTTCCGGCTTGACGCTGTTCGCCGACCGCGCTCTGTCGGCCTCAGCAGACTTGGGAGGCAGCGGATGATCGGTTCGAAGGCAGGACGTATCGCCCTGGTGGGCGCGGCGATTGCGGTGTGCGGCGGGCTGGCCCTGGCGCAGCAGGCGCGGCCGACGGGTTATCTGACCGCCGAGCAGCTGCCCGACAGCGTGGCCATCCTCTCCGCGCCACCGGCCGATGGCTCCGAGGCAGCCAAGGCCGACCGCGCCGCCTTCGAGGCCAGCCGGTCCCTGGCCGGCTCGCCCCGCTGGGCCCAGGCCATCGAGGATGTCGAGCTGTTCGGCCCCAAGGCGCACAGGAGCTTCGCCTGCGCCGCCGGCAAGGCGATCACCCCGGAGGCCACGCCGGTGCTCTCCCGGATGCTGGGCAAGCTGGTGATCGACGCGGGCGGCAGCACCAACAAGGCCAAGGCCAAGTACAGCCGCACCCGCCCGCTGATCGGCCATGACGACGCCCCGATCTGCGTGCCGCGCGAGGAATGGATGAAGACCAACGGCTCCTACCCCTCCGGCCATGCCGCCGCCGGCTGGGCCTGGGGCCTGGTGCTGACCGAGCTGGTCCCCGAACGGGCCACCCAGATCACCCTGCGGGCCCGCGAGTTCGGCGACAGCCGCTGGATCTGCGGCGTCCACTTCCCCAGCGACGTCGAAGCCGGCCGCATCATGGCCGCCGCCACGGTGGCCCGCCTCCACGCGGAACCGGGCTTTGTGGCCGACCTGGCCACCGCGAAGGCGGAACTGGCCAAGGCCCCGCCGGCGGAGGGGTGTGGGGTGTAGTGGGGACTGGTTACCCGCAGGGCTACCTGTCCCCGGTCAGCGTCGGTGGCTGATCGTTTCTCTATCCAGACGGATCGCGCGAAGGCGTCTGGAACGCGCATGGGGTCTCAGCCGGCGCTGACCGGGGACAGGTACGCCTATGGCGAACCAGTCCCCTAAGCCCTCGCTTCCCAGACCACATGCCGCTCGAGCGGATGGCCCTTGGGCAGTGCGGGGTGGTCGAAGTCGAGGTCCTTGCGGCGGATCATGCCGATGCGGGTCATCACTGCCTGGGAGGGCAGGTTGTCGGTCGCGGTGAAGGCGACGATGCTCTTCAGCCCCAGCGGCCCGAACCCATGCGCCAGCGACGCCCGCGCCGCCTCGGACGCATAGCCCTGCCCCCAGGCGTGGCGCGATAGTCGCCAGCCGGCTTCGACGCCGGGGGCCAGCGGATTGTCGGGGGCCAGGGTCTTCAGGCCGGTGAAGCCCAGGAGCAGGCGGTCGGCCTTGCGCTCAACCGCCCAGAAGCCAAAGCCGTGCTCGTCGATATGCGCTTGCGCGCGGACCATCACCGCCTCGGCTTCGGGCCTGGTCAGCACGGCGGGGAAATAGCGCATGACCTTCGGATCGGCGTTCATCGCCGCCCAGGGCTCCAGGTCCTCCGACCGCCAGTCCCGCAGGATCAGGCGCTCGGTCTCGATCACGCCGGCCGCCCGCTGCTCAGGGCGCCGTAGAGCTCAGGCCGCCGGTCGCGGAAGAAGCCCCAGGCGGCGCGGTGGGTGTCGAGGAAGTCGAGGTCGACCGTGGCCGTCACGATCCCCTCCTCGTCGCGGCCCATGTCGCCGATCAGGTCGCCGCGATGGTCGGCGATGAAGCTGGAGCCGTAGAACTGCTGACCGCCATTGGGGTAGCCGTCCCAGGGCTCGAAGCCGATGCGGTTGGCCCCCACCACAGGGATCACGTTGCTGACCGCATGGCCCTGCATGGCCCGGCGCCACGGCAGGGCGGTGTCGAGGCTGGCGTCATGCGGCTCGCTGCCGATGGCGGTGGGATAGAGCAGCGCCTGGGCGCCCATCAGGGCCATGGCGCGGGCGGCCTCCGGGTACCACTGGTCCCAGCAGATGCCGACGCCGATCCGTCCGTGCCGGGTGTCCCAGACCTTGAAGCCGGTGTCGCCGGGCCGGAAATAGTACTTCTCCTGGTAGCCCGGCCCATCGGGGATGTGGCTCTTGCGATAGACGCCCATCAGGCTGCCGTCGGCGTCGGCCATCACCAGGCTGTTGAAATAGTGCGGCCCCTCGCGCTCGAAGATCGAGATCGGCAGCACCACCCCCAGTTCCTGAGCCAGCGGCGCCAGGGCGGTGACGCAGGGGTGCTCGCGCCAGGGCTTTGCGGTGGCGAACCAGCGCTCCTCCTGGGCGATGCAGAAATAGGGTCCCTGGAACAGCTCGGACGGCAGGATCACCTGGGCGCCGGCGGCGGCGGCCTGGCGGATCAGGTCCTTGGTGCGGGCGATGTTGTCCTCCAGGTCCATCCCGTAGTGGGTCTGGAGGGCGGCGAGGGTCAGCGTCTTGGTCATCACACAGGCTCCTGCTGGGTGATGCAGTGGAAGGATCCACCGCCGGTCAGGATGGCCTTGGACGGCAGGCCGATCACCTTGCGCTCCGGGAACAGGCTGGCCAGGGCGTCGATCGCGAAGGACGCGGCCTTCTCGTCGTCATAGGTCGGCATGATCACCGCCTGGTTGGCGACGATGAAGTTCATGTGGCTGGCCGGAACCATCTCGCCCTCGGCGTCGACGGTCCAGCCGGGCGAGGGGATGCGCATCACCTGCAGTTTCTGGCCTCGGCTATCGGTCATGGCGCGCAGCAGGCCGGCGGTCTCGTCATAGAGGTCGGCGTTGGGATCGCGCTTACCCCAGGCGATGGGGCAGGCCACCACCCCCGGCGCCACGAAGCGGGCCAGGTTGTCGACATGACCATCGGTGTGGTCGCGGCGCAGGCCATCGCCCAGCCACAGCACCTTCTTCGCCCCGAGCGCGGCGGTCAGGGCGGCTTCCGCCTCGGCCTCGCCCCAGCCGGGGTTGCGGTTGGGGTTGGTCAGGCACTGGCGCGTGGTCAGCACCGTGCCGTGGCCGTCGTGGTCGAGGGCGCCGCCCTCCAGCACGAAATCGTTGCGCACCAGGGGCGCCCCGGCGGCCGCGGCGAGCTGGTCGGCGACCGTATCGTCCCCGTCCAGCTGGTATTTTCCGCCCCAGCCGTTGAACCGGAACCCCAGCGCCCGGCCATCGCCGGAGAAGATCGGCCCGGTGTCGCGCAGCCAGATGTCGCCGAACTGCCCCCGCACGATCTCGATGCCGGAAACCTCGCCCAGCCGCGCCCAGGCGCTGGCCTCGGCCTCGTCGCCGCAGACCATCAGCCGCACCCGCTCGGCCCCCGGCCCGGCCATGGCCGCGGCCAGGGCGGCCACCTCCTCGCGGGCGGGCTCCAGGTCCTCCTCCCACAGCTCGCCGTGGCTGGGATAGCCCAGCCACATGGCGCGGTGGGGAGACCATTCGGCGGGGATGACGGGGGTGGTGCTCATGGGTTGGCGCAAGTGGCCCCGAGGGGCGATGTCGTCAAGAGTGCAAAAGAAAAGGGCGGCCCGTGAGGACCGCCCTTCCCTGTACTCTGCCGTTCTCTCGTCCGGGTCTTAGAACCGGATGTTGAGGGTCGCCTGGAAGGTGCGCGGGGCGCCGATCGAGACGAAGGCGGTGTTGGGGTTGCGCGGCGTGACGGCCGGACCCGGGTTCACGTCCGGGATGATCAGGTTGTTCGTACCCGAGCTGATGTTGCCGTAGTACTTTTCGTCGAAGGCGTTGGTGACGTTGAACTGCACGTACGAACCCTTGCCACCGAAGAACGGCAGGTCGTAGCGGATGTCGAAGTCGACCACGGTGTATTCCGGGGTCTCTTCGTCGTTCACGTCGGTGGTGAAGCGCTTGCCGACGTACTTGGCCTGACCGCCGATGCTCAGGGCTTCGGTGATGTTGTACTGGGCGCGCAGGCCAGCCATCCACTCCGGCGTCTCGACCAGTTGCTTGCCCTTGATCGGCAGTTCGGTCGTGGCGCTGAGGATCAGGTTATCCTGCAGTTCGCTGTTGGTGTAGGTCACCGAGCCGTAGAGGCTGAACTTCTCGTTCGGGGTCCAGCCGGCCTGGGCGTCGAAGCCCCACAGGTCGACGGTGCCGACGTTCCGGTCGACGCTGAAGCCGAGGTCCGGGTCGAAGGACGAGACGATGCGGTTCTCGAAGGTGTTGTACCACAGGGCGGTCGAGACGATCACTTCCGGCGAGCGGAAGCGGTAGCCCAGGTCGATCGCCTTGCTGGTTTCCGGCTCGACGTCGGCGTAGGTCACGCGGTTGGTCACGGTGTCGAAACCGACGGTGTAGAGGTTGTCGGTCCGCGGGGCCGAAAGGCCTTCGGCGTAGCTGGCGAAGATGGTGTGGTTTTCCAGGAAGCGGAACGACACGCCGACGTTCGGCAGAACGGCGTCATAGCTGACGCTGCGCTTGTAGGGCACGATGTACTGGGTGCCGGTGCCGGCGGCGACCAGGGCCACCACGTTCGGGTTCGACTGGACGCCGGCAGTGGCCGAGTCCAGATCGGCCGCGAACAGCGGTTGGGTCGTGCAGAGCACGGTGGTCGAACCACGCTGGCTGAGGCAGAACTGGTTCAGATCGCGGTCGAAGGTCGGGGCGCGCAGGCCGATGTTGACCTGCAGGGCGTCGTCGAAGAAGCGGCCGCGGTATTCCAGCGAGATCTGGTTCAGGGTCGCGAACGACTGACGGTCGCGGGTGCGCAGGGCGTAACCGTCGGCGCCGAGGACCTTGCGGCCTTGGCCATCCTTGCCGCCGAACACGTTTTGCGGCTCGCCACGCCGGGTCAGGTAGCCGTAGTGGCCGGTCTGACGGTGGTCACCGTAGTCATAGGTGTAGGACAGGCGGACGGTGTTGTTGTCGTTGATGTCCCAGATCAGCGAGCCGAGCGTGGTGTAACGACGGGTGTTGGTGGTGTTCGGCGCGTAGACGCGAACGGTGTCCAGCACGTCCCCATCGCCGTTGTAGTCGACGCCGGGCAGGGCCGAAGAGCCGCGCACCAGGGCCGAGTTCTCGGTGATGGTGGTGGAGCCGCCGCCGTTGGCCAGGGTGTACTGGACGGCGCTGTCCAGGGTGAAGGTCAGGCGATCGGGAATGATCGTGAACTTCGACTGGCCACGGATGTTGCCGGTGTTCGACGGGTTGATCCGCAGACCGTAGAAGTTGGCGCAGCTGCCGGTGTAGGCCGGGTTGTCAGCCGGGGCCCGGCCGTTGTCGAGGCCCGGGTTGAAGTTCTGGCCGATCACGGCGCCGGCCGGCACGCCGAAGGGCGCGGCGGGGGCCGTGGTGAAGTTGTCGTTGTCGGCGACGCCGGGGGTCGCCGGGTCACGGGTGCAGCGGCTCAGGTTGTCATAGCCGCGGCCGAAGGTCTCGAAGTTGGCGATCGTGGTGGTGCGGTAGAAGTCGTTGCGGTTCTCGTTGTAATGGACCGCCAGCGAGACGAAGTCGCCGTTGTCACCGATCGGCTGGTAGACCTTGGCGTTGACCTGCCACTTCTTCAGGTCGCCCGGGCCCTTGAACTTGTCGTACTTCTGTTGCGAGGCCGAGAACCAGGCGGTGGTGCCGAACGGGGTGAACTCGCCGGTTTCGATCAGGCCGAACACGCGACCGTAGGCGTAGGAGCCGACCGAGACCGAGCCGCGGCCGCCGAACTCGGTGCCGGGCTTCAGGGAGATGTAGTTGATGGTGCCGCCGGTGGCCGAGGCCGTCGGGCTGTCCACGTCGGTGGTGCCCATGTTGACGCTGGCGCGGGCGACCAGTTCCGGGTCGAGCTGCTGGTTGGTGTAGATGGCGTAGTTGCCGGTGTCGTTCAGCGGGACGCCGTCGAAGGTCAGGCTGATGCGGTTGCCGTCGAAGCCGCGGATGCGGAGGTTACCGCCCGACGAGCCGTAGGGGTCGCTGTTGGTGAAGTTCAGGCCCGGGGTCAGGTTCAGGGTCTGGATGATGGTCTGGCCGGACGCCTGGGTGGAGATGAACTCCTGGTCGACCGAGGCCTTGGCCTTCGGCGCGGTTTCGGCGGTGATCACCCCATCGATGCTGGGCTGGCCGGCGGTCGAGATGATCTCGATCTCTTCGACCTCGGTGGTGCCGGTGGATTGCGCGAAGGCGCCGGTGGCGGCCAGCAGGCTGCCGACCAGGGCGGTCGTCGCCACGGCGGCGAGCTTGAACGTTCTCATTGATATCCCCTTGTCATCCCGACAGGCGCCCGACTTGGATCGCCCGAAATTTGCGGACTTGGCCGCCCCATTAGCGCCCGATTGCAAAGCTTTGGTGACCGATCTGATGCCCCGGCACCACACCACCGCCTTGTAATGACACGGCTTCCAGTGACAAGCAGCCGTTAACACTTGAAGGCGGAATTGAGACGCCTTGTCGCAAGATTGCGACACCTTTTGCCGGACCCTGCCCTATAGAAGGGCGGAATCGGCCCTTTAGACGATTTGCCCAAATTAGAGAATCGTCGGGAGACGGAGCGTTGACCCTCACGGACACGGAGCGACTCGCCCGGCTGGAAGCCACCCGTCCCTGGCGGTTCGCCCTGGCGGCCACCATGCTGCTCACCGGGCTTCGGCTGTTCGCCCTGTTCGCCACCCCACTGGAGCTCTACCCGGACGAGGCGCAGTACTGGCTGTGGTCGCGCGACCTCGACGTCGGCTACTTCTCGAAGCCGCCGATGGTCGCCTGGCTGATCCATCTGACCACCCGGCTGGGAGACGCCGAAGCCTACGTACGGCTGGCCTCCCCGCTGTTGCATGCCGCGACCGGCCTGGCCCTGTTCGCGGTCGGCCGGCGGCTGTTCGGCGCCTGGACCGGGTTCGGCGCCCTTTTGGTCTATCAGCTGATGCCGGGCGTGGCCGTCTCCAGCGGGATCATCTCCACCGACGCGGCCCTGCTCTGCTTTCTCAGCTTCGCCCTGCTGGCCTATGTCGACCTGCCCAGCGCCAAGCGGCCGCTGTTCACCGCCGCCGGCCTGGGCGCGGCCATGGGCTTGGCCATGCTGTCGAAATATGCGGCCCTCTACGCGGTGGCCGGCATCGTCCTGCACCTGATCCTCGACCGCGAGGCGCGGCGGCCGTGGACGTTGAAGACGACCCTCACGGCCATCCTCGTCTTTCTGGTCGTCATTGCCCCCAACCTGATCTGGAACGCCTTGCACGGTTTCGCCACCGTCGGCCACACGGCGGCCAACGCCAGCTTCGAGTCCGGTCTGACCTTCGACGTCGCCGAGACCCTCCGCCTGTTGCTCGAACAGTTCGGGGTGTTCGGCCTGCCCTTCGCCATCCTGATCTGGGCCACCGTGCTGGCCTTCCGCCGACGGCTGGAGCCGGGTGAACTTCTGTTGCTCTGCTGGACCGCCCCGCCGATCCTGTTCGTCACCGTTCAGGCCTTCCTGACCCGGGCCAACGCCAACTGGACGGCGGCCGCCTATGTGGCCGGGGCGGTGCTGGCGGCGGGAATGATGCGGCGGCTGAAGCCCTGGTGGATCCTGCCGGCCGGTCTGATCCCGCAGGCGACGTTCGCCGTCATCCTGCTGGTGGTCATGCTCAATCCGCGCACGGCCGAAACCCTGGGCCAGGAAAACGCCATCAAGCGGCTGAAGGGCTGGGAGGACACCGCCCAGGCCATGGTCCTCCGGGCCGAGGTGGAGATGGCCGACCAGGGCCTGAGCGCCATCGCCGTGGACGACCGTTTCCTGTTCAACGCCATGGCCTATTACGGCCGCGACTTCTTCGCCAAACCGGGCGCCCCGCCCCTGACCATCTGGCTGCGGAAGAACCGGGCTGGGAACCAGGCTGAGGCCAGCGCGCCGCTGACCCCGGCGCTGGGCTCGCGGGTGCTGGTGGTCACGGCGGCCGAGGTGCGGCTGGCCGAAGACCCCGACATCAAGATGAAGCCGCGCGAGGACCTGATCGTCGCCGACTTCGCCCGCGTCCAGACCGTCGACGTCAGCCGCAGCCGGCTCGACTCCAAGCGCATGCGCCGGGCAGTGCTGATCCTGGGCGAGGAATTCCGGCCCAAGCCAAAGGACTAGAGGCGGGCGATCCGGAAGCCGAAGGGCCCGGCTGCTTCCAGCAAGGTCTCCCCCTCCTGCCAGGCCGGATCGGCCGGCGGCGCCTCCGCCCCAAGGCTGAAGGCGCAGAGCAGCCGCTCGCCTTCCCACGACCGCTCGAAAACCGCCATCGGTGACGGGGCGTCCCGAAAGGTCAGACCCCCCAGCCGCAGGGCCGGATGGGCCCGGCGCAGGGCCAGCAGCGCCTTCGACAGCGCCAGGGCAGAGTCGGGGTCGGCCTCCTGGGCGGCGACGGTCAGCCCGGCATGCTCCGGCGCGGCGGGCAGCCAAGGCGTGGCAGTCGAAAACCCCAGGTGCTCACCCGGCGCCCAGGGCATCGGGGTGCGGCAGCCGTCGCGGCCCTTGTGGGCCGGCCAGTAGAGGTCGCCCACCGGGTCCTTCAGCTGCTCACGGGTCAGGTCCGCCTCCGGCAGGCCCAGTTCCTCGCCCTGGTAGAGCAGGATCGAGCCGCGCAGGGTCAACAGCAGGGCAAGCATCACCTTGGCCACCGGCAGCGAGCCGTCGCCAAACCGGCTGGGCGTGCGCGGCACGTCATGGTTGGAGAAGGTGATGCAGGGCCAGTGGTCCGGATAGCGAGCCAGAAGCTCCATATGATTGCGGATGAAGTCCGGCCCCATCCGCCGGGCGATCAGCAGCGGAAAGCTGTAGCCGGCGTGCAGCCCCTCGTCCGGGGCCGCGAACCCGCCGCAGCGGTCGGCTTCCTCCGAGAACTCGCCGAATACGAACCGGTCCGGATGGGCGTCGACCGTGCGCCGCACCGCATCCAGCGCCTCGATGTTCTCCACCAGGTTCGAATCGTTGAAGTGGCGCTGGAAATTGGCCGCCGCCGACCAGCGCAGCCCCGTGTCGCTGTCATCCACCGGATTGTCGGTCAGGGCGGGGTCGTGGAGATAGGCGTTGGCCACGTCGAGCCGGAACCCATCGACCCCCTTCGAAAGCCAGAAATCCAGCACCTCCAGCGCAGCCGCCCGCGCCGGCGCATGGCGCCAGTTCAGCTTCGGCTGCTGGCGCAGGAACTTGTGGTGATAGGCCTGGCGCATCAGCGGCTGGTAGGCCCAGGCCGGCCCGCCGAAGGCGCTGAGCCAGTTGTTGGGCGCCGTGCCGTCGTCCTTCAGCGGCGCCCAGACATACCAGTCGGCCTTGTCGCCGCCCTTCAGGCTCTCGCGGAACCAGGCGTGCTCGTCGCTGGTATGGGCCAGCACCTCGTCGAGCAGCAGCTTCATGCCCCGCGCATGGGCGCCGTCGATCACCGCCTGCAGGTCGTCCATCGTCCCGTAGTCGGGATGGACCCCGTGGTAGTCGCTGACGTCATAGCCCCAGTCGCGGTTGGGCGAGGGGTGCACGGGGCTCAGCCAGATAGCGTCGACGCCGAGCGACTGGATGTAGTCGAGCTTGGCCAGCACGCCCTGCAGGTCGCCATGGCCGTCCCCATCGCTGTCGAAGAAGCTGCGGACGTAGATGTGATAGACGCTCGCGCCGCGCCACCAGGGTGTCGATTGAGTCATGGCGCGAGCCTAGCCTTTTCGCTCTCCGCCCGCGAGAGCGGGCGGAGGACGGTTCGGAGCGTGAGCGACGGACCAGGAGGCGGGCCCGCGCCGGCGGCGGGAGGTTCATCCTCAACTGGCGGCGGACCCCCTCGGTTTGGCTCGCTTGCAGCGCTCGCCAAATCCACTCCCCCATTTCATGGGGGAGAGCGACCGCCAGGCATCCTTCCCTTAAGCCAACCACACCATCATCCGCGTCGCCGCCTCTTCGCCGCGCGCCAGGCTGTGCTTGAGCTGCACCTCGCCGGTGTAGAGGAAGCCAGCCTTGCACAGCACCGCGCCCGACGCCGGGTTGTCGCTGAAGTGGCCTGCCACGACGTATCGCTTACGCCAGCTAGCCTTGGCCCAGGCCAGCGCCCCCTGCAGGGCCTCCGAGGCGAAGCCCCGGCCCCACCAGTCGCGGCCGATCCAATACCCCACTTCCAACGGCTCGCCGGGCGGGGTGAAGAAGCCGATACCGCCAACCATGCCGTCGTCCTCGGTCTCGATGACGAAGTTGTGGTCCTTCGCTGGATCGTTCCCCTGCACCTTCTCGACGAAGGCCGCGGCATCAGCCAGGGAATAGGGGTGCGGCACCCGGCTGGTCATCCTGGCGATGGCATAGTCGGCCATCAGTTCGGCCAGCCGCGACTCGTCGCCCGGCGCCGGGCTGCGCAGCGCCAGCCGCCGTGTCTCGATCCTTGGGGTCTGTTCGATCAGACACATGGTTAGCCTCCCAGGTCCTCTGGCGGGACCCTGAAATAGAAAGAGGGGAGCCCGGCGATCCGGACTCCCCTCTGGAAGCTCTAGGTCCGGAACGCTTTTCGGCGATCCGGAGGGTGGCTTGCGCCTTACTCGGCGGCTTCAGCCATCTTCGGAACCACCGTCGCGTAGGTGCGGTCGTTCTTCTTGGTTACGAACTTCACGTTGCCGGTTTCGAGGGCAAAGAGGGTGTGGTCCTTGCCGATGCCGACGTTGTCGCCCGGCCAGAACTTGGTGCCGCGCTGGCGCACGATGATGTTGCCGGCGAGCACAGCTTCGCCGCCGAACTTCTTCACGCCGAGACGGCGGCCGGCCGAGTCGCGCCCGTTGCGCGAGGAGCCGCCTGATTTCTTGTGAGCCATATCGCTCTCCTATCCTCTATCGACGAGGCCCTTAGGCTTCGTCGGCGTCCTTCTTGGCGGCCTTTTTCGGGGCGGCCTTCTTGGCGGGGGCGGCGTCACCGTCTTCGGCCTTGGCGGCCTTCGGAGCGGCGGCCTTCTTGGCCTTCGGAGCCTCGTCCTTCACTTCCACTTCGGGAGCGGCGGCGGCGGCTTCAACGACCGGAGCCTCGGCGGCCACGATGGTTTCTTCCTCGGTCACCACGGCCTTGGCCTTGGTCGCCTTCTTCGGCGCGGGCGCGGGCGCTGGGGCGGCCTCGGCCTTTTCGGCGAATTCCGGCAGCTTCAGGCCGCGCGAGCGGGCGTTCAGCTCGGCCTTGGTGGTCAGGTCCACCTTGCCGTCCCACTTGGCGTCGCCGATGGCGGTAACGCGCAGGACAGTCTCTTGCTGGCGGTGGCCGCGGGTGCGGCGGTAGCCCTGGCGGCGGATCTTCTTGAAGACCTTCACCTTCTCGCCCTTGCGGGTCTCGACCAGGGTCGCGGTGACGGCGGCGCCGGCCACCATCGGGGCGCCCACGGTGACCGTGTCGCCATCGCCCAGCATCAGGACTTGGTCGAAGGAAACTTCAGCGCCGGGTTCACCAGCCAGTTTTTCGACAACCAGCAGGTCACCGGGGGAGACCCGGTATTGCTTGCCGCCGGTTTTGATCACCGCGTACATCGGTCCGTCCTGAACGTGAGATAGCAAAAAACGAATGCGCCCGCGGACGGGGCCCGCGAGCGAAGGGTCGCGTCTTATACAGAGGGACTCGCCTGAGTCAACGCTCGCGGGACAGGCTTTCAGGCCGGCCGCAGCCCCACGACCAGCAGAAACAGGCCCAGCGCCAGGGCGGGTAGCGACCAGGTTTCCATGGGCAGGCCGCAGAATCGGTGCCGGGCCGGATAGCGGAACCGGCCGGTGGTGTGGCCCTTGCGTGGATCGAGCGGCCGCATGTTGAGCCGGCAGCCCGCATACCAGTTCACCGCCGCCGCCAGAAACCAGCCGACACCCCACAGCCAGGGCCAGCGCTCCATGCCCTGGCCACCGGTCGAGAAGCTGACGATCGCGCCGAACGCCCCGAAGACGCCGATTACCGTCAGCAGCACCAGAAAGCCCCGCCCGGTCCACCAGAACACCATGGATCACCCCCATCGTCGAACCAAGGCTCGACCGGCGGAGCGTGAAAGTAAAGCCGACGCCGATGCCCGCTGGCGCGTTACAATGTAACAGGCTATAGCCCGCCCGTGACCCTGACCGTCCTCGCCTCCCTGGCCGCCGCCGGCTTCTTCGTGGCTTTCATGCACGCGATCCTGCCGACCCATTGGCTGCCCTTCGTGCTGGTCGGGCGCGAGCAGGGCTGGACGGCGCGCAAGACCCTGGGCGTCGCCGCCCTGGCCAGCGTCGGCCATGTGGCCTTCACCGTGCTGATCGGGGCCGTGGTGGTGGCCGTGGGCATGGCCGCCGCGCCGGAGCTGGACCGCTATTTCAAATGGCTGGTGGCGGGCCTGCTGGTGGCGCTGGGCGTCTTCTGCCTGACCCGCCAGGCCCACCGGCATCCGGAGGCGCCGCGCCGCTACCTCTCCGATCGGGCGGCGATCGCCGGTCTGGTGCTGCTGCTGACCCTGTCGCCCTGCGAGGCCTATTTCGGGGTCTATACCACCGCCATCAAGCACGGCTGGCCGGCCTTCGCCCTGCTCAGTTTTGTGCTGCTGACCGCCACGGTGGGAGCCATGCTGCTGTTCACCGGCCTGACCCTGGCGGGCGCCCGCTTCATCCGCCTGGACGCCCTGCAGGAACGGGAGTCGATGATCCTCGGCTGGGCGCTGATCCTGATGGCCGGGGCGGTGGTGCTGTTCGATCTATAGATCAGGGAAGCGCGCGACCCGTTTCACAACGGCGCGCGAACCCCTAGATAGGCGCGATGACGTCCTCGACCGCTTCCAAGACCCCCGTCACTGTCCTCACCGGCTACCTCGGCGCCGGCAAGACCACCTTGCTCAACCGCATCCTCACCGAGGACCACGGCAAGCGCTACGCCGTGATCGTCAACGAGTTCGGCGAGGTGGGCATCGACAACGACCTGGTGGTCGGCGCCGACGAGGAAGTGTTCGAGATGAACAACGGGTGCGTCTGCTGCACGGTGCGCGGCGACCTGATCCGGGTGCTCTCGGGCCTGATGAAGCGCAAAGGCGGCTTCGATGCCATCATCGTGGAGACCACCGGCCTGGCCGATCCCGGCCCGGTGGCCCAGACCTTCTTCGTGGATGACGATGTAAAGGCCCGGACCCAGCTGGATTCGGTAACCACCGTGGTCGACGCCAAGCACCTGCCGCTTCGCCTGGCCGACTCCAAAGAGGCCGTCGAGCAGATCGCCTTCGCCGACCAGATCGTGCTCAACAAGACCGATCTGGTGACCGAGGCCGAGCTGAAGGCCGTCGAGGCCTCCATCCGCAAGATCAACCCCCTGGCCCCGATCCACCGCACCACCCGCAGCCAGGTTCCCCTGGACGCCATCCTCGGCCGCCACAGCTTCGACTTGGACCGGATCACCGACATCGCCCCGGAATTCCTCAACCCCGCCCACGGCGAGGAAGGCCATGTGCACGATGAGCATTGCGAGCACGACCACGGGCACGACCATCACCACCACGATCACGGACATGACCATGTCCACGACCACGCCGCCGAGGCCGGGATCAAGGGCATCAGCCTGACCTCGCAGAAGCCGCTCGACGGCATCAAGGTGACGAACTGGCTGAACCAGCTGCTGGCCGAGAAGGGCGTCGACATCCTGCGGGCCAAAGGCATCCTGGACATCAAGGGCGACAACCGCCGGCTGGTCTTCCAGGCGGTGCACATGATCCTGGAAGGCGACTACCAGCGCGATTGGACCGACAAGGACCAGCGCTACAGCCGCATGGTGTTCATCGGCCGCGACCTGGACGAAGCGGCCCTGCGCGCCGGCTTCGAGGGGTGCGTGGCTTAGGGGGCGAGACTTCAGGCGCTTCGCTCTCCCCCCGCGAAGCGGGAGGAGGACAGGTTTCGAGCCTAAGCGAGAAACCAGGAGGCGGGCCCCACCGGCGGTAGGGAGGTTCCTCCTGAAACGGACTTGCCCCCCTCCTGCTCTGTCGCTGAGCGCTCCAGAGCGGTCCTCCCCCCGCGAAGCGGGGGGAGGGGGCAACGAAAAAGGGCCCGGATTGCTCCGGGCCCTTTCGCGTCTTTCAGGCGTGAGCCCTACTCGATTTCTTCGTTGATGATCCCGACCTTGAAGTAGCCGTTCTCCTGCAGGATGTTCAGCACTTCCATGAACTTGTCATAGGTCACGTCCGGTTGGGCCTGGAGGAACACGCGCTCCTCCTGGGGAACGCCGGTGACGCCCTTCTTGGTCATGTCGGCCGGAATGTCGGCCGGCAGATTCTCGAGGCGGGTCTGGACGCCGTCGATGAACAGGGCGCCGGTGTCCTGGATGAAGACGATGGTCGGATCCGGCGGCTTCTTCTCGCTCGGGGGCGGCGGGATGGCCGGGGGCAGGTCGATCGCGATCGACACCGTGGCCATAGGCGCCGCGACCATGAAGATGATCAGCAGCACAAGCATGACGTCCACGAACGGCGTGACGTTGATCTCGGAGTTCTGACCGAGATCCCACTTCTTGCCGCCGCCGCCGCCGAGTTTCGCACCCATTCGAACACTCCTTCGCGCGGTCCGTCGGCACGGCCCGCTGTCTTTGTTGCCTCACCCATTGCGCACGAGAGCCGGCTTGTAAAGCCTGTCTCGCGCACCGGGGGAATCTGAACGCCGCTCTGGCAAGGCGGGGTCCATCTGGTCTAAGCCGCCGATCATGAACGCCCAATTCGACGCCTATGTGACCGCGGCCCTGTTCGACGCCAAGGGCATACCAATGTTCGCTCTCGGCGACGGGACCGTGCGCCTTGTAACGCTTGAAGGATTCATCACGATTCAGGCCCACGACGGCGCGGTGCTGAGCGCCTGCGCCCACCCATCGGGCCAGGGGATGATCACCGGCGGGGACGACGGGAAGGTGGTCTGGACACGCGCGGAAGGCGATGAAATGGCCGCCACCGAAATTGCCAAGATCAAGGGCCGATGGATCGACGCCGTGGCCGCCAGCGCGGAATCGGGCCTGATCGCCTTCACCGCCGGGCGCGACCTGCACGTCCGCGATTCGAAGGACGCCGCCTTCGAACGAACCTTCACCCATGACAAATCGGTGGCCGACGTCGCCTTCGATCCGAAGGGCCGCCGCCTGGCCGCCGCCACCTATGGCGGGGCCGCCCTCTGGTACGCGCGAATCGAGAAACAGCAGCCGCAGATGCTGAAATGGGCCGGCAGCCACCAGCTGGTCCTGTGGAGCCCGGATGGCAAGTTCCTGATGAGTTCGATGCAGGAGAACAGTCTGCACGGCTGGCGCATGTCCGACTCCAAGGACATGCGGATGGGCGGCTATCCGGCCAAGGTGAAGAGCCTGGCCTTCCTGTCCGGCGGGCTGATGCTGGCCACCGCCGGGGCCAACGGGGCGGTGATCTGGCCGTTCCAGGGCGCCAACGGCCCGATGGGCAAGGAAGCGGCGGAGATCGCCTACGACCAGGACGCCATGGTGGTCCGGGTCGCCGCCACGCCGGCCGGGGCCGTGCTGGCCGGGGGGCTGGACGATGGCCGAGTCTGGGCCTGCGAGCTCAAGAGCGGCCGGCGCGAGATGCTGAAGGCCGAGAAGGGTCCGCCGATCAGCGGCCTGGCCATCACCCCGGACGGACGCAGCGTCGCCTGGGGCGACGAGGACGGCGGCGCGGGGGTGCTCCCCAGCGGGCTCTAGGCCTTGGGGGTCGCCGGGTCTGGCAGCAGGTTCTTGTCGGCGAAACTTTCCGCATAGGACTGCGGATCGACCCACTTGCGACCCGCCTTCTGCTCGGCGGCCAGGTGGGCGTCCCAATGACCCTTCACCCGCGCGCCGTAGTCGGGCGGCAGGCGCAGCACGCCCTCGATGACCTGCTCCCACGTCCCCTCGACCTTGAAGGTGGCCGAGAGCTTCGGCGCCATCTCGGCCATCCGCCGGGCGCGTTCCTTGTCCAGCCGGCCGATCTTGGCCAGGATGTACATCTCGACCAGCTGCAGCAGCGGCTTGCCGTCATAGCGGCCCATAGCGATCCCTTCAGGCGAACCCGCGCATGTCGGCCCAGACGTCGAACGGATCGCGCCGAGTGCGCAGGCCGTTGATCGGAGCCGTCTCGTCCGCATAGCCGAGCGCCATGCCCGAGAACAGCATGTGATCGTCGGGCAGGCCGACGAACTCGGCGAAGGTCTTGGGATAGCGGGCCCAGAACTCCTGGGCGCAGGTGGACAGGCCCCGCTCCACCGCCAGCAGCATCACCGTCTGCATATACATGCCGACGTCCGCCCACTGTGGCGGTCCCAGGTTGCGGTCGAGGCTGAAGAACAGGCCCACCGGGGCGCCGAAGAACTGGGTGTTCTTGAACAGCTGGCCGATCCGGGCCGGCTTGTCCTCACGGGGGATGCCGAGGGTGGCGTAGAGGTCCTCGCCGCATTCGAACCGGCGGGTGCGGAAGGGGTCCCAGAGGTTGGCCGGATAGACGTCGTATTCCGGCTCCTCGCCGGACAGATTGGTCGCCACCTTGGCCTTGAAGGCCTCCAGTGGCTCGCCGGCCAAGGCATGGACCCGCCAGGGCTGCAGGTTGCCGCCGCTGGGCGCGCGGTGGGCGGCCTCGAGGATCTCGCGCACCAGGGCGCCGGGGACGGGGTCGGGCTTGAAGGCGCGGATCGACACCCGGGCGGCGACAGCTTCGGTGACGTTCATGCGGGGGCTCCAGCCAACCAAGACAAGACGAGGCCGGCTGGTTACCATGGCGTCCTAACGTCATGGCAAGGGGCGCTGCGCTTGGCCGACCAGACTTCCGAGGACGAGGTTCCGGAAACGCCGCAGGCGCCGCCCGAACCCGAAACCTCCGCCCCCTGGTCCGGGCTGGAGCCGGGCGAGGATGCGGGACCGCCGCCGCGGGCCGAGCAGACGGACCTGCCGCCTAACGCCGCCCCGGCCGAGGTCGAGCCCCAGCCGGCGCCCGAACCCCCGCTGGCCATCGGGCCGCCGGCGGCCCGATGGCCAGCGGGGGTTCGGGCGCCGGCTGGGGCTCGACCTCGGCCGGGGCGGCGTTAGGCGGCAGGTCCGTCTGCTCGGCCCGCGGCGGCGGTCCCGCATCCTCGCCCGGCTCCAGCCCGGACCAGGGGGCGGAGGTTTCGGGTTCGGGCGGCGCCTGCGGCGTTTCCGGAACCTCGTCCTCGGAAGTCTGGTCGGCCAAGCGCAGCGCCCCTTGCCATGACGTTAGGACGCCATGGTAACCAGCCGGCCTCGTCTTGTCTTGGTTGGCTGGAGCCCCCGCATGAACGTCACCGAAGCTGTCGCCGCCCGGGTGTCGATCCGCGCCTTCAAGCCCGACCCCGTCCCCGGCGCCCTGGTGCGCGAGATCCTCGAGGCCGCCCACCGCGCGCCCAGCGGCGGCAACCTGCAGCCCTGGCGGGTCCATGCCTTGGCCGGCGAGCCACTGGAGGCCTTCAAGGCCAAGGTGGCGACCAATCTGTCCGGCGAGGAGCCGGAATACGACGTCTATCCGGCCAACCTCTGGGACCCCTTCCGCACCCGCCGGTTCGAATGCGGCGAGGACCTCTACGCCACCCTCGGCATCCCCCGTGAGGACAAGCCGGCCCGGATCGGCCAGCTGTTCAAGAACACCCAGTTCTTCGGCGCCCCGGTGGGCCTGTTCTTCAGCCTCGACCGCAACCTGGGACCGCCACAGTGGGCGGACGTCGGCATGTATATGCAGACGGTGATGCTGCTGGCGGTGGAGCGGGGCCTGTCCACCTGCGCCCAGGAGTTCTGGGCCCGCTATCCCAAGACCTTCGCCGAGTTCGTCGGCCTGCCCGACGATCACATGCTGTTCTCGGGCATGGCGCTCGGCTATGCGGACGAGACGGCTCCGATCAACGGCCTGCGCACTCGGCGCGATCCGTTCGACGTCTGGGCCGACATGCGCGGGTTCGCCTGAAGGGATCGCTATGGGCCGCTATGACGGCAAGCCGCTGCTGCAGCTGGTCGAGATGTACATCCTGGCCAAGATCGGCCGGCTGGACAAGGAACGCGCCCGGCGGATGGCCGAGATGGCGCCGAAGCTCTCGGCCACCTTCAAGGTCGAGGGGACGTGGGAGCAGGTCATCGAGGGCGTGCTGCGCCTGCCGCCCGACTACGGCGCGCGGGTGAAGGGTCATTGGGACGCCCACCTGGCCGCCGAGCAGAAGGCGGGTCGCAAGTGGGTCGATCCGCAGTCCTATGCGGAAAGTTTCGCCGACAAGAACCTGCTGCCAGACCCGGCGACCCCCAAGGCCTAGAGCCCGCTGGGGAGCACCCCCGCGCCGCCGTCCTCGTCGCCCCAGGCGACGCTGCGTCCGTCCGGGGTGATGGCCAGGCCGCTGATCGGCGGACCCTTCTCGGCCTTCAGCATCTCGCGCCGGCCGCTCTTGAGCTCGCAGGCCCAGACTCGGCCATCGTCCAGCCCCCCGGCCAGCACGGCCCCGGCCGGCGTGGCGGCGACCCGGACCACCATGGCGTCCTGGTCGTAGGCGATCTCCGCCGCTTCCTTGCCCATCGGGCCGTTGGCGCCCTGGAACGGCCAGATCACCGCCCCGTTGGCCCCGGCGGTGGCCAGCATCAGCCCGCCGGACAGGAAGGCCAGGCTCTTCACCTTGGCCGGATAGCCGCCCATCCGCATGTCCTTGGAGTCGGACATGCGCCAGCCGTGCAGACTGTTCTCCTGCATCGAACTCATCAGGAACTTGCCATCCGGGCTCCACAGGACCAGCTGGTGGCTGCCGGCCCATTTCAGCATCTGCGGCTGCTGTTTCTCGATTCGCGCGTACCAGAGGGCGGCCCCGCCATAGGTGGCGGCGGCCAGGCGGCGGCCCTTCGGATCGAAGGCGACGTCGGCCACCGATTTGTCATGGGTGAAGGTTCGTTCGAAGGCGGCGTCCTTCGAATCGCGGACGTGCAGGTCGCGCCCGGCGGTGAAGGCGATCAGGCCCGATTCCGCGCTGGCGGCCACGGCGTCGATCCATCGGCCCTTGATCTTGGCAATTTCGGTGGCGGCCATTTCATCGCCTTCCGCGCGTGTCCAGACCACCTTCCCGTCGTCCCCGCCGGTGATCATCCCCTGGCCCGATGGGTGGGCGCAGGCGCTCAGCACCGCGCCGTCGTGGGCCTGAATCGTGATGAATCCTTCAAGCGTTACAAGGCGCACGGTCCCGTCGCCGAGAGCGAACATTGGTATGCCCTTGGCGTCGAACAGGGCCGCGGTCACATAGGCGTCGAATTGGGCGTTCATGATCGGCGGCTTAGACCAGATGGACCCCGCCTTGCCAGAGCGGCGTTCAGATTCCCCCGGTGCGCGAGACAGGCTTTACAAGCCGGCTCTCGTGCGCAATGGGTGAGGCAACAAAGACAGCGGGCCGTGCCGACGGACCGCGCGAAGGAGTGTTCGAATGGGTGCGAAACTCGGCGGCGGCGGCGGCAAGAAGTGGGATCTCGGTCAGAACTCCGAGATCAACGTCACGCCGTTCGTGGACGTCATGCTTGTGCTGCTGATCATCTTCATGGTCGCGGCGCCTATGGCCACGGTGTCGATCGCGATCGACCTGCCCCCGGCCATCCCGCCGCCCCCGAGCGAGAAGAAGCCGCCGGATCCGACCATCGTCTTCATCCAGGACACCGGCGCCCTGTTCATCGACGGCGTCCAGACCCGCCTCGAGAATCTGCCGGCCGACATTCCGGCCGACATGACCAAGAAGGGCGTCACCGGCGTTCCCCAGGAGGAGCGCGTGTTCCTCCAGGCCCAACCGGACGTGACCTATGACAAGTTCATGGAAGTGCTGAACATCCTGCAGGAGAACGGCTACTTCAAGGTCGGGATCATCAACGAAGAAATCGAGTAGGGCTCACGCCTGAAAGACGCGAAAGGGCCCGGAGCAATCCGGGCCCTTTTTCGTTGCCCCCTCCCCCCGCTTCGCGGGGGGAGGACCGCTCTGGAGCGCTCAGCGACAGAGCAGGAGGGGGGCAAGTCCGTTTCAGGAGGAACCTCCCTACCGCCGGTGGGGCCCGCCTCCTGGTTTCTCGCTTAGGCTCGAAACCTGTCCTCCTCCCGCTTCGCGGGGGGAGAGCGAAGCGCCTGAAGTCTCGCCCCCTAAGCCACGCACCCCTCGAAGCCGGCGCGCAGGGCCGCTTCGTCCAGGTCGCGGCCGATGAACACCATGCGGCTGTAGCGCTGGTCCTTGTCGGTCCAATCGCGCTGGTAGTCGCCTTCCAGGATCATGTGCACCGCCTGGAAGACCAGCCGGCGGTTGTCGCCCTTGATGTCCAGGATGCCTTTGGCCCGCAGGATGTCGACGCCCTTCTCGGCCAGCAGCTGGTTCAGCCAGTTCGTCACCTTGATGCCGTCGAGCGGCTTCTGCGAGGTCAGGCTGATGCCCTTGATCCCGGCCTCGGCGGCGTGGTCGTGGACATGGTCATGTCCGTGATCGTGGTGGTGATGGTCGTGCCCGTGGTCGTGCTCGCAATGCTCATCGTGCACATGGCCTTCCTCGCCGTGGGCGGGGTTGAGGAATTCCGGGGCGATGTCGGTGATCCGGTCCAAGTCGAAGCTGTGGCGGCCGAGGATGGCGTCCAGGGGAACCTGGCTGCGGGTGGTGCGGTGGATCGGGGCCAGGGGGTTGATCTTGCGGATGGAGGCCTCGACGGCCTTCAGCTCGGCCTCGGTCACCAGATCGGTCTTGTTGAGCACGATCTGGTCGGCGAAGGCGATCTGCTCGACGGCCTCTTTGGAGTCGGCCAGGCGAAGCGGCAGGTGCTTGGCGTCGACCACGGTGGTTACCGAATCCAGCTGGGTCCGGGCCTTTACATCGTCATCCACGAAGAAGGTCTGGGCCACCGGGCCGGGATCGGCCAGGCCGGTGGTCTCCACGATGATGGCATCGAAGCCGCCTTTGCGCTTCATCAGGCCCGAGAGCACCCGGATCAGGTCGCCGCGCACCGTGCAGCAGACGCACCCGTTGTTCATCTCGAACACTTCCTCGTCGGCGCCGACCACCAGGTCGTTGTCGATGCCCACCTCGCCGAACTCGTTGACGATCACGGCGTAGCGCTTGCCGTGGTCCTCGGTGAGGATGCGGTTGAGCAAGGTGGTCTTGCCGGCGCCGAGGTAGCCGGTGAGGACAGTGACGGGGGTCTTGGAAGCGGTCGAGGACGTCATCGCGCCTATCTAGGGGTTCGCGCGCCGTTGTGAAACGGGTCGCGCGCTTCCCTGATCTATAGATCGAACAGCACCACCGCCCCGGCCATCAGGATCAGCGCCCAGCCGAGGATCATCGACTCCCGTTCCTGCAGGGCGTCCAGGCGGATGAAGCGGGCGCCCGCCAGGGTCAGGCCGGTGAACAGCAGCATGGCTCCCACCGTGGCGGTCAGCAGCACAAAACTGAGCAGGGCGAAGGCCGGCCAGCCGTGCTTGATGGCGGTGGTATAGACCCCGAAATAGGCCTCGCAGGGCGACAGGGTCAGCAGCAGCACCAGACCGGCGATCGCCGCCCGATCGGAGAGGTAGCGGCGCGGCGCCTCCGGATGCCGGTGGGCCTGGCGGGTCAGGCAGAAGACGCCCAGCGCCACCAGCAGGCCCGCCACCAGCCATTTGAAATAGCGGTCCAGCTCCGGCGCGGCGGCCATGCCCACGGCCACCACCACGGCCCCGATCAGCACGGTGAAGGCCACATGGCCGACGCTGGCCAGGGCGGCGACGCCCAGGGTCTTGCGCGCCGTCCAGCCCTGCTCGCGCCCGACCAGCACGAAGGGCAGCCAATGGGTCGGCAGGATCGCGTGCATGAAAGCCACGAAGAAGCCGGCGGCGGCCAGGGAGGCGAGGACGGTCAGGGTCACGGGCGGGCTATAGCCTGTTACATTGTAACGCGCCAGCGGGCATCGGCGTCGGCTTTACTTTCACGCTCCGCCGGTCGAGCCTTGGTTCGACGATGGGGGTGATCCATGGTGTTCTGGTGGACCGGGCGGGGCTTTCTGGTGCTGCTGACGGTAATCGGCGTCTTCGGGGCGTTCGGCGCGATCGTCAGCTTCTCGACCGGTGGCCAGGGCATGGAGCGCTGGCCCTGGCTGTGGGGTGTCGGCTGGTTTCTGGCGGCGGCGGTGAACTGGTATGCGGGCTGCCGGCTCAACATGCGGCCGCTCGATCCACGCAAGGGCCACACCACCGGCCGGTTCCGCTATCCGGCCCGGCACCGATTCTGCGGCCTGCCCATGGAAACCTGGTCGCTACCCGCCCTGGCGCTGGGCCTGTTTCTGCTGGTCGTGGGGCTGCGGCCGGCCTGAAAGCCTGTCCCGCGAGCGTTGACTCAGGCGAGTCCCTCTGTATAAGACGCGACCCTTCGCTCGCGGGCCCCGTCCGCGGGCGCATTCGTTTTTTGCTATCTCACGTTCAGGACGGACCGATGTACGCGGTGATCAAAACCGGCGGCAAGCAATACCGGGTCTCCCCCGGTGACCTGCTGGTTGTCGAAAAACTGGCTGGTGAACCCGGCGCTGAAGTTTCCTTCGACCAAGTCCTGATGCTGGGCGATGGCGACACGGTCACCGTGGGCGCCCCGATGGTGGCCGGCGCCGCCGTCACCGCGACCCTGGTCGAGACCCGCAAGGGCGAGAAGGTGAAGGTCTTCAAGAAGATCCGCCGCCAGGGCTACCGCCGCACCCGCGGCCACCGCCAGCAAGAGACTGTCCTGCGCGTTACCGCCATCGGCGACGCCAAGTGGGACGGCAAGGTGGACCTGACCACCAAGGCCGAGCTGAACGCCCGCTCGCGCGGCCTGAAGCTGCCGGAATTCGCCGAAAAGGCCGAGGCCGCCCCAGCGCCCGCGCCCGCGCCGAAGAAGGCGACCAAGGCCAAGGCCGTGGTGACCGAGGAAGAAACCATCGTGGCCGCCGAGGCTCCGGTCGTTGAAGCCGCCGCCGCCGCTCCCGAAGTGGAAGTGAAGGACGAGGCTCCGAAGGCCAAGAAGGCCGCCGCTCCGAAGGCCGCCAAGGCCGAAGACGGTGACGCCGCCCCCGCCAAGAAGGCCGCCCCGAAAAAGGCCGCCAAGAAGGACGCCGACGAAGCCTAAGGGCCTCGTCGATAGAGGATAGGAGAGCGATATGGCTCACAAGAAATCAGGCGGCTCCTCGCGCAACGGGCGCGACTCGGCCGGCCGCCGTCTCGGCGTGAAGAAGTTCGGCGGCGAAGCTGTGCTCGCCGGCAACATCATCGTGCGCCAGCGCGGCACCAAGTTCTGGCCGGGCGACAACGTCGGCATCGGCAAGGACCACACCCTCTTTGCCCTCGAAACCGGCAACGTGAAGTTCGTAACCAAGAAGAACGACCGCACCTACGCGACGGTGGTTCCGAAGATGGCTGAAGCCGCCGAGTAAGGCGCAAGCCACCCTCCGGATCGCCGAAAAGCGTTCCGGACCTAGAGCTTCCAGAGGGGAGTCCGGATCGCCGGGCTCCCCTCTTTCTATTTCAGGGTCCCGCCAGAGGACCTGGGAGGCTAACCATGTGTCTGATCGAACAGACCCCAAGGATCGAGACACGGCGGCTGGCGCTGCGCAGCCCGGCGCCGGGCGACGAGTCGCGGCTGGCCGAACTGATGGCCGACTATGCCATCGCCAGGATGACCAGCCGGGTGCCGCACCCCTATTCCCTGGCTGATGCCGCGGCCTTCGTCGAGAAGGTGCAGGGGAACGATCCAGCGAAGGACCACAACTTCGTCATCGAGACCGAGGACGACGGCATGGTTGGCGGTATCGGCTTCTTCACCCCGCCCGGCGAGCCGTTGGAAGTGGGGTATTGGATCGGCCGCGACTGGTGGGGCCGGGGCTTCGCCTCGGAGGCCCTGCAGGGGGCGCTGGCCTGGGCCAAGGCTAGCTGGCGTAAGCGATACGTCGTGGCAGGCCACTTCAGCGACAACCCGGCGTCGGGCGCGGTGCTGTGCAAGGCTGGCTTCCTCTACACCGGCGAGGTGCAGCTCAAGCACAGCCTGGCGCGCGGCGAAGAGGCGGCGACGCGGATGATGGTGTGGTTGGCTTAAGGGAAGGATGCCTGGCGGTCGCTCTCCCCCATGAAATGGGGGAGTGGATTTGGCGAGCGCTGCAAGCGAGCCAAACCGAGGGGGTCCGCCGCCAGTTGAGGATGAACCTCCCGCCGCCGGCGCGGGCCCGCCTCCTGGTCCGTCGCTCACGCTCCGAACCGTCCTCCGCCCGCTCTCGCGGGCGGAGAGCGAAAAGGCTAGGCTCGCGCCATGACTCAATCGACACCCTGGTGGCGCGGCGCGAGCGTCTATCACATCTACGTCCGCAGCTTCTTCGACAGCGATGGGGACGGCCATGGCGACCTGCAGGGCGTGCTGGCCAAGCTCGACTACATCCAGTCGCTCGGCGTCGACGCTATCTGGCTGAGCCCCGTGCACCCCTCGCCCAACCGCGACTGGGGCTATGACGTCAGCGACTACCACGGGGTCCATCCCGACTACGGGACGATGGACGACCTGCAGGCGGTGATCGACGGCGCCCATGCGCGGGGCATGAAGCTGCTGCTCGACGAGGTGCTGGCCCATACCAGCGACGAGCACGCCTGGTTCCGCGAGAGCCTGAAGGGCGGCGACAAGGCCGACTGGTATGTCTGGGCGCCGCTGAAGGACGACGGCACGGCGCCCAACAACTGGCTCAGCGCCTTCGGCGGGCCGGCCTGGGCCTACCAGCCGCTGATGCGCCAGGCCTATCACCACAAGTTCCTGCGCCAGCAGCCGAAGCTGAACTGGCGCCATGCGCCGGCGCGGGCGGCTGCGCTGGAGGTGCTGGATTTCTGGCTTTCGAAGGGGGTCGATGGGTTCCGGCTCGACGTGGCCAACGCCTATCTCCACGACCCCGCCCTGACCGACAATCCGGTGGATGACAGCGACACGGGGCTGCGCTGGTCGGCGGCGGCCAATTTCCAGCGCCACTTCAACGATTCGAACCTGGTGGAGAACATCGAGGCGCTGGATGCGGTGCGGCGCACGGTCGACGCCCATCCGGACCGGTTCGTATTCGGCGAGTTCTCGGAGGAAGCCGACCGCTGCGGCGGGTTCGCGGCCCCGGACGAGGGGCTGCACGCCGGCTACAGCTTTCCGCTGCTGATCGCCCGGCGGATGGGGCCGGACTTCATCCGCAATCATATGGAGCTTCTGGCTCGCTATCCGGACCACTGGCCCTGCATCACCTTCTCCAACCATGACGTGCCGCGCACGCCCAGCCGGTTTGGCGACGGCTCGCTGCCGGTGGCCAAGGTGATGCTTGCCCTGCTGTTGACCCTGCGCGGCTCGATCCTGCTCTACCAGGGCGAGGAACTGGGCCTGCCGGAGGCGGACCTGACCCGTGAGCAGCTGAAGGACCCGGTGGGCGACCTCTACTGGCCGGCCCACAAGGGCCGCGACGGCTGCCGCACCCCGATGCCCTGGGCGCCGGGTGAGCACCTGGGGTTTTCGACTGCCACGCCTTGGCTGCCCGCCGCGCCGGAGCATGCCGGGCTGACCGTCGCCGCCCAGGAGGCCGACCCCGACTCTGCCCTGGCGCTGTCGAAGGCGCTGCTGGCCCTGCGCCGGGCCCATCCGGCCCTGCGGCTGGGGGGTCTGACCTTTCGGGACGCCCCGTCACCGATGGCGGTTTTCGAGCGGTCGTGGGAAGGCGAGCGGCTGCTCTGCGCCTTCAGCCTTGGGGCGGAGGCGCCGCCGGCCGATCCGGCCTGGCAGGAGGGGGAGACCTTGCTGGAAGCAGCCGGGCCCTTCGGCTTCCGGATCGCCCGCCTCTAGTCCTTTGGCTTGGGCCGGAATTCCTCGCCCAGGATCAGCACTGCCCGGCGCATGCGCTTGGAGTCGAGCCGGCTGCGGCTGACGTCGACGGTCTGGACGCGGGCGAAGTCGGCGACGATCAGGTCCTCGCGCGGCTTCATCTTGATGTCGGGGTCTTCGGCCAGCCGCACCTCGGCCGCCGTGACCACCAGCACCCGCGAGCCCAGCGCCGGGGTCAGCGGCGCGCTGGCCTCAGCCTGGTTCCCAGCCCGGTTCTTCCGCAGCCAGATGGTCAGGGGCGGGGCGCCCGGTTTGGCGAAGAAGTCGCGGCCGTAATAGGCCATGGCGTTGAACAGGAAACGGTCGTCCACGGCGATGGCGCTCAGGCCCTGGTCGGCCATCTCCACCTCGGCCCGGAGGACCATGGCCTGGGCGGTGTCCTCCCAGCCCTTCAGCCGCTTGATGGCGTTTTCCTGGCCCAGGGTTTCGGCCGTGCGCGGATTGAGCATGACCACCAGCAGGATGACGGCGAACGTCGCCTGCGGGATCAGACCGGCCGGCAGGATCCACCAGGGCTTCAGCCGCCGCATCATTCCCGCCGCCAGCACCGCCCCGGCCACATAGGCGGCCGCCGTCCAGTTGGCGTTGGCCCGGGTCAGGAAGGCCTGAACGGTGACGAACAGGATCGGCGGGGCGGTCCAGCAGAGCAACAGAAGTTCACCCGGCTCCAGCCGTCGGCGGAAGGCCAGCACGGTGGCCCAGATCAGGATGGCGAAGGGCAGGCCGAACACCCCGAACTGTTCGAGCAACAGGCGGAGGGTCTCGGCGACGTCGAAGGTCAGACCGGACTCGAAGCTGGCGTTGGCCGCCGTGTGGCCGACGGTGGCGAAACCGTGCAAGGCGTTCCAGATCAGGTTGGGGGCAATGACGACCAGAAAGACGAGGATGGCCGTGAGGGTCGTCTTCAACGTCCACGGCCGCCGCGCCTCGCGGTCGAGGATCAGGTGCAGGACGATGCCGGCCACCGCGTAGAGGGCCGCATATTTCGACAGCATGGCCAAGCCCATGGCCGCGCCCAGGCCGGCGGCGGTGAACAGCGGCCGCTTGGCGCTGGGCAGGTCGACATAGGCCAGCAGGGCGAAGCTGAGAAAGCAGAGCAGGGCCGCGTCGGTGGAGATGATCCCGCTGGAGACGGCCACGCCCGGCATCAGCTGATAGACCAAAAGGGCGCCGAACCCGGTCCAGGCGCCGAACAGCCGCCGGCCGACCGCGAACAGGGCCAGGCCGGTCGCGGCATGCAACAGCGGGGAGGCCAGCCGTACGTAGGCTTCGGCGTCTCCCAGCCGGGTGGTCAGATGGATCAGCCAGGCGACCATCGGCGGCTTCGAGAAGTAGCCGACGTCGAGGTCGCGCGACCACAGCCAGTACTGCGCCTCGTCCGGGTAGAGCTCCAGTGGGGTGGCGAACAGGGCGAACAGCCGAAGCCCGGTGAGCAGCATGGTGGCCGCCAGGGCGAACCGCCAGGGACGGGTGGCTTCCAGCCGGGCGAGTCGCTCCGTGTCCGTGAGGGTCAACGCTCCGTCTCCCGACGATTCTCTAATTTGGGCAAATCGTCTAAAGGGCCGATTCCGCCCTTCTATAGGGCAGGGTCCGGCAAAAGGTGTCGCAATCTTGCGACAAGGCGTCTCAATTCCGCCTTCAAGTGTTAACGGCTGCTTGTCACTGGAAGCCGTGTCATTACAAGGCGGTGGTGTGGTGCCGGGGCATCAGATCGGTCACCAAAGCTTTGCAATCGGGCGCTAATGGGGCGGCCAAGTCCGCAAATTTCGGGCGATCCAAGTCGGGCGCCTGTCGGGATGACAAGGGGATATCAATGAGAACGTTCAAGCTCGCCGCCGTGGCGACGACCGCCCTGGTCGGCAGCCTGCTGGCCGCCACCGGCGCCTTCGCGCAATCCACCGGCACCACCGAGGTCGAAGAGATCGAGATCATCTCGACCGCCGGCCAGCCCAGCATCGATGGGGTGATCACCGCCGAAACCGCGCCGAAGGCCAAGGCCTCGGTCGACCAGGAGTTCATCTCCACCCAGGCGTCCGGCCAGACCATCATCCAGACCCTGAACCTGACCCCGGGCCTGAACTTCACCAACAGCGACCCCTACGGCTCGTCGGGCGGTAACCTCCGCATCCGCGGCTTCGACGGCAACCGCATCAGCCTGACCTTCGACGGCGTCCCGCTGAACGACACCGGCAACTACGCCATCTACACCAACCAGCAGCTCGACCCGGAACTGGTCGCCCGCGCCAGCGTCAACATGGGCACCACCGACGTGGACAGCCCGACGGCCTCGGCCACCGGCGGCACCATCAACTACATCTCCCTGAAGCCCGGCACCGAGTTCGGCGGCCGCGGCTCGGTCTCGGTCGGCTCCTACGCCTACGGTCGCGTGTTCGGCCTGATCGAAACCGGCGAGTTCACCCCGTTCGGCACCACCGCCTGGTTCTCGGCCTCGCAACAGAAGTACGACAAGTTCAAGGGCCCGGGCGACCTGAAGAAGTGGCAGGTCAACGCCAAGGTCTACCAGCCGATCGGTGACAACGGCGACTTCGTCTCGCTGGCGGTCCATTACAACGAGAACCGCAACGACTTCTACCGCACCACCACGATCGCCAACTTCGAGACCTTCGGCCGCGGCTATGACAACCTGAGCCGCTGCACCCGTGACCCGGCGACCCCCGGCGTCGCCGACAACGACAACTTCACCACGGCCCCCGCCGCGCCCTTCGGCGTGCCGGCCGGCGCCGTGATCGGCCAGAACTTCAACCCGGGCCTCGACAACGGCCGGGCCCCGGCTGACAACCCGGCCTACACCGGCAGCTGCGCCAACTTCTACGGTCTGCGGATCAACCCGTCGAACACCGGCAACATCCGTGGCCAGTCGAAGTTCACGATCATTCCCGATCGCCTGACCTTCACCCTGGACAGCGCCGTCCAGTACACCCTGGCCAACGGCGGCGGCTCCACCACCATCACCGAGAACTCGGCCCTGGTGCGCGGCTCTTCGGCCCTGCCCGGCGTCGACTACAACGGCGATGGGGACGTGCTGGACACCGTTCGCGTCTACGCGCCGAACACCACCAACACCCGTCGTTACACCACGCTCGGCTCGCTGATCTGGGACATCAACGACAACAACACCGTCCGCCTGTCCTACACCTATGACTACGGTGACCACCGTCAGACCGGCCACTACGGCTACCTGACCCGGCGTGGCGAGCCGCAAAACGTGTTCGGCGGCAAGGATGGCCAAGGCCGCAAGGTCCTCGGCGCCGACGGTTACGCCCTGCGCACCCGCGACCGTCAGTCGTTCGCGACCCTGAACCAGATCTCGCTGGAATACCGCGGCCGCTTCTTCGACGACGCCCTGCAGGTCAACATCGGCCTGCGCGCCCCGACCTTCGACCGCGATCTGAACCAGTTCTGCCTCAGCCAGCGTGGTTCGACCACCGTGCTCTGCACGACCCAACCGCTGTTCGCGGCCGATCTGGACTCGGCCACTGCCGGCGTCCAGTCGAACCCGAACGTGGTGGCCCTGGTCGCCGCCGGCACCGGCACCCAGTACATCGTGCCCTACAAGCGCAGCGTCAGCTATGACGCCGTTCTGCCGAACGTCGGCGTGTCGTTCCGCTTCCTGGAAAACCACACCATCTTCGCCAGCTACGCCGAAGGCCTTTCGGCCCCGCGGACCGACAACCTCTACACCGTCGGTTTCGACACCGTGACCAACCGCGTGACCTACGCCGACGTCGAGCCGGAAACCAGCAAGGCGATCGACCTGGGCTACCGCTTCCGCTCGCCGGAAGTGATCGTCTCGACCGCCCTGTGGTACAACACCTTCGAGAACCGCATCGTCTCGTCCTTCGACCCGGACCTCGGCTTCAGCGTCGACCGGAACGTCGGCACCGTCGACCTGTGGGGCTTCGACGCCCAGGCCGGCTGGACCCCGAACGAGAAGTTCAGCCTCTACGGCTCGGTGACCTACACCAACAGCGAACTGCAGGATAACCTGATCCTCAGCGCCACGACCGAACTGCCGATCAAGGGCAAGCAACTGGTCGAGACGCCGGAGTGGATGGCTGGCCTGCGCGCCCAGTACAACATCACCGAAGCCCTGAGCATCGGCGGTCAGGCCAAGTACGTCGGCAAGCGCTTCACCACCGACGTGAACGACGAAGAGACCCCGGAATACACCGTGGTCGACTTCGACATCCGCTACGACCTGCCGTTCTTCGGTGGCAAGGGTTCGTACGTGCAGTTCAACGTCACCAACGCCTTCGACGAAAAGTACTACGGCAACATCAGCTCGGGTACGAACAACCTGATCATCCCGGACGTGAACCCGGGTCCGGCCGTCACGCCGCGCAACCCCAACACCGCCTTCGTCTCGATCGGCGCCCCGCGCACCTTCCAGGCGACCCTCAACATCCGGTTCTAAGACCCGGACGAGAGAACGGCAGAGTACAGGGAAGGGCGGTCCTCACGGGCCGCCCTTTTCTTTTGCACTCTTGACGACATCGCCCCTCGGGGCCACTTGCGCCAACCCATGAGCACCACCCCCGTCATCCCCGCCGAATGGTCTCCCCACCGCGCCATGTGGCTGGGCTATCCCAGCCACGGCGAGCTGTGGGAGGAGGACCTGGAGCCCGCCCGCGAGGAGGTGGCCGCCCTGGCCGCGGCCATGGCCGGGCCGGGGGCCGAGCGGGTGCGGCTGATGGTCTGCGGCGACGAGGCCGAGGCCAGCGCCTGGGCGCGGCTGGGCGAGGTTTCCGGCATCGAGATCGTGCGGGGGCAGTTCGGCGACATCTGGCTGCGCGACACCGGGCCGATCTTCTCCGGCGATGGCCGGGCGCTGGGGTTCCGGTTCAACGGCTGGGGCGGAAAATACCAGCTGGACGGGGACGATACGGTCGCCGACCAGCTCGCCGCGGCCGCCGGGGCGCCCCTGGTGCGCAACGATTTCGTGCTGGAGGGCGGCGCCCTCGACCACGACGGCCACGGCACGGTGCTGACCACGCGCCAGTGCCTGACCAACCCCAACCGCAACCCCGGCTGGGGCGAGGCCGAGGCGGAAGCCGCCCTGACCGCCGCGCTCGGGGCGAAGAAGGTGCTGTGGCTGGGCGATGGCCTGCGCCGCGACCACACCGATGGTCATGTCGACAACCTGGCCCGCTTCGTGGCGCCGGGGGTGGTGGCCTGCCCCATCGCCTGGGGTAAGCGCGATCCCAACGCCGACCTCTATGACGAGACCGCCGGCCTGCTGCGCGCCATGACCGATAGCCGAGGCCAGAAACTGCAGGTGATGCGCATCCCCTCGCCCGGCTGGACCGTCGACGCCGAGGGCGAGATGGTTCCGGCCAGCCACATGAACTTCATCGTCGCCAACCAGGCGGTGATCATGCCGACCTATGACGACGAGAAGGCCGCGTCCTTCGCGATCGACGCCCTGGCCAGCCTGTTCCCGGAGCGCAAGGTGATCGGCCTGCCGTCCAAGGCCATCCTGACCGGCGGTGGATCCTTCCACTGCATCACCCAGCAGGAGCCTGTGTGATGACCAAGACGCTGACCCTCGCCGCCCTCCAGACCCACTACGGGATGGACCTGGAGGACAACATCGCCCGCACCAAGGACCTGATCCGCCAGGCCGCCGCCGCCGGCGCCCAGGTGATCCTGCCGTCCGAGCTGTTCCAGGGACCCTATTTCTGCATCGCCCAGGAGGAGCGCTGGTTCGCCACCGCAAAGCCCTGGCGCGAGCACCCCTGCGTCACCGCCCTGGCGCCGCTGGCTCAGGAACTGGGGGTGGTGCTGCCGATCTCGATCTTCGAGCGCGAGGGGCCGCACTATTTCAACAGCCTGGTGATGGCCGACGCCGACGGCAGCCTGATGGGCGTCTATCGCAAGAGCCACATCCCCGATGGGCCGGGCTACCAGGAGAAGTACTATTTCCGGCCCGGCGACACCGGCTTCAAGGTCTGGGACACCCGGCACGGACGGATCGGCGTCGGCATCTGCTGGGACCAGTGGTACCCGGAGGCCGCCCGCGCCATGGCCCTGATGGGCGCCCAGGCGCTGCTCTATCCCACCGCCATCGGCAGCGAGCCGCATGACGCCAGCCTCGACACCGCCCTGCCGTGGCGCCGGGCCATGCAGGGCCATGCGGTCAGCAACGTGATCCCTGTGGTGGGGGCCAACCGCATCGGCTTCGAGCCCTGGGACGGCTACCCCAATGGCGGTCAGCAGTTCTACGGCTCCAGCTTCATCGCCGACCATCGCGGCGACCTGATCGGCGACATGGGCCGCGACGAGGAGGGGATCGTGACGGCCACGGTCGACCTCGACTTCCTCGACACCCACCGCGCCGCCTGGGGCTTCTTCCGCGACCGGCGGCCTGAGCTCTACGGCGCCCTGAGCAGCGGGCGGCCGGCGTGATCGAGACCGAGCGCCTGATCCTGCGGGACTGGCGGTCGGAGGACCTGGAGCCCTGGGCGGCGATGAACGCCGATCCGAAGGTCATGCGCTATTTCCCCGCCGTGCTGACCAGGCCCGAAGCCGAGGCGGTGATGGTCCGCGCGCAAGCGCATATCGACGAGCACGGCTTTGGCTTCTGGGCGGTTGAGCGCAAGGCCGACCGCCTGCTCCTGGGCTTCACCGGCCTGAAGACCCTGGCCCCCGACAATCCGCTGGCCCCCGGCGTCGAAGCCGGCTGGCGACTATCGCGCCACGCCTGGGGGCAGGGCTATGCGTCCGAGGCGGCGCGGGCGTCGCTGGCGCATGGGTTCGGGCCGCTGGGGCTGAAGAGCATCGTCGCCTTCACCGCGACCGACAACCTGCCCTCCCAGGCAGTGATGACCCGCATCGGCATGATCCGCCGCAAGGACCTCGACTTCGACCACCCCGCACTGCCCAAGGGCCATCCGCTCGAGCGGCATGTGGTCTGGGAAGCGAGGGCTTAGGGGACTGGTTCGCCATAGGCGTACCTGTCCCCGGTCAGCGCCGGCTGAGACCCCATGCGCGTTCCAGACGCCTTCGCGCGATCCGTCTGGATAGAGAAACGATCAGCCACCGACGCTGACCGGGGACAGGTAGCCCTGCGGGTAACCAGTCCCCACTACACCCCACACCCCTCCGCCGGCGGGGCCTTGGCCAGTTCCGCCTTCGCGGTGGCCAGGTCGGCCACAAAGCCCGGTTCCGCGTGGAGGCGGGCCACCGTGGCGGCGGCCATGATGCGGCCGGCTTCGACGTCGCTGGGGAAGTGGACGCCGCAGATCCAGCGGCTGTCGCCGAACTCGCGGGCCCGCAGGGTGATCTGGGTGGCCCGTTCGGGGACCAGCTCGGTCAGCACCAGGCCCCAGGCCCAGCCGGCGGCGGCATGGCCGGAGGGGTAGGAGCCGTTGGTCTTCATCCATTCCTCGCGCGGCACGCAGATCGGGGCGTCGTCATGGCCGATCAGCGGGCGGGTGCGGCTGTACTTGGCCTTGGCCTTGTTGGTGCTGCCGCCCGCGTCGATCACCAGCTTGCCCAGCATCCGGGAGAGCACCGGCGTGGCCTCCGGGGTGATCGCCTTGCCGGCGGCGCAGGCGAAGCTCCTGTGCGCCTTGGGGCCGAACAGCTCGACATCCTCGATGGCCTGGGCCCAGCGGGGCGAGCCGGCCAGGGACCGGCTGGCCTCGAAGGCGGCGCGGTCGGCCTTGGCTGCCTCGGAGCCATCGGCCGGTGGCGCGGAGAGGATGGCCACGCTGTCGGGCAGCTGCTCGGCGGTCAGATAACCCGTCGGCCGCGCCTGCTGCGCCAGGGCCAGCCCGCCGCACACCGCAATCGCCGCGCCCACCAGGGCGATACGTCCTGCCTTCGAACCGATCATCCGCTGCCTCCCAAGTCTGCTGAGGCCGACAGAGCGCGGTCGGCGAACAGCGTCAAGCCGGAAGCGCTTGACGAGCAGATATGTTATTTCATAACAGTTGCGCAGTTCTTCCCTGGAGGCGCCGATGCGCATGTCTGTTCTGCTGGCCGGCGCCAGCCTTGCCGCCCTTTCCGCCGTTCCCGCCCTGGCGCAGGACGCCGCGCCGCGCGGGGATGTCGCCGAGGTGGTGGTCACCGCCGCCCCCTATGCCATCTCCGAAGACTCGGCGACGACCAGCGTGGCCATCATCGACCGCGACGCCCTGGACGTGGCCCCGGCCGGCGGCCTGGGCGATCTGCTGGGCGGTATGCCCGGGCTGCGGTCGACCAGCTTTGGTCCGGGGGCCAGCCGGCCGGTGGTGCGGGGCCTGGCGGGGCCGCGCGTCTCGGTGCTGACCAACGGTGTCGGGCTGATCGACGCCAGCGCCCTGTCGCCGGATCACCAAGTGGCCTCCGATCCGGGCGAGGCCTCGCGGATCGAGGTGCTGCGCGGGCCGGCGGCCCTGCTCTACGGCGGCTCGGCGATCGGCGGCGTGGTCAACATCTTCGACGACCGCATCGCCCGCACCCTACCGGACCGCCCGGTGAGCGGCCGGTTCAACGCCTCGGTCAGCTCGGTGGACGATGGCTACTCCACCTCCGGCGCGCTGCGGCTGACCACCGGCCCGATCGTCTTCTCCTTCGACTTCCTGACCCGGGAGAGCGACGACTACCGCATCCCCGCCTATCCGGAATCGCGCCAGCAGCTGGCCGCCGAGGGCGAGACCGCCGAAAAGCCCTTCCCCGACCGGCTGGAGAACTCGGCGGTCAGCCTCGACACCTTCGGCCTCGGCGTCTCCTTCGTCGGCGACGAGGGCTATTTCGGCCTCGCCCTGAAGACCGTCGACACCACCTACGGCGTGCCCGGCCACGCCCATGAGGAGCCGCCCGTCCCGCCGCCGATCCCCGAGCCGGAAGAGTTCGTCACCATCGGCCTGGAGCAGACGCGTCTGGACATGCGCGGCAAGCGCAACGTCGCCCTCGGCCCGTTCCAGACCATCCGGTTCAGCGGCGGCTATGCCGACTATACCCACACCGAGTTCGAGGGCGCCGAGGTGGGCACGGTGTTCACCTCCAAGGGCCTGGAGGGCCGGTTGGAGCTGGTCCAGATCGAGCGCGACGGCTGGAACGGGGCGGTCGGCGTTCAGGCCCTGCGCCGCAACTTCGACGCCGAGGGCGACGAGGCCTATGTACCGCGCACACGGATCGAAGAGCTGGGCGTCTTCACCCTGCAGCGGGTGGACCTCGGCGGCTGGGGTTACGAGGGCGGCCTGCGGGTGGATAGCCGCAAGCTGGACAGCGTGGTCGGGGAGCGGGACTTCACCAATGTCTCGGCCTCCGCCGGTGTCTTCGTGCGGCCGGCCGACGACTGGTTCCTGGGGGCCAGCATCTCGCGCACCAGCCGCGCCCCGACCGAGGCCGAGCTGTTCGCCGATGGCCCGCACGTGGCCACCCGCGGCTACGAGATCGGCGACGCCGCGCTCGAGGAAGAGGTCGCCACCTCCCTGGAATTCACCGCCCACTATGGCGGCGAGCGGCTGAGCGCCGACCTGCATGTCTATGGCGTGCGGTACGAGGGCTTTATCGACCTGACCCCGACCGGGGCGGTGATCGATGACCTGGACGTCTTCCAATATGTCCAGACCGACGCCGAGTTCTACGGATTCGAGGCCGAGGGCTCCTGGACCGCCTGGCAGAACGGCGAGCGCAAGCTGAAGCTGGAAGCCGGGGCCGACTATGTGAAGGCCGACAGCGATCTGGGGCCGCCGCCCCGCATCCCGCCGTGGTCGCTGACCGGGCGCCTCGTCTGGGAAGGCCCGCAGCTGGCGGCCAAGCTGGAGGTGCGCCATGTGGCCGAACAGGATCGGCTGGCTGCCTTCGAACTGCCGACCGACAGCTATACCCAGGTGAATCTGGGCGGCAGCTGGAGCCCGCCGGCCCTGGAAGGCGTGAAGCTCTATGCCGAGGTCCGCAACCTGACGGACGAGGAGATCCGCGAGCACGCCTCCTTCCTGAAGGACCTGGCGCCGCAGCCGGGGCGGAACTTCCGGGCGGGGATCGCCTGGCGCTTCTAGCGGGCGCCTCGCAAAACAGGCCCCGAACCTCTACATAGCGGGCGATGACCACCGCCCTGGCCCCCTCTGCCATCGACGCCGCGCTCGACGCGGTGCGCGAGGCCGTGCGCCTGCCGGCCGGGACGCGGATCGTGGCGGCCATGTCGGGCGGGGTGGACTCGACGGTGACCGCCGCCCTGCTGCACCGGGCCGGCTATGACGTGGTCGGGGTCACCCTGCAGCTCTACGACCACGGGGCGGCGGTCCAGAAGAAGGGCGCCTGCTGCGCGGGTCAGGATATCCTGGATGCCCGGACGGCGGCCGAGGCGATCGGCATCCCGCACTATGTCCTCGACTACGAAAGCCGGTTCCGCGACCAGGTGATCGAGGAGTTCGCCGACGCCTATCTGCGCGGCGAGACGCCGATCCCCTGCGTGCGCTGCAATCAGACGGTCAAGTTCCGCGACCTGCTGGACGTCGCCCGCGACCTGGGCGCCGAGGCGATGGCGACTGGCCACTACGTCCAGCGGGTGGAGTCCGGCAACCGCGCCCAGCTGCTGCGCGCCGCCGACCCGGCCAAGGACCAGAGCTACTTCCTGTTCGCCACCACGGCCGAGCAGCTGGACTTCCTGCGCTTCCCCCTGGGCGGGATGAGCAAGCCACAGGTGCGGGCCATCGCCGCCGAACTGGGCCTGACCGCGGCCGACAAGCCCGACAGCCAGGACATCTGCTTTGTTCCCGAGGGCAAGTACCACACGGTGATCGACCGCATCCGGCCGCAAGGCGCGCTGCCGGGCGAGATCGTGCATATGGACGGCCGGGTGCTGGGGACCCATGAGGGGGTCACCCGCTACACCATCGGACAGCGCCGGGGCCTGAACATCGCCGTGGGCGATCCGTTGTTCGTCACCCGCATCGACGCCGACAAGCGCCAGGTGATCGTCGGCCCGCGCGAGGCGCTGCTGACCACGGCCCTGACCTTGAAGGAAACCAACTGGCTGGGTGGCGAGACGCTGGACGAGGCCGCCGCCGCCGGCCGCCCGGTGCTGGCCCGGGTCCGCTCGACCCGTGAGCCCGTGCCCGGGAGGTTGTCCTTGGTAAAGGGCCAGATCGCCGTGGCCCTCGACACCCACGAGGAAGGCGTCGCGCCGGGTCAGGCCTGCGTCCTCTACGCGCCCGAGGCTCCGGACAGGGTGCTCGGCGGCGGCTTCATCGCCTCGGCGGTGCGGGCCGAGGTCGCGCTGTGATCGACCTGCCGGTCGGGATCAGCCTGGCGGCCATCGGGCTGCTCTGCGCGGCGGTGCTGGTGCGATCATTGAGCACGGGCCGGTTGGCGGTGTTCTTCACCAAGCGACCGGACATCGAGCGGGCCGAGGAACCGCTGCGCTTCTGGACCCAGTTTACGGCGGTCGGGTTGGTCGGGGCGGTGGCCCTTTTCGTCGCCGCGTTGATGCTGGGCTGATCGAATGACCGAGAAGCCAGGCGAGCCGGGCCTGCTGGTCCAACTAGGCCTGCTGGCTCCCGTTGTCTTGGTCTGGAGTGCCGTCCTTTATATCGGCGAGCCGCTCTTCCGCGCCGCTGGCGCGCTGATAAACGACTTTCTTGCGCGGACTGTCTCCCTCGACCTGGGCTCCGATTTCGGACCGTGGGTGGCTGTCGTGGCGGCTTGGTTTCTCATCTTGCCGTTCTGGCCGATGTATGTGGGCTGGGCTGAGCCAAAGGTGGCCGGGCTTCTCGCCCGCCTAAGCCGCTGAGATGACCCGCCGCATGGTCATCCTTGCGCCCCCCATCGCCCCCGCTAAAGTGCGCCAACTTCAAACAAGCGTACGAAACGGGAAACGACCATGGCTGACGCCGCGCCGAGCGCCCAGGACCTGAACAGCGGCACCGAGCCGCTCGACGAACGCACCTGGATCGACGCCGAGAAGCTGCTGCCGTGGCTGCAGGCCAACGTCGAGGGCTTCAAGGGTCCGCTGGAAATCCGCAAGTTCAAGGGCGGCCAGTCCAACCCGACCTATCAGCTGGTCACCCCCGGCCAACGCTACGTCCTGCGCCGCAAGCCTCCGGGCAAACTGTTGCCCAGCGCCCATGCGGTGGACCGCGAGTACACGGTGATTTCGGCCCTCAACAAGGTCAACTTCCCTGTCGCCAAGGCCTATGCCCTCTGCCTCGACGAGAGCGTGCTGGGGACCATCTTCTACGTCATGGAGCAGGTGGAGGGCCGCATCCTGTGGGACGGGACCCTGCCCGACTACAGCCCCGCCGACCGCCGCAAGATCTATGAGGCCGAAATCGGCACGCTCGCGGCCCTGCACAACGTCGATTACAAGGCCATCGGGCTGGAGGACTACGGCAAGCCCGGCAACTATTTCGCCCGCCAGGTCAGCCGCTGGACCAAGCAGTACCAGGCGTCTGAAACCAGCGTCATCCCCGAGATGAACAAGCTGATCGCCTGGTTCCCGGACCATACGCCCGAGGACGACCAGACCTCGATCGTCCATGGCGACTACCGGCTCGACAACATGATCCTGCACCCCACCGAACAGAAGGTGGCGGCGGTGCTGGACTGGGAGCTGTCGACCCTGGGCAACCCGCTGGCCGACTTCAGCTACTTCCTGATGAGCTGGGTCATGCCCAGCCAGGAGCGCGGCGGGCTGTCGGGCATCGACGACCTGACCGCCTATGGCATCCCGACCATCGACGAGGCGGTGGCGCAGTACTGCAAGGCAACCGGCCGCGACGGCCTGCCCAACCTCGACTGGTACTTCTCCTACAACCTGTTCCGCCTGGCCGGCATCTGCCAGGGCATCGTCGGGCGAGTGCGCGACGGCACGGCCAACTCGGCCCATGCCGCGACAATGGAAGCCCGGGTGCCGGTGCTGGCCAAGGGCGCCTGGGAGTTCGCCCAGAAGGCGGGGGCGTAATCACAACGTTGGGGCGGGCCCCTCCTTCTCCCTCAGGGAGAAGGGTTGTTTGGGGTGGCTCTGACAGTGCAGTGTGCGCCGAACTATTCAGGGGCCGTATCAAATGAAATCCACCCTCAAGGCTGGCCTCGTCGCCGCCGCGTTCGGCGCGATCGCGCTCACCACCGGCGCCACCGCCCAGGCGCCGGCCAGTCCGCTGACCTACGTCCAGGCCGGCCGCCTGTTGGCCGATCCGGCCTCGGGCAAGGTGGAGACGCAGAAGACCCTGGTGATCCAGGACGGCAAGGTGCTGCGGGTCGAGAACGGCTACACCTCGGCGCCGGGGGCCAAGGTGGTCGACCTCAAGGATAGCTTCGTGCTGCCTGGCCTGATCGATAGCCACGTGCACATCACCAGCCAGAACGGGCCAGCCGGGGCGCTTGAGCGCTACACCAAGACCAAATCCGACCTCGCGCTGGACGGCGCCAACTATGCGGGCATCACCCTGCGCGCCGGCTTCACCACCGTGGCCGACCTCGGCGCCCCCAATGAGGTGATCTTCGCCCTGCGCGGGGCCATCGCGTCCGGCAAGGTGGCCGGGGCCCGGCTGATCGCGGCCGGGGATTCGGTGTCGGTGCATGGCGGCCATGGGGACGATGCGAACGGCGTGCCGGAAGGCTATGTCCACCTGTTCCGCGGCTCCTCGGTCTGTTCGGGGGCGGACGACTGCCGCCGGGCCACCCGCGAGCAGGTGCGGGCCGGGGCGGACATCATCAAGATCACCGCCACCGGCGGGGTGCTGTCGCCGACAGCCGCGGGCCTGGCCCAACAGTTCAGCGAGGACGAGATCGAGGCCATCGTCGAGGCCGCCCACTCCATGGGCCGCAAGGTGACCGCCCACGCCCACGGCGGGGACGGCATCAACACCTTCCTCAAGGCCGGCGGCGATTCCATCGAGCACGGCACCTACCTGGATGCGGAATCGATCAAGCTGTTCAAGTCGAGCGGCGCCTGGCTGGTGCCCACCCTGCTGGCCGGCGATTTCGTGGCCCGCGAAGCGGCCAAGCCCGACACCTGGATGGTGCCCGCCGTAAAGGCCAAGGCCCTGGAGGCCGGGCCGAAGATGCTGGACATGGCCCGCCGCGCCCACACCGGCGGGGTGAAGATCGCCTTCGGCACCGACAGCGGTGTGTCGCCGCATGGTCAGAACGCCCAGGAGTTCGCCCTGCTGGTCAAGGCCGGGATGAGCCCGCTGGACGCCATCCGAGCGGCCACCGTCTGGGCGGCGGAGCACCTGGGCCTGTCAGGCCTCGTCGGCTCGCTCACCGCCGGCAAGGCGGCCGACATCGTGGCGGTAAAGGGCGATCCCCTGGCCGATGTGACGGTGCTGGAACGGGTCAGCTTCGTGATGAAGGGCGGGGTGGTCTACCGCGAGGACTAGGCTGGCCCCATCCTCCCCCGCTTGCGGGGGACGACAGTGGTTACGCCCCCTCGGCCCCGAACGCCCGCAGGAAGGCGTCGATGTGGAACTGGGCGTAGGGGCGGTATTCCTCGGGGGTCATGGGCACCCCGAAGCCGCCGCGCACCAGGGCGATCTGCATGAAGGGGGCGAAGAACAGGCGCACCATCATGACCGGGTCGCTGGTCGGCTTGAGCTCGCCGGAGGCGATGGACTTGGCGAAGGCATGGGAAACCGTGCCGACGCTGGGGCCCAGCACCTGGTCGCGGATCAGGCTGGCGACGTCTGGCCGTCGGGCCGATTCGTCCATCGCCAGGGCCATGTAGCCGCGAGCCAGGCCGCCCTCCTGGATCTTCAGGGTGCCCTCGGCGAAGATTTCCAGCAGGCCCCGGATCGGCCCCTTGTAGGCGGCGATCCTGGCGGTCAGGGCGCGGGTGGGGATCACCAGATCCTCCTCCAGCATCGCCTGGATCAGCACGTCCTTGCCGGGGAAATAGCGATAGACCGCCGGCTTGGTGACACCGACCGCGGCGGCCACCTCGTCCATCCGGCAGGCGAAGCCTTTTTCGTTCACAAGCTTGCGGGCGGCGTCGAGAATCTGGCGGCGGCGCTGGTCGGCGCGCGCGCTGCGGTGCTCCCGGAGCTCGCCTTGATCGGCGATAGACATCTTCCCCGCACCCCAAAATCCGGCTCTACGCGCCGGGTACTCGTGACCCTACCTCCCTTTCGCGCAAAGCGGGAGTGCGACGCAATTCCTTTTCGCGACCGCGCCAAGGCCTGCTAGCCTCGCGGGACGATGAGTCCGACCACTGTCCTTTCCACAGGTAAGCGCGAACAGACCAAGCTGGCCAATCGCCAGGCGATCCTCGATGCGGCGCGGGAGGTGTTCGCAGAGCTTGGCTATGAGACGGCGACGGTGCGCGACATCATCCGGCGCACCGAGCTGTCGGTGGGCGCCTTCTACAACTACTTCCGGTCACGCGAGGAGGTCTTCGAGGCCCTGGCCGACGACGGCGCCCGGCGCTTCCGCCCGATCCTACGGGCCTGCTGGGAGCAGGCGGAGGACTTCGAAGGCTATCTGCGCGCCGCCATCCAGGCCTATTTCGACTTTCTCGCCGATGAGCATGAGAGCTGGCAGGCCCGCCGGCCGATCGGCGAGCGTCACCCGCATGTCTCGATGGAGACGCCCGAAATGGAGCGGGTGTTCGAGGAGGTGCGCGAGGCCTTCACCGCCGCCATCGAGCGGGGCGGGGCGCCGCGCGTCGATGCCGACTATCTGACCGCCGCCTGCATCGCCATGGCGCGGGAGGTGGGAGAGCGGATGCTGATGCGCCGGCCGATCGACACGGCGGCGGCGGCGGACTTTGCGGCGCGGATGATCCTGGGCGGCCTGCCCGCCCTGCCGCGCCTGCGGGAGCCCTGAGATGGCCGACGTCCGCAAGCTGGTGCTGAAGACCCTGCTGTCCCTGCCGACTCCGGTCTTGCGGCTGATGTCGGGGGGCTCGGCGGTCTACCAGGGGGGGCGGACGCTCGATCCCCGGTTCCAGTTCCTGGCCGCCCAGGCCAGGGCCATGCCAGCCATGTCGACCTTGACCGCCCAGGAGGGCCGCGCCGGCGCCGCCCAGGGCATGGCCCTGCTGGCGGCCGGGGCCGAACCCGGGGTGACGATCGAGAACCTGATGGTCCCCGGCGGCGAGGGCGAGGTGAGGGCCCGCGCCTACCGGCCAACCGATCAGGATCCGGACGCGCCGCTGCTGGTCCATGCTCATATGGGCGGCGGGGTGATCGGCGACCTGGAGACCCACCACGCCTTCTGCTCGATCCTCAGCAAGCTGGCGCGTTGCGCGGTGCTTTCGGTGGACTATCGGCTGGCGCCCGAACACAAGTTCCCGGCCGGGCTGGACGACATGCTGGCCGCCTGGCGCTGGGCCCGGGACAACACTGCCCGCTTCGGGGCCGAGAGCGGCCGCCTGGCCATCGCAGGCGACTCGATGGGGGGCAATTTCGCCGCCATCCTCTGTCAGGAGATGAAGCGCACCGGCGAGCCGCAGCCGGCGCTGCAGCTGCTGGTCTATCCTGCCGTCGACGTGGCCTCCGAGACCCAGTCGATGAGCACCTATGCCGACGCCTACCCGCTGTCGCGCGAGACTATGAGCTGGTTCATGGACCACTACATGAGCCCGCAGGACGATCCGGCCGACCCGCGCCTGTCGCCGATCCGGTCAGAGGACCTCAGCGGCCTGGCCCCGGCCATCGTGGTCACCGCCGGATTCGATCCCCTGGTCGACCAGTGCGAGGCCTACGCCCGGCGGCTGAAGGCCGCCGGCGTTCCGGTGCTCTATCGCTGCTACGACGGCCTGGGCCACGGCTTTACCGCCTTCGGCGGCGCCATCCCGCCGGCCGACATCGCCTGCCGCGAGATTGCCGGGCTGTTGCGCCAGGGGTTCGAGGGCAAGATCGCCTGACCGGATAGAAAAAGGGCGGCCCGTCAGGCCGCCCTGTTCCCGTTGATTTGCCTGGGTCCTACCAGATCCGGACCCGGTCTTCCGGCTTGACGTACAGCTTGTCGCCTTCCTTTACGCCGAACGCCTCGTACCAGGCGTCGATGTTCCGGATGGTGCCGTTGACGCGGTAGTAGCCGGGGCTGTGGCTGTCGCTGACCAGGCGCTGCTTGAGCGCCTCGTCGCGAATCTTCGAGCGCCACACCTGCGCCCAGCCGTAGAACACCCGCTGGTCGCCGGTGGTCCCGTCCAGGACCGGCGAGGGCTTGCCGTGCAGCGAGATTCGGTAGGCGTCGAGGGCCAGGCTGAGGCCGCCCATGTCGCCGATGTTCTCGCCCAGGGTCAGGCGGCCGTTGACCTTGTGGCCGGGCAGCGGCTCGAACAGGCTGTACTGGGCGTCCAGCCGGTCGCCCTGGGCCTTGAACTTGGCCTCGTCCTCGGGCGCCCACCAATTGGTCAGCACCCCGTCGCCGTTGGACTTGCTGCCCTGATCGTCGAAGCCGTGGCTGATCTCGTGGCCGATCACTCCGCCGATGCCGCCGTAGTTGATGGCCGGATCGGCGTCGGGGTGGAAGAAGGGGGCCTGCAGGATGGCGGCCGGGAAGACGATCTCGTTCTTGACGCTGTTGTAGTAGGCGTTGACCGTCTGGGGCGTCATCGACCATTCGGCCTTGTCCACCGGCTTGTCGATGCGGGCGACGCGGCGGTCCCAGTCCCAGGCGGCGGCGCGGTTGGCGTTGCCGTACAGGTCGCCGGAGACGACCTTGAGCTTGGAATAGTCCTTCCAGACGGTCGGATAGCCGATCTTCACGCCGAACTTGGCCAGCTTGTCGAGCGCCTTGACCTTGGTCTCCGGGCCCATCCACTCAAGTTTTTCGATGCGCAGCTTCATGGCCATGCGGATGTCGCCGACCAGGGCGTCCATCTTGGCCTTGGACTCCGGCGGGAAGTAGCGGGCGACATAGACGCGGCCGACGCTCTCGCCCATCAGGCCGTTGACGTAGGCGACGCCGCGCTTCCAGCGGGGCTGCTGCTCCGGCTGGCCATTCAGGGTCTTGCCGCGGAATTCGAAATGAGCGTCCACGAAGCGCTTGGACAGCAACGGGGCGGCGCCGTCGGCGATGTGGAAAGCCTGCCAGGCCTTGAGGGTGTCGAGCGAGGTCTCGGCGTAGACGGCCGCCAGTTTGGGGAAGGCGGTATCGGTGGTGACGATCACCTGTTCACGCGCCGGCAGGCCGCTCTCGGCGAAATAGCGGTTCCAGGCAAAGCCGGGGCTGATCTGCTGCAGCTCGGCCAGGGTCTTGGGATTGTAGGTCTTGTCGCGGTTGCGACGCTCTGCGCGGGACCAGGTCGCCTCGGCGATACGCGTCTCGTAGGCGACGATGTCCTTGGCGGCCTGGGCGGGGTTGTCCCATCCCACCATGGTCAGCATCTGGGCAATGTAGGCCTCATAGGCGGCCTTCTTGTCCGCGAACTTGGCGTCCAGATAGTAGTCGCGATCGGGCAGGCCCATGCCGCCGGTCCCGGCGTAGACCGCGTAACGGCTGGGGTTCTTGGCATCGTCCGCGATGCCGACGCCGAGGATCGACTGGTAGCCGCCGCCGCCCAGCGACTTGCCCTGCAGCGCGGCCATGTCGTCATGGCTCTTCACCTTGCGGATGGCGGCAAGCTTGGGAGCGATCGGCTTGGCATCGAGCTTTTCAGCGCCGGCCTCGTCCATGAAGGTGGTCCAGGCGGCGCCGATCTTGGCCGCGTCCTTGTCCTGCACCTTCCCGGCGGCGGCGTCCTCGAGGATCGAGCGGACGCGGGCCTCGGAGAGGATGGCCAGGGCGTCGAAGTTGCCGAAGCGGGTGCGGTCCGAGGGGATCTGAGTGCGGTCGTCCCACGCGCCGTTGGCGAAGCGGTAGAAATCCTCGCCCGGCTTGGCGGCCGGGTCGCGGCCGGTCATGTCGAAGCCCCAGGTCCCGTAGCGCGGGCTCTCCAGGCTGATCGGGGCGGCGCCGCCGGGGGCGGCTTCCGCGAACTCGAATAGCGATTGGGTGACGCAAGCCTCGTCCAGACAGAGGTGGTCCTCGTGGCCGGCGTCGTTGGCGCTGGCGGAGGCGACCGCGAGGGTGAGGGCGGCCGCGGCGGCGGCGCTGAGAAGCAGGGTTTTCATGAATCCAGGGCCTCTGGCGTGAATTTGTGGCCAAACCATGCCAGGGGCGGGACATTGGAGCGCGTTAAACTTTGTTCATGGGGCAGATTGTCCCCCGGCCCCCACCACCATTCGCGTCGCGCGAGGCCGGAATAGCAAAAGGGCCCGGATTGCTCCGGGCCCTTCGCTTACTTCAGTCGTCGATCGGATCAGAAGTTGATCGAGATCGTCGAGCGGCGGTTCAGGGGCTCCTTCACGCCGTCGCCGGTGGCGACCGCGGGGGAGGTTTCACCCTTCCAGTCGACCGACAGCTTGGAGCTGTCGACGCCGAGACCGACCAGGGCGTCAGCGACGGCCTTGGACCGGCGCTGCGACAGGCCGACGTTGTACTTGGCCGAGCCCGAGGTGTCGGCGTGACCGACGACCACGATCTGGGTCGCGCCACCGGCCTGAGCGTACTGGGCCGCTTCAGAGACCACCGCCTGGGCGTCCGCAGTCAGGATCGACTGGTCGAACGGGAAGTAGACGATGAACTCGCGCGCTTCGTACTGCGGCGGCGGGGGCGGCGGCGGCGGTTCAACCGGCGGCGCCGCCCCCGCCGCCGCAGTAC
>NZ_JAAALA010000027.1 GCF_009905535.1 Caulobacter sp. SLTY | reverse complement strand
GGAGATTAGCGGCGGGGCGGGGAGGGGGGAAGGGGATTCAAACGGGTGTTTAGCCGCCGCCCTCGCAGTTCGTCGTCAGCCTCTCTTTGGGAGCGCTTTGCTGTAGAACTTCTTGGTTTTATCTTGGTAAAAATAGTGAAAACGTCGATCAATCAACTGGGCGCATTTTGTCAAGTTAAGTATAGCGTTCGCATTAGTCATAAGTCGCGCGTTCTCTTTAAACATAAGATGGTAGAATCCGGTCCAAAAGACGGCTGAGTCGTCGAAGGCTATCTTGCCTGCTGGGCCTGCTACTGAATGGCAGGAGCTCTTAGAAAATAGGGCCTTCGCGAATGGTGACGTGGCGGCCAGGCACGTTGAGAGAAAAAGGCGGCGCCCATCTAAGCACGAACCGAGAATGGACGAGAACTCTTCATTGTCCATGTCGTCAAAAGTAGTGGCAAAATTATCGATGTCGCCATGACATGATACATGTAGGTATCGATAAGAGCTTTCCTTAAATTCCTTTACGAAATGCTCAAGTTCTGTTCTTGTCCTGAGATATCTATATATAGGATTTTTTCCAGACATCTTTAGGCTCCTGAAAATAATCTCTCCTTCTCTGCGATGTTCTTCGTCGGGAATGTTCAGCGACTCTATGATGAAGACGTCCGGTTTAGTGAGGGTGGGTAGGCGTTTGGTCATGCTCAGGCACCGTCTTGGGCAAGCGGCAGGCTGTTGTGAACATTGGTTACAATGTAACCCTTTGGTTCGTCGTCGATCATTTGTGCATGGAGATCCACAATATAAGCAACGTCGGTAAGGGGATTGGTCTCTCCTCGCACCATCGCTTCTTTGGTATTTCCCTCGACCCCTGTTCTGAAATAGACGGGAAGTGCTCGAGGTGAAATTTCAGGAACAACAGCATAGTCTCGAGTCCGCCCCCGCTCTTTTCCAGGTCCACGGCTTGCACTATCGAAAAATAGCATCACCTCGAAGTGCGGCCTTGTATAGTGTCCACGAATAGTGTCGGACTCTATAGATAAAGCCCGATCCATATTGATGCTTGCCCGGTTCAGTTCGGATTCCGAAAATTCATATTCGATATAGGTGGCGCGATTTCCCTCGATCTTCTCAAACCGCGCTCTTTGAATTTTAAGCGAGGCCCCCGATTTCCCAACCAACGGTTTGATGAACTCGCGCAACTGCTGAGCGTCTTTCTGGTCCGGGGAATACTCTGAGTCCGCCGACGGCTTCGCCCTAGATTGCGACTGGTCTGGACTGATGAAGGATTTAAGGCCTGACCCCAGCCGTTTGGTGAAATCCGCTACGGTCACGGAGTGGCCGATTGCAGTCATTGCTTGGCCGAAGAATGGAGCGTATGGGGCGAGTTCCGCAATAATACTGCCTGACGAGACTCGCGTTACGTAAAGTTTTGATATTGCGTCTTCAGAGTTTGAGTAGTGGCGCTGATATAATGAGGATAGTGCTGAAAAGCTGTCCGCTAAGTCGTCTAGCGCGATTGGTTGGTCGCCGTGGTGCAACTCGACCACCAAGCGGAGTTCCGCAGGCTCTATTTCGAGATCAGCGCTACCAACCATACGCCTGCGCCCCCCCGCGCGAAACCAACCCAACTGTAGCGGTGAGTTGCGGTGTTGGCGAGCGGTGAATTCCTGGTGGCAGGGCGCTAGCTTAATTCGTCTGCGGCCTTCCTGCTCATCTTGTCTTGGGGCTCACCGAGGTCGGCGCGCTTAAACAACTGTCCGGTGGCCGCCCCACGCTGGGAGCTCCGTAGTGTCTTCCACGCTTGAATCTTCTGAGACGCTATTCCGATTTTACTTGGTTTTTCGGGCCAACTGGCGAGACCGCTAGGTCATGTCCTTCGGAGTCCGTTCAGTATGCATTAATTTGTTCCCGCTCAATGAGAAGCCGCCCTCTCGCCCTCGATACCCCTCCGCGCTATGCCAGGACCTCAGTCCCCGGCCCCCACGCCAAGACCCCAGTAGAGTACCCCATGTCCGACCCGGACGACCCCACCGGCCTGCTCGCCACGACCGATCTGGCCCACGTCCTGGAATCCGACCAGTTCCGCCAGTTCCTCGACCAGGCGCCCTTCGCCGTCGCGATCTCCAGCCTGCGGCCGGACGAGCACATCACCTACGCCAACCTCGAGTTCGAGCGCCTCACCGGCCTGACCGCCGCCGCGCTTGAGGGCCAGCCGTGGACCGCCCTCACGGGCGCCGCCACCCGGGATGGGCGACTGCTGGCTCAGGCGGTGACCGAGGAGACCGACTACCTCGGCGCCTTCGCCTTCGGGGCCGACGGCCCGGCCCAGGCGGTGGATGTGTGGAGCAACCTGATCCAGGACGAGACCGGCCAGGCGGTGTTCCGGATGATCGCCCTGGTCGCCGCCACCGAGCGCGGCGACCTCGACCTCACCGACTACGAACAACAGATCCGCGACAAGGACGTGCTGCTGCGCGAGCTGCAGCACCGGGTGGCCAACAACCTCCAGATGGTCACCGCCCTGATCCGCATCGAGGCCCGCAACGTCTCCAAGGCCACCGCCGACGCGGCCCACGACGACCGGTTCGACCGCCTCGCCGGGCGGATCGAGGCCATGGCGCTGCTCTACCGCTCCCTGTCGGGCGAAACCGCAGGCGACACGGTGGACCTCGGGACCTACCTCTCCGGAATCGCCTCGGCGGTGATGCAGGCCCATGCGGTCGAGGGCATCCACCTGAAGCTGGAGGTCGACAGCTGGCTGGTGTCGATCAACGTCGCCCTGCCGGCCGGTCTGGTGGTCAACGAACTGCTGACCAACGCCCTGAAACACGCCTTCGGCGACCAGGGCGGCACCATCACCCTCAAATGCCTGGTCGAGGAAACCGGCTGCCGCGTGGTGGTGGCAGACGACGGGGTGGGCCTGGCCGAGGGCGTGGTCTGGCCGCGCCCGGGCAAGCTCAGCAACCTGATCGTCCAGTCCCTGCGCCAGAACGCCCGCGCCCGCGTCGAGATCGAAACCGCGCCAGGGCAGGGCATGCGGGTCACCGCCCACTTCGCGCGGGAAGACGCGCTGGACTGAGGTCGACCGGTGGCGGCACGGTGTCGGCGCACAGGGCGCCCACCCCGGCAAATATACCCGTCATCCTAGGCCTTGTGCCTAGGATCCATGGATCGGCCGCCGTGAACGTTTGCCATGGAGGCGCGGCCGCGCCTCCACCCTGCCGTGAGAGCGGCGGTAAAATGGATCCTAGGCACAAGGCCTAGGGTGACGGCTTTTTGGGAGGGGCGCTGCCCTCATCCGGCGCTGCGCGCCACCTTCTCCCGGCAAGCAGAAGAAGGGTTCAGCGGGTTACCGCCGCGCTTTGCGCGCCGCGTACTTCGCATCCCGCGCCGCCTGGGCCTCGGCCTTGGTCAGGGCCTTGCGCTCCTTGCGCTCGCCGCGCTTGGCGTCGAGGGCCGCGGCTTCGGCCGCCGCCTGGGCGGCTGCATCGGCGGCGATCGCGTCCGCCTGAGCCTGTTTCTTGGCGGCCTTCTCGACCGCCCGGTCCTCACGCACCTTCAACAGCTCTTCGGCGCGCTTCTCGGCGCGGGGCTTCAGGTCGGGGTCGGTGACGGTGGGCTTGGGTTTGAAGCGGGCCAGCAGGGCCTGCTTGGCTTCGGCGGCGGTTTTCTGGCGGTCGGCGAAGCTGTCGCCCAGATCGTTTTTCATCAGGTCCTTGGTCGGAGAGGGTGCGAAGAGGCCGGCGCCGTCATCGCGGCGGCCAGAAAAACCCTCAGGGCTTATCGGTGTCGCCAAGTCGTCGGAAAGTCACCGCCCCGATTAAGCGGGGCAATGTGCGAGGCCCAAGGGTGGGTCTTTTCAGGCCCAAAGGCAAGGAAATCCGCAGATATTCTTGGCAGCGGGTTCGATGATCTGCTGAAAATCTTCTGGAGTAGCGCAGATCGCGGCCTGCGGCGGCAGGGTGGCCCGCGACGTTTGGGGCGTCCACATCGGTCCGGTTCGCGCTATACCGGCGCCATGATCCCCTGGCTCCACCTCGACACCGCAAGCATGCCCGGCGGCGGCGGAACCCTGCGCCTGATGCAGCGCGGCCAGGAGTTCTCCATCATGGCCGACGGCGGCATCGAGCTGATGAACAGCCGCCTCAGCGGCTCGGAGGAGGCGCTGGCCGAGCTTACCGCCGCCCGTCTGGCCGGGCGGCCCCGCCCGCGCGTGCTGATCGGCGGCCTGGGCATGGGCTTCACCCTGCGGGCGGCTCTGGCGGCGTTTCCGGACGGGCGGATCACCGTCGCCGAGCTGGTGCCGGAGGTCGTCGCCTGGGCGCGCGGCCCGATGGCCCACATCCACGCCGGCAGCCTGGACGATCCCCGCGTGACCGTCGCGGTCACCGACGTGGCCGCCGCGATAGGGCAGGGTGGCTGGGACGCCATCGTCCTGGATGTGGACAACGGCCCCGAAGGCCTCACCCGCCGCGCCAACGACCGCCTCTACGATCCCGCCGGCCTCGCCGCCGCCAAGGCGGCGCTGACCCCCGGCGGCCTGTTGGCGGTGTGGTCCTCGGCCCCCCACGCGGTGTTCAGCAGACGCGTCCGCCAGGCGGGGTTCGCGGTCGAGGAACTGAAGGTCAAAGCCGGCCCCGGCCGCCGCAAGGCCAGCCACGTCATCTGGCTGGCGGTGAAGGGGGACCGGTTGCGCCCCTAGCACTAGCTGTCCCACGCTGTCTTCGACCTGTCAGCGCGAATCTAAGCCGCCCAGCGACGCCGGTCCGGTTCCCGAGCTCCCACCTGGAACTGCCCGGTCAGCCGGGCCAGCTCCGCCGCCTTCTCGGCCAGCGCATGGCTGGCGGCGGTGCTCTGCTCGACCAGGGCGGCGTTCTGTTGGGTCATCTGGTCCATGGCGTTGACCGCGGTGTTCACCTCGGCCAGCCCGCCGGCCTGCTCACCGGCCGAGGCGGCGATCTCGCCGACCAGTTCGGTGATCGAGCCGACGTCGGCGGCGATCTGGGTCAGGGCCTCGCCGGCCTTGCCGACCAGCTCGACCCCCGACCCGACCTCTCGGCCCGAGGTGGCGATCAGCGCCTTGATCTCCTTGGCCGCCTCGGCCGAGCGCTGGGCCAGGGCCCGCACCTCCTGGGCGACGACCGCGAAGCCGCGCCCGGCGTCTCCGGCCCGCGCCGCCTCGACCCCCGCGTTCAGGGCCAGCAGGTTGGTCTGGAAGGCGATCTCGTCGATTACCCCGACGATCTGGCCGATCTGGCCCGCGCTGGCCTCGATCCTCTGCATGGCCGCGATGGCGCCGGAGACCACCTCGCCCGAAGCGGTGGCCCGCTCGCTGGTCCGATCGACAAAGCCCTGGGCCTTTTTCGACACCTCGGCGGTGCGCGAGACGGTGGCGGTGATCTCGTCCAGCGCGGCGGCGGTTTCCTCCAGCCGGGCGGCCTGGCTCTCGGTGCGGCGCGACAGGTCGTCGGCCCCGATGCTGATCTCGCCGGCCCCGCCGCGCATGGAGTCGCCAGCCTCGACGATGGCGGCCATGGTCTTGTTGAGGGTGTCCCCGGCGGTGTTGAAGTCGCTCTGCACCTGGCGGTACTCGGCCGGGAAGGGCCCGTCGATGCGATAGGTCAGGTCGCCCTTGGCCACCGCCGCCAGAGCCTGTCCCAGGGCCTCGACCGCATGAGCCTGCTGCTCACGCGCCTCCCGGCGCTCGGCCTCGGCCCTGGCCGCCGCCTGTTCGGCCTCGGTGATGTCGCTGGCCAGCTTGACCACCTTGGACAGCCGCCCCTCGGCCTCGAATACCGGGTTGTAGGAGGCCAGCAGCCAGACCTCCCGCCCGCCCTTGGCCAGCCGGTGGAACTTGCCCGCCACGAACTGGCCGCTGTTCAGGGTGCGCCAGAATTCGCGGTACTCGTCGCTGGCCGCGAACGCCGGCTCGGCGAACAGGCTGTGGTGGCGCCCGACCACCTCCTCGGCGGTGTAACCCATGGCCTGGTAGAAGTTGTCGTTGGCCCGCAGGATATGGCCGTCCGGCGTGAACTCGATCATCGCCTGGGACCGCGACAGGGCCTCGATAATGGCCGCGGCGCCGGAGTCGACGGACTTCGGCTTCGATTGTCCGAACACGTGTCACCCCTAAACTGGATCAATCGCCCCGAACTTCGGAGATGATGCTTAAAGACGCCTTAAGGTAGCAGTGCCCAGATTGAGCTACCAAAGATACGCAAAATGAGGACTTGCCGACCGTTGCGGAAAGTCGCGAACGTTTGTGCAGCTTGGAGGAAACCATGAACGACCGTGTCACCGTCGATATCCAGGGCGGCGTCGCCGACGTCCGCCTGGTCCGGATCGACAAGATGAACGCCCTGGACGACGCCATGTTCGCGGCCCTGATCGAGACCGGCGAGCGGCTGAAGGCCGACCGCTCGGTCCGCGCCGTGGTGCTGTCGGGCGAGGGCCGGGCCTTCTGCGCCGGGCTCGACATGGGCAATTTCGGTAAGATGGCGTCCGGCGCCCGCAAGGGCGGCGAGGGCCTGGTCGATACCCCGCGCACCGAAAGCGGCGCCAACCGGGCCCAGAACGCCGTGATGGTCTGGCGTGACATTCCCGTGCCGGTGATCGCCGCCGTCCATGGCGTGGCTCTGGGCGGCGGCTTCCAGCTGACACTGGGGGCCGACATGCGGTTCGTGGCGCCCGACGCCAAGCTGGCGGTGCTGGAGATCAAGTGGGGCCTGGTGCCCGACATGGCCGGCATGGCCCTGCTACGCGGCCTGGTCCGCGACGACATCGCCCGCGACCTGGCCTACACCGGCCGGATCTTCTCGGGCGAGGAAGCCGCGCAATACGGCATCGCCACCCGCCTCTGCGCCGACCCCCGCGCCGAGGCCCTGGAAGCCGCCCGCGAGATCGCCGGCAAGAACCCCGCCGCCATCCGCGCCAACAAGCGGCTGCTCAACCTCATGGCCGATGGCGACCAGCACGCCATCCTGCTGGCCGAGAGCGTCGAGCAGGGCGCCTTGATCGGCTCGCCGGGCAATGTCGAGGCCGTGATGGCCAACATGGAAAAGCGCGCGCCGGTCTTCCAGGACTGATCTACACTGAGCCGGAATCGGGCCAGTCACGAACGGGCATGCGCACTTCCGAACTGAAGACCGCCGCCCTGGCCATGGCTCCCACCGTCTCGGCGGCGGCGGCTCTGGTCGGGGGCGGCCTGTTACTGGCCTCGGGCGCCACCCCGACCGATCCGGAACGGGTGGCCCTGCTGCTGCGCATCGGCGCCCCGGCGGTGGTCGAGGCCAGCCACTTCGTGTCGTCCCTGCTCGGGATCCTGTTGATCCTGCTGGCGTTCGGCCTGCGCGCCCGCCTCGGCGCCGCCTGGGCCGCCGCCGTCTGTTGCCTGGCGCTGGCGGCGGCGTTGGCTCCGTTCAAGGGCATCAACCTGGAGGAAACGGCGGTCCTGGTCGTCCTCCTGGCCCTGGTCGCCCCGTTCCGCGAAGCCTTCCCGCGCACCGCCCGCCTCAGCCGGATGGAGATCACCCCCGGCTGGCTGCTCTCCGCCGCCGCCGCGATCGGCGGCGCGGCCCTGCTGGGATGGTGGTCGTTCCGCAACACCGGCTACGGCGAGGGTCAGGTCTGGCGCGCCCTGTTCGACGCGGATGTGGAGCGGGCTATCCGCTCCTCGATCGGGGCGGGGGTGCTGCTGCTGGGCGTTGGCGTCTGGCGCCTGTTGGCCACCCCGGCCACGCCCGGCGTCGCGGGTGAGGACGACCCGGATTTCGCCCGCGTCCGCCACATCCTGGCCCATGCCGAGAGCGCCGAGCCGGAGTCCAACCTGGCCCTGCTGGGCGACAAGCGGTTCCTGTTCTCCGAAAGCGGCGAGAGCTTCCTGATGTTCGGTGTCCGGGGCAAAAGCTGGGTGTCGATGGGCCCGCCCGTGGGCCGCCGCGACGAGCACCTGGAGCTGCTCTGGCGGTTCCGCGAGATGGCCGACGCCCACGCCGCCCGTCCCGGTCTTTACGGCCTGGAACCGGAGGATTTGGCCGACGTCATCGAGCTCGGCTTCTTCATCCAGAAGACCGGCGAAAGCGCCCAGCTGCCGCTCGAAGGCTTCTCCCTGGCCGGCCGCCGGCGCGAGGTGCTGCGCCGCAATTGGCGCAAGGCCGGCGAGGCGGGGGCGACGTTCGAGGTCGTGCCGCCCGGCACGGCGCCGATGGACGAACTGCAGCGGATCTCCGACGCCTGGCTGGCAGACCACTCCGGCGGCGAGAAGAGCTTCTCCCTCGGCGGCTTCATTCCCCGCTATGTGGCCGAGTTCCCCATCGCCCTGGTTCGCGCCGAGGGCCGCATCGTCGCCTTCGCCACACTCTGGCCGACAGCGGCAAAGACCAGCCTGTCGATGGACCTGATGCGCTATGGCGCTGACGCGCCCAAGAACATCATGGATTTCCTGTTCGTCGAACTGCTGAACTGGGGCAAGGAGCAGGGCTACCTGGCCTTCGACTTCGGGGTCGCGCCTCTGGCCGGGCTCGACGACCGGCCGCTGGCGCCGATCATGAGCCGGGTCGGCCGGCTGCTCTTCGAGCGGGGCGAGGACTTCTACAATTTCCGTGGGGTGCGCCGGTACAAGGACAAGTACGACCCGCTATGGCGCCCGCGCTACGTGGCCTGTCCGCACAAGTGGCAGGCGCCCTTCCTGCTGGCCGATATCGGGCTGCTGTCCTCGGGCGGCCTGGTCGGCTTCACCCGTCGCCCGAGGCGGGAGGTCAACGACTGACCACGCCGCCGATCAGTGTCGCCAGATGCACGGCCATCATGGCCACCCCGGCCGCCGAAACGACCATGATGACCCGCCAGGGGATCATCCGCGGACCCTTCACCAGGTTCGGCGGCAACGAGCCCCGCCAGCCGGCGAAGAGGGTCATGGCGGCCAGTCCGGCCAGCAGCGACAGGGTCAGGGTCATCGACATGGGCCGCATGTGTAGCGGCCCGAGCCGCTACGCAAGGGGAGGGCGGCGATCGGCCTCGGCCCGGTGTTTTCAGGCCACGGTGCGACGCTCCGCCATCCGTCCGATCAACGATTTGTTAACCATGCCGGAGCGGAAGTTAACGGATGGGCGGCCCCTGCGGCCATCCGTCCACAGGATATCGCTGGCGACGCAAGATATAGCGTTAACCTCGCGTTTACACACAACGGCTCGCTGGCTAGCGTCCGAGTTCAGAGTGCCGGGAGATCGATTCGAATGACGGCGGGGGCGCCTTGGAGCGTTAAGGGCATCGACCCCAAAGCGCGCGAGATCGCCAAGGATCTCGCGCGTCGCTCCGGCATGACGCTCGGCGAATGGCTCAATCACATGATCGTTGAGGGCGAGCCGCCCGAGGCGGAGTCGTTCACGGAAGACTCCGGCGTCATTACCTACCCGCGCCAGGACGCGCCGCCACGGTACGAGGCCGTCCACCACCCCGCTGACGAGGTCGGCAAGGTGACCGAGGCCATCGAGCGGCTGACCGCCCGCATCGAGGCGGCCGAGCAGCGCTCGACCCTGGCCATCACCGGCATCGACCAGTCGGTGCGCGGGGCGCTGAGCCGGCTGGAGGGCGCCGAGCGTGAGCAGATCTCGGTGGCCGCCCGGTTCGAGGGCGCGGTCGATGAACTGCGCACCGAACAGGCTCGCGCGATCGAACGCCTGCGCCGCATTGAAGCGGAGTCCGCCGGGCCGCGCTCCGCCGAGGCCCTGCGTGCGCTGGAGGGCTCGGTCGGCAAGGTCGCCAATCAGGTCTATGACACCGAGGCCCGCAGCCGCGAGGCCATCGCCGCCCTGGAGGCCAAGGTCGCGGCGCTGGAAGCCGGTGGCGCGGCGCCCGACACCGCCGCCCTGGCCGACGAGGTCGCCGCCCGGGTCCTGGGCCGGCTGGAAGCCGCCGAGGCCCAGACCACCGAGGCCGTCCGCGATCTCGGCTTGAGCTTCGTCAAGCTCGACTCCCGCCTGCGCAAGGTCGAGGGGGCCGACAACACCGCGGCGCTGCAGACCCTGTCCCACAGCCTCAACAGCCGGCTCGAGCGGGTGCGCCAGGAGATGGCCGAGAGCCTGCGTCGCGCCTCGGACGGCGGCTTCGGCCGCGTCGAGCAGAAGCTTTCTGAGATGACCGCTCACGTCCATGCCGCCGAGCAGCGCTCGGCCATGGCGATCGAGCGGATGGGGCGGGAGATGGTCAGCATGGCCGACAATCTCAGTCGCCGGGTGCAGTCGGTAGAGGGGCGGAGTGCTCAGGCCGTCGAGCACGTCGGCAGCGAGGTTTCGCGCATCGCCGGTCTGGTCGAGCAACGGCTGGCCCACAACGACGGCAGCCAGGCTCAGGCGCTGGAACGCCTGGGGACCGAGATCGCCCGCATCACCGAGCGGCTGGCCGAGCGTATCGCCAATTCTGAGCGCCGCAGCGCCCAGGCCATCGACGATGTCGGCGAACAGGTCGCCCGTGTCACCGAGCGGATCAGCCAGCGCCAGGAGCGCGTCTCGACCGATCTCGCCGAGCGGATCCGCCAGAGCGAGGAGCGCACCGCCCGCCTGCTCGACGAGGCGCGCGAGAAGATCGACGCCAGCATGACCACCGCCACCCGGCGGATCGCCGACCAGGTGGCCCAGGCCCCCGCGCCGGCCGCGGCCCGCTGGGCCGAGCCGGCGATGGACCCCTTCGCGCCCGATCCTTTCCCGACCCGCGGCCAGGCCATCCCGGAAGAGACCTTCGAGCCGCGCGCCTTCGGCGCCCGCTTCGCCGGCCCGGCCGAACCGGGCTTCGAGACCCCCAAGTTCGATTCCGGCGACTTCCCGGCCCGGACCGAAAGCCCGGCGGTCTTCTCCGACCGCGACTTCGAGGCGGCCGACGGCTTTGACCCCGTCGACGATTTCCAGGCGAGCGACAACTTCGCGCCTCTGCACGACGAGGACGAGGAGGTCCCGGAGGCCCCCGAGCCGGTGTTCGACGCCGACCTCAACCGGGCGCTCAGCACCCGCGAGGTGATCGAGCAGGCCCGGGCCGCGGCCCGCAGCTCCGGCTCTCCCGAAGCCAAGCCGCCCCGCAAGGGCGGCCTGTTCGGCGGTCGCGCCAAGGCCCCGAAGAAGAAGGCCAGCTCGGCCATGGTCACCACCCTGGGCATCACCGCCCTGCTGGCCTGTGGCAGTCTGGTGGCGGTCGGCATGATCACCGGCGCTCCGGGCGGCGGCGAGATGGCCGAGCGGATCTCTCGCGGTCTGCAGATCCAGCAGGCTGACGAGAAGGAGATCATGACGGCCGAGGCGGACACCACGCCCGGCCTGCCTGCCGAACCTCGCGTGTCGATGGCCGTCGCCCCCGACATGGCCGGCGCGGCGACTGCGCCCGCTGCGACCGCGACGCCGTCGGCCGCGCCCGCCACGGCGGCCGAGCTGTTCAAGGATGCGGTCAAGCGGGTCGAGGCCCGCGATCCTTCGGGCCTGACCGACCTGCGCAAGGCGGCCAACCAGGGCCACGCCCCGGCCCAGTTCTACTTGGCCAAGCTGTACGAGAACGGCGAAGGCGGGGTCGCCAAGGACCTGGCGGCGGCCCGCCAGTGGACGGAGCGCGCGGCCCAGGGTGGCGACCGCCGCGCGATGCACAACCTCGGCCTTTTCTATTTCGAGGGGCAGGGCGGGGCGAAGAACCTGACCACGGCGGCCCAGTGGTTTCGCCGCGCGGCGGACCTGGGCCTGACCGACAGCCAATACAATCTCGGCATGATCTACGAGGAAGGTTTCGGGGTCACCCAGAACAACGCCGAGGCCTACAAGTGGTATCTGATCGCCGGCAAGGGCGGCGACGCCGAGGCCCGCAACAGCGCCGAACGCATCCGCGGCGCCCTGAGCCCCGAAGCCCGCAGTGGCGCCGAGCGGTCGGCCGGCGGTTACAGGGCGGCGGCGCCCAACCCCTCGGCCCAGAGCAAGCTGGCCGGCGGCCCGGCGGTCGGTTCGGCGGCCCAGGCGCAGCGGGCCCTCTCGCGTCTCGGCTATTACCAGGGGCCGCAGGACGGTAAGGCTTCGCCCGCCCTCGACGGCGCCGTGCGCGCCTACCAGCGTGACCAGGGCTTGGCGATCACCGGCCAGATGGACGCCCAGACGACGGCCCGACTGGCCATCTACGCCCAATAGTTCAATCGCCGCCCAGCATCGCCCAACTGAGCGGGTGCGCCCGATCCTTGCCAAGCGCCACGGCCAGGGGCGGGCGGGCAAATAGGCCGGCATAGGCGCGGTCGCGCAGGTTCAGGCCACCTGCATAGGCCCCGAAGGCCGGCAGGATGAGCCGCTCCCCATCGGTGGCGAAACAGCGCCGCCGCACAGCGCGGCCCCGGCCCACCAGGCGGGCGCAGGGGTGCAGGTGGCCGGCGACCTCTCCGGGTTGCTGGCCAGGCTCGGGTTCGTGGCGCAGGATCAGGGTTCCCACGGTCAGTTCGTCGGCCAACTCACCAGGCAGGGCGCGGGGCCCGTCGGCGTCGTGATTGCCGACCGCCCAGATCAGGGTGCGCCCGGTCGCCAGGGCGGCGATGCGATCGGCGTAGGACAGAGACAGGCGATCCTCGGCCTGACCATCGTGGAAACTGTCGCCGAGAAAGACCAAGGTCGCGGGCGAAACGGAGGCGACCTCCGCTTCCAGCCGGGTCAGGGTCTCGCCGGTGTCGTAGGGCGGCAGCAGCTGGCCGCGGGCGGCATAGGCGCTGCCCTTCTCGAAATGGAGGTCGGCCACGACCAGCATTCGCTCAACAGGCAGCCACAGGGCGCCGCTGTGCCGCATCACCACCGGATGGCCGTTGATCGCCATGGCGACCCCGCCGCAGGGGCTGGTGGCGAACAGCCGTTCCTTCAAGGCCTGGGCGTTCACGACAGGGCCTCGGCGATCAATTCGTCGGCGGCCTCGGCCAGGATCATGTCGGCGGCGTCCCCGCCGACCCGCTCCTTGCCGATCTCCAGCATGATGGGCACGGCGAAGGGCGAGACATGGTCGAGGCGCGAATGCAGGATGCTGCCCTTGATCCGCGTCAGCATCTGGCCGACGCGGGCGACGTCGATCATGCCGCTGGCGGCGTCGATCCGCGCGGTGCGCAGCAGCAGATGGTCGGGTTGGTGTCGGCGCAGCACGTCGTAGATCAGGTCAGTCGAAAAGGTCACCTGCCGCCCGGTCTTCTCTCCGCCGGGCATGCGTCGTTCGATGAGGCCGGAGATAAGGGCGCAGCCCTTGAACGACCGCTTCATCATGAAGCTCTCGTCCAGCCAGGCTTCGAGGTCGTCTCCGAGCATGTCCTCATCGAAGAGTGAGTCGAAATCGAGGTCATCCATCGGTTTCAGCGACCAGATCGCCAGGGCGTAGTCGTTGACCACGAACCCCAGCGGTCCGACCCGCATCCGGTCCAAACGCCGGGTCAGCAGCATGGCCAGGGTGGTATGGGCCAGGCGGCCGTCGAAGGGATAGCAGACCAGGAAGTGGCGCTTTCCGCGCGGATAGGTCTCCAACAGCATCTGGTCAGGTGTGGGGATCAGCGACTTGTCCTGCTGCACCGTCAGCCATTCGCAGACATCTGTCGGCAGGCTGGGCCAGGTCTCCGGATCGGACATCATCCGCCGCACCTTGGCGGCCAGGAAGGTGGAGATGGCGAACTTCGATCCGCCCCAGCTGGGAAGCTTGGGGTCCTTGTTTGGGGCGGGCGAAACCAGAGCGTCGGTGGCCGTGACGGCCTGCAGCTTCCACACCCCGCCGGCGAAGATGAAGGTGTCGCCGGGCTCCAGCATCTCCAGATAGCCCTCCTCGACCTCGCCGATCTTGCGGCCGGCCGTCCCGCCGCGTCCGGCCAGGCGGATGGCCAGCACGGCGGGAGAGACGATGGCCCCGACGTTCATCCGATGGCGCTGGGCGGTCTGGGCGTTGCGGACTGTCCAGCGGCCGTCCGCGTTTTTCACGATCCGGCGGAAGCGGTCGTAGGTGCGCAGGGCATAGCCGCCGGTCGAGACGAACTCGACCACCGCCTCGAAATCCTCCCAGGACAGGTCGCGGTAGGGGCCGGCGCTGCGGACCTCGTCATAGAGCTCCAGCATGTCGAACGGCTCGGACACCGCGCAGCCCATGACATGCTGGGCCAGCACATCGAGCGCGCCGATGCGTTGCGGCTCAGGGTCGAAGGCGTTCTCGGCAATGGCCTCGCGGGCCGCCTGGCACTCCAGCACCTCGAAACGGTTGGCCGGCACGAAGATGGCCTTGGAGGGCTCATCCAGCCGGTGGTTGGCCCGTCCGATCCGCTGTACCATCCGCGAGGCGCCCTTGGGCGCGGCCAGCTGGATGACGAGATCGACGTCGCCCCAGTCGATGCCGAGGTCGAGGGTGGAGGTGCACACCACGGCCCGCAGGTCGCCCCGCGCCATGGCCGACTCCACTTTGCGCCGCTGCTCCGCGGCGAGCGAGCCGTGGTGCAGGGCGATGGCCAGGCCGTCGTCGTTGAGCTTCCACAGTTCCTGGAAGGCGAACTCGGCCTGGAAGCGGGTGTTGACGAAGATCAGCGTGGTGTTGTGACGCTTGATGACCTCATAGACCTCGGCCATCGCATGCTGCGCTGTATGGCCCGCCCAGGGGACGCGGTCCTCAGAGATCAGGACTTCGACCTGGGGCAACGGGCCGGGAGGACCGCGTACCAACCGCACGGCCTCCGCGTCGGTCGGCGATAGCCAGCCGCGGATCATGTCCGGATCGTCGACCGTCGCCGACAGCCCGACCCGCCGCATCGCCGGGGCGAACTGCTGTAACCGCGCCAGATCGAGGGCCAGCAGGTCCCCGCGCTTGGACGGCCAGAGGGTGTGGATCTCGTCGAGCACCACGCAGCGCAGATCCTCGAAATACCGCCGCGCCCCTTCCCAGGCGCAGAATAGCGCCAGCTGCTCGGGCGTGGTCAGCAGGACGTCTGGCGGCTTGGCCCGCTGGCGCTGTTTGCGCGCCTCGCCGGTGTCACCGGTGCGGGACTCGGCGGTGATGTTCAGCCCCATCTGGGCGATGGGTGTCATCAGGTTGCGCTCGACATCCACCGCCAGCGCCTTCAGTGGCGAGATGTACAGGGTGTGCACCCCGCGCGGGCTGTTGGCCGGCGGCCGCTCGGTCAGCTCGATCAGGCTGGGCAGAAACCCGGCCAGCGTCTTGCCTCCGCCGGTCGGTGCGATCAGCAGGCTGTGCTGCCCCGCCCGCCCGGCCTCGACCATTTCGAGCTGATGCGCGCGCGGCGCCCAGCCGCGTGAGGCGAACCAGGCTTCAAAACGATCGGGGAGCGCGGTCAGCGCGGCGGCGGCCATCCAGACCCTATAGCATGTTCCCGTTCTGTTTCGAGAGGGCGTGATACTCAGCAGCGCGGGAGGGAATCATGGACAGGTTCGACGAAATTGCGGGCGAGACCGTGCTGTTCGCCGCCGCTGATGGCTCGCCGATCGCAGGCCCGACTGATGTGGCAGACCTTATCGGGGAGGCCTTCTCTCGGGAGGCGCGGACGATCGTGCTTCCAGTCGCGCGGCTTGATCCCCGGTTTCTAGTGCTGTCGAGCCGGATTGCCGGGGAGGTCATTCAGAAGTTCACCAACTATGGCTTTCGAGTGGTGATCCTCGGCGATGTCTCCACCGCGGCCGCCGGGAGCGAGCCGTTGCAGGCCTTCATCCGCGAGTCCAACCGCGGCGAGGGGCTGTGGTTCTTGGATGATGAGGCCGGCCTTCGCGCGAGACTGGAGCGATAGGGACGCGGAACCCTCCGTTCCGCTTTTGTTTACGGCCGAAACCCTCTAGAAAAACGCAGTGAACGCCCACTCCCCAATCCTCGATCTGGCGCCAGCGCTCGTGGTTCTGCCTGGGCCGCGTTGCGCCGTGGCCGATGCCGCCGGCGCGCGGGACCTGCGCGCTCCTGCGGCGCGGAATCTGGCGGAGGCCGGGCCGGTTCTGGTGGTGCACGCCGGGATCACGGCCAAGCGGTTGGGGCTGAACACGCCGCCTCGGGCGCGGGGCGTGTTCGATGCGCTGGAGCTGTTCGCCTTCGTGCGGCCGGCCCGGTTCACGGCGCCCTCGGCGGTGGGGCTGGCGCAGGCGCTGGGCCTGTCGGAGCCGAAGGGGGCGGCCGAGCAGGCGAGCACGCTGCGCGAGGCTTCTTCGATGCTGCTGGCGGAGCTGGGCGAACGGCCCTGGCCGTCGCGGGAGGAGGCGCTGAACCTGGCCGAGACCATGGACCGGGCCGGCTGGCCGAGCTGCTGCGTCAGTCGGGGCTGGACGAGGCGCGGCCGATGCAGGCGGTCTACGCCGCCGAGACCGCCCACGCCTTTGCGCCTCGCGAACATGAGGGCGAGCCGCGCATGGTGCTGGCCGAGGCGGGCACCGGCGTCGGCAAGACCCTGGGCTATCTGGCCCCCGCCTCCCTGTGGGCGCAGGAGAACGGGCCGGCGGTGTGGATCAGCACCTACACCCGCGCCCTGCAGCGGCAGATCGAGCGGGAGAGCGCGGCGGTCTATCCCGACCCGGCGGTGCGGGCCCGCAAGGCCGTGGTCCGCAAGGGTCGGGAGAACTACCTCTGTCTGCTGAATTTCCAGGAGATGGTTCAGACTGCGCAGCTGGGGAACGGCGACCTGATCGGCATGGGCCTAGCCGCCCGTTGGGTGCGGGCGACGCGGGACGGGGACATGACCGGCGGCGACTTTCCCGCCTGGCTGCCCAACCTGTTCGCCATCGCCCCGTCGGCCCAGGCCAGCGCCGCCAACCTGGTCGACCGGCGGGGCGAGTGCGTTCACGCCGCCTGTGGCCACTACCGCGCCTGTTATGTGGAAAAGGCCATCCGGGGGAGCCGCCGGGCCGACCTGGTGATCGCAAACCACGCCCTAGTGCTGACCCAGGCCGCGTTCGACGGGGCGCGGCGGGCGCGGGGCGGCAAGGCGGACGTCGAGACCGCGTCCCTGCGCCGCATCGTCTTCGACGAGGGCCACCACCTGTTCGACGCCGCCGACAGCGCCTTTTCGGCGGCGCTCAGCGGGGCGGAGGCGGCGGAGCTGCGCCGCTGGATCCGCGGGCCGGAGTCGCGTGGGCGGCGGGGCAGGGGGCTTGAGCATCGGCTGATGGACGTGCTCGGCGACCGGGAGGATGCGCGGCGGGCGTTGCAGGATGTGACCCGCGCAGCCGCCGTGCTGCCGGGCGAGGGCTGGTCGGGCCGGATCGCCCCGCCGAACGGGGAGATCAACCCCATCGGCCCGGTCGAGGCCTTCCTGGCGGCGGTGCTGGAGCAGCTGCGGGCCCGCAATAGCGAGCGGGGCGGGGCCGATATCGGCATGGAGTGCCAGGCCCGGCCGGCCATCGACAAGGTGCGCCAGACAGCGTCGGACGCGGCCTCGGCGCTGGCCAGCGTGGAGGCGCCGCTGCTGGCCCTGGCCAGGCACCTGGAGGATGTGCTCGACGCGGACGCCGACGAGCTGGGGACCGGCGAGCGGGCGCGGATCGAGGGGGCCTTGCGGGGGCTGGACCGGCGGGCGCGGATGACCCTTCCGGCCTGGCGCTCGATGCTGAAGGCCATCGAGGAGGACGCCGAGGACGACCCCGATTTCGTCGACTGGTTCGAGGCCACCTTCCTGTACGGCCGGGTCGTCGACGCCTCCAGCCGCCGCCACTGGGTGGACCCGACCGAGCCGCTGACCGCCGCCGTGCTGGCCCCGGCACACGGGGTGCTGGTGACCAGCGCCACCCTCACCGACCCGGCCTCGGACGACCCCTTCGCCCTGGCCGAGATGCGCACCGGCGGCGCCCGCCTGCCCGAACGGCCCAAGACGATCAAGGTCGCCTCGCCCTTCGACTACGCCAGCCAGGCGCGGGCCTTCGTGGTCACCGACGTGGCCAAGGACGACGCCCGCCAGGTGGCCGCCGCCATGCGCGAACTGTTCCTGGCGGCCGGCGGCGGCGGGGTGGGCCTGTTCACCGCCATCCGCCGGCTGCGCGCGGTGCACGACCTGATCGCCGGCCCGCTGGCCGACAAGGGCCTGGCCCTCTACGCCCAACACGTCGATCCCATCGAGGTCGGCGGACTGGTCGACATCTTCCGGGCCGAGCGCGACGCCTGCCTGCTGGGCACCGACGCGGTGCGGGACGGGGTGGACGTGCCCGGCCGCTCGCTGCGGCTGCTGGTCTTTGACCGCGCGCCATGGCCCAGGCCCGACATCCTGCACAAGGTGCGCCGCGCCCGGTTCGGCGGCAAGGGCTACGACGACGCGGTGGCGCGGAACCGCATAGCCCAGGCCTTCGGCCGCCTGATCCGCCGGGCCGACGACAAGGGCGTGTTCGTGATGTTGGATGCGGCTTCGCCGACCCGGCTGTTCGCGGGCTTGCCCGAGGGGGTGGAAATCCAGCGGGTCGGGCTGGTCGAGGCCATCGAAGCGACGACCGAGTTTCTGAAGGAATAGGCAAGCCGCCCCTCTAACTCCTCTCCCGAGAGGGAGAGGAGGGGGCCCGCGCCAAAGGCGTGGGAAGGAGAGGGTTTAGGGACGGTCAGGGATTGGCCACCAGCGTAAACCCTCTCCCTCCCACGCTGCTTCGCAACGCGGGCCCCTCCCTCTCCCTCAGGGAGAGGGACTATGTTGGGCCGACAACAGCTTTTCGGAGAGAGTCGTGACCCAGGACAGCTGGAACGCGGTGGACGCCTATTTCAACGGCGTGCTCGGGGCCGATGATGAGGCGCTGACCCACGCGCTGGAGGCCAGCCGCGCCGCTGGGTTGCCTGCCATCGCGGTGGCCCCCAACCAGGGAAAGTTGCTGATGATCCTGGCGCGCACGATCGGCGCCAAGGCGATCCTCGAGGTGGGAACGCTGGGCGGTTACAGCACCATCTGGCTGGCGCGGGGCCTGGGCAAGGGCGGCAGTGTCGTCAGCCTTGAGATCGATCCGCACCACGCGCAGGTGGCGCGAGACAGTATTACCTTCGCCGGTCTTTCCGAAGTGGTCGAGGTGCGGCAGGGGCCGGCGCTTGAGCTGCTGCCGCTGCTGGAGGCCGAGAGCGGGCCGCCGTTCGACCTGGTGTTCATCGACGCCGACAAGCCGTCCAACCCGGACTATTTCGCCTGGGCCCTGAAGATGACCCGGCCGGGCGGGCTGATCGTCGTGGACAATGTGGTGCGCGGCGGCGCGGTCGTGGACCCGGCCGGTGACGCGTCCGTCCAGGGTGTGCGGCGCCTCGCCGAAGCGGTGGCGGCGGAACCTCGGGTGACCGCCACGGCGCTGCAGACGTTAGGCGACAAGGGCTATGACGGGTTGATGGTCATCCGCGTCGAAACCTGAATGTCAGTGCAAAGACAAAGCGCCAAGTCTTTGACTCAAAACGGTCGTCATCCCGCGACGCTCCGCCGCTAGACCTCTCGCCGGGGCTGGAATCAGGAGAGACGCCATGGGACTGCCGCTGATCCATCCCGATCTGCCGATCGACGCCACGGCCGCGCCCGACGGCGCGCTCTGCGCCCGCGCAATGGTCCAGCGAGTGCGCTGGGGCACCGGCCTGACCCAGGAAGCCTTCGCCCGCACCTTCCGGCTGGACGCAGAGTCTCTGTGCGAGATCGAGGCCGGGCGAGCGCTGCCCGACGCGGCTCTGCTGGCCTATCTCCAGGTCATCGAATGGCGGCCCGAGGCGGTGCTGGACGCGCTGGACCAGGAGAGCCGGCCGACCTGAGCCGACGGTTGACATGCAACCAAATGGTTGCCTATAGTCCGCCTCGATGGAGACGGACGCAGTCTTTCGTGCCTTGGCCGACGCCAGTCGGCGGGCCTTGCTGGACCGGCTGTTTGCCCGCAACGGACAGACGCTGATGGAGCTCTGCGACGGCCTGGCGATGACCCGCCAGGCGGTCAGCAAGCATCTCGGCATCCTTGAGGAGGCCAACCTGGTCACCGCCGTCAAGCGGGGCAGGGAGAAGCTGCACTACCTCAACCCCGTCCCCATCGCGGAGATCGCCGATCGCTGGATCGGCAAGTTCGAGCGCGCCCAGGTCGTCGACCTGGTGGCGTTCAAGACCCAACTCGAGCGCCCGGAAGGGGAGACAGAATGAGCGACCCGGCCTTCGTCTATGTCATCTATATCCGCACCACGCCGCAGAAGCTGTGGGACGCCCTGATGGACCCCGACCTGCGTCCGAAATTCTGGTTCGGCCGGCGCTCGGAGAGCGACTGGAAGACCGGCTCCAAACATGTGCTCTACGCGCCGGACGGCAGTGTCGATTTTCAGGGCGAGGTGCTGGAGAGCGACCCGCCACGCCTGTTGCGCTACACCTTCGAGACGGCCTCGCCGACCACCACGGTGACCTATCTGCTGGAGCCGGTGCAGGACAGCGTGCGTTTGACGGTCACTCACGACGGCTTCCCGGACAACAGCCAGCAGCGCAAGGGCGTCAGCAACGGCTGGCCGTCGATCCTGTCGGCGCTGAAGAGCCTGCTGGAAACCGGCGAGCCGACGCCGCAGATCACTGGCTAGAGGAGGACGAGATGGTCGAGGTAAAGGCGCAGACGATGATCCGGGCTCCGGCCGATAAGGTTTTCGAGGCCTTCGTCGATCCCGAAGTCACCACCAGGTTCTGGTTCAGCAAGGCCAGCGGCCGGCTGGAGTCCGGCGCCGTGGTGCGGTGGGAATGGGAGATGTACGGCGCGGCGGACGACATCCACGTGCGGTCGCTTGAGCCCGGCAAGTCGCTGGTCTTCGACTGGGGCGGCGAGGATGGGCTGACCCGCGTCGAATGCACCCTCACCGAACTGGGCGATGGCCAGACCTTCGTCGAGGTGACCAACATCGGCTTCAAAGGCGACGCCGACTCCGTGATCGCCCAGGCGCTGGACAGCAACGGCGGCTTCACCACCGTGCTGTGCGCCGCCAAGGTTTGGCTGGAACACGGCATCAACGCCCGCCTGATCGAGGACAAGTATCCTCAGGCGTTGAGCGCCGATTGGAAAGGGCGGTAGGGGACAGGTTGCGCGCGAGCGCGCTACCTGTCCCCGGTTTGCGGAGGGTGTTGAAACATCCGCGCTCCAGCCGCCTGGAACGCTGGTGCTTCCGCCGGCGGCGCTGACCGGGGACAGGTAGCCCGTGCCGGGCAACCTGTCCCCCGCTTCACCCCTTCACACACACCACCTGCCGAAGCGTGTGGACGATTTCCACCAGGTCCGACTGCGCGGCCATGACGGCGTCGATGTCCTTGTAGGCCATCGGCGTCTCATCGATCACGCCTTCGTCCTTGCGGCACTCGACCCCGGCGGTCGCCTGGATGTGGTCGTCCAGGGTGAACCGCCGCTTGGCCTCGGCCCGGCTCATGGTCCGGCCCGCGCCGTGCGAGCAGCTGCAGAAGCTGTCCGGGTTACCCTTCCCCCGCACGATGAAGGATTTCGCCCCCATCGAACCGGGAATGATCCCCAGGTCGCCCTCCCGCGCCCGCACGGCGCCCTTGCGGGTCAGCCAGACGGTGTCGCCGAAGTGAGTCTCCTGTTCCACGTAGTTGTGGTGGCAGTTGACCGCGAGCTTCCCAAGCTGGAAGGCCGGCAGCTGTTCGCGCAAGGCGATCAGCACCCGGTCCATCATCAGCTGCCGGTTGGCCCGGGCGTAGTCCTGGGCCCACAGCACCGCCTCGACATAGTCGTCGAACAGGGGCTCGCCCTCCATGAAGAAGGCCAGGTCCTTGTCCGGCACCGCGTAGCCCAGTTCCCGCCGGGCGAGCTCCTCGCGGGCCCGCTCGATGAAGTACTGGCCAATGATGTTGCCGGTCCCCCGCGAGCCGGAGTGCAGCATCACCCAGACGGTGTCAGCCTCGTCGAGGCAGAGCTCGATGAAGTGGTTCCCGCCCCCCAGGGTCCCGAGCTGCCGCAGCAGCTTGTCGCCCCGGATCTTCGGGTGCTTGGCCAGGATGCGCTCCAGCCGCTCGGCCAAGCCCGAGGTGCGCAGCGCGGTCGAGGCGCTGGTCGGGCTGTCCTTGAAGTCCCCGCCCGGACCGTTGCCGACCGGCACCCGCCGCTCGATCTCCCGCCGCACAACGGCCAGGCTGTCGGGCAGCTGGTGGGCTTTCAGGCTGGTCTGCACCGCCATCATCCCGCAGCCGATATCGACCCCCACGGCCGCCGGGATGATCGCCCCCTTGGTGGGGATGACCGAACCCACGGTCGCGCCCCGACCGAAGTGGACGTCGGGCATGACGGCGATGTGGCTGTGGATGAACGGCAGGCTGGCGACATTGCGCAGCTGGTTGGCCGCGGCATGCTCCAGCGGCACCCCCGAGATCCAGGCCTTGATGGGCGAAGCCGCCCCTTCGATGTGTTCGAACCCGCTCATGGGGTTCTCCTCTTCTCGTTACGCTCCCTCCCGGCAGCGGCGCGAAGCGGTCTCCGGATACGAAGAACCCCTCCAGGCCGCGCCGGGAGGGGTTCTTTCGGACAATCCCAAGGATCGAAAATCCCTAGACCGAAGCATCCTCCCACGCGCGCGCGTCCTCGCGACCGGGCTGATAACCCAGGCTGCGATTGGCGGTCATGACGGTTGGGGCTTTGCGGGCCACGGTCTTTCTCCTTGAGGGCGCGGCGGATAGCAGCGTTCATCTTCGGGGCCAAACCGAATTTTCGCCAATCGCCGATCAGGACTGTCCTTTGTGGCGGATTTCCCACATCGTCAGGCGAGCATGGGAGCCACGGATGTCGCGTAAGCTGTTGGTCGGGTTGTTGGCCGTGTGTCTGGCGGTGGCCGGCGGAACGGCGGGCGCAAAACCGCTGCCGGCCGAGTCGCAGACGGTGCTCAAAGCCGGCAAGGCCTGGGTGAGGGTAGACCAGGTCGGCGAAGCGGTCGCGGTGTTCGCCGCCATCGATATCGCGGCAGCGCCGCAGAAGATCTGGCCGCTGCTGACCGATTGCGGCAGGGCAAAGAAGGAGAACCCCAACCTGACAGTCTGCCGGGTCGTGGAGAAGGGGCCGGGTTTTGAGGTCTGGGAGCATGTGACAAAGGCCTCCATGGGGGTCCCCGGCATCCGCAGTGTCTTCCGCACCGACTACACGCCCCATAGCCGGATCGTGTTCCGCAAGGCGGGCGGGGACCTGAAGGTGTTGCAGGGCGAATGGCGGCTGGAGCCGCTGTCCGACGGCAAGACCCGCCTGATCTACGAGTCCCGGTTCGCGATCGACCACGACTTCCCGCCAGCCCTGGTCCGGGCGGGGATCAAGTCTGGAACGGAGAAGTCGTTCCTCAAGCTGCGCAAGGAAGTCAGCGGGAAGTAGTCCAAACCCGGCGCAGGAAATCGCCCGGCGCCGCATCCGATCCGTCCGTGGGCTCGTATCTGCACAGGCGAGTCGGGGACGGAGACCACGCGATGCGACATGCACACCTGGCCACAGCACTGGCCCTGACCCTTGGCCTGACCAGCGTCGCGGCCGCTGCGCCGGTCCCCGCCTCCGCTGAAAAGACCCTGGCGGCAGGCAAGGCCTGGGTTACGGTCGCCCCAGCCGGCGAGGGCGCGTTCATTCACGGCGCCATCGATATCGCCGCGCCGCCGGCCAAGGTCTGGGCCGTTCTGACCGATTGCGCCCAGGCCAAGCGGATCATCGCCAACCTGACGGTCTGTCGGGTGGTCGAGAAGGGGCCGGGCTGGGACGTGCGCGAGCAGGTCAGCCAGGGCAACATGTTCGTGCCGACCATCCGCAATGTGGTGCGAGCCGACTACACGCCCCACAGCCGCATCGTCTTCCGCAAGACGGGCGGCGATCTGAAGGCCATGCAGGGCGAGTGGCGGCTTGAGCCGCGCGGCAAGGGCACGAGGGTGATTTACGTGAACCGGGTGGCGGCGGACATCAAGCTGCCGGCCGAGGTGGTGCGGCAGGGGATGAAGGCCGACTGCGGCAAGGTGCTGGTGAACCTGCGGCGCGCGGTGACGGGCAAATAGTCAGTGCTTGCCGCGATCCCGGCCGAAGTTGGGTTCGGGGCTTTCCTGGCCCAGCGCGATGACACCGCGGCGGATTTCGCGGGTCCGCGTGAACAGCTCATGCAGCTTCTCGGCTTCGCCCCAGCGGATGGCGCGACTGAGCGCCTGCAGGTCCTCGGTGAAGCGGCCGAGAATCTCCAGCACCGCCTCGCGGTTGGCCACGAAGATGTCGCGCCACATGGTCGGGTCGGAGGCGGCGATGCGGGTGAAATCGCGGAAGCCGCCGGCCGAATACTTCATCACCTCGGCCTGTGTGACCTCCTCCAGATCGGCGGCGGTGCCGACGATATTGTAGGCGATCAGGTGGGGCAGGTGGCTGGTCACGGCCAGGACCAGGTCGTGGTGCCGCTCGTCCATCTGTTCGACCTGGGCGCCCAGCGCCCGCCAGAAGCTGGCCAGCCGGGCGACGGCCAGGGCGTAAGCGTCGTCGTGGCGGGCGGCGATGGGGGTGAGGATGGTCCAGCGGTCCTGGAACAGCTCGGCGAAGCCGGCGTCTGGGCCCGACTGCTCGGTGCCGGCGATCGGGTGGCCGGGGATGATGTGAACGCCGGCGGGTGCGGTGGCCTGCATGGCCTCCGATACGCTGCCCTTGACCGAACCGACGTCGGAGATGGTGGCGCCGGCCTTCAGCGAAGGGGCGACGGCCGCCATGACATCGGCGATGGCCAGGACCGGGGTGGCGAAGATGACCAGGTCGGCGCCCTCGACCGCCTTGCCGAGGTCCGCTTCTACAGCGTCGGCGATTCCCAGCTCGGCGACGCGATCCAAGACCGTCCGGCGGGCGTCAGCCACGGTGATGTGGGCGGCGGCCTTGCTCTGGCGGGCGGCCCGGACCAGCGAAGAGCCGATCAGGCCACAGCCGATGACCGTCAGCCGATCGTAGATGGGCATCTGGGTCATTTGCCCATGAACTCCGCCAGGCCCTCGACCACGGCGCGGTTGTGCTCTTCCAGGCCGATGGTAATGCGCAGGTGGTCCGGCAGGCCGTAGTTGCCGACACCGCGGGTCAGCAGGCCCTTGGAGGCGAGAAAGGCCTCGGCCTCGACGGCGGTCTTGCCGGGCGTGGCCGGGAAGCCGACCAGCACGAAGTTGGCCGCGCTGGGCACGACGTCCAGGCCAAGTCCACTGATCTGCTGGGTCAGCCAGGGCCGCCATTGCTCGACCAGGGCCAGCGACCGCGCGGCGAACTCTTCGTCCGCCAGGGAGGCGACGGCGGCCAGCTGCGCGGGGATGTTGACGTTGAAGGGCAGGCGGATTCGATCGACCGCCTCGGCCATCTCGGCCGGCATATAGGCCCAGCCGACCCTCAGGGCGCCGAGCCCATGGATCTTGGAGAAGGTGCGGGTGACCACGATGTTGTGGGCGTTGCGGGCCATGCCCAGGCCGTCCTCGAAGCGCGGATCGGTGTTGAACTCGGCATAGGCGCCATCAAGCACCAGCACGACCGACGGGGGTAGGCCCTCGTGCAGGCGGCGGACTTCGTCGGCGCTGATCCAGGTGCCGGTCGGGTTGGCCGGATTGGCGAGGAAGATCAGGCGGGTGCGTTCGTCGACGGCCTCCAGCAGCGCGTCCACGTCGATGGTGAAGTTCTTCTCCGGCACATACTTCACCTCGCCCTGGCAGGCGCGGGTTCCGATGGCGTAGGCAGCGAAGCCGTGCGCGCCCTGGATCATATTGTCGCCGGGTTCGAGGAAGGTCTGGTTGAGCAGCTGGAAAATCTCGTCCGAGCCGCAGCCGAACAGCAGACGCTCAGGCTCCAGGCCAAACTTTTCCGAGACGGCGGCGCGCAGGATGTCGGCGCGGCCGGCAGGGTAGAGGTGCAGCTTCATGGCCGCTTCGGCATAGGCCTCCCGGGCCTTGGGCGAGCTGCCCAGGATGTTCTCGTTGGCCGACAGCTTGACCGGATCGACCACGCCCTCAGCGGCGGCCTTGCCGGGCTTGTAGGGGGCGATGTCCAGGATGCCGGGCTTGGGAACGGGACGGGGCGCGGCGAAACGGTCGGTCATGACGGGTCCTTGCAAGAGGCCCGCGTCTTACACGTCGAACGGCTCGGGTGCAGCCCCGATGACGCCGGAAAGCTTACCGGGCGCGCGGGCCAGGCGCTCGTCCTCGCGCTGGTAGAAGCCGGCCAGGCTGAACAGCTTCAGGCCGCCGGCCTGGGTGATCGGGGCGGCGGCGACGCCGTCACGGCTGAGCGCCTCGACGATAGCCGCGGCCGATTGTGGAGCGTCGGTGACCCAAAGGGTCTGGTCGGCGCCGGTGGGCTCGACCGGCACGTCGCCCACGGCGACGGCGGCCAGGGGGCCCCACTGGGTAAGGCAGGGCAGGGTGGCGAACACCCGCAGGTTCGGCTCAGCCAGCAGCCGGCCCCACCAGGCGGAGTCCGTGCTCAGGGCCAGGACCGCGACGCCGCCCAGGACCTTGGCCCCGGCCAGGGCCTCTTCCGGCTTGGCGACCAGGGTCATCGGCGGGGCGACCCCGAACCGCTGGCGGGCCACCTCGACCACCCGCGCCTCGGTCTTGCCGCCCCAGACGGTCAGCGAGAAGGGGCCCTGCCGGGCCAGGCTATCGGCGATCAGCTCGCGCCAGACGCGGACCACCAGGGCCGGGGTAGCCACGGCGCCCTCGCGGTGGATCTTCTTGCGGATGACCTGAGCTTCGCGGCCGGGACGCAGGCCGAACTTGCCGCCATCGCCCGCCGCGCGCTTGGCTTCGGCCACGGCGGCGGCCAGGGAGGCGCGCTCGTCGATCAGCTTCAACAGCTCGGCGTCGACCTGGTCGATGCGGGCCCGGACAGCCTCGAGGCTCGGCGGCGCTGGTGGTGTATCCCGACCCATTTGTTCCTCAAACTCGTGGTTCGGGCCTAAGGCCTTGCGGCCGGGGACGCAATAGGCGGCAAGCGGCGCAAGAATCTTGCGTCACTCGGTCGCTCACCATACGCGCGGCGACGGGCCGATTTCGAGCGGACCGATGAAAGCCTTGCCGTCGCGCAGTTGGACTTGCCCCTGCAGCGACTGGCCCGAACCGGTGAGGTCGCCGAGCGAGGCGTCGAGGCGGCCTTCCAGCCGGCCGTCTGGGCCGGGACGCAGGGTCCCGGTCCTGGCCGACAGGCGGGCGGCGCCGCCGCTGACCGAGGCGCGATCGACCTCGATCACCCCGCCGGCGCCGGCCCAGGCGCGGGCGGCGTTCTCCCAGCTCTGGCCATCGAAGGCGGAGATGCGGGTCAGGGTGAGGCCCAGGTCCATATCCACCAGCCCGTCCTCGGTGGCGCGGGCGGCCAGGCCCTGCAGCGCCATTTTCGCTCCGCCGACCCGCATCAGAAAGGCGCCCTGGTCGTTGGGGCCGGCGAGGACACGGACGTTCAGCTGTTTGGCAGAGGACAGGAAATAGGGACTGGCGCCGGCCTCGGGCGAGAAGGTCAGGTTGACGCCCTCGATGTCGATGCGGGGTGGGCGCTTGTCGAAGTCGGTGAGCGAGGCGCGCAGGGCCTGACCCTGGACGATCACCGCCCCGCCGTCAGGACGGGTGAAGGTGACCCCCTGGGGCGCGACCAGCACCCAGTTTCCGAGGGCGTAGATGAAGGCTTCGCCCTTGACCAGCGGGGCTGTCAGGGCCCAGCCGGAGGGTTCCGAGACCCGCAGGTTGGAGAGGTTGATGTTCAGGCGGAAGGGAAAGCCGCTGACGTCCCGTTTGCTCCACTCGAGGCGGTAGCCGTTATCGGCGAGCGTCTTGGCCGTCTGGTCCATTCGGCTGATCGCCTGATCCTTCAGCCAGAACCAGCCGGCGCACCAGCCCACCGCCAGGATCAGCACCAGGATGAACATTGGCCCGAATGGACCGCGGCGTTTGCGGGGCGGAGCGGGATCGGGCAGGGTCATTGGATAAGGGCGTTCTCTGCGGCGGCGTGGATTTGATGGATCAGGGTAGCGGCGGAGACCGCTGGGTCTTCGGATACGGATCGCTGATGTGGCGGCCGGGGTTCCCGTTTGTAGACCGAAAAGGCGCCGTTCTCCACGGGCGGAGAAGGGCGTTCTGCATCTATTCGGTGCACCATCGGGGGACGTATGAGCGGCCCGGACTGGTGTTGGGGCTTGCTCCCGGCGGAGCGGTGCGCGGCGCCGCCTATCGGGTGGCGGAGGCCGACTGGCCGGAGGTCTACGCCTATCTCCGCGAACGGGAGCAGCCGACGGAGACCTATGTCGAGGCCTGGCGCGAGGTGGCGCTGGATGGGGGCGGGCGGGAGCCGGCGTTGGTGTTCCTGTCGGACAAGGGCCATCCGCAGTGGGCAGGTGCGCTGAGCCTGGAACGGCAGGCGGAACTGATCAGCGGTGCGGTGGGGCTTTCCGGGCGGAACGAGGACTATCTCTCCGATCTTGTGGTGCATCTCCGGGCGGAAGGCATACGGGACGAGGGGATGGAGCGGCTGTTGACGTTGGTCGAGGGCGAGGGCCGCTAGAGCCCCTCGTCGAGCAGCCGCTGGCAGGCCGGTTCGATGGCGCCTTCGAGCTGGCGCATGAACTCGCCGCGCTTCAGGCCCGGCGGGATCGGCGGCAGGAATTCGAAGACGATGGTGCCCGGCTGCATGGTGATGCCGCGGGGAGCCCAGTGGACGCCGGTGTTGAGGGCCAGGGGGGTGACTGGCATCTCCAGCTCGCGATAAAGGGCGGCGATGCCGGGCTTGTAGTCGCCGACCTCACCGGGGTGGCGGCGGGTGCCTTCGGGGAAGATGACCAGCTGGCGCTGGTCGGTCATCCGGTCCTTGGAGTCTTTGACCAGCTTCTTCAGGGCCGCCGAATGGCCTTCGCGGTCGACAACGATCATCCGCGAGCGCAGGGCCCACCAGCCGAAGAACGGGATCCGCAGCAGCTCCTTCTTCAGCACGAAACAGCCGTCCGGCAGGATGCCGAGGGTGCCGAAGATGTCGAACATGCACTGGTGCTTGGCGGCGATCAGGGCGCCGCCCTTGGGCAGGTTTTCCCAGCCGCGCACCTCGACCTTCACATCGCAGATCACCCGCAACAGCCAGGTAACCACCCGGCTCCACACGGCCATGACCCCCATCGACCAGCTGCGGGGACCGAGCATCAGCGGCGACAGGCCGATCGCCGCGATGGCTGAGACCGAATAGAAGGCGGCCGTAAAGATTAGGGAGCGGAGGAGGTTCACTTCGCAATCTCTTTGCCGGCGGTCTTTTCGATCGGGGCGTCGGGCTTCTCGCGGAAGAGGCTCATCACCGACTCCTGGACCAGCACCGCCAGGTACTTGCAGTATTCGATGGTCATCCGCTGGATCTGGATCTTATCCCGCCACCAATGGGAGGCCTCGACCGCCTCGGACTTGATCGGATAGGCGATCAGCCGCAGGCCCGGCGTCTGGCCCTTAAGCTCAAGCATCGAGCGGGGCATATGGTAGTCGGCAGTGACCACGATGATCTGGGTGTAGCCATGCTTTCGGGCCCAGGCGGCGATCTCCTGAGCATTGCCCTTGGTGTCGTAGGCCTCGAAGCCGAGGTCGACGCAGCATTGGTAGATCGGCTTCCAGACGCCGATCCGCTCCATCAGCTCCTGGCGGGTCACCTCGCGGTTGACGCCGGAGACCAGCAGGCGCTTGCCCTTGCCCTCTTCCAGCAGGCGAACGGCGGCCTTGATCCGGTCGTTGGTGCCGGTCAACACCGCGACGGCGTCGGACACCGGCGGCTCTGCGGCCGGCGTGATGGTGTCGACCCGCCGCGCGAAGGCCAGCAGGCCGACGAACCAGACCAGAATCACAATCAGCAGCAGGGCGAGGCGGCGCATGGTGAATGTTCTAATGGGTTCCCGCGCCCGGAGGAAATGGGGGCCGTGCGGCCCGTGGGCCGAAGCGTTGCGAGTCTAGCAGGTCGAGGCGCCGGGAGCGATTAGAGTTCGTTCCTAACTAACGGAAAGACGGCCATTATCGGTGGGTGGCGGCGTAGTTCGAAGTAGGTCGGATGTGGACTGTGGCGTAGCCCAGTCCGTAGGGGCTTAGCCGGGATTGTGGGTCGCGATGTGCGGCCTTGTGCCCACGGCTATGCGGCGTCGTCGGGAGATGGCCAAACGGCCTCGGAATTTAACCCGGGTAAAATTATCCGAGGTCGCGGAGGATGGCGGCGGCGGAGAGGCGCGCGGCGACCGCAGCGGTGAGGGCGGCCAGGACCGGGACAGGCAGGACGGCCAGCAGGTCGATCCAGGCCAGGGGCAGGACGGGGGTGAGGCCCTGGCCGCCGCCGGCCAGGCGGGCGAGGGCGGCGAGGGCAGCCGCGGCTGTCGCCCCGAAGGCCCCGGCCATGCCGGCGGCCGTGGCGAAACGGGTCTGGAACAGGCGGGCGACGAACCCTGTCTCGGCGCCGGACAGGTGCAGCACCTCGATGACGTCGCGATGGGCGGCCAGGCCCGCGCGGGTGGCGAAGCCGATCACGGCTGCAGCCGCGGCGATGATCAGCAGGCAGACCGACAGGGCGAACCAGCGGGCGAAGCCGGCGGCGCGCTGGATGTCGGCGATCCAGACGCTGTGGTCATCAACGGTGGCCAGCACCCCGGCGGCCTTCAGGGCGCGGTCGAGGTCAGCGGCCTTGGCGGGGGCCTTGGGGTCGAGGTCGACGGTGACCAGGCGGGGCAGGGGCAGGTCGTCGATCATGGCGTCGCGGCCGAGCCAGGGCTCGAGCAGGGCCTCGGCCTTTTCCTTCTCCAGGGCGCGCGCCTCGGTGACGCCCTTGACGCCGCTGAGCGCCTCGGCGGCGCGGGCGGCGGCGGCGTCGGGGGTTTCGGCCCCGTGGGGCTGGATGACTACAGTGGCGCTTCCGGTCAGCTGGTTGGTCCAGCCGCGGGCTGCGCGGTCGGCGGCCAGGGCGCCGATGGCGGTCAGGCAAGCGAGGAAGCAGAGGACCGCGACGATGAACACCAACGCGCCGTCTCGCGCGTCGCGTCGGGGCAGCAGCGGGCCGGGGCGCCAGCGGGCGGGATCGAAGAAGGCGCCGGTGTCGCTCATGCCGCGCCGCCCCGGCCGTAGTGGATCATCCGGCCGTTATCGAGATGGAGCACCGGCTGGCCGCTGCGGGCGACGAGGTCCTCGTCGTGGGTGGCGATCAGCACGGTGGTGCCCAGGCGGTTGAGCTCGACGAACAGGCGCAGGATGCGCAGGGCGTGGCCCTGGTCGACGTTTCCGGTCGGCTCGTCGGCCAGCAGGATGTCGGGCCGGCCGACCACGGCGCGGGCGATGGCCAGCCGCTGCTTTTCGCCGCCGGAGAGGGTGGCGGGCAGGGCGTGCATGCGGCTCTTGAGGCCGACCCAGCTGAGCAGTTCGGCGACATCGGCGCGGTACTTGTCCGGCCGTCCGCCGGAAATGCGGAGGGGCAGGGCGCAGTTGTCGAAGGCGTTGAGGTGGTCGAGCAGCCGAAATTCCTGGAACACCACCCCGATCCGACGCCGCAGGAAGGGGCGGTCGGTGGCGGCGATCTGGTCGATGTCGCGGCCGAACATGTCGATCCGGCCGCGCGAGGCGCGTTCGGCCATGTAGATCAGCTTCAGCAGGCTGGACTTGCCCGCGCCCGAGGCGCCGGTGAGAAAGTGGAAGGAGCCGGCGGGGAGCTCGAAATTGATGTCCTTCAGCACCTCCGGCGAGCGCCCATAGCGCATGCCGACGCCCGAGAAACGCAGCACGGGGCCTGCGACGTCTTGCATCGAATAGGTGTCGTCGGTGGACATGGGAGCCGGAATCGGCGACCTCACATAGAGTTGCGGGAGCGGACCGATTCGGCGGCCATGATACTGACCTGTCCTGAGTGCGCTACCCGGTATTTCGTCGGCGACGATCAGGTCGGCGCGTCCGGCCGCACTGTCAAGTGCAAGGCCTGTGGACATCGCTGGACCGCCCGTGCGGAACCGGTCCTGGACCTTGATTTGAGCGACGAAGAGGGGGCGTTCGCCCGCGAACCGTCCACCTTGACGCCCGAGCCCACGCCGCTGGTCGAGCTGCCCGGCGAGGAGCTGCCCAAGGTATTCCGGGCCAAGGCCCAGACCGAGCGGCGGGTGCGTGAGGCGGCGACCACCGGCATCGTCTGGGCGGCCATGACCGGCATGCTGGTGGTGATCGGCGCCGGGGCCTATTTCGGGCGCGAGACGGTGGTGAACATCTGGCCCCGGACGGCGTCGGTCTATGCCGCGGTCAACGCGCCGGTGAACCGGGTGGGGCTGGAGATCGAGGACATCCGGGCCGAACCGGCGCTGCAGGACGGCCATGCGGCGCTGTCGGTGTCCGGGGTGATCCGCAATGTGCGGGCCGAGACGGTGACCGCGCCGCCGCTGCAGATCAGCCTGCTGAACGACAAGAACAAGCGGGTGATGGCCAAGATCGCCAGCGCCGCCGATCCCAGAATTCCGGCCGGGGAGACCCGTCATTTCGCCGTGGTGCTGGTCGATCCGCCCCGGACCGCCTCGGACGTGGAGGTGGCGTTTGTGCTCGACAAGGGCGCGGTGGCGCAGAAGCCGAAGAAGACGTCGGCGCCCAAGGCCGGGACCGAGGTGAAGGGGCCGTCGTTGCGCGGCAGCAAGAGCGCCGAGCCTGCGGAGGCGTCGGCGGCGGGTCATGTGGAAGAGGCCAAGCCGCTGGGGGCGCACGATCCGAACGCCCTGCCGGCTGCGGCCGAAGCGGAGGCGGGACATTGAGCGACGCGGCGCCGAAGGTGCTGATCTCCGAGGCGGAGATCGCCGAGCGGGTCGAGGCGCTGGCGCGCGAGATCGCGCCGAGGATCGATGACGAGACGGTGGCCGTCTGCCTGCTGACCGGGGGAATCTGGTTCGCGGCCGACCTGACGCGGGCCTTGGCCCGGCTGGGGCGGATGGTGCATTTCGACGCCCTGTGGCTGTCGTCCTACAAGGACGCGCGGGCGAGTTACGGCCGGTGCGAGGTGCGGGCTGACCTGCAGCGGCCGGTGCTGGGCCGCAAGACGCTGATCCTCGACGATGTGTTCGACACCGGCCTGTCGCTCAGCGAGGCGGCGCGGCTGACGCGGGACGCCGGGGCGGCGGAGGTGCTGACCGCGGTGTTCGCGAGGAAGCCCTGGCCGGAGAAGCGGGCGATGGAGCCGGACTTCGTGGCCTGGGAGGCGCCGGCGCGGTTCCTGGTCGGGTACGGGCTTGATGTGGCCGGGACGATGCGGGGACTGCCGTATATCGGGGCGATGGACTGAGGCTCAGGCGAGCCAGTTCTCGACCGTGAGGCCCGGGACGCGGCGGAATTCGCGTTCGTTGTCGGTGACCAGGATGCAGCCGAGCGCCATGGCGTGAGCCGCGATGAGCATGTCAAAGGCGCCTATGACAGCGCCAGCGATCTCAAGATCGGCGCGCAGGGCCCCATAGAGCTGGTCCGCAGGCGGCTCAAGCGCTTCGGTCGGAATGTCGGCCAGGACCTGGCCGAGTTGGGACAAGCGCGCGGGCGTCGGCCGGCGGAGGACGCCGTGCCGGAGTTCGGCCGCGCAGATAACGCTTGTGCACACCGCATCGTCATCCAGAAGCAGGACTTTTTGCCCCGCGGGGCCGATCGGATCGCGCATCAGGGCCGACAGGATATTGGTGTCGAGCAGGTAGCGGGGCACTAGAGATCGACAGGCTCGGGGGGCGGATCCTCAGGCAGTTCGAACCATTCTTCAGGCGGAAGCGGCTTCATCGAGAGGAGCGCTTCCCTGAACGTCCTTTTCTTGACCACGGGCTCGATCAACACGCCTTCGCCGACCTTGCGCAGGGTCACCTCCGTGCCCGGGAAACGCATGTCGCTGGGGATGCGCACCGATTGGCTGCGTCCGTTCAGGAACAGCTTTGCAAGGCGTACATCGGAGGCGTCGTCTGGCATAGGCCGGAGTATATGCCTCCGGCATCCGAAGGCAACGACCTGCCGCCACGTCATACTTGCCGCCCACGTCAACCGGCGACAGGCTGAACCCGTCCGGCCCGGCAGAGGCCGGCGGGAGGATGCCATGGCCTATGAAACCATCCTGAGCGAGCTCAAGGACGGGGTGCTGACCCTGACCCTGAACCGGCCGGAGCAGCTGAACGCCTATACCGCCCAGATGGGCATCGACCTGGCTGACGCCTTCGTGGCGGCGGATGAAGACGATGCGGTGCGGGTGATCGTGGTGACCGGGGCCGGGCGGCATTTCTGCGCCGGGGCGGACATGGGGTCGGGGTCGGATAGCTTTGGTGACGATGGGGATCGGCTGTTCGGCGCGCGCAAGGCGCCGGGGCCGAAGGGCGGGTTTGTCGGCGCCATCTTCGCCTGTCGCAAGCCCTCGATCGCGGCGATCAACGGCGGGGCGGTCGGGGTGGGGGTGACCATGACCCTGCCGATGGACATCCGCATCTGTTCGGACCGGGCCAAGTTCGGGTTCGTGTTCGCGCGGCGGGGGTTGGCGCCGGAGGCGGGGTCAGCGTGGTTCCTGCCCCGGCTGGTGGGCCTGCCGCAGGCGCTGCGGTGGTGCTACCGGGCCGATGTTTTCGGGGCGGAGGAGGCCTTGCGGGGCGGGCTGGTCAGCGAGGTGGTGGCGCCGGACGATCTGCTGGGGCGGGCGCAGGCGCTGGCGCGGGAGATCGCCGAGGAGACCTCGCCGGTGTCGATCGCCATGGTGCGGCAGCTGTTGTGGCGGTCGGCGGGGGAGCCGGACCTGTTCAAGGTGTTGGCCGTGGACGGGCCGGCCAACATGGCGATGGGGGCGAGCGCGGACGTGAAGGAGGGGGTGGCGGCGTTCCTGGAGAAGCGGAAGCCGGACTTTCCGGGGAAGGTTTCGAGCGATATGCCGCCGCAGTATCCGTGGTGGGACTAAGGGGAAACGTCAGCCGCGCTGCGGCCTGCCTGTCCCCGCCTGGTTGCCAGGCGCCGGGTAAGGGCTATGGTCAGGCCCGTGCTGCGGGGCGCCTTACATGAGACCCCTTCCTCTGGCGCTTGGCGCCTCGACGCTGATTGCATTTGCCGCAGCCATCGGCTTTGCGGCTTACGGCGAAGCCATCGGGTATCTGCCGCACCTGTTCATCGAGAGCGATTGGGTGGTCAAGGTTTCGGTCGCGGTGTCTTTGGCCGTACTCGTTTGGGCGACTAGGCTGCGGAATGCCTCGGGCGAGGCTAACCGCCGCCTGAACATAATTGCGATGCTGTCGGTCGGCCTCGGCCTGATGTTCTCGCTGCTTTTGTTCAACAACCCAGGGCTGGTCTGTGTCGACGAGACCAAGGTCGATATGCTCAAGGTGATGGGGTCCAAGTATGCACAGGACCTGATCCCCATCAGCTTCGGGCTGTTGACGGCCACGGTGGCAGCAGCGCGTGTCCGGCCGATGATGACCGGGACTTTACCGGCTCCAGAACCGACCGGAGCTTAAAGCCACCCTGCCGCCGTCTCGTCGGCCAGCATTTCCTCATAGGTCGGGCGGCGGCGGATGACGGCGAACTGGTCGCCGTGGACCAGGACTTCGGGGACCAGGGGGCGGCTGTTGTATTCGCTGGCCATGGCGGCGCCGTAGGCGCCGGCGCTCATGAAGGCGACGAGGGCGCCCGTGTCGAGGGGGGGCATCATCCGGTCGCGGGTGAAGGTGTCACCGGTTTCGCAGACGGGGCCGACCACGTCGAAGGGCTCGGGGACGGCGTTGGTGGCTGCGACCGGGCGGATGTCGTGGAACGCGTCGTACATCGCCGGGCGGAGGAGGTCATTCATGGCCGCGTCGAGGACCAGAAACTTGCGGCCCTCGGGGCGTTCGTGGCGGTGGAGCACCTGGGTCAGGAGGACGCCGGCGTTGGCGGCGATCATCCGGCCGGGTTCGAAGGCGAGCTGGACGTCCAGGCCGCTGACCACCCTGGCGACCATGGCGGCATAGTCGGCGGGGGAGGGGGGCTCGGGCATGTTGAAGTAGGGGACGCCCAGGCCGCCGCCGAGGTCGAGGCGCTCGACGGTCTGGCCGTCGGCGCGGAGCTGTTCGACCAGGCCGCGCATCTTGCTGAAGGCGGCTTCGAAGGGGGCGAGGTCAGTGATCTGGCTGCCGATGTGGCAGGCGACGCCGAGGGGGTTCAGGTGCGGGTGGGCGGCGGCCTTGGCGTAGAGGCGGCGGGCCTCGGCGAAGGAGACGCCGAACTTGTTGTCGGCCTTGCCGGTGGAGATCTTGGCGTGGGTGCCGGACTCGACGTCCGGGTTCACCCGGAAGACGACGGGGGCCTGGAGGGTCAGGCGTTCGGCGATGGCGGCGATCAGGTCGAGCTCGGGCTCGGACTCGACGTTGATCTCGGCGACGCCGGCGCGGAGGGCAAAGTCGATCTCCTCCGGGCGCTTGCCGACGCCGGAGAAGACGATGCGGCCAGCGGGGATGCCGGCGGCGAGGGCGCGGCGGATCTCGCCTTCGGAGACGGTGTCGGCGCCGGCGCCGAGCGCGCCGAGGACGCGCAGGACCGAGACGTTGCCGTTGGCCTTGACAGCGTAGGCGATCAGCGGCTCGCCCAGCTGCGGGTGGGCGCGTAGGGCCTCGCGGAAGACGTTGAAGTGCCGTTCCAGGGTGGCCTGGCTGTAGACGTAGACCGGCGTGCCGACGGCCCTGGCGATGGCCGCCAGGGGCACGTCTTCACAGTGGAGCTCGCCGAGGCGGGTCTCGAAGTGATTCATTTAGTTGGGCGGCTTGCCGAAGGGGTCGTTGGTCCCGGCGATCGGCTGCTGGCGGATGGTGGCGGCGCTGGAGGCCGGGTCGCGGACCTCCTGCAGGGAGCCGGCCTGGGACGGCTTGTTGGCCTTTTCGGAGGCGGCGCGCTTGGCCTGCTCCTCCTTGGCGCGCTCGGCCGGCGGGCGCTCGTCGGGGCCCCAAAGGGGGCCGGGACGCTCCGGTTCGCCAACACTGCCGCAGGCGGCGAGGGTGAGGGAGCCGAGAAGAATGAGGGCGGCGCGTTTCATGCGAGGACTTCCTTCCAACGCGCGATCTGGGCGCGGACCTGTTCGGGGGCCGTGCCGCCGTAGCTCTTGCGGCTGGCGGCGGAGGCGGCGGGGGTGAGCACTGAATAGACCCCTTCGGTGATGCGGGGGTCCAGCGCTTTCAACTCGTCGAGCGAAAGTTCGGGCAGATCGACGCCCAGCGTCTCGGCCCGCTTCACGGCCGCGCCGGTCAGGTGGTGGGCCTGGCGGAAGGGCAGGTCGAGCTCGCGGACCAGCCAGTCGGCCAGATCGGTGGCGGTGGAGAAGCCGGAGGCGGCGGCGGCGGCCATGCGGTCCCGGTTGGGTTCGAGGTCGGAGACCATCCCCGCCATGGCGCCCAGGGCCAGCTGAAGGGCGTCGAAGGCCTCGAAGGTCGGGGCCTTGTCCTCCTGCATGTCCTTCGAATAGGCCAGCGGCAGGCCCTTCATCACCACGGTCAGGCTGGTGAAGGCGGCGAGGATGCGGCCGACCTTGGCGCGGGAGAGTTCGGCGGCGTCGGGATTCTTCTTCTGCGGCATGATCGAGCTGCCGGTGGTGAAGGCGTCCGACAGGCGGATGAAGCCGAACTGAGGAGTCATCCAGATGACGATCTCCTCGGCCAGCCGCGACAGGTGGGTCGAGCAGATGGTGGCGGCGCTGAGGGCTTCCAGGGCGAAGTCGCGGCTGGAAACCGAGTCGAGGCTGTTGGCGGTGGGGGCGGCGAAGCCCAGGGCCGCTGCGGTCATCGCCCGGTCGATGGGGAAGGGCGAGCCGGCCAGGGCGGCGGCGCCGAGCGGGCATTCGTTCATCCGGGCGCGGGCGTCGCGGAAGCGGGAGGCGTCGCGGCCGAACATCTCGACATAGGCCATCAGGTGGTGGCCGAAGGTCACCGGCTGGGCCGGCTGTAGATGGGTGAAGCCGGGCATCAGGGTGTCGGCGTGCGGCTCGGCCTTGGCCAGCAGGGCCTGCTGCAGGTGGATGATCTGATCGACCGTGCGGTCGCAGGCCTCGCGCACCCAGAGGCGGAAGTCGAGGGCGATCTGGTCGTTGCGGCTGCGGGCGGTGTGCAGGCGGCCGGAGGGCTCCCCGATCAGCTCGGCCAGCCGGGCCTCCACATTCATGTGGATGTCCTCGAACTCCTCGCGGAAGGGGAAGACGCCTTCTTCCATCTCGCCTTCGATGGCCATCAATCCGCGCTGGATTTGCGCCTCATCCTCGCTAGATATCGCCCCCACGGCGGCCAGCATGGCGGCGTGGGCCTTGGAGCCCGCGAGGTCCTGGGCCGCCAGGCGGCGGTCGACGCCGATGGAGACGTTGATGGCCTGCATCAGCTCCGCCGGCTTGGCGGTGAAACGCCCGCCCCACATGGCTTGGCCTTTAGGGGCGTTGTTCGAGGAGTCGTCGGTCATATGAACGAAGTATCCAAGGCCGGTCGGCGGCCCGATGTGTTGCGGTGGGCGATTACGGTGGCGATCCTGGGAGGCGCGCTGGCGGTTCTATATGTCATCCTCAGCGCGGTCATCAAACCGAACGGCCCGACGAACCTGGCTGCCCTGAAAAGAGGCGGGCTGGAGCGGCTGGAAGTGGTGACGGCGCCCAAGCCGCAGCCGACGATGAGCTTCAAGGACGCGGCGGGGAAAGATGTCAGCCTGGCCGACTTCAAGGGCAAGGTGCTGATCGTCAACTTCTGGGCCACCTGGTGCGCGCCCTGCAAGGTGGAGATGCCGACGCTGTCGCGGCTGGCGGCCACCTATCGCGGCCAGGACGTGGCGGTGATCGCCATCAGCATCGACAAGGACGACAAGGACGGGGAGGCGCGGTTCTTCATCGGCAAGAACCGGCCGCTCGATTACTACCGCGACCCGGCCGGTTCGATGCCCTTCCTGCTCGACCCGCCGGCGCTGGGGATGCCGACGACGCTGGTCTATGACCGCAAGGGGGTGGAGCGGGCGCGCGTGGCCGGCGAGGCCGACTGGGCCAGCGGCGAGGCCATCGAGCTGGTGCGGGTGCTGCTGGCCGAGCCGAAGTGACGCCGGGCGAGATCGACGCGCTGGAGCGGATCGCCGACCGGGCCTGGTTGGCGGCGGAGCGGGCGACGCATGGGCCGTGGTTGCTCAACGCGGCGGACGGGTGGTCGGGGCGGTTGAACGCCTGCTGGCCGCTCGGGACGCCCGAGGGCGGGTTGGAGGCGGCGGTAGAGGCGGTCGAGGCCTGGTACCGGGACCGCAGCCTGAAGCCGCAATTCAAGCCGGCGGGGGAGACCGAGGCGCTGGAGGCGCTGCTGACCCGGCGGGGGTACCGGTTGCATACGCCGACGCAGATGATGATCGCGGAGATCGGCGCGGCCGGATCGCCGACGCGGGTGCGGGTTGCGGAAGAGGCCGACGCGGCGTTCGAGACGGTGTTTCTGGGAGCAGAGGAGAACGCAGCGGACGCGGCCGAGCGGATTGCTGCTTTCCGGCGGACTCCCCGGCCTAGGGTGTTCGCCACGATCGCGCTGAACGGCGCGCCGGTGGCCATCGGCGGCTGCGCGGTCGAGGGGGACTGGGCGGGGATCTTCGGGATGCGGACCCTGGCCGGGCATCGGCGGCAGGGGCTGGCGCGGGATATCGTGGCGGCGTTGCTGGCGGGGGCGAAGGCGGCCGGAGCCAGCCGCGCTTATCTGCAGGTCGAATCGCCCAATGCGCCGGCCATCGCGCTGTACGAAGGGTTCGGGTTCCGGCTGGCCTATCCCTATCGCTACTGGACACTCGACTGATCGGCTTTGGCCTGGTCTCGGGCGGAAGCCCATTGGGCGATGGCGACCCCGGCCAGGGCCAGCAGGGCGCCGAACCCCTGTAGCGGCGTCATGATCTCGGCAAAGATCATCCAGCCCAGGGCAGCGGCGACCGCAGGCTGGATCAGGACCACGACGCTGGCGGTGGGTGTCGGCAATCGGCCCAGCGCCCAGGCGATGGCCCCCTGGCCGGTGACGTGCACCACGGCGAGGCCCAGGCAGGCGCCCCAGCCGGCGAGGCTGGCGGGCAGGACGGGCTCGCCGAGCAGCAGCATGATGACGCCCAGGGCGGCGGCGGTGACCAGGCTGGACCAGAACATCACCGCCGTGGTCCCGAAGGTGGCGCGGGCCTGGCGGACGCAGAAGAAGTAGCCGGCGTAAAACAGGGCGGTGGCGGCGGAGAGGGCGTCGCCCAGCGGCGGATTGCTGCCCGGCGCGCCGGCGCCTCGGCCCTCGGCCATGGTCCAGGCGCCGATCAGGCCCAGGCCCATGCCGACCAGGAACAGGGCGCCCACCTTCTCGCGGAAGATCAGGAAGCCGGCGACGGTGACCACCAGCGGGGTGAGGTTGGCCAGCACTGTGGCGTTGGCCACCGAGGTCATGCCGATGCCGTAGTGCCAGAGGGCCAGGTCGCCGGCGAAGAACAGTCCGGCCAGCAGGATCGGCAGGTTGGGCTTCAGGGGGGCGGGTTTCCCGGGGCGGAACAGGAAGGGCGCCAACAACGGGAGGGCAAGGAACATCCGCCAGAAGCCAGCGGCGGCCGGGCCGGTCTCGGTCAGCCGCACGAAAATGGGGGCGAAGCCAATGGCGCAGGCCCCGGCCAGCAGGGCGATCAGCGGCAGCGCACGGCTGTTCACGAAAATCCGAGCTCCCGGCGCAGCGTCTCGGCGGTCACGCCGGCGGCGCGAATCTCCCGCAGGGTCTGCGCCCTGTCGCGCTTGGCGTAGCGCTTGCCGTTCGGTCCGACCAGCAGGGGATGGTGGCGGTAGGTCGGGGTGGGGAGATCGAGGAGGGTCTGGAGCAGGCGCTGGATATGGGTCGCCTCGAACAGGTCCTCGCCGCGGATGACCTCGGTGATCCCCTGCAGCGCGTCATCGACCACCACGGCGAGGTGGTAGGCGACGCCGACATCCTTGCGAGCCAGGACGATGTCGCCCGCGTTGGCGGGGTCGGCCTGGACCAGGCCGTGAGTGTGGTCCTGGAAGGTGAGGTTGCTGAAGCCGCCGAGCTGTTGTTGGGCGGCGGCGAGGGAGAGGCGCCAGGCGTAGGGCCGGCCGGCGGCGAGCTGGATGGCTTCTTCCTCCGCCGGAAGCGGGGCGCCGGTGAAGGGCAGGGGCAGCCCGTGAGGCGCGCTCTGAGCCTGGGCCGCAAGTTCCTTGCGGGTGCGGAAGCAGCGGTAGGCGAGGCCGGCGGCGCGGAGGGTGTCCAGGGCGACTTCGTAGGTGGCGAGATGATCGGACTGGCGGCGGACAGGGGATTCCCAGGTCAGTCCTAGCCACGCCAGGTCTTCGAGCAGGGCGGCTTCGTACTCAGGCCGGCAGCGGGTGGCGTCGATGTCCTCGATACGAAGCAGGAAGCGGCCGTTGGCGGCCCGGGCGGCGGCGTAGGCCGTCAGGGCGGAATAGGCGTGGCCCCGGTGGAGATAGCCGGTGGGCGAGGGGGCAAAGCGGGTGACGAAGGGTCGGGTCACCGGAATGGTTTAGCCGCACGCTTGCCCCGCCGATAGCGGGGTGGGGACTGGCTCGCCGCGTCAGCAGCGTCGAAGGTCGCGCGCAATAGGCTATCGGCGTGCCTGTCCCCGAAGCGGCGGCCTGTCGGGGACAGGTACGCCAGGTGACGATGAGGCAGGTCGGCGACGCGGGTGATGCGGCGAACCAGTCCCCTGGTCTTAGTTGTTCGCGGGCGCTTCGGAGATGTCTTCCAGGATCGCGCCGGCCTTGCGGGCGGAAGCTTCCTGAGCGACGTCGCCGAGGGAGACGATGCCGGTCAGGGCCTGTTTGTCGTCGACGATCAGGATGCGGCGGACCTGCTTGTCCTGCATCTGGAAGATCACATCGGCGATCGACGAATCCTCGCGGCAGGTCTGCACGTCGGTGGTCATGACTTCCGACACCGGGGTGTCGAAGCTGCGCTGTTCGCCGACGACGCGCAGGACGATGTCGCGATCGGTGATGATGCCCTTGATCTGGCCGTCCTCGACGACCGGGATGGCGCCGGTGTCGATGTCGTTCATCCGGCGGGCCACGTCGGCGACCGTGTCGGAGGGCTTGGCGACCTGCGGGTTGGCGGTCATCACTTCGGAAATCTGCATGGCGAAAGAGCCCCTTTGGCGGCTATCGAGAGCCTACCTAACGGGCCAGTCGGAGGCTGCGTTCCCTCAGGTCTTCCGGTTGAACATGCCGAGATGGCTGAGCACGGCCCGCAGGAAGCCCTCTTCGCCTCCGAACGCCTCTTTGAGGGGGGCGAACTGCTTGAACATGCTCATCTCGGCCAGGCCATGGCCGGCGCACCAGGCGGCGATGGTGGCCAGTTCGACATCCATGTCCGCGACCTCGTCGCCGGCCACCTGCTTGAATGCGCCGCGGACCAGGCAGTAGGCGCTGTCTTCCTTGTCCTGGATGCCTTCGGGCAGCATGTCCTTGTCGCGCGAGCAGTCGTACATCACCCGGTAGAGGGCGGGGTGGTCCTGCGAAAACTGCACGTAGGACACGCCGATCTCGGTCAGCATGCTGCCCATCTCGGCGGACGAGCGCGCCTTGGCGTCGGTCATCGCCACGCCAAGCGCTTCCCAGCCCACGTGAGCCACGGCGTCGAGCAGTTCGCCCTTGTCCTTGAAGTGGTGATAGGGCGCAGCCGGACTGACCCCGGCCTCCCGCGCCACGGCCCGCAGGCTGAGGGCCCCAGGCCCTTCCCGCTCCAGGATCCGGATGGCGGCGTCGACCAGGGCGCGGCGAAGATCGCCGTGGTGGTAGGGGCGGGTATCGGCAACAGCAGCGGTGCTCATTTGACCTGTATAAACTTTCATCCGAACGACGTAAAGATCATCTTGACAGCGCTTAGATGGGAGCCTATCTGAGCACTGTCCAGATCGGACAACCTCACCGAAGCCCCTCCCCGGGCCAAGTGGGGATGACAAGGGGGCTCCCGCACTGTCGGGGCCAAACTCAAAAGGTGTGTGTCATGCAAGTTTCCAACCTCGTCGCTTTCGAGCGCCTGTTCGACCGTTCGGTTTCCGTCTTCCTCGTGGGCCTGGGTCTGGTCCTGGCGGGCGGTATGGCGTTCGTCGGCGTTTAGAGCGAGCCGGGCGGCGGCCTGATCCCTCAGGTCGCCAACGCCCGGGAACAGTTTCTCGATCCAGCACAGAGACTTCAGGGACGCTTTCGAGCGTCCCTTTTCCTTTGTGCGCCTGTTGACCCGCGCCCACGGACCCGCCGAGGATCACGGAAAAAGGGGGGAGGGCGCGATGCTTCCATACGTTTTTCTGGCCTGTCTGCTGGACCCGGTTCTGTGGGGCCTGGTCACGATCGGTCTGGCGTTGACCCGTTGGCGACCGTCGATGCTGCTTGGCGCGGCGATCGTGGTGGGGTCGGCTTTGGCGGTCACCGGCATGCTGTTCGCCATGCGGGGCGAAAGCGATGTCGGGGCCTTCATGCTCTCGGCGGCGATCCGGGCCGCGGCGGCGGCGGCGATCGTCGGCCTCCAGCTGTTGGTCGCCCGGCTGATCCGGCGGGGCAGGACGGGCGCGCCTCGCTAGAGGGTTTTCACGCCGGTTCGCGGCGGCGTCTTGGACCTGTCGTCGATTTAGGTCATTTTCCCAGGGCTCTCGGGGATGTTGGCGATTCTCGAAATTGGCGGAAAGGCAGGCGGGTCTTCAGTCCGATTGCGTACTCCAAGATGCCGGCCCTCTGTTACGGAGGGGTCCTGTGATGCAGGTCGTCACGCACGCGCCCAATGGCTGGCCCGCCCTGGTGCTGAATGCCGACTATCGGCCGCTCAGCTATTATCCGCTGTCCGTCTGGCCCTGGCAGGACGTGATCAAAGCGGTGTTCCTCGACCGCGTCGATGTCATTTCCACCTATGACCAGGTGATCCGCAGCCCTTCGTTCGAGATGCGGCTGCCGAGCGTGGTGTCGCTCAAGCAATACGTTTCCCAGGATCGGCCGCCGGCCTTCACGCGGTTCAACCTGTTCCTGCGGGACGGGTTCACCTGCCAGTACTGCCCCTCGACGGACGACCTGACGTTCGACCATGTGCTGCCGCGTTCGCGAGGCGGGAGGACGACCTGGGAAAATATCGTCACGGCCTGCGCGCCCTGTAACCTGGCCAAGGGCGGGCGGACGCCGCGCGAGGCGCATATGCATCCCAGGAGGGCGCCGCGCCGGCCGTCGATGCATGAGCTGCAGGACCGTGGGCGAAAATTCCCGCCCGGCCATCTGCATGAAAGCTGGCTCGACTACCTCTACTGGGACATCGAGCTGGAGGCCTGAGCCAGCGCCGCTATGGCGTGGAAACGTCCGGCGGCGTCTTCGAGCCAGGCCAGACCCTTGATGATTTCCGCATGGTTCGACTGGCGCGAGCTGTTGAGCAGCTGGCGGCGCTTGGTGGCGTCGAAGGGGTGACCGCCCTTGGCGTAGCGGCTCATCAGGGGGCCTTGCACCACCATACGGACGGCCGCGGGGTCGGCCGGCTGGCCTAGGTGAGTCAGGGCCGATGTCAGGCCAGGCTCGGGGGCCGCCAGGAAGGTGTCGAAGTCGATCCAGTGGACCTGGCCGGGGTGCTCGTCGGCCGCGGCCTTAAGGGCCAGCATCTCGCAGGCCCAGACCATGGCGGTCCGCTCGCCCAGCGACATACGATGCAGTGTGAACGGCTCCGCGCCCAGTCGGCGGTGGAGGCGGGCGAGGGCGGTGGTGGCGGAGACCCGGACATCGCCGGTGGCCGGAGGGCTGACCAGTACGCCGGCGAGATAGGCCTCTGGCGTGACGGTCATCATCAGCGCGCGAGGGCGGCTGGAGCGGGAAAGCAGCGCGGGCGCCATCTCGCCGGCCCAGCTGGTGGCCTTGATCAGGGGAAGCTGACCGGGCCGATAGGTGCGCGACCAGAGTTTGAGGCAGAGGCTGAGCACGGCTTCGAACCGCTCGGCCGACCAAAGGCTTTCTGGTCGGTTCAGATGGCCGTGAAGCTGAGCCAGCAATGGCAGGGGCATCGGCTCTCGCAGGCTGAGCACCCCAGGAAACGCCCCTAGCAGCCGGGACATCAAGGTCGAGCCGACGTGGCCGATGTGGAAAATGAAGTCGCAGCGCTCCGGCAGGCCGCCGGTAAGGCCGGCGATCTCGTCCAGCCGGGCCCAGAGACCCGGCGTTTGGGGACCCATGATGCTGTCGTCGAGAAAGGCGGCCTGCGCATAGGCGGCCTCGTTCAATCGCACCAGATGGGCGGCCTCGTGTACCGGGTCCAGCCGGTGCAAGAGGATGTCGGGCGATGCGGCCAATGCTGGTCCGAGGCCCTCAAGCACCCGTGTTCCACCATTGAAATTGACGCCCAGTGACATATTGCCGCGCTACACCCTGCGCGGCCGTCAAACATTTCAGAACCGCAAAGAATCCCCGGATCGGGCAATCATGAACGAGACTTAATGTCCCGCCTGTCGGGGGCCAGACGTTTAGCCGCGGCTTCAATCACCTTCCGCCGTGTGGCGCGCAGGCGAGGGCGGGCGGCGCGTTCAAGGGCGACGTCATAGGCCTTTTCGCCATGCATGGCGCGCAGGTAGGCGATTTCCTCAAGCACATCGCGCTCGAAATCCTCCCGCCCTTGCCGGAACCGATCGAACACCCCGTCCTCCCCTCAGAGTCGACGAACATTGTTATGCCCATATCGCGGACGGGTCCACGATCCCTTCCTGTATCAATGGCTTGGCAAGGCCTGTCGGTTAGGTTTTCGACATGTCAGCCGCCGCGATCCCCGGACCTGTCGAAAAACGCCGCGTTCCGCGTCATCGCGCCTTGCTGGCAGGCAAGCTGGCCACCGAAGAGGCCAGCCTGACGATCGACTGTGTCATTCGAAACCTTAGTGCGAGCGGGGCGCTGGTCGAGACCACCTCGCCGCACCTGATTCCGAATGAACTCCATCTGCTTCAGGTTCGAGACGGCGTTGCCTGGGACGCCAGGGTAATCTGGCGGCGAGGCAACAAGGTCGGTCTTGAGCTGGGTGACCGGCACGACCTGAAGGATGTGACCGAGAGGTCCCTCCTGGCCCTGCGCCGGGTGTGGACGCACATGGCCGCCCGTTAGGGCCTGTCCCGGTACACCAGACCCGAAGACGCTCTGACTCAGCCCTCGAGGACGGCCGGCGGCAGCATGGGATCGGTTGCCGGGGCGGGACCGGGCTCGGTCGGCAGATCGGGATCGACAGCAGGCGGAACGGGATCAGTAGCCGGCGCGGGGCCGGGGGTCGGTTCGAAATCGGGGCCGGGATCGGACATGGGCTCTCCTTGTGTGAGGGCAACCTGTCAGCAACGGCGAGGTTCCTTCGGCGTCGGACGGATTCGGTTCTCCGCTGACTTCAGGGACGCTGTGGTTCCTTACGACCAAGCTTCGGCTGGTCAGGACCCCGAGCAGCGCGGTTGGCTTCCAGGATGGCCTCTGCGCGGGCGATTTCCTTGGCGGAGATCAGGCCCCAGCCGCTCGGGCGAAGGATTTCGAGGGGGGAGAAGCGGACCTTGTAGGTCATCTTCTCGCTGCCCGGCACCCAGTAGCCCAGGTAGACGTGCGGCAACTCGTTCATCGCCGCCTGGATCAGGTTGTCCAGGACGATGAAGGCGCCCAGGCTGCGCCGCTTCATGACCGCGCTGGGGTCGTAGAAGCTGTAGACCAGGCTCAGCCCATCCCCCATCACGTCGATCAGCACGCAGGCGACAAGGTCGCCCGGCCCCCGGTCCACCGAACGGGTGCGATACTCGACGATATGGGTTCTGACGGTGGTGTCCTCGACCATGGCCACATAGTCGGGCCAAGTCATCTCGGCCATGCCGCCGTCGGCGTGTCGGGTCAGCAGGTAGCGGCGCAGCAGGTCGAACTGTTCGGTCGTCGCCTCGGCCTCGACCACATGGCGGCGCAGGTCGTTGTTTCGCGAAAGCACCTTCCGCTCTGACCGGCTGAACAGATAGTCCTTCACCGGAATCCGGGCCGAGGTGCAGCTGGCGCAGGCCTCGCAGGCCGGGCGATAGGCGATGTTCTGGCTGCGGCGGAAGCCGCTCTGGGTCAGGCTGTCGTTGATGGCCGCCCCGTCGGCCTGGGGCAGGTGGGCGAACACCTTCCGCTCCTCGCGGCCGGGGAGATAAGGGCACGGCGACGCCGCGGTCAGAAAGAACCGCATCCTTCCCGAAGTTGGAAAATGCTGCGTCACGCTACTACTCGCCCACCCTTCGGCGCTCTCGCCCCTGCCCGGATTAGGGGCCAACGGAGGAAGCTGCGCAAGGGGCTCTGGCGTCGCATCATTGGTCCGGCGGCAGAACGGGTGCTTCGCGCAACAGGATGATCGAGATGCGGCGGTTGCCGGCATGCAGCGGGTCGTCCGCGTACAGCGGATCGGAATTGGCCTTGCCGCTGACCTGATAGATACGGTCGGCGCCGACCCCGGCGCCCTGCAGGATTTGACGGGCCTGGTCGGCGCGGGCCGCTGACAGCGACCAGTCGCCGGGCGATCGACTGCCGTCGGCGTTGGCGCTGGTGTGGCCGGAGATGGTGATCCGATTGGGCAGGCGGTCGACGATCTTGGCCACCGCCCGCAGCAGGATGCGCGCCCGGTCGTTGGGGGCGGCCAGCCCCTCCTTGAACATCGAGCGGCCGTCCTCGTCGACCAGCTGGATGCGCAGGCCCTCGGGCGTCTGGTCGATGATGATCTGTTTCGACAGCTCGGCCAGCTCGGGCATCTCCTGCAGCGACTGGCGCAGGCTCATGGCGGCGGAGGCGAAGGCGTCGTTCTCGCGCTTCTGGATTTCCTTGCGCAGCGCGTCCTCGCTGGCGTCCTCCAGGCTGCTGGCGCCGGTCTCGCTTTCGTTCTTGTCGGTCGGCTTGGCTTCCGGGTTCTGGTCCTGGACCACGTCCATCGAGCCGCTGGACTGGGCGCCGTCCTTGCCCAGCGCCGTGCCGCCCAGGATGCCGCCGGAACCGCTGGTCGTCTCGGACACGGACGCCGGGGCGAAATAGTTGGCGATGCCGCGCTGCTGGTCCGGGCTGGTCGTGTTGATCAGCCACATCAGCAGGAAGAAGGCCATCATGGCGGTGACGAAGTCGGCATAGGCCACCTTCCAGGCGCCGCCGTGGTGGCCGCCGCCCGAGACCTTCTTCACCTTCTTGATCAGGATCGGCCGGTCGCCCCCGATCGCCATGCTGCAAGCCCCGCTTAACCGTAGTTTCCGCAACCTCGCCGGGGCGCGTTAAGATGACGTTTCCTTTGTTCGGCAGGAGTCGCGTCACATCATGAAAGTCGCCTTCATCGGCCTGGGCGTCATGGGCTTTCCGATGGCCGGCCACTTGGCCCGCGCCGGCCATGAGGTCAGTGTCTTCAACCGCTCGCCTGACAAGGCCCGCCGCTGGGTCGAGACCCATGGCGGAAGGGCAGGGGACACGCCCGCCGCCACCGTGGAGCGCGCCGAACTGGTCGCCCTCTGCGTCGGCAACGACACGGATGTGCATGGCGTGGTGGCCGACATCCTGCCGGCCATGGCGGCGGATGGGATCATCGTCGATCACACCACCACCTCGGCCAAGCTGGCGGCGGAGATGGCCGAATTGGCCGCCGCATCTGGTCGGGCCTTCCTCGACGCCCCGGTCAGCGGCGGCCAGGCAGGGGCGGAGAATGGCCAGCTGACCATCATGGTCGGCGGGGACGAGGCCGCCCTCGCACGCGCCGAACCGGTGATCGGCGCCTATGCCAAGGCCATCAAGCGCATCGGTGGCCCCGGCCACGGCCAGCTGGCCAAGATGGCCAATCAGATCTGCATTGCGGGTGTCGTCCAGGGTCTGGCCGAGGCGGTGCATTTCTGCGACCGCGCCGGCGTCGATCCGACCGCGGTGTTCGAGGCGATCAGCAAGGGCGCGGCCCAGTCGTGGCAGATGGAAAACCGCTGGGCCACGATGGTGCAGGGGAAGTTCGACTTCGGCTTCGCGGTCGACTGGATGCGCAAGGACCTGGGCCTGGTGCTCGACGAGGCGGCCGACAAGGGCGCGCGGCTGGACATGACGAAGCTCGTCGATGGTTACTATGCCGAGGTTCAGGCGCTGGGCGGGAACCGGTGGGATACGTCCAGCCTGGTGGCGCGGCTGAAGGGGTAAGGCCCCGACACTCAGCCTTGAGGCAGGAGTCCTTTTGGATTACAATTGTGATCCTTATTGGGGGGCATTATGGCTCTTGGCATCCTGGTTTGGACACTCTGCCAGTCGCCGCTGCTCAGCGCCGGAGAGGTCGAGTTTATCGGGAAGCCGTCCGGCGATCAGGCCGCCGTTTTGCTTGGCAGGCGGCATCACCCTCCGCTCGGCAAGTTCATTCTGTTTTGCCAAGTGAACGCGGCGGGGCGAATGGAGCGCTGCCTTTTTCAGGCCGACGGCCGGATGACGGAGTATGAGGCAGGCGCCTTGAAGCTGGCCGGATACTTTCAGGTCGCCCCAATCTCGAAGTCCGGCGAGGTGGTCGCCGGTCGGTGGATCACGATCCCGATACGCTTGACGGATGTTGGAGAGGAGATCGAACCGGCGACCGATCCGGATCAGCCCTCCTCGTCCTCGTCCTCGTCTTCCGGCTTTGTTGCACCATAGATATCCAGTCCCAGCGGCAGATATCTATCCGCCAGCAGCCGGCTGGTTGCCGGACTGATTGAGACGCCCTCGTTCGGACCGTTGAGGAACAGGCCGCAGAAGACGTCGGCCCGATACCGCCCTGTCAGCTCGCGCCACACCGCCGGCTCGGCGGTCAGGGACGAGAACAGGTCGGCGATCTGCTCGTCCAGGTCCTCCGGCGAACGACTCGGCGCCTGCAGTCGCCAGCTGCCTTGTGTGGCGACCCGACCGCTGCTGACCTCGTCTCCGACCCGCGCCCAGTGAGTCGGCGGCGCCCCGAGCAGGCGGGTGATCTCGTCGGGCTCCAGGTCGTCGCCGTAGAAGCGAAGCGTCGCAACCGTCGTGCCGACCGGTCCCATGTCAGCCCAGCAGCCGACGCTGGATGAGGGGCTCCATCGCCGCCCAGTCGTCCGCCCACAGGTGCCGCTCGGGCGCGGTCGGGGCGTAGGGCCGCAGCCGGTCGTCGGCGATCATCTGGAACCGGACGACGTCCGGCGCATCCTCCGCCACCGATTCGAGATTGGGCAGCAGGTCGTCGATGAAGCCGACCGCTCTGCCGGTCCGCGCCGCCAGATCCCGCACCACCGGCCCCTTGAGGCCCGAATTGATGATCATCGGATAGTGCAGCCCGTGCGTCTCCAGCCAGCCCATTCTTGCGCTCCGCCCGTGGTCCGGCGCGTTCGTCAGGATCACGACGCTCATCTCGCCCGCCAGACGCGCCAGGGCCGCCGCCGCGCCGTCGACCGGCTGCAGGTCGTCGGCCCCGTGCTCGAAAAAGTCGTCGAACAGCTGCTTGCCGGTGGCCATGTCGATGCTGTCATTCTCACCGGCCCGGTAGATGTTCTGGAACAGGGCGAAGCGGTCGATCCGCATCTCGAACCCATGGCGGGCCACGAAGGTCTCGAACCCCCGCATGAAGTGGGCCAGCACCTCGTCGACATCGACGATCAGCAGCGGCCGGTCCGGGTGGACAGGGACGGCCAGGGCGGCCTCAGCGGGGGTCAGGGTTTTCAGCGTTGTCACGATTAGCTCAGGCTTAAGGATATTCGTGGCATCTGGCTGCAAGGAAATCGGCTCAACCCGAGTCTGTATCCAGCCAATCCGTACCGGGGTTCCAACGCTTGATGGCGAAGAAGGTCCTCATCGTCGAGGATAACGAGCTCAATATGAAGCTCTTCCACGACCTTCTCGACGCGCAAGGGTATGAAACCCTTCAGACGCGCGAGGGACTGTCGGCTCTGTCCCTGGCCCGCGAACATCGTCCCGACCTGATTCTAATGGACATCCAGCTGCCGGAGATTTCCGGGCTCGAGGTGACCAAGTGGCTGAAGGAAGACGACGACCTGGCCCACATCCCCGTGGTCGCGGTGACCGCGTTCGCCATGAAGGGCGACGAGGAACGCATTCGCGAAGGCGGCTGCGAGGCCTACATCTCCAAACCGATTTCGGTGTCCCACTTCCTGGACACCATCCGCCGCTTCCTGGGGTAGGGCGATGAGTGCGCGCATTCTTGTAGTCGACGACATCGAAGCCAACGTCCGCCTCCTCGAGGCGAAGCTGACGGCCGAGTACTACGAGGTGCTGACCGCCTGCGACGGTCCCACGGCCCTGGCCATCGCCGCCGCCGAAAAGCCCGACATCGTCCTGCTCGACGTCATGATGCCGGGCATGGACGGCTTCCAGGTCTGCAAGCGTCTGAAGGAAGATCCGGAGACCCGCCACATCCCCGTGGTGCTGGTTACCGCTCTGGATGGCCGCTCCGACCGAATCGAGGGGTTGGAGGCGGGCGCCGACGAGTTCCTGACCAAGCCGATTGACGACGTCATGCTGTTCGCGCGGGTCCGCAGCCTGACCCGCCTCAAGCTGGTCATCGACGAACTGCGCCAGCGCGAGGAATCTGGCCGCCGCATGGGGGTCATCGCGGGCGCGGCCTCGCGCCTGGGCGGTTCCGGCGGCCGGATCCTGATCGTCGACGACAATGAGCGCCAGTCGCAGCGGATCGCCACCGAACTGGCCATCGAGCATCGCCCGGTGGTCGAAAGCGACTATGACAAGGCGCTGGCAACGGCCCGTGGTCCGGTCGACATGGTCATCGTCAATGCGGCGGCGAGGGGCTTCGACGGTCTGCGCTTCTGCGCCGCCCTGCGGTCTGACGAGACCAGCCGCAACCTGCCGGTTCTGATCGTTGTCGATCCCGATGATCGGCCGCGCTTGGTCAAGGCCCTGGAGATCGGCGTCAACGACATCCTTTCTCGCCCCATCGATCCACAGGAGCTGTCGGCCCGCGCCCGCACCCAGATCAAGCGCAAGCGCTACACCGACTTCCTGCGCCAGAACCTCGACCACTCGCTGGAGCTGGCGGTCACCGACCAGCTGACCGGCCTGCACAACCGCCGCTACATGGAAGGGCAGCTCAATGCCCTGGTGAAGCGGGCGGCCATGGGGGGTGATCCGGTCGCCGCCCTGATGATCGACATCGACCACTTCAAGAAGATCAACGACAGCTTCGGCCACGATGTGGGCGACGAAGTGCTGCGCGAGTTCGCCGTGCGGCTGGCCACCAATGTCCGGGCGATCGATCTGCCCTGCCGCTACGGTGGCGAGGAGTTCACGGTGATCATGCCCGACACGCGCTTGGCCGACGCCGAGCGGATCGCCGAACGGATCCGCCTGCATGTGGCCGGCTCGCCCTTCCGGGTGGCCGGCGGGACCGAACTGCTGACCGTCACCATTTCTATCGGGGTGGCCAGCACGGTGACCGATCTCGACACGCCCGAGACCCTGCTGAAGCGCGCCGACGGCGCCGTCTACGAAGCCAAGCACGCCGGCCGCAACAGGGTTGTCGCCCGCGCGGCCTAATGTCTTAGTGTCGGTAACCGGTGTCGAGGCGACGCCGGAAGGCAGATTGTCCGAAAATCTTTTCAACCCAAATCGAGCAAGGACGACTGTATTTCGCGCTTACGTCGTTTATGACTTGCGAGGCTGTTTGAGAGTCGCTCTTACCTGGGCGAACAGGGTTTGAGGAAGCTGTATGGAAAGTCGAACCCATTCCGCTTGGTTGGCCCTGGGCCTGGCGCCGCTTGGCATCCTGCAGGTTGTGGCGCGGCAATACACCGGAAGGGCTGCCTGGCCTTACTGGATCGATGACATTGTCATCGCGGTGGGGCTCGGGATCGCGGGCCTCCTGGTGCTGCGGGAGACCACCAGCACCCGCGCCCGGGCGCTGAGCGCTGCCTGGGGCGCCATGCTGGTCGTCCTGTGGAGCTCGACCTTCCGCCATCTCGACAACGTTCCACTGGAGGCTGACGCCCCGCATCTGACGATCATGACTATCGGCATGACCGGGCTGATCATCCTGGCGGCGCTCGGCCTTGTCCTCAGCCTGCCGACCACCAAGCGCCCCTTCATCGGCACCCGCCCGCCGAAAGAGAAAAAGAAGGGCTGGTTCTAACCGGCCCTTCCGTATCCGACCCTTGCTCTGAACAGGATCCCGCACAGCAAAACGCCCGGCGGTAAGGCCGGGCGTTCGGGTCGTCAAACAGGCGGCGAAGCCTACTTGATCTTGCCTTCCTTGAACTCGACGTGCTTGCGCACGACCGGGTCGTACTTCTTCAGGACCATCTTTTCGGTCTTGGTGCGGGCGTTCTTCTTGGTGACGTAGAAGAAGCCGGTGTCCGCCGTGGAGTTCAGGCGGATCTTGATGGAAGCCGGTTTGGCCATAGCAATATCCTCATGGCCGCAGGGCCGAATTCTCGCGAGGCGCGGAACATACTCAGGGATCGCTGGAAGTCAACGGCTGTGGCGCATAGGCTGGCGGGATGAAGCATCTCCTCACCATCGCGGCCCTCGCCGCCTTCGCCGTCAGCTCCGCGGGCGCGGCCCAACCCGTCCCTGCGGACCAGTTCTTTGCCCAGCTGACCACCCTGTGCGGCAAGGCCTTCGAGGGCAAGGTGGTGACCACTGACCCGTTGGACAAGGATTTCGAAGGCAAGCGCCTTGTGATGAAGGTGGCCGTTTGCACCGATAAGGAAATCCGCATTCCCTTCGCCGTCGGCGAAGACCGCTCTCGCACCTGGGTGATCAGCCGAATCGAAATGGCCCGCCTGCGCCTCAAGCACGACCATCGTCATAAGGACGGAACCGAGGATGCCCTGTCCCAATACGGCGGCGACTCGGTCACCTTCGGCAGCGCCTTTCGCCAGGAATTTCCCGCCGACGCCTTCTCCAAGACCCTGTTCAAGGAAAAGGGCAACCCGGCTTCGGTGACCAACGTCTGGGCCGTCGAGGTCCATCCCGGCAAGACCTACGCCTACGAACTGCGCCGCGAAAATCGCTTCTTCCGCGTCGAATTCGACCTGACCAAGCCGCTGGCGGATTAGGCTCAGATCAGCGTCTTCAGCCGCGCCCTCCCATACCGATAGGTGAACAGGAACGGCGGGTCCCCCGCCATCAGTGCGTCGAGAATCGCCTCGGTGATGTCGAACAGCGGCAACTGGCGCGCCTCCGGCAGCGGCCGGAACGCCAGCTCCGACAGCTCGTCGCTGTCCGCCAGGATTCCGGTCACATCGGCCGCGTCGGCTTTGAAGAACCGGGCGTGAAACCGCACCGGGCTGTTGGTCGGCGTTATGGCCCGCGCGGCCAGGGTCAGGGGGGCTTCGTCGGGCAGGCTCAGGCCCGTTTCCTCGAACGTCTCCCGCACCGCCGCCGCCGCCAGGGCGCCTGCCAATCGCCCGGACGCATGGGTCAGCCGCGCGCACACCGGCGAGAGGGACCGCGGGGCAAGCCGGTCGACCGGATCGACCGCCCCGCCGGGAAATACGAACACATCCGGCGCGAACCGCGACTTGCGCGGCCGTTTGCCCATCAGCACCTGAGCCTTCGGCCCGGCGCCGCGCAGCAGGATCAGGCTGGCCGCATGCCGGGGACGGACCGGAGTCATAGGTAGTCCAGCCGCCGGGCGCCCTGCAGGAAGCGCATGAAGGGAGCCGGCCGCTCGGCGCCTTTCAGCCGTTCGGCGATCTCGGCCACCACGAAGCGGGTGATGTTGGGCAGGTCCAGCGCCAGCGCCTCGTCCAGATCGACCCAGGCGATCTCGTCCAGCTCGCCGCAGTCGGGCTGCCGATCCAGGCTGACCAGATGCTCGGCGTCGGCCATGAAGAACCGCGCGTCGAACCTCCGCGGCCGATAGGGCGGCGTGATTGCCCGTGCCACGAACTGCAGGGGCGCGAGGTCGGGCGCCGCCCCCTGGGCCAGAAACTCGCGCCAGGGCCCAACGCCCGGCCGCGTCGGCGCCGGCTTGGCCAGCAGCAGCCCCACCTCCTCGAACGTCTCCCGCACCGCCGCCATGGCCAGGGCGCGGGGCAGGGCAGGCGACTTGTGGCGCAGGGTCAGGGCCAATCTGGCCTCGACGCCGGGGCTCAGCTCGCTGGCCGACGGGGCGGTGAAATCCCCCCGGTCCACGCGCCCGCCGGGAAACACCCACTTGGACGGCATGAAGGCATGACCCTTGGCCCGCCGCCCCATCAACAGTCGCGGCTTCTTCGCATCCCGCCTCACCACAATCAGCGTCGCCGCGTGCCGCGGCCGGACTGCCTTGCCCTCCTCGCGCATCGCCCCGTCGCTGCGCGGGTCGTAGTTGGGGTCGAGGATCGGCTTTTCCATGCGCTCAGTTTAGGAGCGCCAGCGGCCGGCGAAAGTATGTCGTTGGGGAAGGTGCGTGCTTCGACACGCGGCCTGCGGCCGCTGCTCAGCATGACGTGGAAGTTTGAAGCGCCCACCCCGGTTCGTCATCCTGAGCAGCCCGCGCGAGCGGGCGTGTCGAAGGACGCAGGGAAGCCTACTCGTTCACCTGCATCGGCACGAGGATCAGGATGTCGAGGTCGCTGGTCGGGGTGTAGTTCTTCTTGGTCACCTCGAACCGCGTCGGGCCGATCTTGCGCACGCCGCTGGCGCAGAAGCTGACCAGGTTTTCCGCCGCCCCCTTGTCGACCACCAGGCGGAAGTCGCCGATCGGCTTGGCCCAGTTGGCCCCGGTCTTCAGCACATAGGCGATGCGCCGCTCGGTATAGCCGCTCATCGACCCCTCGGCCTTGGCCTGCCCTCGCTTCATGGCGGCCAGGAAGCTGGCGTCGACGCAGTACTTCTTGCGCTCGGCGTCGATGGAGGCCTGGAACTCCGCGTTGTCCGGAGCCGACATGCCCACGATGGTGTCGACGCTGCCACCCACCGCCGGCTTGTAGCGATGCTCGACCAGCAGCTCCTTCCCGGGCGGGAAGGTCTGGGTCCAGTAGAAGGTGGTCTTCAAGACCCAGGCCGGCTCCAGGTGCTTCTCCCAACCCTTGCCGGCGTCATATTCATTGAGCCAGACGAGCCCGAGCCTCGTCGCCTCCGCCTTGTCGGCGTCGCTCAGTTTCTCCAGGGCCGCCGAAGCCTCCGGCCGGTGCGCCGCCAGCGGCACGCCTCGCGCCGTCAGCCAGGCGGTGCGATCGACGCCGTTGACGAACGCCTTCTGCTCGACCTGCGCCTTCACCGGCACGCCGTCCACCTCGGTGTGGAAGGCCAGCAGGTTGGTCGCATCATCGGTCGGCAGGCCGTTGTCGCTCTCGAAGAAGCCCTCGCCGCCGATGTCCGGCATCGGGAAGGCGACCACGGTGCTCACCGGCGCGCTGCTGGTGTTCACGAACCGATAGCTGACCCGCACCTCGTCCTGGCTGATGTAGAGATCCTCCGACCGCATCTCGATGCTGTCGGTCTTCGTCAGGATCAGCCCGCCGGCCGCCAACTCGGCGGTGGAATCGTTGGCCAGGGCCGGGACCGTCAGGAGCCCGCCCAGAACCGCCGCCAGAATCAGTCGCTTCATCGCCGTTTCCCCCCGCCCTTGCCGGGCTTTCCTGGCGTCCGGGCCTTGCCCGGTCCGCCCATGCGCGGCGGTCCACCCCGGCCGCCGCCGCCCCCACCATCCCTGAACTTGCGCCGCACGCCAAGTCGCGGCTTCTGGGCGTTCGGATCGGCCGCCAGCGGCTCGCTCAGCATCTCGAACAGCAGCCCGCCGGTCACCGGCGTCGCCTCCCGCAGCCGAACCTCGACCCGCATCCCCAGCGGCCAGCGGGCGCCGGTGCGCTCCCCGACCAGGGCATGCATGCGTTCGTCATGCACGAAATACTCCTCGCCCAGGGTCGAGACCGGGACCAGCCCGTCGGCCCCCGTCTCGTCCAGCCGCACGAACAGCCCGAACCGGGTCACCCCCGTGATCCGCCCGGCGAACTCGGCCCCGACCCGGTCGGACAGGAAGGCCGCCACGTAGCGATCCGTGGCGTCCCGCTCGGCCGCCATGCTGCGCCGCTCGGCGAAGGTGATCCGCTCGGCGGTGTCCTTGATCTGGCTGATGTCGCCATCCGTCAGGCCATCGTCCCCCAGCCCCAGCGCCCGGATCAGCGCCCGGTGGACGATCAGGTCGGCATAGCGCCGGATCGGGCTGGTGAAGTGGGCGTACCGGGCCAGGTTCAGCCCGAAGTGGCCAATATTCTCACTGCTGTAGACGGCCTGCATCTGGCTGCGCAGCACCACCTCGTTGACGATCTCGGCGTGCGGCCCCTCTCGGGTCTCGGCCAGCAGCTTGTTGAACCGGTCGGTGCGCGGCGCCTCGCCCTTGTTCCAGGGGATGTCCAGCGTCTCCAGGAACTCGGCCAGCGACTGCACCTTCTCCATGCTGGGCGTGTCGTGGATCCGATAGATCAGCGGCGTCCGCTTCTGCTCCAGCGTCTCGGCGGCGCAGACGTTGGCCTGCACCATCATCTCCTCGATCAGCTGGTGGGCCTCCAGGCTCCGCCGCTTCTCGATCGACGCCACCTGGCCGTCGGGACTGATCCGGATGCGCCGCTCGTCGCTCTCGATGGCCAGGGGCGAGCGCGCCCGCCGGCCCTTCAGCATTACATGATAGGCCGCCCACAGCGGCTTCAGGATGCCGTCCATCAGGGCGCCGGTCTTCTCGTCCGCCAGCCCGTCGATGGCGTCCTGCGCCTGCTCGTAGCTGAGCTTCGCCGCCGACCGCATCAGCCCGCGAACGAACCGGTGGGACCGCTTTTTCCCGCTGGCGTCGAACACCATTCGCACGGCCATGCAGGCCCGGTTCTCGCCCTCGCGCAGGGAACACAGCCCCGCCGACAGCCGCTCCGGCAGCATCGGCTCCACCCGGTCGGGGAAGTAGGTGCTGTTGCCCTTGTCGCGCGCCTCCGAGTCCAGCGCCGTGCCGTGCCGCACATAGGCGGCCACATCGGCGATCGCGACCCAGACCACCCAGCCGCCCTCGTTCTTGGCGTCCGGATCGGGATGGGCGAACACCGCGTCGTCGTGGTCCCGCGCGTCCGCCGGGTCGATGGTGATCAGCGGCAGGTCACGCAGGTCCTCGCGGCCTTTCAGGGTCGGCTCCTTCGCCGCCTCGGCCTCTGCCTCCGCCGCCTCGCTGAACCCCGTCGGGATGCCGTGCGCATGGATGGCGATCAGCGAAGCCGCCCTGGGCTCATCCTCGCGACCGACCACCTCCAGCAGCTTGCCCTGCTTGGGCCCGTACCGCCCGCCGCCGCCGGGGACCAGCTGGGCCAGCACCAGGTCGCCGTCCTTCAGGTCACGCCCCTCGAACTCGGGCAGCACCAGGCTGTCCTTGCTCTTGCGGTCCACCGGCTCCACCCGAATCTCCCGCCGCGCCTTGCGCACGACGCCCAGCACCCGGTGCGAGCTCTGGCCCAGCCGCTTGATGACCCGCGCCTCGATCTCCCCGGTCTCCAGCCGTTCGAAGCGGACCAGCAGTTTGTCGCCCATCCCCGGCGCGCCCGCCGCCTTCTCCTGGCGATCCGGCGCCAGCCGGGCCAGCGGCGCGTCCTCGCCCTTGGTCAGGCGCACATAGAGGTCTCCGTCCGCATCCCGCTCGACCACCTCGGCCACGCCCACCGGCGGCAGGGCCCCGGCCTCGGCGAACCCGCGCCGCCCCCGCTTGCCCAGCGCCCCGGACGCCTCCAGCTCGCGCAGCATCTCGCGCAGCGCCCTTCGGTCGGCGCCCTTCAGCCCAAAATGCCGGGCGATGTCGGCCTTCCCCGCCTCGCCGGCGTCGCGCAGAAAGGCGATCAGGGTGTCCTTGTCGGGCAGGCCCTGGGGAATTTTCGGGGTTTTCGGAGTCTTCGGCTTGGCCATTGTCCTGGCATAACCCGCCGGACGCCGCCACGCACCTATTGCGTGATCCGCACCGTGTAACGCAGCGTCCGCCGCTCGCCCGGCGCCAGCACCACGGCCATCACCCGCCCGCCATCGCGGCTGACCGGCTTCACCGTCGCGTTGGTGATCTTGAACACCTGATAGCTCTGCATCACCCTCACCTCGAAGGCAGCCGGGGCGGCGGTGTGGTTCACCGCCTCGATGGCGTAGGTGAACTCCCGGTTCCGCTTGCCCTTGGTCACGTCGCTGACCAGCACCGGCGTCACCTCCACCTGCCGCGAACTGGCCAGGGTGAGGTCGAAGGGCGAGCCCACCGGGCTGTTTTCGAATTTGTAGCTGCCGGCGATCAGGGCGCCGTTCGGCGTTTCCTGGGTGATGGTGGCGTTGCCGCCCGGGATGGGCAGGCCCAGCCCGCTCGCCTTGCTATTTTTCATCCGCATCAACAGGTCGACCGCGAGCGGCCGGCCATCGGCCGAGAAGCTGGAACCCGGCCAAGTGGAGAACCGATAGACCCGGTCGAAGGCCACGCCCTCGGCCTTCATCATCAACAGCTGCTTGGTCTGGCGCGCCGCCACCGTGGTCGGGAAGGGCAGGGTGTAGAGCTTGTAGTCGCCTAGTTCCGACTGCTCGGCCTGTGGCGCGACGGCCGGCGGAGGCG
>NZ_JAAALA010000026.1 GCF_009905535.1 Caulobacter sp. SLTY | reverse complement strand
GCCGCCCCCGCCGCCGCCGGCCATCAACCTTTCGGCCCAGCTGTTCGAGGAAGCCAGCGCCTGGCGCGGCTACATGACCCGCGCCGCCGCGATCACCCCGGCCGGGATGAAGGACGGGCCGTCGGTGTCCAGTTCCCTGAAGGCCGGCGCCGCCTATGAGCCCAAGCAGCTGCTGCGCGGTTCGATCGCCTATGCCGCGGTCATCGCCCTGCAGGACCAGGAATTCGTGGCCGCCGTCCGCGTCCACGCGGTCGATCCGGCCGGTCGCCAGCGCCTGGCGGCCCAGATCCTGGCCAACCCCTATACCGTCACCAACTTCCCCGGCGCCGAGCGCGCCGCTGGGCTGATCGTCTCGGCTCTGGGCGGCGAGGGCACCAAGGTGCTGCTGACCGGCCGCGCGGTGAAGATGTCGGCCTATGATGTCCAGCGCCAGAAGTGGTCCAAGGAGTTCGTGCCGGACCGCGAGGGCCGCCTGGCCCACGTCCGCACCCTGTCGTCCACCCCGATCCGGGGCGACATCGACGAGGTCAGCCGCATGCAGTTGGCCAGTCTGAACGGCGGCTCGCCGACCGGTCCGGAAGGCGTGGTCGGCCAGACCGTGTCTCAGCCCTGGTCGCCCGTCGTGGTTCGCGGCCTGGCCCTGGCGGCCCTGGCGGCTCTGGGTGAAGCGGGAGACGACAAGGTGGTCGCGCTCGGCCCGCTGTTCCACGACGAGCCGTCGATGTTCTGCCTGAACATGTCCAAGCTGATGCTCTACCAGTGCCTGGCCGCCGCCAAGCCGCACTACGAGGACGTCTTCTGCCTGGGCCAGCATGTGCTGATCGACACCGGGCAGTGCACCCTCAAGAGCGCCGGCGCCCCGATGCCGGTGGAGCCCCCGCCTCCGGTCGTGGTCGCGACCAGCAAGGCCCCGGCCAAGCCGGCCGCCAAAGCCCCGGCGAAGCCGAAAGGCAAGGGCGGCTGAATCCTTACCGGAGCCGTTGCGCTCCGGTCCCAAAGGGTGTATCGACCGCCACCCTAAATTCACCGACCGTCGCCGCGCGGAGTCTTCGCGCGGCGACTTCGTTTTGAGACCAGAAACATGGCCGAGATCATCCTCAACGTCGAAGTTCGCGACCGCACCGGCACCGGCGGCGCCCGTGAAGCCCGTCGCGGGGGCAAGGTCCCCGGCATCCTGTACGGCGGCGACAAGGCCCCGGTGGCCATCGCGGTCAAGGAAAACGAGTTCCGCAAGGCGCTCTACACCGGCAAGCTGCTGGGCCACCTGGTGACGCTGAAGTACGGCGACGAAAGCCAGCCGGTCATCGCCAAGGACGTGCAATTCCACCCCGTCACCGACAACCCCTTCCACTTCGACCTGATGCGGGTCGATGAAAAGGGCACGGTGCGGATCAACGTTCCGGTCCACTTCACCGGCCAGGACGTCAGCCCCGGCCTGAAGAAGGGCGGCTCGCTGGAGATCGTCCGCCACGACGTCGAGCTGGAATGCCCGGCTAACGCCATCCCCGAGGAACTGGTCGTCGACCTCAGCGAGCGCGAGATGGGCGACACCATCCGGATGAGCGACATCACCCTGCCCAAGGGCGTGACCGCGACCATCACCGACCGTGATTTCGTGATCGCCACCCTGAAGGTGTCCTCGGCCGCTCTGTCGGAAATCAACGACGAAGCCAACGCGGGCGACGCCGAAGCTTAAAGACGCTTCCAGGCATTCAAGCCTTTCGAATGCGGTCAGGCGGCGACGCCTGGCCGCATTTGCATGAGAAGGACCCGCCATGCTGCTGCTCGCCGGCCTCGGCAATCCGGGCGAACGCTACGCCAGGACCCGGCACAACGTCGGCTGGGTGGCCGTCGAGGCCATCGCCCGGCGCTGGGGCTTCTCGCCCTGGCGAGCCAAGTTTAACGGCCTGGCCTGCGAAGGCGATATCGACGGGACCCGCGCCGTCCTGGTCAAGCCCCAGCAGTTCTACAACGAGAGCGGACGCTCGATCGGCGAGGCCGCCAAGTACTTCAAGATCCCGCCCGCACAGGTCATCGTCTTCCATGACGAGATCGACCTGGCCCCCGGTCGCTTTCGGATGAAGACCGGCGGTGGCGCGGCCGGCAACAACGGCATCCGCTCGACCATTGCCGTCCTCGGCCCCGACTTCCGCCGGGCGCGGATCGGCGTCGGTCACCCGGGCGACAAGGACCTGGTCATGCCCCACGTCCTCAGCGACTTCCACAAGGTCGACCGTGTCTGGCTGGACCCGATGCTGGAAGCCATCTGCGACGCCCTGCCCTTCGCCGCCGCGGGCGACGACGAACGCTACCAGGCCGAGGTCATGCGTCTCGCCCCCGCCCCCAAGGCCGATCCCCGCAAGCTGTCGCGCGAAGGCGATTGACGGTTGTTCGGCCGCTCGCGGCCTGCTCGAACTGGACTGTCCCGGCGAGGCCCTGCCGTTGCTGGAAATACTGGGCGAACTGGGCGAGCCACCGGCCAGTTCAAGAAGGAAGCCCGCGCCTGGCGCGACTTCGCCGCTGACGCCATCGCAAAGGCCTGAGTCATTCGCCTTTGCCGGCCTGACGTGCTAGGTCGCCCGACCTTCCCCGCCTACCGGATTCCAAAGCACTGCCATGGCCCTGAAAGTCGCGATCGTCGGCCTGCCCAACGTCGGCAAATCGACCCTGTTCAACGCCCTGACCCAGACGGCGGCGGCCCAGGCGGCCAACTATCCGTTCTGCACCATCGAGCCGAACGTCGGCGACGTGGCGGTGCCCGAGGCGCGGCTCGACAAGCTGGCGGCCATCGCCGGCTCCAAGGAGATCATTCCGGCCCGCATCAACTTCGTCGATGTCGCCGGCCTGGTGCGCGGCGCCTCCAAGGGCGAGGGCCTGGGCAACCAGTTCCTGGCCAACATCCGCGACTGCGACGCCGTGGCCTTCGTCACCCGCTGCTTCGAGGATGACGACATCACCCACGTCGAGGGCCGCATCGACCCCATCTCCGACCTGGAGATCATCGAGACCGAGCTGATGCTGGCCGACCTCGAGAGCCTGGAAAAGCGCGTTCCCAACCTCGAAAAGCGCGCCCGCCAGGACAAGGAGGCCGCCACCACTCTGCGCCTCGTCAACCTGGCCCTGGCCCAGCTGAACGAGGGCCGCCCGGCCCGCACCGCCAAGGTCGACAAGGAAGACGCCAAGGCCTGGGCCATGCTGCAGCTGCTGACCTCCCTGCCGGCCCTCTATGTTAGCAATGTCGACGAAGGCAGCGCCGACAAGGGCAACAAATTCTCCGACCTGGTCGCCGAACGCGCCCGCAAGGATAACGCCAACAGCGTGGTCATCTCGGCGCAGATCGAGAGCGAGGTCGCCATGCTCGACCCCGAGGAACGTGCCGAGTTCCTTGGCGCCCTGGGCCTCGAAGAGCCCGGCCTCAATCGCCTGATCCACGAAGCCTACAAGCTGTTGGGCCTGCAGACCTACTTCACGGTCGGCCCCAAGGAAGCCCGCGCCTGGACCATCCACGTCGGCGACACCGCGCCCCAGGCGGCCGGCGTCATCCACACCGACTTCGAGAAGGGCTTCATCCGCGCCGAGACCATCGCCTACGACGACTTCGTCCGCCTGAACGGCGAGGCGGGCGCCAAGGAAGCCGGCAAGATGCGCTCCGAAGGCAAGGAATACGTCGTCAAGGACGGCGACGTGATGCACTTCCGCTTCAACGTCTGATCGGCCCTTGGGGACTGGTTGCCCGCAGGGCTACCTGTCCCCGGTCAGCACCGGCCGAAGACCGCCCCTCGCACCAGCCGCCCGCGCTCCAACGGTTGGACCGCGCCAGGCGGCCACCTTCCGCGCCGACCGGGGACAGGTACGCCGCTGCGCGCCGAACCAGTCCCCCTTGCCAGCCGCGGCGTCGCCGCTAGCCTGTCAGCATGACCGATCATGCTGATGCCATCGCCGGCGCCAATGCCTGCCTCGACGCTTTCATGGCCGCCTTCAACGCGCGGGACCTGCCCGCCTGGGAGGCGACGTTCAACTTCCCGAGCGTGCGGCTGGCCTCCGGCACGTTGGCCATCATCGAGCCCGGCTACCACAAGCCGGAGATGTTCGAGCAAGGCGTCCTGAGCGATTGGCATCACTCGGCCTGGGAGCGGCGCGAGGTCATCCACGCCGGCCCCGACAAGGTGCATTTCGACACCCGCTTCACCCGCTATCGCGCCGATCGCAGCGTCATCGGCGGCTTCGATTCCATCTATGTGGTCACCCTGGAAAACGGCCATTGGGGTGTGAAGGCCCGGTCGAGCTACGCCCCATGAGCGCGGCGAAACTTGCCGCCCTGATCGAGGCCTCAGAGCGCGCCGTGGTGTTCACCGGAGCCGGCATCTCCACCGAATCCGGCATTCCCGACTTTCGCAGCCCCGGCGGGGTCTGGTCGAAGATGAAGCCGATCATGTTCCAGGACTTCGTCGCCAGCGCGGACAAACGCCGCGAGGCCTGGACCCGCGCCTTCAACGGCACCGCCGGCTGGACCGGCCGCAGCCCCAACGCCGGCCATGATGCGGTCGCCCGACTGGTGGCCGCCGGCAAGGTCTCGGCGGTGATCACCCAGAACGTCGACAACCTGCACCAGGACAGCGGCATCCCCGACGAGCGGGTGATCGAGCTGCACGGCAACGCCAGTTACGCCACCTGCCTGGACTGCGGCCTGCGCCACGAGCTGCACCACCTCAAGCCCGCCTTCGTCGAGCGCGGCGAAATCCCCGCCTGCCGCGCCTGCGGCTCCATCGTGAAGACCGCCACCATCTCCTTTGGCCAGTCGATGCCCGAGGGTCCGATGGCCCGCGCCGAGGAAGAGACCCTGTCCTGCGATCTCTTCATCGTCCTCGGCTCCTCCCTGGTCGTCTACCCCGCCGCCGGCTTCCCCCTTCTGGCCAAGCGGAACGGGGCGCGCCTGGTGATCGTCAACCGCGAGCCGACCGAACAGGACCCCTACGCCGACTTGGTGCTGAACGGCGAAATCGGGCCGCTGCTCAGCAGCATCGTGCCCTAGCGAGCGCCCCCGACCCTGTGCGATCCTTGGCCAAACAAGGAAACCCCATGACCGACCGCATCCGCCTGACCAGCGCCCACGACGGCTTCGAGTTCGAAGCGCTGCACGCCCAGCCACAGGGCGACCGCCGGGGCGGGGTCATCGTCATCCAGGAGATTTTCGGCCTCGACCAATACGTCCAGGCCGACGTCGCCCGCTGGTCGGCCCTTGGGTTCGAGGTGCTGGCCCCCTCGATGTTTGACCGGGGCGAGCCCGGCTTCACCGCCGAGCATGACCCCGAAGGCCTGCAGGCCGGCGTCAAGCTGGCCACCGCCAACGGCCCCGACAACGCCATGAGCGACATCCAGGCCTGCGTCGATTTCCTCAAGGATCGCGGGCCGGTGTTCATCGTCGGGTATTGCTACGGCGGCACCATGGTCTGGCTGGCCGCCAACCGCGTCAAAGGCCTCGCCGCCGGGTCCAGCTACTACGGCGGCCAGATCGCCGGCATGGCCGGCCTGCCCCTCTCCTGCCCGGTGATCGTCCATCTCGGCCGCAAGGACGCCCACATTCCCGCCGACGAGGTCAGCGCCAAGGTCACCGCCGCCCATCCCGAAGTGCCTGTCTACATCTACGAAGCCTCCGGGCACGGCTTCAACAACGACGGCCGCCCCGACTCCGACCCCGGCGACGCACAGCTGGCCCGCGAGCGGACCCTGGCCCTGTTCGAAGCCAACGGCGCGGCCTGATGGGCGAGACCATCCGGCTGACCAGCCCCTTCGACGGCTTCGAGCTCGACGCCTACCATGCGCCGCATGAAGACGCCCGGCGCGGCGGCCTGGTGCTGATCCAGGAGATTTTCGGGGTCACCGACCACATCCGCGAACTGGCCGACGGCTTCGCCGCGGACGGCTACGAAGTCATCGCCCCCTGCTTTTACGACCGTCTCGAACGCGGCTTCGAAGCCGCCTACGACGAGGACAGCATCGCCAAGGGCGTCCGCTACTCGAACACGACGCCGTGGGATCAGGTGGCGGGCGACTGCCAAGCCGCCATCGACGCCCTGCGCGCAAAAGGCCCCGTCTTCGTCGCCGGCTACTGCTGGGGCGGCGCCGCCACCTGGCTGGCCGCCTGCCGCTGCGACGGGGTGACGGCCGCCTCTTCCTTCTACGGCCGGCGGATCAGTGAACTGAAGGAAGAGACCCCCCGCTGCCAGACCATCCTCCACTTCGGGAAATCCGACGCCTCCATCCCGATGGACCGGGTCGAGGAAATCCGGGCCCTGCACCCGGACCTCCCCATCTATCTCTACGACGCCGGCCACGGGTTCTTCTCGGACCGCCGCAAGGATTACCACTCGGACTCCGCCAAACTCGCCCGCCTCCGAACCCTGCAGCTGTTCCACCGGGCGGCGGGCAGCAAGGGCGAGGAATAGACCCTACTTCGGCCCCAGCCCGCCCTCGGCCGGCCACTTCGTATCGCCGACCCGCTTCAGATTCATTTCCATGAACTGCATGCCCTGGCCGCCATTGGGCACATACTCGCCCTTCTCGACCCAGGTCCCGTCCTTGATCACGGCCGTGTAGCGGATCACCGCGTTCGGCCCGGCGGGGATGGTCCACACGAAGCCGTCGGCGGTGGCCTCGATCGGGAAGTCTCCCTGCATGCCGCGGGTGTAGGACCTCATGGTCATGGTCTTCTTGTCGGGGTCGTAGCTGATCTGGGCGAAGGCGTTGAACACCGGCTTGCCGTCCTCGAACCCCCGGCCTTCGATGACCTTCACCGTGCCGTCCAGCATGTCGCCGACCCGCTCAGTCTGAACCAGCACGGTGCGCTTGCCGGTGCGGTCGGCGATCCAGGCCGTGCCACGCCATTCCCCGTCCATGCGGGCGAGGGGCGCGAGAGCCTCCTTCTGGGCCTTCATGCGGGCCGCGACGGCTTGCTCGCTAAGTTGCTGGGCCAGGGCCGGGGCGCTGACGCCCAAGGCGGCCACGGTCAGGGTGGCGGCGAAACTCAAACCAACGAACAGACGGCGCATGGCGCTCCTCCCAGATGCTGAAGATACACTTTGCGATCCAAAGTTCTCTACGTCAAGCCTGCTCGGTGTCTTGCGGGGCCTTGCGCCGGTTGGCGCGGCGGACAAGCGCATAGCGGCCGTAGATCGCCAGGGGGATCAGCCAGTAGCAGAAGCCCGGCAGGTAGGGCGCGGCCCGCATCGGGCCGATCACCGCCAGCAGGGCCGAGACCAGGCCGGACAGGCCGCAGATCGTCCAGATCACCGCCGACTCGGCCGCGTCGGCCCGGCCCTCCGCCGAGGCGCCCAACCGCTCGCCCACCCTGGCGGTATGGCGGAACAGCAGCACGAACAGCAGCGCCAGGAAGGCGAACCCCAGACCGTAGACTACGTAGAGCAGCTTGAGGTCGCTCAGGCTCTGGATCATCGCCGAGCCCGGCAGCACCCCACCGCTCATGTAGTGGAAACCGGAACTGACCAGCATCCGCAGCGGGAAGACATAGACCAGCACCGCAAAGACAATGGCCAGGCTGAGGAGGGTCGAGACCGCATCGCGCGCGGGGGCAAGCCGGCCATAGCCTCGGTGCGCCGACCAGAAGACGGCCACCAGGGCGAAGCTGCCGGCGCTGGCCGGGATATTCAGCAGCGCCGTCTTCAACCCCGCGATCGAGGTGATCGGCTCGGCTCCGGCAATCAGCAGCAGGGTGACCGCGAAGGCGAAGGCGGCGTCGACGAAGGCGTCCAGGCGCTGGGCCTCGGTCGTGCGCGGCGCGGGAGCGGCCTTGCTCATGGCGTGGCGCTGGCTTTGAGAACGCGGCCGGCTACCGCGTCCAGCCTGGCGAGAACCGCCGGGTCGCGGGCCGATGGGGCAGTGATCAGCGCGTAGTCGAGGCAGGTGTCGATCGGCGAGGCGGCCCGCTCCGCCGGCAGGGCCCTGGCCAGATGCTCGACCAGGGTGCGGGCGCGAGCGGCGTTGGCGGTCAGCACGGCGAGGACGTCGGTGACCTCCACCCCCGCCTCGTCCTCGCGCCAGGCGTCATAGTCGGTGACCATGCCGACGCAGGCGTAGGGCAGCTCCGCCTCCCGGGCCAGCTTGGCCTCCGGCATGCCGGTCATCCCGATCACCTGGCAACCCCAGGATCGATAGAGCCGGCTCTCGGCCCGGGTCGAGAACTGCGGGCCCTCCATGGCCAGATAGGTGACCCCCTCCTCGACCTCGGCCCCCGCCGCCCGCGCCGCCTCGGCCGCGAAGCCCGACAGGCGCGGACAGACCGGATCGGCCATCGACACATGGGCGACCATCCCCGCGCCGTAGAAGCTCTTGGCCCGTGCGAAGGTGCGGTCGATGTACTGCCCGACCGTTACGAAGGCGCCCGGCGGCAGATGCTCGGCCAGCGACCCGACCGCCGACAGCGACAGCACATCAGTGCAGCCGACCCGTTTCAACGCGTCAATATTGGCGCGGGCGTTGACGTCCGTCGGCGACAGTCGGTGACCAATCCCATGACGCGGCAGGAAGGCCAGCTTCACCGCTCCGATACGGCCCAGGGTAATCGCCGCCGACGGCGTCCCGAACGGCGAGGCCACCTCGACCGTCCGGCGGTCTTCCAGCCCGGCGATATCGTAAAGCCCGGACCCGCCAATGATCCCCAAGGTCCAGCCGCTCACCCGTCACTCCCCCTGTTTGCGCGGGGGACTATGGTTTGTTCCCGGCGCCGCTGTCCAGAATTCGGCGAGCCCACTCGTCCGCGCCCATTTTGCGGGCCGTGCCGAGTTCCGCCAGGAACATCTTTCGCTGGCTTGCCGCGACCTCGCGCAAGGCGCGGTCGAACTCGCTGACCTCGAGCGGTGGCTCGCCAGCGATCAAAAGCTGCTTCTCAAGCTGCTCGATCTCGCTGCGGCCCATTACGACCAACAACAGTTCTTCGCCAAGCAAAGGGTAGTCTTCGCTGCATAGCGATCTCAGATATCCCATCCGCCGTTGCGCTTCTTCACGCTCCTCTGGCGTCACCCCGTGATCGCTGCCGCGTCCCGCTCGCCCGTGCGGATCCGCAAGGCCTGCTCCAGGTCCAGCACGAACACCTTGCCATCGCCGATCTTCTGGGAATTTGCGCTACGGACGATGGCCTCGACCACCGTCTCGACGATGTCGTCCGACACCGCGATTTCCAGCTTCACCTTGGGCAGCAGCTTCACCTCGTACTCGGCGCCGCGATAGACTTCGGTCTTGCCCTTCTGGCGGCCATAGCCGCGCACCTCGGTGACCGTAAGGCCGGAGGCGCCGGCCTCGGTGACCGCGTCGAGCACCGCGTCAAGGCGGCTGGGCTTGATCACAGCAACGATCATCTTCATGGCGGGAGGCTCCAAATCGAGGTCAAGCTAGGCGCGCGGCTCTTTGCCGTCAAAGCACTTGCGCCGCAAATCCCGGGTAGCCGGCACAGGCGCCAAAATTCCGGGCGCGCGGCTCTGGATGCGGGCCCGCGACCCGCGCGGCTTGACGGCGAAGGTCTGTTTCACCGCCTCGATCAGCACCAGCCCGGCAAATCCCGGCCACAGCCGCGCCCCGATCTGCTCGAACCCGTCGGCCCAGCCTGCCGCCCAGCCGAACGGTGGCGCATAGAGGGCGCGGGTGTAGCCGGTGGGCTCTAGCCCCGCCTCGCGCAACAGCGTCTCCAGCTGTCCACGTGTGAACGGTCGCCCATGCCCGAACGGCGTGCCCTCGGCGTTCGACCACAGGCCGTTGCGCGCCGCTGCCGCCACGATGACCCGCCCCGACGGCGCCAGCACCCGGCACACCTCGTTCAGCAGGGCCGGCGCGCTCTCGCTCTCCTCCAGCGCATGCACACAGAGGATCCGGTCGAACAGGGCGTTGGCCAGCGGCAGGGCGAACTCGTCGGCCAGCACGGTCAGGTTCCCTCGTCCGCCCGGCCAGACCTCCACCCCCTGGGCGGCCGGCATGGCGGCGATCACCCGCCGCGCCTTCGGCCTCAAGGGATCGAGGAAGGGCGTGGCATAGCCCAGCCCCAGCACATCCAGCCCCGAACAGTCGCCCCAGGCCTCAAGCACCTTGCGGCCGAGCATCTCGCGCGCCGCCGCTCCGCGCGGCGAGGCGTAGAAGGCGCGAAGCTCGAGCACGTCCCGGCGCATTTCATCTCCAGCTTGAGAGAACATATGTAGGATGGCGACACGGCCCGCGTCACCCTATGGCGGGTTTGACTCACGCTTTGAGGCGAAGGCATGACCCTGACCGTCCGGCAGTTCCCCTGCCTGTCCGACAACTACGGCTTCCTGGCCCGCGACGAGGCCAGCGGCCTGGTCGCCTGCATCGACACGCCGGACGCCGAGGCGATCAAGCGTGAGCTGGCCGCCGCCGGCTGGGATCTGCACCTGATCCTCAACACCCACTGGCACCCCGACCACGCCGGCGGCAACGAGGCCCTGAAGGCCGCCACCGGCTGCACCGTCGTCGGCCCGGCCGAGGTCTCCCGCATCGCCGCGCCTGACCGGGTGGTGGTCCACGGCGACGTGGTGATGCTTGGCGAGACCCGCTTTGACGTGATCGACACCGGCGGCCACACCCTGGGCCACGTCACCTTCCACGACGCCGCCGACTCCATCGCCTTCGTCGGCGACACCCTGTTCGCGCTCGGCTGCGGCCGCCTGTTCGAAGGCGACGCCCAACAGATGTGGGCCAGCCTGCAGCGGATCGCGCAGTTGCCGGAAGACACAACCGTCTACTGCGCCCACGAATATACGGCCTCCAACGCCCGCTTCGCCCTGTCGGTCGACGACAGCGAGCCTTTGAAGACCCGGGCCGAGGCCATCTTCGCCGCCCGCGAGCGCGGTGAACCCACGGTGCCGACCACCATCGCCCTCGAACTGGCAACCAACCCCTTCCTGCGCGCGCCGATCCTGCGGCCCGACATCGCCGACCCGGCGGAGGCCTTCGGCGCCGTCCGCGCGGCCAAGGACGGGTTCAAGGGGTGAGCGACGCCCCGGAGATAGGCGCGCAGGAGATCATCGCCCTCCTCGACCTCGCCCCCCACCCCGAGGGCGGCTGGTTCAAGGAAACCTTCCGCGACGAGCCAGGCCCGGACGGCCGCGCCAAGTCCACCGCGATCTTCTTCCTGCTCACGGAGGGCCAGGAGAGCGCCTGGCACCGGGTCGACGCCGCCGAGGTCTGGCACTTCTACGACGGCGCGCCCCTGGCCCTGCGGGTCGCGGCCGACGGTCAGCCGGCCATCACCCGCCTGCTCGGCAACGACCTGGCCTCCGGCGAACGCCCTCAGCTGGTCGTGCCCACCGGTCTGTGGCAGAGCGCCCGTTCGACCGGCGACTGGACCCTGGTCGGCTGCACGGTCGCGCCCGGCTTCACCTTCGAGGGCTTCGAGATGGCCCTGCCCGGCTGGAGCCCGTAACGGCGTTCTGTCTGCGGCCAAACGTCCTGTGGACGGCGGCGGATTTCTCCTCGAAACGGGTCGGATTCGAGGCTCAAGCAATGTCCGACTGGGGACCCGATCCCGATTCCCGCCGCGCCCTGCAGCGCCTGATCTTTCGCTGCGCCGCCGAGTACCTGCTCGATGAGGCTGGCGTGCTGGCGGGCCGGCACGAGGGCGACTTCGTGCGGGCGATTACCTGGCTGGCCATGCTGCAGGTTGGCGAGGGCGATGGCCGGCCGATCTCGATCCGCGCCCTTTCCCGTTCGCTCAGCCTTCCCTTCGAAACCACCCGCCGCAAGGTCCGCGAGCTGGAGGCCGCAGGCTACTGCCGTATGGTCGAGGGCCACCGGCCCGCCGCCACGCGCCTGGACGCCGAAGCCGCGCGGGCCGACGCTGTCCGCTGCCTGGAAGGCTATCGCCGGCTTACCGCCACCCTTGGCCGGCTGGGCCTGGGACCGGAGGTGTTCCTGGGTGGGGCCCCGCCTCCGCCGGCCAGCGACCAGCCTTCGGCCGAACAGGCGGCGCATCGTCTGATCCAGGGTTTCCTGCTTCGGGTTCTGGACGCCGGCGCGGGGCCGCACGGGTCGATGGTCAATGCCCTGATCTTCGTCGCCCTGATGAGCGCCAACGCCGCCCTGATCACCAACGACCCGCTGCTGGCCCGACGCTATGCCGGCGCAGACACCCCGCCCCCCGACAACCTGCGCCCGCCGGCCAAACCGCGCCAGATCGCTGACCGCCTGAACATCCCTTATGAGATCGTGCGTCGACGGCTGGTCGAGTTCGTCGACCGTGGCTGGGTCGACAAGGCGCCGGGCGGCTACCGCTCGCGCATCGACCGCATCCAGCAACCGGACATCCTGGCCGGCGGCCTGGCGATCAGCCAGCGCTTTGCCCAGCTGGTCCAGCAGGTGGCCGCCACCGGCCTGGACCTGAAACCCCGCTGAGATTCGGATAGGTCGCCCGGAGCGAGGCAAATTTCTTCCAGCTATCGCGCGGGAAGCTCAACGCGACGAGGGGAGATTACCCGTTGCGCTATCGGCTGGTGGCGAAGGTGACCCGTTCGGACGACGGCCGCCCGCCCAGGCCCAGGTGCGGCGTGACGATCACGATCAGCACCCCCTGGCGCAGCAGGACGCCGGGGCGGGGTCCCTCGGTGATGAACACCCGATTGACCCGCGCCAGCTGTTCGCGGCCGCCCGCCGAGCGCGACATTCGAACCAGCGTCTCAGCGGTCACGATGGAGGCGTCGGCGATCAGGGCCGATGACGCCGGACTGGCCTCTGCCTCGAACAGAATTTGCCGGCGGGCCGCGCGGCTCGCCAGGCTGCTGGAAGACACCAGCCGCTGGAGCAGGGCCTTGGGCGACACTGGCGTGATCCGGATCGGATTGGACTCCCCCGCCAGGGCCGCGGCGGCCCCTTCGCGGCGATCCGGTGTGAACAGGGTCAGCCCGCCGACCCGGGTGTCGCGCAGCACCACCCGCCCGGCGTCGTTCTTGTAAAGTACGTCACCGCGAGCCCCGGTATGCGGCTCCAAAACCCAGATTTCGTTGCTGCCCTCGAAACGCAGCATCGGTTTGCCCGTCGACCTGTCGAGAACGAAGGCCTGGCCCGATTCAGAGACATAGCGGCCGACCGGCGGCGGCGGCGGCCGACGGGACGTGCCCTGCTTGTCAGGGAACAGCATGTCGCCCAATGCGCCGAGGGGCGATCCGCCCCTCTCACCCCCTGACCGGGGTTGCGCGAGTGCGCCGGGCGCGAGCCCGACAAACACCGCTGCCAGCGCCAAGGCGGCGGCTGGTATTCTCGCACCCGTTACGGCCATGCCCCGGTGTCTGCGCTCCGACTGGGGCGAATCTTGGACTGGCGCGGGTACCGGATCAAGGCGCGGGTGAGACGGGCGCGGCACTGTGGCCGCGCCGTCACAGCCCTCTAGGAAGCCAGATATTGACCGCCGTTCAGCGTGAACGTCGCCCCAGTCACGAATCCGGCCCGCTCGCCCGACAGGTAGGAGACCATGTCCGCGATCTCCTCGCCCTTGCCCAGCCGCCCGACCGGGATGCCGGCGATGATCCCGTCCAGCACGTTCTGCGGCACCGCCGCCACCATCTCGGTGTCGATGTAGCCGGGGCAGATCACGTTGACGGTGATCCCCTTCTTGGCGTTCTCCAGGGCCAGGGCCTTTGTGAAGCCGATCAGGCCCGCCTTGGCGGCACTGTAGTTGGTCTGGCCGACTTGGCCCTTCTGGCCGTTGATCGAGCTGATATTCACCACCCGGCCCCAGCCCTGGTTGCGCATGCCGTCGATCACCTGGCGGGTCATGTTGAAGGCCGAGTCCATGTTGACCCGGATCACTTCCGACCACTGCTCGTAGCTCATCTTGTGGAAGAAGCCGTCGCGGGTGATCCCGGCGTTGTTGACCAGCACGTCGATGGGGCCGAGTTCCGCGGCCACCGCGTCGGCGGCCTTCTTGCAGTCGTCGAAGCTGCCGACGTTGCCCTTGACCACCATCACGCCCAACTCGTCGGCGCAGGCCTTGGCCGCCTCCTCGTTGCCGCTGTAGCCGGCGGCCACCTTCATGCCGTCGGCCTTGAGCCGCTCGACGATGGCCCGGCCGATGCCGCGCGTGCCGCCGGTGACGAATGCAACCCTGCTCATGAAATTCCCTTCCTGCTTCCCCGTTTTCTCACCTTAGGCGAGCCCGCCTCGGAAAGGCCACGGGGAATCGGCGGATCAGAGAGCCTCCAGGCACATGGCCACTCCCATGCCCCCGCCGACGCACAGGGTGGCGGCCCCCTTCTTGGCGCCCGATCGCTGCATCTCGTGCAGAAGGGTGGTCAGGATGCGCGCGCCGCTGGCCCCGATCGGATGGCCGATGGCGATCGCCCCGCCGTTGACATTGGTCTTGGCCGGGTCGAGGCCCAGCTCCCGCACCACGCTCAGCGACTGGGCGGCAAAGGCCTCGTTGCTTTCCACCAGATCGAGGTCCGAAACCTTCCAGCCGGCTTTCTCCAGCGCCTTCTTCATGGCCGGGATCGGCCCGGTGCCCATGATCTCCGGCTCGACACCGGCGTGGGCCCAACTGGCGATCCGCGCCAGGGGTTTAAGGCCCCGCTTCTTTGCTTCCTCGGCGCTCATCACCACCACGGCCGCCGCGCCGTCGTTCAGGCCCGAGGCATTAGCGGCGGTCACCGAGCCTTCCTTGTTGAAGGCGGGTTTCAGGCCCGAGACGCTGTCCAGGGTAGCGCCGTGGCGGATGTACTCATCCTTGTCGACCACGGTGTCGCCCTTGCGGCCCTTGATGGTCACCGGGGCGATCTCGGCGTCGAACTTGCCGGCCTTCTGCGCGGCTTCCGCCTTGTTCTGGCTGGCCACGGCGAATTCGTCCTGGTCGGCGCGGGTGATCTGCCAGCGGGCGGCGATGTTCTCGGCCGTCTGGCCCATGTGATAGCCGTGGAAGGCGTCGATCAGCCCGTCCTTGATCATGGTGTCGACAAAGCCGACGTCGCCCATCTTGGTCCCGTTGCGCAGCTGGGCCGCGTGCGGGCTCTGGCTCATGCTCTCCTGGCCGCCGGCCACCACGATGGAGGCGTCGCCTTGCGCCACCTGCTGCGCCGCCAGCGCCACCGCCCGCAGACCCGATCCGCACAGCTGGTTGACGCTCCAGGCCGGGCTCTCCACCGGGATGCCGGCGTTCACCGCCGCCTGCCGCGCCGGCCCCTGGCCCGCCCCCGCCTGCAGCACCTGGCCCATGATCACCTCGTCCACGTCGGCCGGCGAAATCCCGGCCCGCTCGATCGCCGCGCTGATCGCCACCTTGCCCAACTCATGGGCCGGCAGGCTGGACAGCGCGCCGTTAAACGAACCGACGGGGGTGCGGGCGGCGGAAACAATGACGATGTCGCTCATGGGAGGCTCCCGATCTCGCGGCCCGAAGGCGCTTGCTGCGCCGCCGCATTTTTGTGCGGTCGCACCATGCCCAAATCCTCTGCGTCCGTCACCCGGTGATCGCGGAAGGTTGCTTTTTCGCAATTGCGAGCAAGGCTGGCGTAACGCCTTCGCTTCCGCGATAGTGCGGCGCAAGATATGCGGCCATGCCGCCGAAAAACGGGGATGAAATGTCCGACAAGTCGGAAGCCGGCGAGAAGGTGGTGATCAAGAAGTACGCCAACCGCCGCCTCTACAACACCGCCTCCAGCAGCTACGTGACCCTCGAACACCTGGCCGACATGGTGCGCGAGAACGTCGACTTCGTGGTCTTCGACGCCAAGAGCGGCGAGGACATCACCCGGTCGGTCCTGACCCAGATCATCTTCGATGAAGAGAACCGGGGCGACGGCAAGAACCTGCTGCCAATCCAGTTTCTGCGTCAGCTGATCGGTTTCTACGGCAACCAGATGCAGGCCTTCCTGCCGGCCTACCTGGAGATGAGCCTGCAGACCTTCTCCCAGCAGCAGGAGCGCATGCGCCAGCAGTTCGGGACCATTGGCGCCGGCGGCCTGGGCATGCCCGGCTTCGACGAGCAGGTACGCCAGAACATGGCCCTGTTCGAACGGGCGATGAAGATGTTCTCCCCCTTCGCCTACGGGCGGGGCGAGGAACCCACCGCCGGCGCCGCCCCGGCGGCCCCCGCGGCCGCGGATGACGACAGCCTCAACGAACTGAAGAAGCAGGTCGAGGCTATGCGGGCCCAGATCGACAAGCTGGCGTCGAAGTCTTAACCGACCCGGCCCTAACCTGGGGCCATGACCGAACGGCTAGACCCGACCCGGCCCTACGGAGACCGCCGCCAGTTCGACCGGCGGCGCGAAGACCGCGCGCCCGAGCAACCGGAAGCCGCCTCCACGTCGAACCTCCCCGTCCCGGTCGACGTCCCACACGCCCACGAACACACCTCCCCGCCCCCGCTCGACGGCCCCGCCGCCTTCGCCGCCCAACTCCTCGGTCAGCCCGGCCAACGCCGCGGCCTACGCCAACCGGGGACGGTGGACGCGGCAAGAAGCGCCTATCTGGAAACCGAATACAGCGGCCCCGCCGACCGGCGACCGCCCAAGGGCCTTCTCAAGAAGACCGAGATTTAAGCGTCGCCTCCAGCGCCGCCACCCGCCGCTCAAGCTCGGCGATGCGCGCCAGCGGATCCGCCCCTGGAACCGGGGTCGACACCCCCGCCCGCAGCGCCGCCTCCGCCGGGCTTACACCCAACAACTCGGCAAACGCCCCTACCTCGGCCGCCGACAGCTCCCGCTGATCCTTGAACACCAGGCCGACATCGACCTCGCTCATCCCCGACACGGCCGCAAGCACCGCCCGGCTGATCCCCCGATCGGCGAGCCGCGCCTCGTACCATTCGACGTCGAAAAACAGTGCCAAAGGGGAACGCTCCGAACTGGCGCCGGTCTTGCTTAACCCGGAATAAACCCTGTTCCGGAGCCCTTAAGTGACCAGCATCCTGATCCGCGCCATGGACGTCACGGTTGTCGCCCTGCTCTTCACCGTGCTGACCTAAGCGTCTGGAACCTGTCTTCAGCCGCCCTCGCCAGGACCGAAATCGATGTCCCGGCGGGCGGCCACGATGGTCACGATGAACCCGGCAAGAACGTCCAGCAGGACCATCACGGTCATCAGGAAGAAGGTCGAGGTCGCGAACGCCGGCGCCAGCAGAAATTCGACCAGGCAAACGATGAACAGCAGCATCGACAGCGAGTGATTGATGATCGCGATCCGCCGGCTGGTGGTCGACTTCAGAAGCTCGATGAACAGCACCACCAGCGATCCCGCCAGCAACAGGTCCGACAGGCTCACCGGCCAAGGCGACCCCGAAGTCATGTTCACCGTGAACAGCGGCTCGCTCAGCGACAGCGCCGCATCGGGCGATCCGAACCCGCCCGGCAGGGTCAGCACCACCAGATTGTAGATTAGCACCGGAATGGCCAGCAGCGGGAAGGCGGCGAACATCTGCATCAGATCCCTCGTGTCTCCGGTCAGCCCGGCTCCGACGAACAAGGGTTAACGTGTTTTCGGGCGCGGGTGAAGCAAGCTCGCGCCCCGGGCGTTCGCCTGCTCCTACCCCCCGATCAGGGCCAGCAGCGGAGATCCCCCTTTCACCCGCCGCCCCTGCTGATCGGTGGTGTCGCCGATGTTCCAGCCCTCCGGACAGTCGCCCAGCAGCCGGTAACGCCGGGTCTGCCGATACCCCTGCCCACCATCGACGGGCTCCACCGACTGGACGGCAAGGAAATCCCGCGTGCGGTCCCCCCTGACCGCGGCTGTCGCCACCCAGGTCTTCCCGTCCAACTCGCACCGCTGCATGCGCGCCTTGCCGGCCATCACCTCGTCACCGAACGGCTTGCAGTAGCTGGTCCCCGCGGTCACCGCCGGCCGGTCCAGCCCCTCGCTGATCCGGCTGTCCGCACAGATCTTCACCGCGTTCACCCCCGCCTGAGCCGGCACAACCTCCACCGACCACAGCCGCATCGGATCGATCGCCGCCTGACGCTCGCGATACTTCGCCTGCACCGCCTCCACATCGCAGGCCCCCAGCATCAGCACCGGCAACAGAACCAGCAGCACCCGCATCGCAAACCTCCGAAGCTACAAACGTAACCTCATTAATCTACAAATGTGCATTATGGTCAAGGGAAAAGGTTGCGGCGCACCAGCGCCGCTACCTGTCCCCGGTCAGCGCCGGCTCCAAACCGGCCCTCGCCTCAACCGCCAGTCAACAATCGGCTGAACCGCACCAGACCCACCGCCGGCGCAAACCGGGGACAGGTAGCCGGCTACGAGGTCAACCTTTCCCCATCGGCCGCACCAGTCCCGGCAGCCCATCGATCGACAGCGCATTGCTTTCGTACCGCCGCTCCGCCCATTCATCCTGCGGCCGATGGTCCACATGCCGGCGCAGCTGATCCCGCTCCCCCTGGTACTCAAAGAACGGCACCCCCCAGCCACAGCTGTCGGAGATCCGCCGGATCCGCACGGTCACGATCCCTCGAGCCCGCTCGAACCCCGGAAACAGCGCCATCTTTTCGGCGAACCCAGGCTCCCCGAACGCCACCGCCTCCCCGGTCCCATAGAGCCGCAGGATGCTCGCCGCCCCCTCGAACGCGCAGAACATCAACGTAATCCGCCCATTCTCCCGAACATGCGCATGCGTCTCAATGCCCGACCCGCCGAGGTCCAGATAAGCCACCGTCACCGGATCGATAATCGCCAGGCTGTCATACCCCTTGGGCGACACATTCACCGACCCCTCCGCGGACAGGGGCGCGGTGGCCACGAAGAACAGCTTCTGGGCCTTGATGAAGGTGATGAGGTTGTCGTCCAACCGCTCGTATAGTTTAGCCACCTTCGCCCCGCCCCTCGACGCCCCTAGACCTCGTCCACGCCCTGCGGGTTGCGCGCCCGGGTGTTCAGCCACATCACGCCCAGCAGGTCGCTGACCGAGGCCTTCAGCCGGCCCCAGTTGTTGTATTTCGACACCCCGCTCTCTCGGTGCCGGTGGTTCACCGGCTCGAACGCCGTCTGATACCCCTCGCGCAGCACCAGGGCCGGCAGGTAGCGGTGGATGTGGTCGAAGTAGGGGAGCGCCAGGAAGACGTCGCGGCGGAAGGCCTTCAGCCCGCAGCCGGTGTCGTTGCAGTCATCGTTCAGCAGCCGCCGGCGGATGCGGTTGGCCCAGCGGCTGGCCCAGCGTTTGGCCTCGCTGTCCTGGCGCTTGACCCGTTCGCCGCCGATCAGCCCCACCGTCTCGGGCGAGGCCTTCAGCCGCTCGGCCAGGCGGGGGGCGTCGGCCGGGTCGTTCTGGCCGTCGCCGTCCAGGGTCACGATGATCGGGGCCCGCGCCGCCCGCACGCCCGAGCGGATCGCCCGGCTCTGGCCGCTGTTCTTCCGGTGGGCCAGCACCCGCAGCTGCGGGATCTCGGCCTTGAGCGCCGTCAGCCGCGCCTGGGTGTCGTCCTTGCTGGCGTCATTGACGAAGATCAGCTCATAGGACCGGTCTCCGAACGCCGCGGCGATCTCGCGCGCCAGCGCCGGCGCGGCCTCGCCCTCGTCATAGACGGGCACCACGATCGAATAGTCGGGAACCGGATTTTGCATGCGCCCTCCATACCTGAATTCGGCCTTCAAGGAAGGATAGGCGGCTGGCGGAACATGCTATCAAGCGCGACATGAGCCTCGAATCCCGTCTCGACGCCTTGCTGGACACCCTGGCCAAGGGCTGGCGTGGTCCCGCCGTGGCCGCCCTGATCGCCTTCCTGGCCGGCCTTCCAGGCGTGATGGCCATGCCCTCGCTCGACCGCGACGAGAGCCGCTTCGCCCAGGCCACGGCCCAGATGCTGGAGACCGGCGACTTCGTTTCCATCAACTTCCAGGACCAGTCGCGCGACAAGAAGCCGGTCGGCATCCACTGGTTCCAGGCCGCCAGCGTCGCCCTGTTCTCCAGCGTCGAGGACCGCGACATCTGGGCCTACCGCATCCCCAGCCTGCTGGGCGCCATGCTGGCCGCCGCCGCCTGCGTCTGGGGGGCCCGCGCCTTTTGGGGCGACCGCACCGCCCTCCTGGCGGGCGCCATGTTCGCCGCCGGCTTCCTGCTGTCGACGGAGGCCTTCATCGCCAAGACCGACGCCATGCTGGCCGGCTGCACCACCCTGGCCATGGCCGCCCTGGCGCGGCTCTACGGGGCGTCAAAAGGCATAGGCACAGCGGGTTGGCGAACCCGATTGCTGCTCTGGCTGGGCATCGCCTTCGGGGTGCTGGTCAAGGGGCCGGTGATCCTGATGGTCTTCCTGCTGACCCTGGCCGCCCTGTGGGTCTGGGACCGCGACGCCAAGTGGATGCGGAACCTCAGCTGGGGCTGGGGCCTGGTCCTGGTGCTGGCCGTGTTCGGTCCTTGGGCGGTGGCCATCAGCGTGGCCAGCGACGGCGCCTTCTGGGGCGCGGCGATCGGCGGCGACCTGGCCCCCAAGCTGGCCGGGGGCCACGAGCGGCATGGCGGCATCTTCGGCTACCACCTGATGGTCTCGCCGCTGACCCTGTTTCCCTGGATTCTGCTGGTCCCCGCCGCCGTGATGCTGGCCTGGAAGCAGCGCAATGAGCCGGGCGTCCGCTTCGCCCTCTGCTGGCTGGTCCCCACCTGGCTGGCCTTCGAGATCCTCCCGACCAAGCTGCCGCACTACACCCTGCCCGCCCACGCGGCCCTGTTCTGGCTGGTCGCTGCCGCCGTCATGGCAGCGCCCGGCCGCTGGACCCGCATTGCCGGCGTCGCCCTGCTGGGCCTGGGCGGCGTCCTCCTCGCCGGGGTCTGCATTGCCGCGATGGTCGAGTACGGCGACCAGCCGGACCTGATCTGGACCATCCTGACCGCCGGCCTGTTCCTGGCCACGGCCATCGCCGGCGGCATCCTGCTCTATCGCGGCAAGCCCTTGGGCACAGTCGTCACGGTCGGCGTTCTCGGCTTGCTCAGCCACGCCTTCATCGTCGGCCAGCTGGCCCCGCGTCTGGAGCCCCTGTGGCTGGCCCGGCGCACCGCCATGGCCCTGGAGCGGACTGGCCTTGACCCCCGCGAGGGCCGTGCGCCTGGCCCCGTCGAGGTGGCCGGCTATTCGGAGCCCAGCCTGGTCTTCGCGCTGGGCACCCGCACGGGCCTGGGCGGGCCAGAGGACGCCGTCCGCGCCCTGGCCGAGGGCCGCCCCGCCATCGTCGAAAAGCGGGAGCAGGCCGAGTTCCTGGCCCTGATGAAGGCCTCCGGCGTCAAGGTCGACCCGATCACCCGGCTGAAGGCCATCAACTACAGCAATGGGGACGACATGGACCTGACCCTGTACCGCGGCGTTCCCCGCGCTACCGACCTGGCCCGCCAGCCGGCCGCCGCCACACCAGGCGCGCGCACCGCCGCCCCGGTTTCAGAGCCCGACGAGGAGTAAGCATGAGCCGTTTCATCGAGATCGTCGAAGTCGGCGCCCGCGACGGCCTGCAGAACGAGAAGGCCATTCTCGAGCCGGCTGAACGCGTCGAGCTGATCACCCGGCTGGAAGCCTGCGGCGTGAAGCGACAGGAGGTGGTCAGCTTCGTCAATCCCAAGCGCGTGCCCCAGATGGCCGGCGCCGAGGAGATCATGGCCGCCCTGCCCCACCAGGATGGCCGCAGCCGCATTGGCCTGGTGCTCAACGAGCGCGGCTGGGACCGCTGCGTCGAGGCCGCCTGCGACGAGGCCAACATCGTGGTCTGCGCCAGCGACGGCTTCGGCATCCGCAACCAGGGCGCCTCGGTGGCCGAACAGGTCGATGCTCTCGGGGCGATCGTGGCCAAGCGAGGCGCCAGCGGCGGCCCGCCGATCACCGCGACCGTATCGGTCGCCTTCGGCTGCCCCTTCGACGGGGAGGTGCCGGAAGCGCAGGTCGTTTCCATTTGCCGCGCCGCCGCCGCGCTGGGGGTGGAGGAAATCGCCCTGGCAGACACCATCGGAGTGGCCGACCCCTGGACGGTCCGCAAGCGCATCGAAGCCGTCCGCCAGGTCATCGGCGACATCAAGCTTCGCCTGCACTTCCACGACACCCGCAACACCGGCCTGGCCAACGCCTTCGCCGGAGTAGAGGCCGGGGTCGACATCCTCGACGCCTCGGTCGGCGGCCTCGGCGGCTGCCCCTTCGCCCCCGCCGCCACCGGCAACATCGGCACCGAAGACCTGGTCTACATGCTGACCCGCGCCGGATTCGACACCGGCCTGGACCTCGAACGTCTTATCGAAACCGCCGCCTGGGTCGGCGAACGGATCGGCAAGGCGCCCGCCTCGTCCCTCAGCCGCGCGGGCGTGTTCCCCAAGGCCGCCTGACGGACACGGTGTCGCAACCCGCCACCCTACCGGCCCCTGAGTCAAACGGCCGCGCCCTCAATCCCGGAAAGCGGCAAAACCCTTAACCGCCAACGCCTTGGCCGAACGACCCGAACCGATCACGAAAGAGTCATCCCCCGCCCGCCGGGCCTTTTTCGGAACCCCGCTTGCCCCCGATTCGCAAATCGGCTTAACGATTCTTTCCAACGGGCCGTTCACCATTAACCAGTCTTAAACCCCACCCGCCGGAAATTAACCGGCGGGCAAGGACGAAGGATTCCGTCCGGGCAAGACGATCTAGTTCCGCTGGGCGCGGGGAGGACCTTGGATGCGAGTTCTGTTGATCGAGGACGATAGCGCCACGGCGCAAACGATCGAGCTGATGCTCAAGTCCGAAGGGTTCAACGTCTATACGACGGACCTGGGCGAGGAAGGCGTCGATCTGGGCAAGATCTACGACTACGACCTCATCCTGCTCGACCTCAACCTGCCCGATATGTCCGGCATGGACGTGCTGCGGACCCTGCGCAACGGCAAGATCAACACCCCGATCATGATCCTCTCGGGCACCGCCGAGATCGACACCAAGGTCAAGACGCTCGGCGGCGGGGCCGACGACTACATGACCAAGCCCTTCCACAAGGACGAGATGGTCGCGCGCATCCACGCGGTCGTCCGACGCTCCAAGGGCCATGCCCAGGCCGTCATCCAGACCGGCGACATCGCTGTGAACCTCGACGCCAAGACCGTCGAAGTGGCCGGCAGCCGCGTCCACCTGACCGGCAAGGAATACCAGATGCTGGAGCTGCTCTCCCTGCGCAAGGGCACGACCCTGACCAAGGAGATGTTCCTCAATCACCTCTACGGCGGCATGGACGAGCCGGAACTGAAGATCATCGACGTCTTCATCTGCAAGCTGCGCAAGAAGCTGGCCACGGCCAGCGGCGGCCAGCACCATATCGAGACCGTCTGGGGCCGCGGCTACGTGCTGCGCGACCCGCAAGACGGCGTGGTCGCAGCCTAGGTTCAAGCCGCATCGAACTGACGAGCGCCCGCCCTAACCGGCGGGCGTTTTCGTTTCCAGGGGCGGGATATCCTCGGGATCGGGCTTGGGAAACGACTTCAGGCAGGCGTCTCGATCCTTGCTCCGCAGGGTCTTGCGGCTATGCCCAAGCCGGACAAGCTCGCGCTGCTCCTTGAGAATATCGACGGCAGTCATCGAACGGTTCATCGCGAAAGCAAAGTGCAGGGTGCTGACCTGGTGAACCCGGCCGTTCCATTCCCGCCTCTCGGCGGCGGGCGCGACGTCGAGGTCGGCGACACTCCAGGCCAGGCAGTCCTCGACCGAACCGGGCTCGGGATCGGGATCGGCCAGCAGGGTGGCGGCGAGCATCAGCGAAAGCAGGATCATTGCATCCCCGACAAGACTTCATCGATCGCGATCATGCAGTCGGACCGCACCGCCGCCTGGGCGGGATCGCCCCGCAGGCGAGCAGCGCGGACCAGGGCTTTGTCGATCCGATCCGCCGACTCGTCTGGTCCGACGCCATGGATCGCGAACTCGAGCGAAGCGAGGGCGTACCAGAGGAAGCCGTACTTCTGGTCACTCTCATCGGCGTTGACCGAGCCATCGTCGAGGGTCACCGCCAGGCAGGCCAGGGTCTCGTCGAGACTGAGCGGTGAGCGTTCCAGCAACACGCCGTCTTCCGGCTCCTCCGGCGCTTGGAAGGAAAATGGAATCCTTATGCGGGCCTCCTCCGGGGCGCCATTCCTCATCGCGGGTTCGAACAGGCCTTCAGTCTCGAGCACCCGGATCGCCGCCGGACCGAAGCCGTAGCCGGTCGGATCTTCGCTGATCACCTCGCAGTCGATCGGCTTGCCTGCGATCGTGACGGTGCACTTCAACACCACCCTTCCCCCGATCCCGGCCCGATACGCGGCGTTCGGGAAGAAGCGATCGACAACCTCCCCGCTCGGCAGGGTCGCCCATTTGGGCGGCTTGTAGCCGGGCTCGGTCGCCCGCGCCCCGCCAGCCAGCGCGACGGCCATCAACAGCAGCGGAATCCAGACAACACGCATGGACCCATTGTGGCACGCGCCGCACGGCCGGCAACGACCTTGCGCGAACCGGCGACGCGTGGCCCCCTCGCAACCCGACGTATGGGGAACGGGACATGACGCGCACGATCTGGCTGGCCATCGCCCTGGCGCTGGCCGCCCTGCTGGCCTGGCAGGGAACGATCACGCCCAAGCCGGTTCCGGCCAACGCGCCGGCCGACGTCTTCTCCGCCGAACGCGCCCTCAAGGACATTGCGGTCATCGCCCGCGAGCCACACCCGATCGGCTCGCCCGCCAACGCCAAGGTCCGTGACTATCTGATCGCCCGGATGACCCAGCTTGGCCTGTCGCCCACGGTCCAGGCGGCCGACGCCCTGAGCCCCGTATCGCCCGACAATCCCGACTGGCTGACCGGCGCCCATGTGGAGAACGTCATCGGCATCCTGCCGGGCAAGGATCGCGCCGCACCGGCCCTGATGCTGATGAGCCATTACGACAGCGTTCCCAGCTCACCCGGCGCGGCCGACGACGCGGCCGGGGTGGCCTCCAGCCTGGAGGTCATCCGCGCCATCAAGTCCCGCGGCGTCCCGGCCCGCGACATCATCGTGCTGGTCACCGACGGGGAGGAGTGGGGCCTCAGCGGCGCCGAGGCGTTCTTCAAGCAACATCCGCTGGCCAAGCGCACCGGCCTGATCATCAACATGGAGGCGCGCGGCAACGGCGGGCGGGCCAACATGTTCGAGACCGGGCGGGACAACGGCGAGCTGATCGAGGTGTTCAAATCGAGCGCCGACAAGCCCATCAGCAGCGCCCTGGCCGTCTTCCTCTATGAGAAGATGCCTAACGACACCGACTTCTCGGTGCCCAAGCGAATGGGCATCCAGGGCCTGAACTTCGCCTTCATCGGCCGCCAGTTCGACTATCATTCCCCGACCGCGACGGTAGCCAACCTCGACAAAGGCTCGGTGCAGTCGATGGGTGACCAGGTGCTGGCCGCCACGGCCGGCCTGGCTTTTGCCCCCAAGCTGCCCGGCAAGGCGCCCAGCGCCGTCTATAGCCAGACATTCGGCGACCATGTGCTGGCCTATCCGCCCGCGATGGGCTGGCTGGTCCTGGCCCTCGCCGGCGGTTTGCTGCTGCTGGCCGGCTGGCGCGCCCGGCGGGTCGGTGAGCGGCTGCCCCGCATGGATGGCCTCAAGGGCGCCGCCGGCCTCCTGCTGATCGGCGTGGCCAGCGCCCTGGTGCTGAACCTGGCCCGCCGTGTCACCGGCGTGGGCTTTGGGTTTATGGAGCAGCGCCCCCTGCTGGCCGAATGGGCGATGTGGGAGACAGTGCTGTTCGTGCTGGGTCTTGGGGTCACCCTGCTAGTCCCGATGGCGATAAACGCCACCCTGGCCCGGCGCTGGCTACTGCTGCCGCTCGGCGCCGCGATCGGCGCCCTGGGCAGCCTGTTCGGTGGCTTCGATGCCGTCGGCCTCGGGCTGGGGGTAGTCGCTGGCATGCTGGCAGTGTTCGTCGTCGGCCGCCCTGTCGATCGGGCCGCCGCCTGGGCCGGTGCCTTGATCCTGGCCTTCGTGATCACCGGCGCCCTTCAGGCCTTGCTACCCCAAATCGCCTTCCTGTTCGCCTGGCCGCTGACCCTGGCCGCCCTCGGCGCCGCCGCCAGCCGCTGGGGCGCCGACGGGCGGATGACCCCGCTGCTGGCCCTGATCGCCGCCGCCGTCTGTGGCTGGCTGGCGGTCTACGTCCACCTGACCGCCCAGGGTCTCGACTTCCCCGCCCTGCTCGGCCTGTTCGCTCTTCTGGCGGCGCTGGCGCTCTGGCCCCTGGCGCAGCCCGACAAGGGCAAGGAGCCGCCGCCCCTGGCCCTGGGCCTCATTGTCTTCGTCCTGGCCATCGCCGTGGGCCTACCTGCCGTCATGGCGCGACAGCCCTGGAGCGACCGCTACCCCGAGACCTACAGTCTGACCCACATCACCGACCTGCAGTCCGGTAAGGCCTGGGTGACCAGCCCGACGGCAACGCCGGGCCTGACCCTGTACAGCCGCCTGCCGGCCAAGCATCTGACCGAGGCCAGCCTGCCGCCCCTGGCCGACCGGCCGGTGTTCGTCGCGCCTGTTCAGCCCGTCCCGGTCACAGCCCCGACCCTGACCCATCGCATCGAACCCGATGGCTGGGTGACCATCACCCTGACGCCGCCCCCCGGCGCGCGCATCGCCCGGCTGAACCTCAAGCTCACCACGCCGGTCAAGGACGTCACCCTGCAGGGCCAGCCGACGGCTTGGCTCTCAAAGCCCAAGGTCTGGCAACGGCTGCGCTGGGCGGGTGATGGTCGGCCCCTGGTGCTGTCCTTCCGGCCGGCCACGGCTGGCAATGGATCGGCCGAGGTCGATTTTGGGACGCTGCTGGAGTCCTGGCCTCAGGGCGCCAAGCCGCCGCTGGAGCCCATTGGTGGGTTGATGCACTGGGGAACCAGCGGTTCGACCGGGGTGGTCGGCAAGGCGGTGGTCCGCTGGTGAGTCCCGCGCTAGGACGGGCGGCGTTCTCGCCAGGAGCCGTACGATGACTTCGCCCACCGTGACCATCTTCCACAATCCCGCCTGCGGGACCTCCCGCAAGACCCTGGCGCTGCTCCAGGAGCATGGCCTCGAACCGACGGTGGTCGAGTACCTGAAGGTCGGCTGGACCGCCGACCAGCTGCGCGACCTCCTCGCCCGGATGAGCGCCTCGACCCACGACATATTGCGGGTGCGAGATACCAATGCGGAAGACCTGGGCCTGACCGATCCCGCCGCGCCGGACGAGACACTGATCTCCGCCATGGTCGCAGACCCGAAACTGGTCAATCGCCCCATCGTCGTGACACCCAAGGGCGCCGCCCTCTGCCGGCCCCAGGAGAAGGTTCTGGAATTGATCTGAATCGCGCCAGGATCGCCCGCGATGGTTAAGCTCCGTTAAGACCTGACGTGACAAAAGAGCCAAAGCACTGAATTGTGCTTGCCTTTCAAGGGTAGCAGCGGGCAAGAAACGGCCCGTGAATTGCTGGGGGGCGTCCCAGCCGTACCATTCTGAAGCGGTGCTCCCGAGTTCGGGGGATCAAGCGCACGAGGGAACGAATGCAAGAGTTTGATCCGCGACGCCCGACGACCCGGCTTGCTCCGAAGGTCTTCGTTGCTGTTGCGGGCCTCAGCGTACTGGCTCTGGCCTGGCGCATGACCGACGCCAAGGAAGCCACGATCACGCCTCCGATGGACCCGGCCGCCTTCGCCGCACTGCAACATCTGGCCTTCGCCCAAGCCGAGGCCCTACCAGGCTTCTCCCGCGGCGAGAGCGTCAACGTCGAGGTCCGCCCCGGCGAAACCCTGCAGGACGCGGTCGAGCGCAGCGGCGTCGCCGAGTCTGACGCCCGCCAGGTGGTGGGCGTGCTGTCCAGCGTGATGGACACCGTCAACATTCGCGCCGGCATGGACTTCATCGCTTCAGTCGCCCGTCCCGAGGGCCGCCGCGGCCCGGCCAAGCTGGTCGGCCTGTCGATGCGCACCGGCCAGGCCAAGACCATCACCGTCTCCCGCACCTTCGACGGCGCCCTGCGCCTGCGCGAAATGGCCGAGACCGTCCGCGAAGAGACCACCGTCGCCTGCGGCGAGATGGACGGCAGCTTCCATGAAAGCGCGCTGAAGATCGGCGCCAACTCGGCGATCACCGCCCAGGCCTCCAAGCTGTTCAGCCACAAGATCGACTTCAGCCGCGACATCAAGGCGGGCGACCCCTTCTGCCTCGTGTTCGACCGCAAGGTCACCGACAGCGGCCGCACCATCGAGGCCGGCGACCTGCAGTACGCCGAGATGAAGGGGATGAAGTTCTACGGCTTCACCAAGGTCGACGGGAAGCAGATGTTCTTCGACGACCTGGGCAAGAACATCAAATCGGCCCTGCTGCGCACGCCCGTCGATGGCGCCCGCATCACCAGCCGCTTCGGTTTCCGCCGCCACCCGATCCTGGGCTACAACAAGATGCACCAGGGCATCGACTTCGGGGCCGGCACCGGCACCCCCATCCTGGCGGCCGGCGACGGCGTGGTTGAGATGGCCGGCCGTTACGGCGGCTACGGCAACTGGGTGAAGATCAAGCACGCGGGCGGCTACGCCACCGGCTATGCCCACATGTCGCGCTACGCCAAGGGCATCCGGCCCGGCGTGCGGGTCAGCCAGGGCCAGGTGATCGGCTATGTCGGGTCGACCGGCCGCTCGACCGGGCCGCATCTGCACTACGAAATCTTCTTCAAGGGCGCCCGGATCAACCCGATCGGGGCCAAGGTGCCGACCGGCTCGGTGCTCAGCGGGCCGGACATCGCCCGCTTCAAGGCTTCCAAGGGACGGGTCGACGCCCTGCTGGCCGGCCAGGGCCGCGAGGCGCCCGGCAAGGCCAAGAAGCTGCAGAAGACCGAGGTGGCCGACGCGAGCAGCGCCGGGCTGCGCAAATCCCAGGGCGCCCGATAGTCTGAGCGCCAGGCAGGCGTCTGGGCGAATTCGCCTGAAATATCATGCCCGTCAGGCCTGCCGCCCTTGACTCGCAGGGGGCGCCGCGCCATCTGCGTCAACGTGGATTTGCAAGGTTGTGACTGACATCGACCGGGCCGCCGTAGTGCGCGCCCCTCGCTCGAAGAAGATGTCGCCGTTGCCGCCGGCCAGGTCCCTGGGAATGCCGTTTTCGGAGTCGAAAGACGATGGGATCGCGCCCGAGACGCCGACGTCTCCGCCGAGGGCTACCTCGCGGAGCGATTTTTCATGGCGGACTCGGTGTGGTCCTTGCGACGTTTCGACGCTGTTAACCGAGATGGCGTGACAGGAACCTTTCAGCCGCCCGGCCCCTGAAAGATCGACAGACAGCAATTTTCGGCGACGACGGCCCCTTTTGCCCAGGGCGTCCGGCGCCATTGGAGACAGTTGATGAGCACCACCACCACCGAGCAGACCGAGGCCCCCGAAGCTCCCGCCGCCGACGGCCCGCTGCTCGACCTGACCGATGCCGGGGTCAAGAAGTTCATCAAGCAGGCGAAGGCCCGCGGCTACGTCACCATGGACGAGCTGAACAAGGTGCTGCCCTCGGAGGAAGTGAGCCCCGACGCCATCGAAGACACCCTGGCCATGCTGTCGGAAATGGGCGTCAACGTGGTCGAGGCCGAGGAGGACGCGGCCGAGGGTGAGGGCGGCGCGGTCGCCAATCGCGAGGAAACCTCGATCACCACCGAGGCGGAAACCAAGGCCGCCTATGACCGCACCGACGATCCGGTGCGGATGTATCTGCGCGAGATGGGCAGCGTCGAACTGCTCAGCCGCGAAGGCGAGATTGCCATCGCCAAGCGCATCGAGGCCGGTCGCGACGCGATGATTCGTGGCCTGTGCGAAAGCGCCCTGACCTTCGAAGCCATCATGGTCTGGCGCGAGGAACTGGGCTCGGGCCGCATCCTGCTGCGCGAGGTCATCGACCTGGAAGGCACCTACGGCGTCATGTTCCCGGCCGCCCAGCCAGTCGTTCCTTCCGAGGACGGCGAGGCCGCCGAGCCGGAAGACAAGGCCGAGGGCGAAGAGAAGCCCGAAGGCGAAGAGGATGAGGACGATTTCGACGATGGCGCCGGCCCGACCGTCAGCGCCATGGAAGGCGAACTGCGCGAAAGCGTCATGGAAACGCTGGACGGCATCGCCGCCGAGTTCGACGGCTTCCGCCGGCTGCAGGAAAAGCTGGTTGAGCGCCGGCTGCAGGGCAAGGACCTGACCGAGGCCGAGCGCAAGGACTACACGGCCGCGACCACGGCCATTGTCGCCAAGCTAAAGACCCTCAAGCTGAACAACAACCGCATCGAGGCGCTGGTCGAGCAGCTCTATGCGATCAACAAGCGTCTGATGGCCCTGGAAGGCCGCCTGCTGCGCCTGGCCGACAGCTACGGCATCAGCCGCGCCGAGTTCCTCAAGGCCTATTTCGGCCAGGAGCTGAACCCGGGCTGGCAGGACACCGTCAAGCAACTGGGTGTGCGCTGGACCAAGTTCGTCGAGAACGACGTGACCAGCGTCGGCGACATCCGCCAGGAAGTGGCCGCCCTTGCCACCGAAACCGGCGTGCCGATCGACGACTACCGCCGCATCGTCCAGACCGTGCAGAAGGGCGAGCGCGAGGCCCGGCAGGCTAAGAAGGAAATGGTCGAGGCCAACCTGCGCCTCGTGATCTCCATCGCCAAGAAGTACACCAACCGCGGCCTGCAGTTCCTGGACCTGATCCAGGAGGGCAACATCGGCCTGATGAAGGCGGTCGACAAGTTCGAGTACCGCCGCGGCTACAAGTTCTCGACCTACGCCACCTGGTGGATTCGCCAGGCCATCACCCGCTCGATCGCCGACCAGGCGCGGACCATCCGTATCCCGGTTCACATGATCGAGACGATCAACAAGATCGTTCGCACCAGCCGCCAGATGCTGCACGAGATCGGCCGCGAGCCGACCCCGGAAGAGCTGGCCGAAAAGCTGGCCATGCCGCTGGAGAAGGTGCGCAAGGTCCTGAAGATCGCCAAGGAACCGATCTCGCTCGAAACGCCGATCGGCGACGAGGAAGACAGCCACCTGGGCGACTTCATCGAGGACAAGAACGCCGTCCTGCCCATCGACGCGGCCATCCAGAGCAACCTGCGCGAAACCACCACCCGGGTGCTGGCCTCGCTCACCCCCCGTGAGGAACGCGTCCTGCGCATGCGGTTCGGCATCGGCATGAACACCGACCACACCCTCGAAGAGGTAGGCCAGCAGTTCAGCGTCACCCGCGAACGGATCCGCCAGATCGAGGCGAAGGCGCTGCGCAAGCTGAAGCACCCGAGCCGGAGCCGGAAGCTGCGGAGCTTCCTGGACAGCTAGACTCAGAAGCGCCCCGGACCACCTCCGGGGCGTTTTTCTTGACGGTTGGCGGCGGGAGGGTCAGGCTTTGGGCATGGCGGACGGCTTCGACATCCACGTGGATCGGGATCGCGCAGGCAAACTGGCCGATGTCGCCGAGGCCGCCGGCCTGACGCCGGAAGCCTATGTCCTGTCGCTCGTCGATCAGGCGATCGCCGGAAATGACGACGGTTGGGCCGAGGATATGGCCAGGCTGGCCGAGTACGACCTTACAGGTGTCGCCTCACCGGCCAAGGAGGTCTTCGACCGTATTGAAGCAAAGATCAGGGCCAGGATGGCGGTTGGCAATTGATCTGCAGGGTCAATGTCCTGCCGGGCGCCGAGGCCGACATTGATCGGCTGGTGGATTTTCTGATGGAGCGGGACTTGGCCGCCGCTCTTAGAGCTCATCAGCTGATCAGGCGCGGAATTGAATCTCTCGATATTTCACCGGGACGCGGCCGCCCCACGAACGATCCGAATGTCCGGGAACTGGTGCTCTGGTTCGGCAAGGCCGCCTACGTCGTTCGCTATCGGATCGGCGACGGCGAGGTCACTGTTGCGGGCGTGTGGCACAGCCGGGAGCCCTGAAGCTTATCGCTAGGCCGCTGCCAGATGCCCCCGCAGCCAGTCCGCAGCCTCGTTCGACGGCGTGCGTAGCTCGGCGCCGGTGATGCCGCAGCGGAGTTCCGCCCCGACCTTCAGCGCGGCAGGCAGACCCTCGTAGAGGGCGCGGGCCTGGGCTGTTTCCGGCAGGCGGAAAACCCAGACATCCATCACATGCAGTTCGTTCACCGACGCGGACATCGTACCCGAGACCTTCGCTTCCTATGTTCGATGGCCCATCCTGGCAGACCCAATATGAACCGCGACTGAGCGGGCGGTGCAGGATCGGCGCCGGTCCTGGGGCCATTTCTTGACCATCGCCGCGCGTGGGACGATGCTCCGCCCATGGCCAACCTTCCTGCCGGCGAACGCTATCGCACCTTCCGAGATTTCTATCCCTTCTACATGACCGAGCACGCCAACCCGGTCAGTCGGCGGCTGCATGTGGTCGGCACCGGGCTGGTGATCCTGGCGCTGTTCGCCGGAATCCTGGTCAATCCCTGGTTCTTCGCCGCCGCCCCGATCATCGGCTACGGCTTTGCCTGGGTCGGTCATTTCGTGTTCGAGAAGAACCGGCCGGCCACCTTCCAGTATCCGCTGTTCAGCCTGATGGGCGATTTTCGTCTGTTCTTCGAAACGGTAAGCGGCAAGCGCCGCTGGTAGCGACGGAGCAAAGACACGCGTTGCGGTGTTATCCTTTCCAAAGGAGATCACCTCATGCGCAAGTTCTTCGTTCTGGGTTCCATACTGGCCTCTCTGACCCTGGCCGGCGCCGCCGCCTCTCAGGAGGGCGGCTCGGCCACCAAGCCCACGAAGGGAATCCTTTGCCTTGATGTCGGCGGTGAGGCTCGCCCGCCGGTTTGCCGCGGTTCGTCCAGCCGGATCGACCAGGGATACGATATCTGCATCTGCGAGACCGCCCAGCGGGTGGAGACCCCCGTCTGCGGCAAGGGCGAGAAGCCTCCGACCGAGAACCGCGCCTATGAGCTGGCGCGCAAGGACGCCGCCCGTGACGGCAGCCTGATCGGCGATACCTACGAGGGCCGGCGGATGTGCGTCAGGGCCCGCAACGGCTAGCGCCGTGCGAGCCCCACGCCCCCACCAGCCAGGCCATCAGTTGGCCCAGGTGGTGTAGCCCATCTCCAGGTTCTTCACGGCCAAGCCGGTGATGCCGTTAATCCGGAACTGGCTGATCCGGCCCTGGTTGGTCTTCATGCAGATGTAGCTGCCGACCGGCACGGCCGCGAGGGGCACCCGGGCGGTGGTGAAGCTGGCCACGCGGCAGCCATCCCGGCCACGGTTCGACCGGTCGCCCACCGCGATCGAGGCGCCGTTGATCGGGGTCAGGTACTTCTCGGCATGGGTCACCGCCTGGAACCAGAGGTCGGCGCCGGCCCCGCCCACATTGCCGTTGTCGAAGTTGACCTGGTAGGTCTGCGGCACCACGGCCGGCCCGGTCGAATAGGTCACCGGCGGCGGCAGGATCGGGGTCGGCGGGATCAGGATGACCGGTACGGTGCATTTGAAACCGCCCGGCTTGGTCGAGCAGATCTGGCCCACCGGCGCCTCACGCTGGATCGAGCCGCTGGCGCCGTAGACGCACATCAGCGCCTTCTTGCCCCCGATCGTGACGATCTTGGTTTCGCTGAGCGAATTGACCTGCGGCGTGGTCCACCAGCCGCCGGGCAGCGGGTTGACGATGGTCCGCTGGGCCGAAGTGAGCGGGCAGTCGAACTCGGCGGCCGAGGCGGAGCCCGCGGCCGCGCAGAAGAGGGCCGCGGTGGCGGCCCCGGCGAGGTAGGTGATGGTCTTGTTCATGGTAGCCTCCCAAACGGAGCAAGATCGCTCCATGGGCCCACCATGAATCACCGCATCTGAACGCCATCTCGGACGACGGCGTTATCTGGCGTTCAGCTAACGCCAGCCGTAGTTGAAGCTCACTGACACCCGCTCGGTCTTCGCCCCGTTCGGCGGCACCTCATGGCGCAGCCAGCTTTCCCACATCAGCAAAGTCCCTGGCGCTGGCGTTTCATAAACGAACGGCTGCTGGTCAGCCGGGGCGTCGGGCTTACGCATCGGCGCGGCCATCATCATGGCCAGGCGCGGGTCTTCCAGCTTGAGCGCCGAGGCGCCGGGGGGCACGGCGACGTAGACCGTCCCGCTGATCACGCTGTGGGGGTGGATGTGGCCCGTGTGGCCGCCTCCGGCTTTGAGGACATTGACCCACAGGCTGTCGAGCCGCAGCCGCCCGCTGGCCAGGTCCAGTCCCAGTTCGCCCGCGAACGCCTTGGCGTGGCGGTCCAGGGTGGTCTTCAGGTCGGCGAAGGCGCTGGCCCGCGTCCACAGCGGCCCTGGCGAGGAGTAGGAGGTGTAGCCCGGATAGCCGTTGGTCTTCGACCAGGCCCGGCCGGCCGTATCCTCCGCCGCCATCATGGCGCAGGCGCCCGCCAGGTCGACGAGGTCGAAGCCCCGCTGCCCTTCCAGTTCGGCGCGGTAGAGGCGGGTGGCGAAGAGCAGGCGGCTGGTCATGGCGGCGGGTTAGGCCCTTACGCCCGCCGCTGTCAAAGCCGTCTTCAGGTCACCGCCTTGCGGGTGGCGGCGTAGGGGTCCTCGACCACCCGGCTGGTCAGGTTGAACACCATGGTCGAGCGCTTGGCCGCATCATAGGCGGGCCACTTGGGCAGCGCCGGCGTGCCGGGATTTCCGGTGTGGGCGAAGGCGGCCCAGGCGGCGCTCATCTGCGCGGCCATCAGCTTTGGCTCCGGCCCCGGCCCGACCAGCACCCGGCTTTCCTCGACGGTGTTGAACACCAGGGGGATTTCCAGGGTGTGGGGCGAGCGGAACGGCCCGACCGGCGTCTCCCACTCCAGCAGGTAGAACCAGGCCTTGGCCCGCCCCTGCGCCGCCTTGCGCTCGGCGATCTGCACGCTGCCGGCGAACATCCGGCCGTAGGTGACCAGGTGGGTGGCGCGATAGGTCGGGGAATCGTTCGGGAAGTCGGTCTTCAGCGCCGCCAGCACCGCCTCGGCCTTGTCGCCCAGGATCATCTTGGCCATCGCCGCCAGCCCGGGCTCATCCAGCTTCCCGAACCAGGGCTGGGAGGCCATGAACAGGGTCATCTCGTCACGGTTGATGCCGATCAGCACCGGGACGTCGGCGGAAATGTCCGGCGCCTTGGGATCCCACGGCTGGCTGGGCAGCGTCTTGCCATCGACCACCGGCGCGAAACCGGTGCGGTCGAAGCCGGCGCCGGGTTGCTTCTTTTCGGCGGCGTAGGCCGCGGCGGCCAGCTTGTCGGCCGGGACCGCCCGTAGGCCGGCGATGTCGCCGTCCGCCAGGCCCAGTTCGGCCATCAGGTCCTTGCGCAGCTTGTCCGCCCGCTCGGCCGGCACGGCGCGAACGCCCGGCCCGCTCTGGATCACCGCCTTGTGGAACAGGCCCTTGGCGCTGGGCATCGCCATCAGGTAGCTGACCTTGGCCCCGCCCCCGCTCTCGCCGAAAATGGTGACGTTGCCCGGGTCGCCGCCGAAGGCGGCGATGTTGGCCTTCACCCATTGCAGGGCCGCGACGATGTCCAGCATCCCGGCGTTGCCGCTGCCATCCACACCCGGCAGATGGGTATAGCCGAAGACGTTGAGGCGATGATTGATCGACACAACCACCACATCGCCGTCCCGCGCCAGGCGCTTGCCATCGTACATCGGCCACCCGGCTGAACCGTAGGCAAAGCCGCCGCCGTGCAGCCAGACCATCACCGGACGCTTGGTCTTCTGAGCGGGGTCACGGGTCCAGACGTTGAGGTAGAGGCAGTCCTCGCTCTGCATCTCCACGTCCTTGCGGGACGGAAACACCGCCTGCAGGGCCTTGCCCAGTTCAGAGGTCGGTTCGGTCGCCGAGGGCGAGGGCATCTGCATCGCCGTGCGGCCGAAGGTCCGGGCGGTGAACATTTCGGTCCACTTCGGCGCCGGCCCCGGCGGGGCGAACCGGCGCTCGCCCACCGGCGGCGCGGCATACGGCAGGCCCAGATAGTGGGCCGCGCCGTTGTCATAGCCACCGTACACGGGCCCCGAGGTCGTCTCGACGCGCAACAGAATCTTCGCCGCCGCGGGCGACGCGGCGAGGAAGGCCGAGCCGGCGGCGCCGAGCGTCAGCAGGCCGCGGCGACTGAGGGTCTGGGTGGTCATGGCGCGTCTCCGGCGTTTTCGAACCAACGGTATCCCAGCTTTGGCGGGCAGGCACAGGGAGATTTCCTGAAAGCCCCCTTCCGCTGGCAGCGTGAACAGCGATAACGTGCCCTCAAACAATCGTTCGGGAGATGAGCACATGAAGGCGGCGGTATTTCGCGAGGTCGGCAAGCCTTTGCAGATCGAGGACGTGGCGATCAGCAAGCCTGGCCCGCACGAGGTGCTGATCCGCACCAAGGCCGCCGGCGTCTGTCACTCCGACCTCCATTTCGTGGAGGGCAAGTACCCGCACCCAGCGCCCGCCGTTCTGGGCCATGAGAGCGCCGGCGTGGTCGAGGCGGTCGGCAGCGAGGTGCGCACCGTCAAGCCGGGCGACCATGTCATCACCTGCCTGTCGGCCTTCTGCGGCCACTGCAATCACTGCGTCACGGGCCACCTGTCGCGCTGCATCAGCGGCGACGTGCGGCGCGACAAGGGGGACGCGCCGCGCCTGTTCCGCGAGGACGCCGGCGCCCCGCAGATGAACCAGTTCCTGAACCTCAGCTCGTTCGCCGAACAGATGCTGATTCACGAACACGCCTGCGTCGCCATCCGCAAGGACATGCCGTTCGACGTCGCCGCCCTGATCGGCTGCAGCGTCACCACCGGCGTCGGCGCGGTGATCCACACCTCCAACGTCCGTCCAGGCGAGACCGTGGCCGTTATCGGCTGCGGCGGCGTCGGCCTGGCGGCGGTCAACGGCGCGGCCATCGCTGGCGCCGGCCGGATCATCGCCATCGACATGCACGGCTCAAAGCTGAACCTGGCCAAGGAATTCGGCGCGACGGACGTGGTGGACGCCAGCCAGGGCGATCCCGTCGCCCAGGTGATGGAAATGACCCGGGGCGGTGTCGATCACAGCTTCGAGGCGATCGGCCTGAAAGCCACCACCGAACAGGCCTTCAAGATGCTGGCCCGCGGCGGCACCGCCAACGTCATCGGCATGATCCCGGTCGGGGTAAACATCGAGCTGCACGGCGCCGACTTCCTGGCGGAAAAGCGCATCCAGGGCAGCCTGATGGGCTCCAACCGCTTCCCGGTCGACATGCCCCGCTTCGTCGACTTCTACATGGCCGGCAAGCTGAAGCTCGACCAGATGATCAGCCGGCGCATCAAGCTGGACCAGGTCAATGAGGCCTTCGACGAACTGAAGCGCGGCGAACTGGCCCGCTCGGTCATCGTCTTCGACTAGGTTAAGCGGCGCGGCGGCGAGGATTTTCTTGCCGCCGCAAGCCCCTGAAAACGCGGCGCCTTCAACGACAAGTTATTGTTAATACTCACTTTCACCCCCGGCTTTGAGCAACTGGGCTATGGCCTGATGAGTTCTTCCCCGCGATCATGACCACCCCAATTTGAGGAGATCGCATGGCCCGTCGCCAACGCAAGCTGAAGACCATCGAGCGCCGTTGGCTGGAACGGTTCGGCGAACCGCCGAGCCTGCGCACCGATCCCGAACTGATGCTGAAAATCCTTGAAGCATCGGCGCCGAAGGCGCCGGCCAAAGTCCTGGGGGGCCGTTAGAGCGCGTTCCGATTAGTGGGCGCCGGTAATCGGAACGCGCGACCAGCAAAAAGCTAGAGCAGCGCGATTTGATTCCATCAAATCGCGCTGCTCTAGTTAAGCCAGGGCGCCGCTTCGGCCTCGTCGGTCCAGGCGCCGCTGTCGACCAGTCGCTTCAACAGGTCGCGCTCGGTCTTCAGCCGCATCAGGGTCGAGCTGTCGTTGTCCCGTTCCAGGTCCTGCTTGGCGCCGTCCACGGCCCGCTCCAGCGTCTCCAGCTTGACCAGCAGGTCGAACGCGATCGACCACAGCCGCCGGGCCGTGACCGGGTCGAGATCGGCCTTCAGGAAGGCGGCGCCGGCCGCGTTCGCCGTGCGGGCCAGTTGTATGAACACATCCTCGCCGAAGCCCCGCGCCTCCAGCCGGCGTCGCACCGACACCGCATCGACCGCGTCGCTCTCGAACCGGAACTCGACCAACTCATCGGCCAGGGCGCTGAGCCGCTCATCGAGGAAGCCCCGGGCGCTGAGTTGCTCGACCTTGTCGTCCAGCACATGCGGATCCTGCAGCGCCGCATAGGCCAGGGCGGCCGAAAGGGGCCTGGGTTGGCCGCGCATCCGGTTGACCTGTTCCTTGGTCTCCGCGTTGGGGCCGATCGGCCCGGCCGGCCGGCCGCGCTTGCCGTCCCAGCGCTGGCGCGACATCTCCCGCGCCGCCGCGCCGACGGTGAACACCGGGCGTGAGGTCGGCCACAGCTGCTCGTAGCGGCCCAGCAGGTCCTCGCGATAGGCTTGGCTGAGGTCCGGGTCGGCGATGCTGGCGGCCAGCTTGCGCAGCCGCACCTTCAGCCCCGCCCGCCGCTCGGGCGTGTCCAGCGGCTCCAGGTCCCGCTCACGATGGAACAGCTGGTCGACGAAGGGCGTCGTATCGCCAAGCTGCGCCTTCAGCGCCGCCGGCCCCTGCTCGCGCAGCACATCGTCCGGATCCTTCCCGCCGACCACGATGGCGAAGCGGAAGCTCTTCCCCGGCTTGATCAGCGGCAGGGCCCGGTCGATGGCGGTGTTGGCCGCCCGCCGCCCCGCCGCATCGCCATCGAAGCTCAGGGTCGGCTCCGGATGCAGCCGCCAGAGCACCTCCATCTGGTCCTCGGTCAGGGCCGTGCCCATCGAGGCCACCGCCGCGATATTGGCCCGTTGGCAGGCGATCACGTCCATATAGCCTTCGACCACCACCAGGGCGGCGTCGGCCCCGCCGCTGTGCAGCAGCTTGCGCGCCTCGGGCAGGCCATAGAGCACCCGGCCCTTGTGGAAGAGGCTGGTCTCCGGTCCGTTGAGATACTTGGCCCGGGCATTGGGATCGAGCGCCCGGCCCCCGAACGACACCACCCGACCGCGCGCGTCGGTGATCGGAAAGATGATCCGGTCGCGGAAGCGGTCGTAGGGCGCCCCGCCATCCTCCGGCGCGATCAGCAGGCCCGCCTCGACCAGTTCGCCCGGCTTGGCCCCCTTGGCGACCAGATAGTCTTTCAGCGCCGTGCGACCCTGCGGCGCATAGCCGATCCCGAACCGCTTCCACTCGGTGTCTGGCAGGCCCCGGCGGTCGAGATAGCCCCGCGCCTCTCGGCCCGCCGGCCGGCGCAGTTCGCCCTCGAACCAGGAAGCGGCCAGATCCATCCAGTCGCCGAGGGACTGGCGCTTCTTTTCCTGCTCGGCCGATTGCGGATCGGGCGTCGGCAGCGGCACCCCCGCCTCGGCGGCCAATCGCTCGACCGCCTCCATGAAGCTGAGGCGCTCGGTCTCCTGGAAGAAGCTGATCAGGTCGCCGTGCTTGCCCGAACTGAAGTCGTGGTAGAATCCCTTGTCGTCATTGACGAAAAAGCTGGGCGACCGCTCCTTGGTGAACGGCGACAGGCCGACGAACTCGCGACCCTGGCGTTTCAGCTTCACGGTCTTGCCGATCACGTCCGACAGCCGGACGCGCGACTTAATCTCCTCCAGGAAGCGGTCGTCGAAACGCATGGCGACCATTAGGGCCGTCGGCCGGTCTAATTCAACCGTGGAGCCATCCCCGCTGGCGCCCGTTGCCTACCCATGTAACCTTCGGGCCGTCCGTCCAGGGGCAAGGGAGGTCGTGTCATGGCTTGGTGGTGGTGGATTCTTCCGGCGGCCTCGGCCCTGCTCGGCGCCATCGTGCTGCTGCGCGGCATCGGCGCCCTGTTCGGCGGACGGTTCCTCGGCGGCTTCTTCGGCTCGGCCATCGGCGGCAGCCTGCTGGCCGTGGGCGCGGTCACCGCCCTGGCTGGTCTGGACGTCCAGACCTACAAGCGCCTGACCTACGAGCGCCCGGTCGCCACCATCGAGACCCGGCAGCTAGGCCCCCAGCTGTTCGAGGCGACCCTGATTCAGCCGCCCAGCCCTACCGAGCCGGCCGGCTCGACCAACCGCTACCAGATCCACGGCGACCAGTGGCGCATCGAGGCCAGGGTGCTGAAGTGGAAGCCCTGGGCCAACGTCCTGGGCCTGGATTCCCAATACCGCCTGGACCGACTGTCGGGGCGCTACGAGGCGACGCAGGACGAACTCAATGCTCCGCGCAGCGTCTATCCGCTCGGCCCCGAGCCCGGCAACGTCGATATGTGGAGCATGGCCCGCAAGTCCAAGCGCTTCGCCCCGATGGTCGACAGCCTCTACGGCGGCGGCGCCTTCATGCCGATGGCCAACGGCGCCCGCTACGAGGTCTGGCTCACCCAGAACGGCCTAATCGCCCGCCCGGTCAACCCGGCGGCCATGGAGGCCGGCGGTTCGGGCTGGAATTAGGCGGTAACCCTATCGCGCAATTCCCGACAAACCTTCCCATGGTTTCATTGAGACCATGGGACTGTTCAGCAAACTGTTTGCGGCCCGGCCCGCCCCACCGGTTCATCCGGTCTTTGGACGAATGGAGTTTCAGAGCGACCGCCTCGGCGATTACTGGGAATGCGAAATCCAGTCGCCCGGCCATGAGGGCGTCTGCGCCACCGTCATGGCCGGTCCGGAGGGGCCGAGCGGGGCCCAGGTGGCGTTCTTCACTGGTGTGCTCAACGATCTCGACGCCCTCGTCAGGCGCTGCAATCCGGCCCTCGCCGACGGCTTCAGCAATTGGGCCGGGCGGCCCCTGGCGGACGATTGGCGCCGGGATCTGAAATTTCTCGGCGTCATGGTTCCCGCCAGCGCGAATCCGGACGGCGACTGGGACGCCAGTTTTGAGATGCGCCGCAAACCCCATGTGATGTTCACCGTCGAGCTCCGCAACGGCGCGCCGGTCAACGTGCTGGCGGATGGCTGAGCCCCTACCTCAGCGGATGTAGTTCAACCACATTGGGGCTCGGCGTGGCCGCGGCCGCCGCGACCGGGGGCAGCAGCACCGGCAGCCGGATGGTGACCGTGGTCCCCTCCCCCAGCGTGCTCTCCAACGTCATCTCTCCGCCGTGCAGCTCGGCGAAGGAGCGCACCAGGGAAAGGCCCAGGCCCGTGCCCATGGCCCGCCGGTCATTGTCGCCGGCCTGTTCGTAGGGGCGGCCCAGGCGTTCGAGATCTTCGGGCGAGATGCCGACGCCGGTGTCGGCCACCACCAACTCAAACACCCCCTCGAACCCGTGGGCGGTGACGGTGATCGCCCCGCCCTTTGGTGTGAACTTCAGGGCGTTGGAGACCAGGTTCAGCACGATCTGCTTCAGGGCCCGGCGGTCGGCGTCGATTTCCAGCGCGCCGGCCGGCAGGATGCCGCGGAGCTGCACCCCCGCCCCGTCGGCCTGCAGCCGCATCAGCCGCAGGGCGGCCGACACCGCCTCCCGGGCGTCGAACGGCTCGCGGGACAGTTCGAACCGGTCGGCCTCGATCTTCGACATGTCGAGCACGTCGTTGATCAGGTCCAGCAGGTGGGAGCCGGCCTCGTGGATCAGGCCGCTGTATTCGCCGTACTTGTCGGGCATCGGACCGAACAGGCGCGAACGCATGATGTCCGAAAAGCCCATGATGGCGTTCAGCGGGGTGCGCAGCTCGTGGCTCATGTTGGCCAGGAAGCGGGACTTGCCCGCCGCCAGGGTCTCCGCGTCGATGCGGGCCTGGTCCAGGGAAGCCTCGCGGGCATGGTCGGTGGTGGCGTCGCGCAGCACGGCCAGCAGCAGGTCATCCTCCGCCCGGCGCAGCGTGACGGCGATCCACCGGTCCTGGGCGGTCACCGGCGCGAAGGCGACCTCGGCCCGGCCCTCCGCGGCGGCGGCGCGCAAGGCTTCGGCCACCGGCTCGCCCTGGGCGGCGACGGCCGTCAGCCCCTGCTGGATCAGCACGTCGGGATCGACCCCCTCCGGCGCCCGGCCATAGAGGGCGCGGACCTTGCCGTGCGGATAAAGGGCGACCAACAGGTGCGGCTGGCCGGCCAGCAAGCGGGTCAGTCGGGCCGTCTCCTCGTCCCGGCGTACCTCCTGGGCCAGGACCTGGCGTCGGCCGAGGATCAGTCCGGAGCCGAGGGTCATGACGATCACCGCCAGTCCCAGCAGGCCCAAGCCCAGCGCCACAGGAGGCGGCGGCGGCGGCAGGGCGACTCCCAGAAGCTGTCCGACTGCGGCCACCGCGGCCGCGGCGATCGACAGCCCGGCGCCGGCGGCGATCTGCCGTCCCTGATCCATGACCAGGGCGATGGCCAGCGGCGCCAGGCACAGCACCCCCAGCGGCCCGCCGACCCCGCCGGCCAGCAGCGCGCCCACCGTGCCGGCCAGCGCCGCAAGCCCCAGCCGCCATAGCGGATGCGGCCCGGGTGGCGTGGGCGCCCGGTCGGCTGTCGGATCGGTCCGGTCGTCGGTCAACGGATAGGTCTTAAGGTATTCCCCACCCCCAGTTTGGGGCGGCGCCAGACTAGCCCCCAGGCCCGGCGCGAAGAAGGCCGCACAATCGGCGGGCGACGGATCATCGTGGAGGGGCTGTGGACAAGCGGGCGGGGAAGCAACGGATTCGTAAGCGGGTGCTGGCATAGAGGAGGGCAATCCGCCGAAAACAGGGCGGAGAAAGGCCAGAATGACCCGGGCGGCGCGCCAGACTGTCGTACCCTTCGAGCCGCCGGAGCATGCCGCCGCGCGGCGCCAGGCGGCGATGGACGCCCAGAAAAAATCCTTCCTGCGCATGGTCAGCCATGAGCTGCGCACGCCGTTGAACGCGGTGATCGGCTTTTCCGAGATCCTGGCCTGTGAACTTTACGGCCCACTGGGCTCGCCGCAGTACCGGGAATACGCCGAGCATATCCTGGCCAGCGGCCACAAGCTGCTCGGCCTGGTCAACCAGATCCTCGAGATCGCCCGGCTGGAAAGCCATGTCGGCGACATGGACGTGCGGGCCGAGCCCCTCGATCATGCCCTGGAAGACGTGCTCGAGCTCGTGGCGCCTCAGGCCCGCGAGGCCGGGGTGGAGATCGAGATCGCCGACGAGGCCGCCCTCTGCCAGGTGATGGCCGACGGGCGCGGCCTGCGCACCATGCTCGGCAACCTGCTGCAGAACGCCATCACCTGGTCGCCCAGGGGTGGCCACGTGCGGATCGACGCCATCCAGGCCGAGGGCATGGTCCGCATCGACATCGCCGACCAGGGGCCGGGCGTCGATCCGGCGGAGATACCCCGGCTGTTGAAACCGTTCGAACAGGGCGAGGGGGCCCTGACCCGCCGCTCCGAAGGCGCGGGCCTGGGCCTGCCCATCGTCCAGGCGCTGAGCGACGCCATGGGGGGGCGCCTGGCCATTCGCAGCGCGCCGGGCGAGGGTCTGACCGCCTCACTGAGCTTGCCCGCCGCCTGAGCGAGGGCTAGACCCCGCGCCATGACCTCCCCCATCGATGCGGACCTCGACGCCCTGGCCGAAGACTTCGAGCTGCTGGGCGATTGGGAGGAACGCTATCGCCATGTCATCGACCTGGGCCGGGCGTTGGCGCCGCTCAGCGAGGCCGAGCACAGCGAAGAGAACAAGGTGCGCGGCTGCGCCAGTCAGGTCTGGCTGGTCACCGAGAAAGAGGGAGGCCTTCTCCGCTTCCGGGGCGACTCCGACGCCCACATCGTGCGCGGCCTGATCGCCATCCTGATGAAGCTGTATTCCGGCCGCACCCCGGACCAGATCCTGGCCTTCGATTCCAAGGCCGCCTTCGCCCGGCTGGGCCTGGACGGCGCCCTGTCGACCCAGCGGTCCAACGGCCTGGCCTCGATGGTGCAGCGGATCCGGCGGGATGCTGGCGAGGCCTAAGCCGCCCGTATTCCGCTGATCCCGGCGGTGCGCTCGGCCTGCATGCCGATGACCGCGTCATAGCCGAGGATCATGTCCACCTCACAGCCATCGCTGGCCAAGGGCAGCCGCAGCCACAGGGTCGAAACGTGGGAGGCGCCGCGCCAGGCCATGCTGTGCGACCCGACGCGCGGCTTGCGGTCGGCGACCACGGCGTCGAGCTCGGCCCGCCAATAGTCAGCGGCAGTGGAATTGTAGAGATCGGTCAGCTTCATGCCGGTGATCTCCCGACCGTAGACCGAATAGAGGCCGGTGCCGGCCAGGCGCTGACGGTAATCGACCCGGCCATCCTCACGGACGACATCGATCAGGCTGACGGTGGGGAGCAGGCGCTTGAAGGCGTCCGGGCTGATGTCGGCACGACCCGGCAGGCGGCCGGCGCGACGCAGAGCAGCCCAATAACGCAGAAGCTCCTCGTGAGCGCGGGCGGCCGTGGCCGAAGCGCCCAGTTGCGCAACCATCTACAGAATCCTTAACAACCCCTTGGAATCACCTGGGATTCACTATCGCTTAACCGACGAATCGCGGGCAAGTGCTTTTTCGCCGCACAGGTGAAGATTCTATTTTTGAGTCAATCGAAAAGGGAACCGCCCGGTTCCCCAGCAAAGCAAAACGCCCGCCGGAATCCCGGCGGGCGTTGCTGAATCCCGAAGGAGTCGAGACGAAGCTTAGCGGCGCTTCTTGGCCTGACGGCCGCCTTGGCCCAAGCCCATCTGCTTGGCCAGGTCCGAACGGGCCTTGGCGTAGTTGGGGGCGACCATCGGGTAGTCCTTGGCCAGGCCCCACTTGGCCCGGTATTCCTCGGGGCTCATGTCGTACTTGGTGCGCAGGTGGCGCTTCAGCGACTTGAACTTGCGGCCGTCCTCCAGGCAGACGAGGAAGTCGGGGGTGATCGAGCGCTTCACCGGAACCGCCGGTTCCTTGGGCGCGACTTCGACAGTCTCGGTTCCGGTGGCCACGCCCGAGAGCGCCTTGTGAACCGACTGGATCAGGCCCGGAATGTCGTTAGCGGCGACGGAGTTGTTGCCGACGTAGGCGGAAACGATGTCGGTCGTCATCTCGATGATGGCGGATTTGTCTTCCATGGCCTGGAGTTCCATTTCGGATTTGTTGAGCGGAAACTTGCCCGGGCGCCTCGCCCGGTTGACGGCTGCATAAGGCGTGTCGCGGATGAAGACAAGTCCACAAAAGATATTCAAAGGAACAGTAGAGTGCCTAAGCGCACGGTCGATTGTTGGATCGAAACGAGCGTCGTTAGTCAGCGAACTGTCGCGAAAATCTGACAACCTTCACGGTTATCGAGGCTTAGCGCGCGAAATCGCGGCCTAGGGCAAGCATGGCCGCCCGCTGCGGCGCGGAGAATTCGTCGACCGCCTCGTCGTCTCCATCGCGGATGGCCTGCATAAGCGCGGGGGTAAGGGCCGAGGACAGGGCCCAGTTCCAGTAGCGCAGCACCGTCTGCGCCCGATCGACCGCCAGGGCGTCGAAACAGGTCAGTACCCGCTCCAGCGCCGGGGTGATATTGCCGGCCGCATCCGTCTCCGGCCGCCGCAGGCCGCGCCAGAGGGCCCGCACGGCGCCGCGCGGCAGGCCGGTGGCCTTGCAGAGGATGGCCAGGGGCTCGCCGCCCAGGTCGGTCATGATCTTGGCGCCGGTCATCGGCTTGAGACCCGCCAGGTAGCTGATCTCCTCGGCCAGTTCCCGGGTCATGCCGGACTGGGCGGCGGCGACCGCCTCGTCCAGGCTGCCGAACGGGCTCTTCTCGATGGCGGCGCGGTTGCGCTGGCGCCGCTCGATGAACTGCAGGGCCTTGCGGGTCAACGGATCCTGCCAGCCCTCCTCGGCCGCAATGGCGAAGATGTCGCTGACCGCGTCCTGTAGAATCTCGCGGGAGACGGCGAAGCGCTGGAGGATCAGCCGCCGGCACTCCGAGTCCGCCCACCAGAACATGATGTAGGCATGGCTGGGCCGCAGCTCAGGCCGGCGCAGAAGCAGGCCGATCAGGCGCGGGTTGTCGCGGGTGCAGGCGACCACGGTCTCCAGGGCGCCATGGCTGAAGCGGGCCAGGTCGTTGCGCAGCACCGCCTCCAGCACCGCCGGCTCGCAGCGGCGGACCAGGGCGTCGACCACGGCCTCCCCCACGCCGCGGCGCAGGGCGATCAGGCGGCGATGCTCGGGGCTGGCGGCTTGGGCGCAGTCGATCAGATCGGCGTCGCCCAGGTGCTGGCTGTGCTCCAGCAGGGCTCCGGAGATGGCGACGCTGTCCCGCAGCAGCATCCGGGCCAGAGCCGGCGGAATGTCGGAGATGTTGGCCAGCCGCCGGGCCACCTTGGCCCGCTCCTCGGGCGCGGCCTCGCGCAAGAGCTCGATCAGCAGGTCGGAGGTCATCGCCCGCTCGAAGGCGTTGACCCGGCTGCCCGGCAGGCAGACGACGTCGGCCAGCCGCTTCAGGAGGGTGGCGCGCGACCGGACGACAGGCGCGGTCGCGGCTTCCGCCCCCGGGGTCTCGGGGGCGGTCTCCAATGGCGGGGGCTCGTACGGCCGCGAAGGGGCGGGCTCGCTCATGGGGACTCCGGCTGCGGCGGACAGCTTAACGGCCCGCCGTTAATCACCGGTGACGATCGTCCCTTATGAGATCGCCGACCGAGACTCTCTAAGCGAAACTGGCGCGGGGCGGCGGGGTTGCAGTCCCCGACGACTTGGCCTGCGCCTGGCTGCGTTCCACGAAGATGCTCGCAGCCGCCAAGGCCGCAATGGTCGCGGCCAGCAGGAACATGGCGCCGTGGTCGGTGCCCAGGTTAAGGGCGTCGATCTGGGCCGCGGTCAGGCCTCGGCCCAGCGCCTCGGACAGCGGCGCCAGCTTGGGCACCTGCCAGCCGAGCCAGGGCGACAGGTGGAAGGCGACGGCGCCGAGCGCCACCAAGAGACCCAGCTGCGCGCCCCGAATCCGCATCCGGGGCCAGACCACCAGGACGGCGGCGACCAATTCCAGAACGGCGACGAGGTAGCGTACGCCCGGCTCGAAGATGCTGATGCCGGACCGGGCCTCGATCAGGCCGAAGACCGGGTTCGGATCGAAACCGAACACCTTCTGGAAACTCATGAAAAACAGGAAGCCGGCCAGTGCGAGTGCAAACGACCAACTCAGGACACGATCCATCATGGCGAATTCTCCCGCGAGACTCTGAGTGGTCTCTGCGGGAGAAAGCATGCGCCCGGTCCGTGACTTTGACGAGTCACGGTTCCGCGACGGAATTTACCGCCGAAATCTCTACTTGAACTGGGGCTCTTCCCAGTGCGGCCAGATATCGGGCAGGTCGCTGGAGACCTTGTTCGGGTAGTTGGGCAGGCGCTTCTCGAGGAAGGAGGTGACCCCCTCCTTGGCGTCGCCCTGCGCGCCGCGGAACTGGATCGCTCGGCTGTCGGCGCGGTGGGCCTCCATCGGGTGCGAGAAGCCGGCGCCGCGGTACATCAACTGGCGGGTCAGGGCGACGGAGACCGGGGCGGTGTTGTCGGCGATCTCACGGGCCAGGGCCCTGGCCGCCGGCAACAGGTCTTCCGGCGCGTGCAGTGAGCGGACCAGTCCGCCGTCCTTGGCCTCCTGGGCCGGGAAGACGCGGCCGGTGTAGCACCACTCCAGCGCCTGCTGCATGCCGACCAGGCGCGGCAGGAACCAGCTGGATGCGGCCTCCGGGGTGATGCCCCGGCGGGCAAAGACGAAGCCGAACTTGGCCTCGGTCGAGGCCATGCGGATGTCCATGGCCAGCTGCATGGTCACCCCGATGCCGACGGCAGCGCCATTGACTGCCGCGATCACCGGCTTCTTGCAGTCATGGATGCGCAGGGTCAGGCGGCCGCCGCCGTCGCGGTAGATCTCGTTGACCTTGCCGCTCTCGCGGGCGTCCTCGTTGCGCGAGGCGTAGTCGAAAGTCGAGCCGCCGCTGCCCAGGTCCGCCCCGGCGCAAAAGGCCCGGCCGGCGCCGGTGACGATCACCACCTTGACCGCGTCGTCCGCATCGATGGCGTCGAAGCAGTCGATCATCTCCAGCATCATCTGGGCGGTGAAGGCGTTCATCCGGTCGGGCCGGTTGAGCGTCAGCGTCGCGATGCCGTCCTCGACGGCGTACTGGATGGTTTCATAGGCCATGGCGGCGCTCCTCATGTCGTTGGTTGGCGGTATCAAAGGGAGCCGACGCACGGGAAGGCAAGGGGTTCGTCTTTTCACCTTGCCAGAGCCTTATTTGCGAGTCAGTCTCAATTGCACTGATTTGCTGTGGAGGCGATCATGGTGTTCCAGGCTTTCGGCGCCTGTGCGTTGATGCGTTTGATGCGGCTCGACCGGGAGGCCGAGCCGGAGACGGACTGGCTGCTGTACGGCCCCAGCGACCCTGAGGTCGTCAAGGACGAGGACAAGCCGCCGTTCCTGCTGGCCGCTGAGTAGTCAGTTGCCTTTCAAGGCCTTGCGGGCGGCCAAGCCGTATTCGACACCGGTCCAGACCGTGACGATCGCCGCGAGCCACAGCGCTACATCGATGCCGAGGCTGACCGGCGGCGTCAGCCAGGGCGGCAGGGTCAGGCGCAACAGGGCGGCGGCCAGGGCGGCGAGCTGCAGGGTCGTCTTCCACTTGGCCAGCATGGTCACCGGCAGGCGCAGGCCTCGAGGGGCCAGCACCTCACGCAGGGCGCTGATCGCAAACTCCCGGAACAGGATCAGGCCGCCGGCCAGGGCGGCGGTCATGTCGCCGTTGGCGGCCAGGCCAACCACGGCGCCGGCCACCAGCACCTTGTCGGCGATCGGGTCGAGGATGGCCCCCATCAGGCTCTCCACCTGATACTTGCGGGCCAGCCAGCCATCGAGGAAGTCGGTCACCGCCGCGATCACGAAGCCCCAGAAGGCCAGGCCGTACCAGGACGGCCCGCCAAACAGCGCGACGAACACCGCCAGGGTCAGGATCAGCCGGCCGACGGTAAGGATGTTGGGGACGTGTTTCATCAGTAGCTCAGCTTCGGATACCAGTCGGGGGCGCGGCCCTCGGGCGTCAGGTCGAGGATCGACCACAGGGAGGCGATGTCGGGCGCATCGCGGGGGTCTTGGCCGGGGTCGGCCATGCTCATAGTCATGCCACTGGTCCAGAACAGCCGCACCTGGTCGCCATCGCGCCGGAACACCACCAGGGCGGGGTTCTCGCTGCCGTCCGGATTGATCAGGCCCAGGTCGTTCGCATAGCCGTCGCCGACGGTCTGCACGAAGTCCAGGCTTTTCCACCCGCGCTCTTCGGCGAAGGCCAACTGACGCTCCACCGGACTGCGGCCAAGCACCTTCAGGGCGACCCGCTGCTTGATGTCGATGGCGTTGCCGTTCACCGCGCCCAGCCAGTTGGCGCACATCGGACAGGGACGCTCGCGCTGGGGCCCATACATCCAGAAATAGGTGACCAGGGCGTCCTTGTCCCCGAACAGGTCGATCAGGCCGACCTCCTCGCCGTTGGCGTCCTTGAAGCGATAGTCCGTCTCCACCACCGGACCGGGCGGCAGGGCCCGGCGCAGGTCGGCCAGTCGAGTCATCTGGCGGCGGAAGGCGATCTCCTCGGCCAGCAGGGCGGTGCGCGCGGCCGCGTACGCCTCGCTCTCGCCGGCAAAGCGGCGGCGGTCGGCGGCCAGGTCCGCGGCGGGGGTGAGATCGGGCATCGGCGGCTCCTTGGGTTTGCTTCCCAACGGACGGGGGACGGGGCGGTTGCCGGTCACCAGCGGCCAGGGGTCATGGAGACGCCGCGCGGCCAGGCGCCGGCGGGCGGCGGACCGGCCAGCGCCTCGAAGGCGGCGGCGAAGTCCTCGTCGGTGAAGGCCTCCGGGTTCTGGAAGAAGCTGTAGGTCAGGCCGGTGACCAGGGCGTCGATCAGCTTGACGAAGCGGTCGGCCGGCATCGGCAGGGAGCCAGGCGGCAGGAGGCGCAGGAAGCCCTCGGCCATGCGGGCCCAGTTGGCCTCGGTGTCGGCGGCCACCTGCCGGCGCAGGTCCGGTCGGGTGAGCAGGTGCAGCTGCACCGCCGCCGCCTCCGCCGCCCGGGGCAGCCGGGCGCGGGCCGAGGCGGCCACCGCCAACCCCAGAATCCGCATCTGGGCGCGTAGGGGGGCGCCGGGGCGGAAATCGGCCTCGACCGCCCCGCCCTGGCTCTCCATGATGGCCAGGAACAGCTCGTCGCGGCTCTTGAAGTTGCCGTGGAAGGCCCCGCGGGTCATGCCGGCTCGCTTGCAGATCTCGTCCAGCGAGGCGCGGTCGAAGCCCTTCTCGGCGATAAGCTCGGCGGCGGCGGCCACCAGGGCGCGGCGGGTGCGCTCGCGCTTGTCGCCCTTGGGTCGGCCTTTGGCGGCAACGGAATCGTCGGTCATCGAGCGTCGATACGGCACGGTATTTTTTGGCGCAAGCAGCCGACGTTGACTCCCGCGCGGGGCGCCCCACCATCCAAGGCGATGATCCGCACCATCCTCCTCTGGGCCCTGGTCCTGGCCCTCGGCGCCTTCGCCCTGCAGTGGCTGGAATACCAGTACCTGGCGCGAGCCTTCTCGACCGAAATCTATATCGCCGCGATCGGCTGCGCCTTCGCGGCCGGCGGTGTGTGGCTGGGCTGGTGGCTGGCCCGCAAACGCACCGGCGCCTTCGAGCCCAACGAGGCGGCGCGCAAGTCCCTCGGCCTGACCGGCCAGGAGATGAAGGTGCTGGGCGCCCTGGCCGCCGGCCGGTCGAACAAGGAGATCGCCCGCGACCTCGGCCTCTCGCCCAACACGGTGAAGACCCACATCGCCAACCTGTTCGCCAAGCTGGAGGTCAGCCGCCGGACCCAGGCGATCAGCCAGGCTCGCGAACTGCAGCTTATTCCTTAGCCACCTCTGTCGTCGGCCCCACCTGATCCCTCTCCCTCAGGGAGGGGGGCGCCAGGTCTCGGGCGACCAGATCCTTCCCCGCGACGGCCAGTGAAATGCGCTTCTCACCCTTTCGGGCGATGGCGCCGCGCCCTCGCGCCGGGCCAGCCTTGCAGGCATCATCAACCCGGGGAGGAACCCGATCATGCTTCGTATCGCCATTATCTACGGCCTCGTCTCCGGCGCGGTCATCATCGGGGGCATGCTGGCCACCATCGCGCTCAACGGCGGGGCGCCGCACTCCAATCCCTACCTCGGCTACCTGATCATGCTGATCGCCATGAGCTCCATCCTGGTGGGGGTGAAGCAGTATCGCGATCAGGCGCTGGGCGGGGTGATCCGGTTCTGGCCGGCGCTGGGACTGGGGCTGGCCATCGCGGGGTTCGCGGCCCTGGCCTACGTGGTCATCTGGGAGGTCTACCTCGCTGTCTCCGGGGGCGACTTCATCCAGAAGTACGCCGACACCATGCTGGCCCAGAAGCGGGCCGAGGGGGTGACCGGCGCCGCCTACGACAAGGCGGCGGCCGAGATGGCCGGCATGATCAAGCTGTACGCCAACCCGCTGTTCCGGGTGCCGATCACCCTGCTGGAGATCCTGCCCGTCGGCCTCCTCGTGCCGGTGGTCAGCGCCGCCCTGCTGCGCAATCCGCGGTTCCTTCCGGCGCGGGGGGCGGCCACGGCCTGAGGCGCCGGTCTTGCGGCTACCAGCCGGAGGTCGGACCCTCGGTGACCTCGACCCGCCCCTTGGTGTCCGGCTTGCCGGTGGGGTCGGCGGGGCGGGTGGCGCCGAAGGCCTGGGTGGTCATCACACCGTTCGGTATGCCGCGCCCGGCCAGGTAACCACGAACGATGGCCGCCCGCCTCTGCGACAGGCCGACGGCATAGCTGGGCGCCGACTGCTCCTGCTCGGCCTTCGTACCGCCGTCCGCCTTGATGGCCGCCCTGGACTCCGTCAGGGTGGCGTGGCCAGAGATGGTCACCGGGTTGCCCGGCTTGTAACGCTTGGCGAAGGCGTCGAGGCTGGCTCGGCCGGCCGGGGTGACCGCGTCCGCCCCGCTCTTGAAGGTGACCACCGCCGGCATCTGGGTCTGCGCCACGGCCGGCGCCGCCAGAACCACCGCCGCCACCCCGATCGCCGTCCACCAACGCATCTGATCTCTCCCCGGTTTGGGCCAGATTGCCACGCGGCGCCGCCGGCCCGCAATCACCGCGGCTTGACGCCAGGGCGCCATTGCGCCGCCGCGCCTCCCCTGCCCTGATGCGGCAAAACGAGGAGGAAGCCGCCGATGTCCCGCCTGCCCCTGCCCGAACCGGACGCCCTGCCGCCCTACCTGAAGGCCATCCACGACGCGACGCCGGAGGAGAACTGGCTGGGCCGCCACTTCGCCCGCGCCTTCGCCCCGGCCCCGGACCTGGTCCAGGCCTACCAGGGCTTCTACCACCCCTGGCACACCGGCGGCGCCGGCCTGCTCCCGGCCCGGCTCAAGGAACTGGTCCGCCTGCGCATCGCCACCCTCAACGGCTGCGTGCTGTGCAAGAGCGTTCGCATGGCCCCCGAGACGGTGACGGAGGACGAGGCCGCCCGCGGCGTCGACGCCCCCGACGGAGAAGGTTTCACCCCCCGCGAACGCGCCGCCATCCGGTTCGCCGAGAAGATGGCTGTCGATCATCACAACATCGGCGACGAGGATGTGGCGCAGATGCGAAGCCACTTCAGCGACGCCGAATTCCTCGAGCTGGCCATGATGGCCGGGCAGTACATCGGCTTTGGCCGGGTGCTGGCCATGCTGCAGCTGGAGGAGGCCAGCTGTCCGATCTGAGGCGGGCAGGCGTTTCCGGCGTCCTTTCAGCGCCGCGCGCGGGTGCGAAGCGCCATTCTACCATGCCGGGACCCCCGTGGCGCCAAGGTTCGGCGCCGAGGATCGCGGGCGGGCGCCGGAACGGAGGGCCAGGCGGCTGGAATCGTTGGCGTTTGTGTGGAGACAGCGGCGGCGAAGGTTGGCGAAGCCGTTGGCGTCGCGTGGGCGCCGGGGCGGGGAATGTTGATGCGCGGCGACCAGCGGGCGCCACCATCGGCCGGCGGCGGCGATTTCCGGCCCGGAATTTCACCCGGGTAGAATTGTCAGGGCGTTGTCGCGGGGATTTTGCGACCTTTGCAGCGCACCGGAGGGCTTCCGGCGGCGCTTCGCCCTCCCCGGGGTCCCGCCCAAGGGCTTGAGAACAAACAGGGAATATTATCGGCATTGCGGCTCGGAATGTGCGATAATGGGGCCGCTTCGACAGGCGGTTCTCAGCCCTCCGCACCGCCGCCGACCGCAGCCTTCCATGTCACTCGCACACCGCCAAGGAGCCGCCGCCCATGACCGCCGACACGTCCTCCGCGCCGCCGCCGCGGCTCGACCGGCCCCTGACCGCCCAGCAGCTGAGGTTCGTGCAGGAGGTGCGGCGCGACGGGCAGGCGACGCCGGCGGCCCGCCGGGCCGGCTATAGCCGCAAGTCCGCCCGCTGGACCGCCCACCGGCTGATGCGCGATCCGCGCATCCAGGCCCTGCTGGCTCCACCAGGCGGCGGCGGGACCGGGGGCCCGGACGAGGAGGAGGAGTCAGGCGAGCTCTGGGCCCTGGCCGAGCTGCGCCGCATGGCCGCCGCCAACATCCTGGACCTCGCCGTGGTCCGCCCCGACGGCGCCCTGGAGGTGGACATGGCCCGGCTGGAGCGCGACCGCGCCGCCGGCGTGCGCGAGGTCACCGTGCTCGAAAAGACCGCCCCCGACGGCACGGTTACCCGCCTCACCCGCCTGAAACTGGCCGACAAATCCCTGGCCCTCGCCCGCCTCCTCCGCTTCGGCCGCCTGGAAGACGACGCCTACAACCGCGGCGCCCTGCAGACGCGCACCCTGCTGCTGACGATGGAGCCGAAGCGGCTGGCGGAGATGGCGGCGCGGAGGAAGCGGGAGATGGGGCTGTTGGGGTGAGCAGGGAGGGTGGCGAAATCGGTATAGTGTCCGCAGGTTTCCCGAAATCGGTATAGCGTCCCCAGGTTTCCGTTCTGTGCTACCGACTTCCGGCAAGATCCCGGATTTCCGCCATGTAGCGCTCAAAGAACTCCTTTAGTGCTTGCGCACTCGTATAAGCGGCATACCCCTGCCACTGATCGTCTTTCGTCGGATCGGCGTAATCACAAACTGATTTCATCGCAAAAGCAGTCGGACGAGGGAACCGTCCGTCCACCGCCGCCGCAAGAACGCCGTACGCCTCCATCTCCACCGCGGTCAAATTCCGATTCTGGACGAGTATCCTTTCAAGGACGTCTTCATCCGCTAGAACTGACGATCCAGTAGCCATGGGACCAAGGCGCATCTTCAGCTCCGTTTCCGGCTTTGACTGAGAAGCATCCTTCACACCCAACCAGAACTTACTGTCAGCTCGAAGTTGATCGATTCTACTACGGATAAAGCCCGAAACCGGGAGAGGGTCAGGCGCAATTGCAAAACCAGCCACGTCTGCTTCGACGAAGTGCTTTCCGCTTTGCCAGTCCCACACAGGATCGCCTACAATGATATCGCCGTACCCGCATTTTCCCTTCACTCCGGCGCAAATGCCAGGCATGACCAAATAGCGAGGCCGCTCCCGCTCAACCAGCTTTGCGGCCAACAGGGCCGCGCTAACCATTCCCATCTTGCTGGCCGACGCTGCTACCACCGAAAAGCTCTGCCCCTGGGACGAAAACGAACCCCGCCGCACGAACGTTACGTCATCAAGGGGTTCCGCAGCCTGCCAAGCCCAAGGGATACGGAGAACCGCGTCCAACTCAGGAGTCTTGAGTGCAGTAAGCACGCAGAGGTCCGTTTCATAACGAGCGTCGCGTTCTTGCTGAGCTTCACCCAGAATGTAGCGGATACTCGATATTAACTGCGCTCTCCACTCATCGCTCTCAAAAGAAAACCTGACTACGGCCCAGGTCCGACTTATGAACGCGGCTCCCGCATCACGAATAGCTTCGTCGTATGCTGTAAGGCCAAGAATATGGCGCGGCTTCTTTAAAGAATTTCTCGTTGCCAGCTCCTCAAGAAGTGCAACAGTGCAAGCGTGGCCTGGCTCATCGCCAGCCCGGTTAGGAAGCAAGACGTCTAGTATAAGCAAATCAAAATGGGTGTCCCTAAGCTGCGCTTTCGCATCGACCACCGTTTGGGCGAAAACAACCTCTATGCTTCCAAACTCTCCCGCAGCCTCAACGACCTCGCGGATACGGCGAATTTTATCAGCACTATCTTCAGCAACCAGGATCTTCATGGGACCACAACATCCTCCATAAGACGGAAAAGCTCTTCTCGCCACGCTTCGAACACTGAATTGTAATAGACAATCCCGCGAAAGTTGACAGGGTGAGCATCTGATAGTTGGTTGGCCAAGCCATTCAGATCGATCTGTTGGCCCGCCTTTGCAAACGCTTCGTAGGCAGTCACGACAATTACAGGAACATCGAGCTCAAATCTGTCAATGTACCTAAGAACTTCGATTCCCCCGAACCCTTGCGGTCGCCCGCCAGACTCTTGTGGCCCAATGTCGAAGGTAGGCAATGACATATCTAAAAGAATTAGCTCAGGCACCTCTTCTCGAAGAAACTTGATCGCAGAACTGACCGATCTTGCGATCTTTGGCTGAAAACTTGGAAACTGATTTGAAAGTGCGGCCAGAATATTGGCTCGCTTTGGATCCTCATCTTCCACAACGAGTATCTTCATCTTATGTCGCCGCAAGGTTGATAGGAACGGGAGCGGAAGAATTACTAGGACCAGAGATCATCGAAAGCTTCACAGTCGTCCTAAATTCATCCGCGCCGTAAAATCCGAATGTCAAGCCGGCGCGCTCTGACTGTCCAGTAATGGCGGCGATCTTTAGCAAACCGGAGTTATGATCTCTCAAGGCACCCGCACGGATATCGCCGCTCGCAATTTTTGCCCGCGTATCCTGCAATCGCGCATCAACAATTCCACGGTCTAGCCCCGAACCGACGGAATTAATAACGTCGATTGTTAGTACATCCGCCTCTGCATCAAATTCGCAAACAATTTGAACCTTTGGTGAACTACCCGCCTGCGCACGGCGACATATATTGTCAATGATAATGAACACAATATCGGAAATGATAACTAGTACGGCAGATGACGCCCTCACATTTCCAGTGATCACCTTAGTGATATCAGGGGAGAACCCCTTGTGCGTTTTGAGGGCGGACTCAATTGATATATCGATCAGCGCTTCGAGACCAAACAAATGGGATGCCTGCTCCGTTTCTGTCCTTCTAAACCACTCAGCCATTGACTCAAATTGGCGCTGGACATCGACAGAAGCTGAGCGCAATGCGGTGCTAAACTCATGATACTGCCCGTCTGGGATAGCTAGGTTGCGTACGCCAGCCTGCAGGCCATCAAACATTTCGGCCGCCTCATTCTTCAGATCTACTCCGATCAGGTTCCGCACAGTTGCAAATGACGGCTCTAGAAGCCCCCAAAATATTGAATAACAACTTGCGAGAAATCCCGTAAAACTTAGATCGGTCTGCACCGCACTTCGAATTACGTGATAAGACAGCGGGGTGACCTGGAAGTTGAACAGCCCGCCCGCCCGCTCTCGCGACTGAACGTGGAGCTTGTTGTTTTTCAAATCCTCAACGAGTGCATCATATCGCTCAGCAAACTCACGGAACAGTTTATCGCACCGTTCGCGGCAATCTGTTGATTCAAAAGTAAGGCGATCCAGCCAATACTCGTTGCTTCTATACCCGCCGCCGTCAGTGACCCTCTGAGTGATAAGGTGGGCCGTCTCGAGAGACCCTCTGAGATGACCGGTGACAGTACCGTGTCGAATTCTTTTTCCAACATAGAAATGCAAGCCATGTTCCTGATTGGAAAGAAATTCCGACCTCAAGCTAGTGACAATATCAAGCAATAGCGCATCTGCTTCGTTATCGGGAACTTTGAAATAGTCTGTCGGCCGGTCCGTAGAGCGCAGCGCGCTACGAAGCATTTCGTCGAAATCTTCAGCAACGCCGATGCCGGCCGAGACTAGCGCCTTATACCTGTCAAAGCTTTCGGCATACCGGCGCTCAGCCCATCGGGATATGGCGGTGGTGTCAACATGGACTCGGCTACTGTCCACGATATTTAGGCCTTCTTGGATGGCACGACGCGTGAATATGAAGCTGGCCTCTTCGGCATACTCATCGTCGTGAAGGGGATCAATCTCCCGCAAAAGCTTAAGTATAGATGATCTTTCCTCGATGACCCCAGCGGAATCCTCGAATATTCCGGCAAGGTCAATAATCGGCGGGACGCAAATGTATCTGAGAAAATATATCGTTTTTTCTAATTCGTCTGGCCGGACCGCGAGTTCACTTGGCCGAGTGACCTGCTCATTCGATAGGTAATCTTCGAATGCAAAACGTAGATGAGTTGCCCTGAGATCGTCGCCAGTATTCCTCCAAACGATGTCAAGGCAGATGGCTAAAGTCAGCCGGTCGGAAAGAGCCGCAAGTTCCTTCCACCCCCTTGCACCGACTGCCTCCACAGCCGGAAGCAACGATCTAGCCCCTGGTCGGTGGGCCGCCTCCGTAGCAATATCCCGGAGCGCGCTATCGATCTCTCCCTCGTTCAAGCTGAGCCCAATACGGAGATGCCCGATAAGCGACCGCAAACTGCCGTCAAGTTCCTGTAACCGTATCGGTGCAAGGAGGGTCAGAGCATCTGACGGCCGACCTTGTCGGAATAGGCGTTCGGCGCGAAAATATGAGGCCGGGATCGTCCTTGACCCGTCAGGGCGATCTACGTCACGGCCAAACCAGACGCCAAACTCTGCTGGGTCGCTTGCCGCTTGGACCACTGTCAACGCTTGTGGCAAAGGGTCCCCCGCGAGCGCGAGGTCCGGCAATCCAAACTGCGGCGCGTTCAACGCTGCTGAACCCAATCCAACTTGGGGGCTATCTTTTGCGCCGGTGATCGCGGACACGAAGTCCGACAGAGCTGCACCAGTAGAGAGTGTTCTAAAGTTCCGTGAGAACTTTTCGAGCGCGCCAACCGATGCCTCGAAGTCGTCATCACGCATGATCACTGACCGCATGTGGTCCAGCACGCTCTGCCAGGGGCCAGGAAGCGATTCAGTGTCACCGGTTGCAGAAGCTTCGGCAAAAAGAACGCCAACGCCGGCCCATATGTCACCGGGGTCGTCGCAGAGATTCTTTATCGCTGTTGCAACGTCCAACCGAGTAGTGGCTGAAAAAATCCCCCGACCCGCGAGGTTGGTCTTCACTCCCACTTTGCCAAGAGGTTCGCCTCCAAGGGCAATACGGATTTTATCGAGGCGGAAGTCGCCTATGCCCTCCCAGTTTTGCGTCGCCCTGAGGATAGCTTCTGCGTATCGTTCGCTCTTCCCAGCGTTTATGATTGCCTGAAATAAGGAAACCGCCGTTTCATAGATATCTATGATTGACTGCCCCTGCTCCGTAGAAATAATTCTCGATATATCGATATCAGTGCATTCAAACACGTCGGCAATTTTGTATTTGAAATAAGTCTTTATTGAGTCTTCGGCGTTGCTCGATGCAATTCGGATCGATGCGTCGTCTCTAAATAGTCGCATAGTCGAGCGAACTTCATTTCTTATGCTTGCGAAATGTGCGATATAAGCCGGAAGACCCTTCGGGTATTCGTCCTTTATAGTGGATAGATAGTTTTTTTGAGCCTCAAGCCCGTTGAAATACTGCTCGATCGCGATCCTTGTCTCGATATACCAAATTGAGGTGCCGAAGCGCCTTTCTATATCCTCAAGTACGCTGAAGCAGATGCTCTTGTCGTGTCGCCAGAACGCATCATTCAGCGCTAAAGCGGCTTGGCGGAAGCCTCTAAGATCATCGAAGTATGGGCGAATCCGATAGTCCAGCCATTGAAGTTCGCTCGGAAACGCAATCCTCGGACCTTCCATCGGATGAGGGCTTAGGCCAAACGTCAAGGCACTGCGCGCCGCTTCATTTCCAAGCAGAACCCTATCCAGCCAACCGAAGAACTCCGATCGGTATATCGAGGGAAGTGCTGGGCGAGCATCAAGCAGGGCTTGGCGTAAGCTAATGCGATAACGCTCGATGCGCGGCCTCGATGGGCCACTGGTCCGCGACAACGCGGCACCCAACGCACCGCGAATCTTGTTGCGCTGAGGAATGTCCGGCGACCTTGACGTCGGCTTTTTTGATTTGGGCATGAATCCCCCGATTCGTCGGGAGTTTAGATCAAGAGGATCAGCATTTACTACATTTGCGCACGCAAAGGGTGCACTAAAGTGTTTCTCCCTCGAGCTTCCCTACAGCAAGAGAAATTTGCTGCCCCCCCCTCACTTCCTGAAAAAGTCATACACCCGCTGCGCCAGCTGCGCGCTCACCCCCTCCACCTTCGCCAGGTCGTCCACTGTCGCGCGGCTCACCCCCCGCGCGCTGCCGAACGCGTGCAGCAGCGCCTTCTTCCGGCCCGGCCCGACGCCCTCGATCTCGTCCAGCGGGTTCTTGACCATCTCCATGCTGCGGCGGGTGCGGTGGCTGCCGATCGCGAAGCGGTGCGCTTCGTCGCGGAGGCGCTGGAGGTAGTAGAGGACCGGGCTGCGGGGTTCGAGCATGAAGGG
>NZ_JAAALA010000025.1 GCF_009905535.1 Caulobacter sp. SLTY | reverse complement strand
GTGCAGGGGCGTGCGCCAGTGGGTCATGGCCTGGTCAAGGGCGGCGCGGTGGGGGGCCGGGTCGCCGTCGAGGACGATCACGGAACAGGCTCGGCCGCCGTTGCGGGTTGAGGCCATGGACACCTGCAGGTCGCGGCGGCCAACCCACCAGGTGGGGCGGCCTTTGGACCAGGCGGGGGGCTTTTCAAGGCGGAAGACGCCGGAGCGGGCGGTCAGTTCGGAGGGTTGCCCCTCGCCGAGCACATAGGGGAAGCAGATCTCGCGCATGGCGAAGTCGACATCGACGGCGCCGAGAGCCTGGAAGCTGCCCAAGGCGTTGGGGCGGCGGTCGGGGTCCGGCTGGCCGGGGGCGAAGGCGGTCGTGGCCAAGGCGGCCAGGGCGATCAGGAGGGGTGTGCGCATGGAGCCTCGCGACTGGAGGCTGTATGATGGCGCGGGTTTGGGGTGGTTGGCTATGGGGATCGCTCTCCGCCCCCGGGAGGGGGCGGAGGACGGTTCGGAGCGTGAGCGACGGACCAGGAGGCGGGGCCGCGCCGGCGGTTAGGGGTTGGCGCCAGGTCCTGAGACACCGGCGGCGGCGTCGGACCTCACAGCCGCCGGTGGATGTGCCCCCTCGGTTTGGCTCGCTTGCAGCGCTCGCCAAAGCCACTCCCCCACCAAGTGGGGGAGAGCGATGGCTGAGCTGCCGCCCTGTTGTTAGTGCACCCGGGCCTTGCCGATCTCCAGGGCGCCGTCGCCGGCGTGGACCTGGATGACGCTGCCGTCTTCCAGGTCGCCGGCCAGGAGCTTCTTGGCGATGGGGTCGACAAGGTCTTTCTGGATCACGCGCTTCAGGGGGCGTGCGCCGTAGACCGGGTCGTAGCCCTTTTCGGCCAACCAGTGGAGGGCGCCGTCGTCGAGAGCGATGGCCATTCTCCGGTCGGCGAGGAGCTTTTCGACGCGGGCCAGCTGGATGCGGACGATGCTGCTCATGTCCGCCCGGGCCAGCCGCTTGAAAAGGATGATCTCGTCGATGCGGTTGAGGAATTCGGGGCGGAAGTTCTTGCGGACGACGTCCATCACCTGGGGCCGGACGGCCTCGACATCCTCGCCGTCGGCCTGGGCGGCGAGGTATTCGGCGCCCATGTTGCTGGTCATGATGATCAGGGTGTTGCGGAAGTCGACCGTGCGGCCCTGGCCGTCGGTCAGGCGGCCGTCGTCGAGGACCTGGAGGAGGACGTTGAAGACGTCCGGGTGGGCCTTTTCGACCTCGTCGAACAGCACGACCTGGTAGGGCCGGCGGCGCACGCTTTCGGTCAGGGCGCCGCCCTCGTCATAGCCGACGTAGCCGGGAGGCGCGCCGATCATGCGGCTGACGCTGTGCTTTTCCATGTACTCGCTCATGTCGAGGCGGGTGACCGCCGCCTCGTCATCGAACAGGTATTCGGCCAGGGCCTTGGTCAGCTCGGTCTTGCCCACGCCCGTGGGGCCGAGGAACAGGAAGCTGCCGATCGGGCGTTGCGGGTCCTTCAGGCCCGCGCGGGCCCGGCGGACGGCGTCGGAGACGGCGACCAGGGCTTCCTCCTGGCCGACCACGCGGCCGCGCAGGCCGTCCTCCATGCGCAGCAGCTTTTCGCGCTCGCCCTCCAGCATCTTTTCGACCGGGACGCCGGTCCAGCGGCTGACCACGGCGGCGATCTGCTGGTCGTCGACGACCTCGGGGGCGACGTCGGGCTGGGCGGCGTCCTTGGCCTCTTCCTCGGCCAGGCGCTTTTCGAGGGCGGGGATTTCGCCATAGGCGATCTCCGATGCCCGCATCAGGTCGCCGTTGCGCTGGGCGGAGACCAGCTCGGCCTTGAGGCGTTCGAGGGCTTCGCGAGACTGGGCCTCGGCGCCGCGGTTTTCCTTCTCCTGTTTCCACTTGGCGGTCATTTCGTCAGAGCGGAACTGCAGATCGTCGATCTCGACCTCGAGGTTTTCGAGGCGGGCTTTGGAGGCGTTGTCGGTTTCCTTCTTCAGGGCCTCGCGCTCGATCTTCAGCTGCACCAGGCGGCGGTCGATCTCGTCCAGTTCCTCGGGCTTGCTGTCGACGGCCATGCGCACGCGGCTGCCGGCCTCGTCCATCAGGTCGATGGCCTTGTCGGGCAGGAAGCGGTCGGTGATGTAGCGGTTGGCCAGGGTGGCGGCGGCCACGATGGCGCCGTCGGTGATCCGCACGCCGTGGTGGAGCTCGTACTTTTCCTTCAGGCCGCGGAGGATGGAGACGGTGTCCTCCACCGTCGGCTCATCGACGAACACCGGCTGGAAGCGGCGGGCCAGGGCGGCGTCCTTCTCCACATGCTTGCGGTATTCGTCGAGCGTGGTGGCGCCGACGCAGTGCAGCTCGCCGCGCGCCAGGGCGGGTTTCAGCAGGTTGGAGGCGTCCATGGCGCCGTCGGCTTTCCCTGCCCCGACCAGGGTGTGCATCTCGTCGATGAACAGGACGATGCCGCCCTCGGCGGCGGTGACCTCGTTGAGCACGGCCTTCAGCCGTTCCTCGAACTCGCCGCGGTATTTGGCGCCGGCGATCAGGGCGCCCATGTCGAGGCTGAGGAGCTTCTTGTCCTTCAGGCTTTCGGGAACGTCGCCGTTGACCATGCGGATGGCCAGGCCCTCGACGATGGCGGTCTTGCCGACGCCGGGTTCGCCGATGAGGACGGGGTTGTTCTTGGTGCGGCGGGCCAGAACCTGGATAGTGCGGCGGATCTCTTCGTCGCGGCCGATGACCGGGTCGAGCTTCTGGTCCCGGGCGGCCTGGGTCAGGTCGCGGGCGTAGCGCTTGAGGGCGTCGTAGCCGTCCTCGGCGCCGGCGCTGTCGGCGGTGCGGCCCTTGCGGATCTCGTCGGCGGCCTTGGTGAGTTTCTTCTCGTCGGCGCCGGCGGCCTTCAGCGCCGTGGCGGCGTCGCCGCCTTCCTTGGCGGTGGCGATCAGCAGGCGTTCGGTGGTGACGAAGGCGTCACCCGCCGCCTTGGCGGCCTCCTCGGCGGCGGCGAAGACGCGGGCGGTCTCAGGCTTCATATAAAGCTGGCCGCTGCCGCCCTCGACCTTGGGCATCTTGCCGAGGTTGGCCTCGACCGCCTGGTCGGCGACGTCGGGCCGGCCGCCGGCGCTCTGGATCAGGGCGCGGGAGAGGCCGTCCTTTTCCTCGAGCAGGACTTTCAGGATGTGGTCGGGGGTGAGGTGCTGGTGGCGGCGGGCCAGGGCCAGCGATTGGGCCGATTGCACGGCCTGTTTGGCGCGGTCGGAGTAGAGGTCGATGTTCACTTGGGCGGTCCCCTGAGAAGGCGGATAAGGCTCCCTGCCTCGGCTGAGCACAATGAGCTTGAGGGGCATGTAAGTGTGGCGATTGGGCCACACAAGGGGTGGGGACCGGTTGCGCGCAACGCGCGCTACCTGTCCCCGGTCAGCGCCGTAGGCGAATGGCGGGCTCGGACCAGACAGTTGGCAGTACGGCTGGACCGAGCTTGGGTCGACGGCCGGTGCTGACCGGGGACAGGTAGCGCGCTTTGCGCGCAACCGGTCCCCTACCGCTGCACGGCGTAGAGCTTGACCACCTCGTGCAGGAACAGGCGGCCGTCGTAGAGGCTCTTCACCCGGATGCGCTCGTTCAGGCCGTGCGTGCCGCCGCCGTCGGGGTCGCCGAACAGGCCGCTCAGGCCGTAGGTCGGGATGCCGGCCGCCGTGGTGAAGCGGCCGTCGGTGGCGCCGGTGGTCATGATCGGGATCAGGGGGACGCCTGGCCACAGCTTGGCGGCGACCTTGCGGGCGGGCCCGAGGACCTTCTCATCGAGCGGCGGGGCGACCGCGATGGCGCTGGGCTCGGCGGCCAGGGTCACCTTGATGCCGGGATCGCCGATGATGCGTTCGAGGTCCTTGGCCACCTGGCGCGGGTCGTTGCCGGGAAGGATGCGGCAGTTGACGTTGGCGGTGGCCCGTTGCGGCAGGGCGTTCGGGGCGTGGCCGGCGGCGACCTGGGTCGGGACGCAGGTGGTGCGCATCATGCTGTTGCGGCCGCGATCCTTGGCGACGATCTCGGCGGCGGCCGTATCGGTCGGGTCCTTGAGAAGGGCCAGCAGGGCGGCGGCGGTCTCCGGGGTTTCCAGCTTGGCGGAGCCTTCGAAGTTGAGGCGGACCGACTCATTGATGGCGATGGGGAAGTCGTGGTCGCCGATCTTGGCTAGGGCCTTGGAGAGCCGGACGATGGCGTTGTCCTTGAACGGGCGGGAGGAGTGGCCGCCGACGTTGGTGATCTCCAGGGTGTAGTCCTGGTAGATCTTCTCGCCGGCCTGGATGCCCAGGTACTGCGGCTTGCCCGCCGCGTCGAGCCGGCCGCCCGCGCCCTCGTTGAGCGCCATGCCGGCGGCGAGGGCGTCCGGATGGTTTTTCAACAGCCAGTCGACGCCGTTGAAGGTGTCGGCCGTCTCCTCGCCACAGGTCAGGGCCAGCTTGATGTCGCGCCTGGGTTTGAAGCCCTCCTCGCGGTAGCGGACCATGCTGTCGGTGAAGATTGCGGCCATGGCTTTGTCGTCGCTGGCGCCGCGGGCGTAGAAGTAGCCGTTCTCCTCGACGAGGGTGAAGGGATCACGCTCCCAGTCGGCGCGGTTGGCCTCGACCACGTCGATGTGGGCCAGCAGGAGCAGCGGCTTGGCCTTGGGGTCGGAGCCCTTGAGGACGGCGATCAGGTTGCCGTCCTTGGGGCGGCCGTCGGGAACCAGGATACGGACGTCGGCGTCCGGATAGCCGGCGGCCTTCAGCCGAGCGGCCATCCGCTCGGCGGCCAGGGTGCAACTGCCGGACGACAGGGTGGTGTTGGTCTCGACCAGCTCTTCATAGAGACCACGGAAGCGTTGGACGTCAGGCGGGAGGCCCTCCTGGGCCGAGGCGGCGCCGACGAGCGAAAGGGCGAGAACGGCGGCGGCCGAAGCGAAGGCTTTGTGGCGGACGGACATGGCGGCTCCCCGAGGTGTGAGGGAGCCTATGAGGCGGGATGGGTCAGGGCAACCGCCCGCCGCTACTTCCGCAACTCCAGCACGTCGAGCTTCGATTCCTGCTTTGGCCAGGGCAGGGTCAGGCGCCAGCGGTCGGTCCCGACGCGCTCGAAAACGCCGATCTGGTCGCGTTCGGGCATCTGGCCGTAGGTGGGGTAGCCCTTTTCTTCGGCGCCCCAGGCCTGGGCGCCGATGAACACCAGGCGCTTGTCGGTGTCTGGATAGAGCAGGCCGCGCAGGCGTTGGCTGCCGGTGGTCTTGGTGAGGATCAGGTCGCCGCCGGGGGTCAGCTCGATGGTGCATTTGAACGGCGGGTATTCGATGTAGGCCAGGCCCGCCGGCTGCAGTTGGGAGCCGAGCTTGATCGTCTTGCAGCGATAGGTTCCGGGGGCGGGCTGCAGGTTGCCGGCCAGAGCGGCGTCGGGGACCAGCAGCATGCCTTGGGTATCGACCATGGCGCCGTGGTCGGCGTTCGCCTCGCGCAGGGCGGTACGCCAGGCGTCGGGCAGGCGGGCGATGCGGTCCTCGTCCTCGGCATTGGCGACGGCGCGCCACTGGTCCGTGCCGCCCTGTTCGCCGGCCCCGGCGGGCGGGTCGGTCATGGGCGCGCCAGGATCGGCCGGCGCGCCGGTGACAGCATCCACCGCACCGGCGGCGGGCCCGAGCGCCTCCTGGCCGACGGATGGGGCCGTCTCGACCTTTTCCTCGGTCTTGGCGGGGCGGTCGCAGGCGGCGAGCGCGAGGACGGCGAGGGAGGCGAAGAGGGCTTTGCGCATCATGAGGTAACGGTGGCGCGCGTCGACGGTTTCGTCAAAGCCGCTCGCGCTACACGCGGTCCCGGAAGGGGTCGGCCGGGAAGACGCCGAGGATTTCCAGACGGTCGGTGAAGAAGCCCAGCTCCTCCAGCGCCAGGGCCAGGCCCCGGTCCTCGGGGCGGCCGTCGACCTCGGCGTAGAAGAAGGTGGCGGTGAAGGCGCCGCCCTCCATATAGCTTTCCAGCTTGGTCATGTTGACGCCGTTGGTCGCGAACCCGCCCATCGCCTTGTAGAGGGCGGCGGGAAGGTTCTTCACCCGGAAGCAGAAGCTGGTGATGCAGCGCTGGGTGAAGGGGGGCGGGGCCGGGGCCTTGTCGGCGGTCATCACCAGGAAGCGGGTGGTGTTGTGGCGCTCGTCCTCGATGTCCTTGGCCAGGATATCGAGGCCGTAGATCTCGGCGGCCAGGGCCGGGGCGATGGCGGCCTTGGTCGGATCGGGGTTCTGGGACAGGGCGCGGGCGGCGCCGGCGGTGTCGCCGACGGCCTCGGTTTCGACGCCGAGCTTCTTGAGCGACCGACGGCACTGGTGCAGGGCGATGGCCATGCTGGAGACCGTCTTTACTTGGTCCAGCTTGACGCCCTTGTTGGCCATCAGCTGGAAGCGGATCGGCTTGAACCGCTCGCCGATGATCTTCAGGCCGCTGGAGGGCAGCAGGTGGTGGACGTCGGCCACCCGGCCGGCGATGGAGTTCTCGACCGGGATCATCCCCAGTTCGCAGACGCCGCTGCTCACCGCCTCGAAGGCCTCTTCGAAGGTGGCGTAGGGGGCGGCTTCGTAGCCGGGGAAATAGTCGCGGCAGGCCTCGTGGCTGTTGGCGCCGGGGGCGCCCTGGAAGGCGATCTTCTTGAGCATGATCAGAGGGTCTTTGCGTAAGCCCGGGCGGCTTCGAGGTCGGCCGGGTTGTCGACGGAGATGGGCGCGGCCGCTGCGATGGACGCCCAGTATTCGAGGCCCATTTCCAGGCCGCGAAGTTGTTCCAGCTTCTCGCGCCGCTCCAGAGCCGAAGGCGGCGCGCTGTTAAATCGCTCGAGCGCGGCGCGGCGGTAGCCGTAGATGCCGATGTGGCGCCAGACGGGGCCGTCACCGTAGAGGGTGGAGCGGGTGAAGTAGAGGGCGCGGCCGGACTGGCCGTCGGCCTGGAGCGCCAGGATGGCCTTGACCACGTCGGGGTTGGCGCGGTCGTCAGGCGAGGCCTCGGGCGCGACCACCGTGGCGACGTCGCAGGAGGGCTGGGCGGCCAGCAGGCCGGCGCAGGCGCTGAGCACCGAGGGTTCGACGAAGGGCATATCGCCCTGCAGGTTGATCACCGCGTCATGGGCGCCGGCGGGGTCGAGCTCCGCCAGGGCCGCCTGAATGCGGTCCGAACCGCTGGGCAGGGCCGGGTCGGTCAGCACCGCCTTGCCGCCCGCGCCGCGCACCGCCTCGACGATCTCGGGATCGCCCGCAGCCACCGCGACAGGCCCGATGTCGGCCGCTTCGGCCTGGCGCAGGACGCGCACGATCATCGCCAGACCGCCGATGTCGGCCAACGGCTTGTCGGGCAACCGGGTGGCGGCCATGCGGGCCGGAATGAGGACGATCGGTTTCATGCGCTCAGAATGGGATCAACGGGCGGCGCGCCGCTTGCGAAGGCGGCGGTAGCGTGTCAGAGACGCACGCGCAACAAGGGCCGGGATTCTGAGTTTCCCGGTCGGTCTCGAAACAGACGAGTTCAGAGCGGACATGAGCGACCTGACCTTCAACAAGATCGCCGGCGGTGTGCTGGCGGCGGGCCTGGCCATCTTTGGCCTGCGTGAAGTCAGCGGCATCCTGTTTACGAGCCACGAGCTTGAGAAGGAAAAGTTCGGCTACGCCGTGACCGTCGTGGAAGACACCGGCGGCGCCGGCCCGGTCGAGGTCGCTCCCGATTGGGGCACGGTGATCCCGGCCACCAATCCGGCGCTGGGCGCCGCGGTCTCGGCCAAGTGCACCAGCTGTCACACCTTCACCCCCGGCGGCGCCAATGGCACCGGCCCGAACCTGTACGGCATCCTGGGCAAGGTCCCCGGCACCCACGCCGGCTTCGCCTATTCCGACGGCATGAAGACCTGGGGCGCGGGCAAGACCTGGACCTGGGACGAGATGGACCAGTTCCTCAAGGCGCCGCAGAAGCACGTCCCCGGCACCAAGATGTCCTTCGTCGGCCTGAAGAAGCAGGAAGACCGCATCGCCATGCTGTCCTACCTGCACAGCCTGGGCTCGACCCTGGCGGTGCCGGCGCCCAAGCCCGCCGCCGCCCCGACCGACGCCCCAGCGGCCGACGCGACCGATCCGACCGCCACCGGCACGACCCCGGCCCCGACGACCGCCCCGGGCGGCGCGACCCAGCCGCCGGCCACCGCCGAAGCCGCCAAGCCGACGACGCCCGCCCCGCCGAAGTAGGCGGCAAGGCCGGCAGATCAAAATCAACGGGCTCCACGCGCTGGGGCCCGTTTTTCTTTGGGCGTCAGGGTCGCCGATAGGCTGTGGGCGCCCCGTTCCCGGCTGCCTCGATGCGGGCAACGGCGGCCTCCAGCGGCTCGATCGTCACGGCCATATGGTGGGCGTTGGCATGGATCATCCGCTCGGCGTCGAGCATCATCGCAACATGACCCTTCCAGAAGACCAGGTCGCCGCGATCGAGCGCCGCGCGGTCGATGGCCTGGCCGATCTTCGCCTGCATGTCGGTATCGCGCGGGCAGGCCCGGCCGCAGGCCAGCAGGGCCTGCTGCACCAGGCCCGAACAGTCCAGGCCCAGGCTCTCGCGGCCGCCCCACAGGTAGGGGGCGCCGAGGAAGGTGGTGGCGACCTCGGCCGGGTCGGTCCGGAAGGCGGAGCCGACCGGGGCCAGATGGTCGGTCATGAACCAGCCGGCGTGGGCGGCGCGGGCGAACCGGCCATCGGCTTCCTCGACCGCGACCAGGGCGTTCAGGGAGTAAAGGCCGACGGGGGGCGACTTGATGTCCGGGCGGCTGAAGGCATAGGTCCGCAGCGCCGTGACCCGATGCGTGGGGCTGAGCGCCGGGGCGGCCAGGGCGTCGCTGCGCACCCAGCCGACGTAGCCGTCGCGCGCCAGCCTGCCGAAGGCGAACCCGTCGCGCTCCAGCAGCACATCGAATTGCTCGCCGAACAGCAGCAGGCTCTCCTGCTCGGCGCCGTCGTCCCTATGGCGGCGAAGCGGAGCGGAGGGGGCGACGCAGGTCATGGCGATCGGGTCGTCGTAGGTCTCGGCCGCGACCACGCCCTCCAGGACGCGGGCGGCGGTTCCCTCGTGGATCAGGGTCAGCCGGCGGTCGAAGCTCATCCGAAGCGGTCCTTGATCAGTTTGAAGAGGGCGCGGATCGCCTGGGCCTCGGCGCCGGTCGGCCAGCCAGGCCGGCCCTTGGGGTTCCAGGCGAAGATGTCGAGGTGGACCCAGCTGCCCGAGGTTGGGGCGAAGCGCTTGAGGAACAGGGCGGCGGTCACCGACCCGGCCTGAGCCCAACCGTCGGGGTCGTTCTTCAGGTCGGCGAGGTCTCCATCCAGCGCTTCCTCGTAGCCGGGCCAAAGGGGCATGCGCCACAGGGGGTCCTCGGTTGCGCGGGAGGCGGCGGCCAGGTCGGCGGCCAGGGCCTCGTCGTCGGTGTAGAAGGGGATCACCTGTGGGCCCAGCGCGATGCGGGCGGCGCCGGTCAGGGTGGCCAGGTCGATGGTCAGGGCGGGGCTGAGTTCCTGGGCGCGGGTCAGGGCGTCGGACAGGATCAGGCGGCCCTCGGCGTCGGTGTTCCCGACCTCGACGGTCAGGCCCTTGCGCGTGTTGAGCACGTCGCCCGGCCGCATGGCGTCGCCGCTGATGGCGTTCTCCACCGCCGGGACCAGCACGGCCAAGCGCACGGGCAGGCCCGCGTCCATCACCATCCGAGCCAGCGCCAGGGCGTGGGCCGCGCCGCCCATGTCCTTCTTCATGTTGCGCATGCCGGCGCCCGGCTTGATGTTCAGGCCGCCGGTGTCGAAGGTCACCCCCTTGCCGACCAGGGCGACGAGCGGGGCGTCTGGACCGGCGCCGGGACCGGTCCAGGCGATCTCGATGATCCGGGGATCACGTCCAGGACCGGCGGCGCGGCCGACGGCGTGGACGGAGGGATAGCCCTCGGCCAGCAGCTCATCGCCCGTGACCACGGCGATGGTCGCGCCATGCTGCTCGGCGATCTCGCGGGCGATGGTCTCGATCTGCAGCGGGCCCATGTCGCCGGCCGGGGTGTTGACCATGTCGCGGGCCAGGGCGCAGGCATGGGCCAGGCTGTGGACGGCGGCCAGATCCGCGCCGGGCACAACCAGCCGGGGGCCGGCCTCGCGGCCCGCGCGGTAGCGGTCGAAGCGGTAGCCGCCCAGCGCGAAGGCCAGGGCGACGGCCGTGGGATCGAGGCCCTCCGGCGTCTGCAGCTGATAGTCGCCGGCCGACAACTTGGCGGCCAGGGCGCGGAACACGGAAACCTCGCCGCCGTCGCCGAGACCGAACAGCACCATGTCGATCTCGCCATCGATGTCGTGGACCGGCATCAGCTGGCCGCTCCTGGCCTTGAAGCCGGCGATCTCCGCCAGCCGGCCCAGGGAGGCCGGCCGCTCGCTGAGCAGGGCCGGCCAGGCGGCCGTGGTCACCGCCAGAACGGGGATGGCGCGGCCTTCGGCGGCGGCGATCACGGGGTCGGTCATGGGAGGCGGTCTCTTAACGGACATGCTTAACGATTCCTTGAGCCGGAGCGGCGAGACTGGGCGCCTGTCGGACTGGCCAAGGGACTTCCCCATGTCGCGCAAGCGCGTCCTCGCCGCAACCATTCTCGCCCCTGCCCTGCTGGCGTTCAGCCTGCCCGGCGCCGCCCAGGCCTGGCCGTTCGGCGGCAAGAAGGAAGAAAAGAAGGCCGAGGCGCCTGCGAAGGCCCCTGCGGCCCAGGCCCCCGGCGCCATCACCCCGATCGCCGCCACCCCCACGCCTCGAGAGGCCAAGGCCACCGCCGCCCAGCGCGCCGAGGCGCGCCGGTTCGATCCCCTGGCCGCCGCCGCCTTTTGGGGCCGGGAGTTCGAGGTTGATCCGCGCGACGCCGAGGCCGGGGTCGCCCTGTCGCAGTCGCTACGGGCGATGGGCCGCTACCGCGACGCGGTGGCCACCGCCCAGGCGGTGCTGGTGGTCGATCCGCAAAACCTCAACGCCCTTCTGGAAAGCGCTCGCGGCTTCATCGGCATGGGCCAGGGCTTCTATTCTATCGAGCCGGCCCGCAAGGCCGCGGCCCTGAGCCCCCGCGACTGGCGGCCTCATTCGCTGCTGGGTGTGGCCTATGAGCAGGCGCAGCGGGACGAGGAGGCCCTGGCCGCCCACCGCCAGGCCGTGGCCCTGGCGCCCGACGAGCCGGCGGCCTTGACCAACCTTGCCATGTTCCAGGCGGCGCGCGGCGACCTGCCCGCCGCCGAAGCCCTGCTGCGCCGCGCCGCCGCCAGCCCGCGCGCGACCATCCAGGTGCGCCAGAACCTGGCGCTGGTGGTCGGACTGCAAGGCCGGCTGCCGGAGGCCGAACAGCTGGCCCGCCGCGACCTGCCGCCGGAGATGGTGGACAGCAACATGGCGTGGCTGAAGGCCGCCCTGGCCAAGGGTCCGGCGCCGGGCGCGGGCCGCAGCTACCAGTCCCTCAGCCAGGGCGGCGGCGGGCTTTAGAGAACCCACCCCGCCGTATCGGCGGTGACATCGCCATTGATCCGCAGCCGGTAGTCGGCGTTCCGGTCGCCATCGACGTCCAGCAGAACGGTGGTGATCCCACCGCTGAAGCTCAGGCTGATCCTGCCGGCCGTGCCGTCGAAGGCGCCGAAGGTCAGGGCTTCGTCGATCCCATTGGTGGAGATGTCCGCGTCCACGTCCGAGAAGTCGATGCTGTCCTGGCCGATGACATAGTCGCTGATGGTGTCGGTCTCCAAGGCGCCGATCAGGTCGGTGCTGGGGGAGATGGACTCGATCTGCACGAAGAAGACGTCGGCGCCGCCGCCGCCGATCAGGATATCGTTGCCGGCCCCACCGATGATCTCGTCGTTGCCGAGACCGCCATTGAGGGTATCGGCGCCATTGCCGCCGAACAGCAGGTTGGCCCCGCTGTTGCCGGTGATCTGATTGGCCTGGTCGTTGCCGCTGCCGTCGATGTCGCTCGTCCCTTCCAGGACCAGCCGTTCGAAGTTGTCGGCCAGACCCCAGGTGACCGTGCTGCGGACGATGTCGTTGCCCTCGCCCACCGCCTCGACAAGGATGTCGAGATAGTCGGTGACGATATAGGTGTCGTCCCCGATCCCTCCGGTCAGGATGTCGGCGCCGGCGCCGCCGGTCAGCTGATCGTTGTCGGCGCCGCCGAACAGCGCGTCGTCCGCATCACCGCCATCGAGCCTGTCGTTGCCGGCATCGCCGTTGAGGACATCCTCGCCGGTCCCGCCGTCCAGGGTATCGACGCCCGCCCCGCCGTGAAGGGTGTCGGCGTCCGCCCCGCCCTGCAGGACGTCGTTGGCATCTCCCCCGTAGAGGAGATCGTCCCCGTCGCCGCCCAGCAACTGGTCGGCGCCGCTCTCGCCCTCCAGGGTGTCCAGGCCGCCGGCGCCACGGATGACGTCATTTCCGCCGCCGCCGTTGAGGGTGTTGGCGCCGCTGTTGCCGTCGATCTGGTTTGCGCCGGCGTTGCCGACGCCATCGATGTCAGCCGTGCCGGTAAGCTGCAGATTCTCCACGTCGGCGCCGAGCGTGTAGGTGATGCCGGCCCGGACGCGGTCCACGCCGCTGGTGTCGGTGATCGTGTCGCCGAGGTCGTCCACGACATAGGTGTCGTCGCCCGCTCCCCCCGCCATCTCATCAGCGCCCTCGCCGCCGTCCAGCAGGTCGCCGCCGATTCCGCCGACCAGGTCGTCGGCGCCCAGACCGCCGTACAGCCTGTCCTTCCCGTCCCCGCCGTTCAGCAGGTCATCGCCGGTCAGGCCCTCGAGGGTGTCATCCCCCCCCGCGCCGCTGAGATCGTCGGCCGCGCCGCCGCCCACATAGGCGTCGTTGGCGCCCGTGCCGACCTCGACCACCGGCGCGGGCGGGAGGCCGTAGATGACGTAGGCCGCGCCCGCGCCGCTGCTCAGCCGGGCCCCGATGATGATGTCGCTGTTGCCATCACCGTTGATGTCGGCGGAACTGACCGACCAGCCGGCGCGATCGTTGGCGGCCGCGCCGTTGATCTGGAAGCCGTTGCTCCCGTCCAGGCTGGAGAGGGCGAGGGTGGCGCCGAAGCCGGTGCGGCTGCCGAAGACCACATAGGCGGCGCCGGAGCTGGAGCCGTTGGGGTCCGCCTGCGGGGCCCCGATGATCAGGTCGTCGATCCCGTCGCCGTTGAGGTCTCCGGCCGCCGAGACCGAGCGGCCGGCATGATCGGCCCCGGCCTCCCCGGCGATGCGGAAGCCGTTGGTCCCGTTCAGGTCGGTCACGCTGAGGGTGGCGGCGAACCCGGCGTTCGAGCCGAAGATGATGGACACCCCGCCGGTTCCGCCCGAGCCGCGGCCGCCGACCGCCAGGTCATCGAAGCCATCGCCGTTGATGTCCCCCGCGGAGGCGACCGAGAAGCCAACATATTCGTTGGTCGTCGTGCCGGCGATGCGGAAGCCGTTGCTCCCATTCAGGGCCGACAGGTCGAGGTCTGCGTCGAAGGGCTCGTCGGCGGAGCCGAACACAACATAGGCGGCGCCGGACCCAGCGTTGGCGCTGTCGACGCCGGTCGCGCCGATCACCAGGTCGTCGATCCCGTCGCCATTGACGTCGCCGGCCGCGCCGACCGAGTAGCCGGCCAGGTCGATGGCCGCGACGCCGCCGATCCGGAAGCCGTTGGCGCCATCGAGGGTCGACAGATCCAGCACGCCGCTGGGCGAGGCATGGCCGAACACCACGTAAGCGGCCCCGCTGGAGGAGCCGTTGATGTCGGCATACTTGGCGCCGACCAGGACATCGTCGAAGCCGTCACCGTTGATGTCGCCGATCCCGGCGACCGACCATCCGACCAGATCCTCGCTGACCACACCGGACAGCTTGAAGGCGCTGCCCAGGCCGCCGGTGGCGGGGCTGGGTCCGCCCAGGACGATGTAGGCCGACCCGGCGTTGGTCACGCCGCCCGGATCGTTGCCCCGGGCGCCGACAATGATGTCGTCATAGCCATCGTTGTTGAAATCGCCGGCCGCGCCGACCGAGCCGCCGGCGCGGTCGCTGGTCGTCTCGCCGGTGACCCAGAAGCCGTTGGTCCCGTCCAGGCCCGACAGCGCCAGGGTGGAGGGGAAGCCGCCTTCGTCGCCGAAAAGCACATAGGCGCGGTTCGCCGGCGAGCCGTCGATGCCGATCACGAAGTCCTCGACCCCGTCCCCGTTCACGTCGCCAGCCGACGAAACGGTGATGCCGGTGGCGCTGACGCCGCCGGCGGTGATGGTGAATCCGTCGCTGCCATTGAGCGCCGAGACGTTAACAGTTGCCGGAAAATCGGCCATGGAATGCCCTCTGTTGCTGCGGTCGCATCGGCGACCGCCGTTCCCTCAAAGCGAGGGGGCGGACGGTTAGCGGATCAGAACAGCGGGGGGCAAGGCTAAACGAAAGGATGCGCATTAAGCTTTTGACACTTAAACGGAATGTAATGACTTCGAAGTAATCGATCGTCTTATTCCGCCGTTACATCGCCGTTGATCCGCAGGTCGTAGTCGGCGATGCGGTGTCCTTCGAGATCGAGCAAAACCGTCGTGATGACGCCGCCGATGCTCAGGCTGATCCTTCCGGCCGTGCCGTAGAAGGCGCCGATGGTGGAGGCTTCGCTGATCCCGCCGGTCCACCGGTCGTTGTCAGCGCCGCTAGATCTTGCGGAGTGGACGGCGGCTCCTCTTCGCCGTCGCGGAGCGGGAACCAACACCGCGTGGTCACGCTGTTGTCCGGCAACGGGGAAACGAGAATCATGGCGGCCAAGGGGCTAACTCGGAGCCTTAAGCGGCTGGCTCGGGCCGGCGGCAAGGTCGATACGCCGGAGGTGCTGGAGTGGGTATCGCGCGCGGGATATGGCGCGCGAGGCTTCGTCTATTTGAGCATCGGCTTGCTGGCGGCCCTGGCGGCCGTGGAACTGGCGCGGACGCCGGCCGGGGCGCGCGGAGCGGTGACGGCGTTCGCGGAAGGCTGGCTGGGCCAGTTATGGATCGCCGGCCTGGCCGCCGGGCTGATCGGCTTTTCGGTCTGGCGCGGGCTGCAGGCGGTGCTGGACGCCGACCGGCAGGGGACCGAGCCCATGGCCCTGGTCAGCCGCGCGGGTCAGGCGATCAGCGGGCTGATGTACGGCGGCCTGGCCTGGTCGCTGCTGGAACTGCTGGACGAGCTGGAGGACATCGGCGAGGCCGACGAGAACCAGGATGCGCGGCAGATGGCGGCGGAGGTGATGGCCATCCCCTTCGGCCACTGGCTGCTGATCGGGGTCGGGCTGTTTGTGGTGGCGGTTGGGATCGCGGGGATCGTGCAGCTGTTCCGGCCGAAGTTCGGAGAGAAGCTGAGCTGTCCAGCCCGCTCGCACCGCTGGCTGTGCTGGGTGGGGCGCATCGGCTATGGCGCGCGCGGCGTCGCCTTCCTCGCGCTGGGCTATACCCTGGTGCGGGCCGGCTGGGACTTTTCGTCGTCCGAAGCGCGGAACATGGGCGGGGCGCTGCAGGCGCTGGAGGCTCAGCCGTTCGGCTCGCCCCTGCTGTTCCTGACCGGCGTCGGCCTGGCGGCCTTCGGCGCCTTTGCCCTGATCGAGGCCCGGTGGCGCCGGATCAACGCCCCGGACCCGCTGTAGCCTACAGCACCCAGCCGCCGGTATCGCCGGTGACATCGCCGTTGATCCGCAGGCGGTAGTCGGCGTTCCGATCGCCATCGACGTCCAGCAGGACGGTGGTGATGCCGCCGCTGAAGCTCAGGCTGATCCTGCCCGCCGTGCCGTCGAAGGCGCCGAAGGTGAAGGCGTCGTTGACACCGGGGGTCCCGGCAATGGCGTCGATGTCGGAGAGGTCGAGTTCGTCCTGACCGATGGCGTAGTCGCTGATGCTGTCGGTCTCGACGGCCCCGAGGCCGACCCGCACCGACTCCTGGCGGAACAGGAAAACGTCGTTTCCGCCGCCACCGATCAGGGTGTCGCCGCCCAGCCCGCCGATCAGGGTGTCGGCGCCCAGGCCGCCGTTGAGGATGTCCGCGCCCGCGCCGCCGTCGAGCGTATTGGCCCCGCCATTGCCGGTGAGTTGGTTGGCAAGCTCGTTGCCGGTCCCGTCGATGTCGCCTGAGCCTTCGAGGATGAGCCGTTCGAAGTCGGCGCCCAGGGTCCAGCTCACCGTGGCCTTGACGATGTCGCTGCCCTCGCCGGACGCCTCGACCAGGGTGTCGGTGTAGTCGTCGACGACATAGGTGTCGTCCCCCAGGCCGCCAGTGAGGACGTCGGCGCCGGACCCGCCGCGCAGCACATCGTTGTCAGCCCCGCCGAACAGCTGGTCGTTCCCGTCGCCGCCCTGCATCTGGTCATTGCCGGCTTCGCCGTAGAGGACGTCCGCACCCGTCCCGCCATCGAGGGTGTCGATACCGGCCCCGCCGTACAGGGTGTCGTCGTCCGCGCCGCCCGAGAGGATGTCGCTGGCGTCTCCGCCATAGAGCTCGTCGTTTCCGTCACCGCCCAGCAGCTGGTCGTTCCCGTCGTCCCCGTTCAGGTCATCGAGCCCGCCGTTGCCCCGGATGACGTCATTGCCGCCGCCGCCGGACAGGATGTTGTTGCCGCTGTTGCCGCTGAGCTGGTTGGCCAGGCCATTGCCCGTGCCGTTGATGTTGGCCGAGCCGGTCAGCTCCAGGTTTTCGACCTCGGCGCCCAGGGAATAGGTGATGCTGGCGCGCACCCGGTCCGAGCCCTGGGTAACCAGTTCGGTGACCAAATCGCCGAGGTCGTCCACGACATAGGTGTCGTCTCCCAGACCCCCGGCCATCTGGTCCGCCCCCGAGCCCCCGTCCAGCAGGTCGCCGCCGGCCCCGCCGATCAGGTCGTCCGCTCCCAGGCGGCCGAACAGCTGGTCCGCGCCATTCCCGCCATTCAGCAGATCGTCGCCCGTCCGACCGTCCAGGATATCCTTCCCATCGGCTCCGCGGAGGTCGTCGGCGGCGCCGCCGCCCGCATAGACGTCATCGGCGACCGTGCCGACCTCGACCACCGGCACGGGTGGAATGCCGTAGATGATGTAGGCCGCGCCGGAATACGTGACGTTCGGGCCGGCAAACCGAGCCCCGATGATCAGGTCGGCGGCGCCGTCCCCGTTTACATCTCCGGCCGAGGCGACCGAGCACCCGCTGTAGTCACCCTCCCCGACGCCGGAGATGCGGAAGCCGTTGGTTCCGTCCAGGCTCGACAGGTCGAGGTTGGGCGCAAATGCCGTGTCCTTGCCGAACACCACATAGCTGGCCCCGGAACCGCGGCCGTTGGGGTCGGCGTTCCTCGCCCCGACGATCAAGTCGTCTAGGCCATCGCCGTTGACGTCGCCGGCGGAGGCGACCGAGAAGCCGCTTTCGTCCCCCGCCGCGACGCCGGAAATGCGGAAGCCGTTGGTTCCGTCGAGGGTCGACAGATTGAGGTTGGCCGCGAACCCCGTGGCCTTGCCCAAGACCACATAGCTGGCCCCTGAACCGCTGCCGTTGGGATCGGCGCCCCGAGCCCCGACGATCAGGTCGTCGAGGCCATCGCCGTTCACATCGCCCGCCGAGGCGACCGAGTAGCCGGACTGGTCGGCGGACGCGACGCCGGCAATGCGGAAGCCGTTGGATCCGTTGAGGCTCGACAGGTCGAAGTTGGCCCCGAAGCCCGTGCCCTTGCCGAAGACCACATAGCTGGCGCCGGAAGTGCTGCCGTTGGGATCGGCGCCCCGAGCCCCGACGATCAGGTCGTCGAGGCCATCGCCGTTGACGTCTCCGGCCGAGGCGACCGACCACCCGCTGAAGTCAGCCGCGGCGACCCCGAAAATGCTGAAACCGTTGTTTCCGTCCAGGTCCGACAGGTTGAGGTTGGCCGTGAACCCGGCCTTGCTGCCGAAGACCACGTAGCTGGCGCCCGAGTTGCTGACGTTGGGGTCGGCGTACGGAGCCCCGACGATCATGTCGTCAATGCCATCGCCGTTGACGTCTCCGGCCGAGGCGACCGAACGGCCGCTTTGATCATACGCCGCGACTCCGGAGATGCGGAAGCCATTGCTCCCGTCCAGGCTCGACAGGTCGAAGTTGGCCGAAAACCCCGCGTCGCTGCCGAACAGCACATAGCTGGCCCCTGAGGCACTGCCGTTGGGGTCGGCGTCTTTAGCTCCGATGATCAGGTCGTCGATGCCATCACCGTTTACGTCTCCGGCCGAGGCGACCGAACGGCTGCTCTGGTCAAGAGCCGCGACCCCGGAGATGCGAAAGCCGTTGCTTCCGTCCAAGGTCGACAGGTCGAAGTTGGCCGAAAACCCCGCGTCGCTGCCGAACACCACATAGCTGGCCCCTGATGAACCGCCGTTCGGGTCGGCGCCTGGAGCCCCGATGATCAGGTCGTCGATGCCATCGCCGTTGACGTCGCCAGCCGAGGCGACCGAATGGCCGCTGTAGTCAAAGCTCGCGACGCCCGAGATACGGAACCCGTCGGTTCCATCCAAGGTGCTCAGCTCCACAACCGCCGGAAAGTCAGCCATAGTATCCCCCCAAAGCGCTACGATCGCCCCCGCGACCACTCAATACTCAAAACGAGCAACGCGCTCATAGCAGCTAGTTTTCGGGGGTGACAAGGGGCGAACGCGCCCTCGCGCGCGCACCCAGAAGCAGGCGGGTTCGCGTCATCTTTCGACGCGGAAGCGGGCAGAAAGTCTCGGAACGCGAGCTGCTGCCGCTTCAGCGCCGTCAGCCTGCTGGGGCCGGCCGACCCGCCCCTACGGCTTGGCCATGATATCGGGCGCCTTGATGATCGCGGGCCGAGGATCACCCCGAGCAGGACGGGCAGGAAGACCATGATCATCGGCGCCGTCAGCTTGGCCGGCAGGGCGGCGGGCGCCGTTTAGAGCACCCAGCCGCCGGTATCGCCGGTGACATCGCCGTTGATGCGCAGGCGGTAGTCGGCGTTCCGGTCCCCATCGACGTCCAGCAGGACGGTGGTGATGCCGCCGCTGAAGCTGAGGCTGATCCTGCCCGCCGTGCCGTCGAAGGCGCCGAAGCTGAAGGCGTCATTGACCCCGGCGGTCCCGGCAATGGCGTCGATGTCGGAGAAGTCCAGCTCGTCCTGACCGATGGCATAGTCGCTGATGCTGTCGGTCTCGACGGCCCCGAGGCCGACCCGCACCGACTCCTGGCGGAACAGGAAGACGTCGTTTCCGCCGCCACCGATCAGGGTGTCGGCGCCCAGCCCGCCGATCAGGGTGTCGGCGCCCAGGCCGCCGTTGAGGATGTCCGCGCCGGCCCCGCCGTCGAGGGTGTTGGCCCCGCCGTTGCCGGTGAGCTGGTTGGCAAGCTCGTTGCCGGTCCCGCCGATGTCGCCGGATCCCTCGAGGATCAGCCGCTCGAAATTGGCGCCCAGGGTCCAGGTCACCGTGGCCTTGACGATGTCGCTGCCCTCGCCGGACGCCTCGACCAGAGTGTCGGTGTAATCGTCGACGACGTAGGTGTCGTCCCCCAGGCCGCCGGTCAGGGTGTCGGCGCCGAAGCCGCCGCGCAGCACATCGTTGTCAGCCCCGCCGAACAGCTGGTCGTTCCCGTCGCCGCCCTGCATCTGGTCATTGCCGGCTTCGCCGTAGAGGACGTCCGCACCCGTCCCGCCATCGAGGGTGTCGATACCGGCCCCGCCGTACAGGGTGTCGTCGTCCGCGCCGCCCGAGAGGATGTCGCTGGCGTCTCCGCCATAGAGCTCGTCGTTTCCGTCACCGCCCAGCAGCTGGTCGTTGCCGTCATCCCCGGCCAGATCATCGAGCCCGCCGTTGCCGCGGATGATGTCATTGCCGCCGCCGCCCGACAGGCTGTTGTCGCCACTGTTGCCGCTGATCTGGTTGGCCAGACTGTTTCCTGTGCCATTGATGTTGGCCGAGCCGGTCAGCTCCAGGTTCTCGACCTCGGCGCCGAGCGCGTAGCTGATGCTGGCGCGGACCCGGTCGCCGCTGCCGCCGCCCGCCAGTTCGGAGACCACGTCCCCGAGGTCGTCCACCACATAGGTGTCGTCACCCACGCCGCCGGCCATGTCGTCGGCGCCCAGGCCGCCATCGAGCAGATCCCCGCCCGCCGCGCCGATCAGGTCATCGGCCCCCAGGCCCCCGTACAGCAGGTCCTTGCCGTCTCCGCCATCGAGGACGTTGGCGCCGTCGTTGCCGGTGAGGATGTTGGCGAGGCTGTTGCCCGTGCCGTTCAGGTCCGCCGCGCCGGTCAGGGTGAGGTTCTCGAAGTTGGCCAGCAGGCTGTAGCTGAGGCTGGCGTTGACGGTGTCCGTCCCCTCGCCCGCATTCTCGATGACCACGTCCCCGGCGTCGTCCACGTAGTAGGTGTCGTTGTCCAGCCCGCCGGTCATGGTGTCGGCGCCCAGGCCGCCGTTGAGGATGTCGTCGCCCGCCGCCCCGGCCAGGGTGTCGGCGCCATCGGCGCCAGTGTAGCTGTCGGCGCCGGCCGTGCCCGTCTCGACCGCCGCCGAGGACCGCCCGTAGATCACATAGACCGAACCGGCGGCCGTGGCGTCGAAGCTGGCCTGCACGGCGGTGACCAGGATGTCGTCCACCCCATCGCCATTGACATCGCCGCCGCCGGTCACGCTCCAGCCGGTCCGGTCGTGGCCGCCCAGACCCTGGATGATGAAGCCTTTGATCCCGTCCAGGGCCGGGGCGCTGATCACCGCGCTGAAGCTGGTCCCCCCATAGATCACGTAGGCGTACTGGGTCCCGTTCTGGCCGAACGGCGCGCCTATGATGATGTCATCGTACCCATCGTCATTGACATCCCCGGCCTTGGACACGGAGGTGCCGAGGGCCGCCGACTGCTGGTTCGTCTGGACGATGAAGCCGTTGCTGCCGTTCAGGCTCTGCAGGGAGAGGGTGGCCGGCGGAACGGCGGAGCCGAAGACCACGTAAGCCGCCCCGGCGTTGAACGCCGGGCTGCTGATGGCGTTCGAAGTGATGACGAAGTCGTCGAAACCGTCCCCGTTCATGTCGCCGGCGCCGGAAACGGCATAGCCGTGCTTTCCGTTGTAGCCCCAGCCGATCAGGTGCGTCCGCTGGTTGGCGGGGACGCCCGTCACCGGGCCGGCGGTCCAGCCGTCCGCGTCGCCCAGCAGCAGGTAGCCGCCCCCCGTATTGTTGCTGCCGCTGTCGATGCCGGGCGCGCCGACCACGATGTCCAGGAAGCCGTCACCGTTCACATCGCCGACCACCGAGACGCTCTGGCCGAACTGATCTCCCGAAGACGCGCCGTTGAGGCGCTGCCCGTCGGCGGCCGTCAGGCTGTTGACGTCGATCAGGGAAGCAAACCCGGTGTCCTTGCCCCAGATGACATAGGCCGAGCCGGAGTCGCCGCCGTTGAAGTCGGCGTTGCGGGCGCTGATCAACAGGTCGTTGAAACCATCATTGTTGATATCGCCGGCAGACACGCTCTTGCCGAGGTCGGCGTCCGCCAGCCCCCCACCGAAAAGCCTGAACCCATTGGAGCCGTCGAGGTTGGCCAGATTGATGCTGGCGCCGATGCCGCCGGACACCCCGAAAACGACATAGCCGGTCCCGGCGTTCGGGCCTGGCAGATCGGCGTAGCGGGCGCCGATGAACAGGTCGTCGATCCCATCGCCGTTGACATCGCCCGCATTGAACACGGCGTTGCCGAACTGATCGCTGACCGCCTGGCCGGCGATACGCACGCCGTCGGGGCTGGCCAGGGTGGCCAGCTTGACCGTGGCGCCGGCGACCAGCCTGGCCCCGTCGAGGATATAGACCGCCCCTGAGTTCGATCCGTTGGCGTCCACCCCGCCCGCCCCGATCACGATGTCGAGCACGCCGTCGTTGTTGAAATCGATCAGCGCCAGGCTGCTGGCGATGCTGTCGGCGAACGCCGCGCCGTCGATGCGGAAGCCGGTCGTGGCGCTGAGCGACGACAGCAGAAAGGTGGCCGGAAAGGCGGGCATGATGGAGTCCGTAAGCTTACTGTCAGGCCGGGCGCGGCTCCCGGCCACCGGCCGAGCCCGACATCGCTAGGCGGCAAGCCGCACTCCGTGATACGCGGCGATGCCCCAGATTGGGGTTGCTTGCCCAAATTGGGGCGCCGTGATCGCCGGTTGGCGTTTAGTGCGGAGTAGCGTCTTGTCAGACTCGACAGAGGACATGCGCCTGACCGGCCGGGCGATCGGCGAGTTCATCCTTCGCTGGGCCGAGGTCACCGGGCCCAACTTCGGCGGCGACCTGACCAGCGCGATCATCTACACGGCCGTGGTCCAGGCCAATATCCGCGAGGTCTGGAACGATCCGGTGCTGAACCGTCAGTACGCCGACGTCGCCCCGCCGAACGCCCTGCGCCGGCCGATCTCGATCTCGGCCATCGCCGCCTCGCTGAATCTGCCGCGAGAGATGGTGCGTCGGCATGTGGGCAGGATGCTCGACAGCGGCGCGATGGTGAAGAAGGACGGCGGCGTGATCGTGCCGGTGGAAACCGTTGACTCGCCGGTCGGGCTGGAGGCCATGCGGCTGCTTCACGCGGCGGCGCGCCGGTTTGTTCAGTCGATGCGAAAGGCTGGCGTCCGCTTCGCCGATAGCGACGGCGAGTGAGGGCCAGATGCCGGAGCGACGGGCGCGTCAGCCGGCGCGCCCTATGGGCCAGAGGCCTTAGAGCACCCAGCCTCCGGTATCGCCGGTGACGTCTCCGTTGATCCGCAGGCGATAGTCGGCGGTGTTGTCCCCGTCGATGTCGAGCTGGATCGTGGTGATCCCGGCGGAGAAGGCGACGGTCATCCGGCCGGCGGTACCGTCAAAGGCCGAGACGAGGGTGAAGGCGTCGTTGACCCCGCCGGTCGAGGCAATGGCGTCGATGTCCGAGAAATCGAGCTCGTCCTGACCGACGGCGTAGTCGCTGATGCTGTCGGTCTCGATCGTGCGGCCGCCCGGGTTGCCGCTGGTGAACACCGACTCCTGGCGGATCAGGAAGAGGTCGGCCCCGCCGCCGCCGATCAGGGTGTCGCCGCCCAGACCGCCGATCAGGGTGTCGTTCCCCAGACCGCCGTTCAGCAGATCGGCGCCCGCGCCGCCGTCGAGCGTGTTGGCGCCGCCGTTGCCGGTGATCTGGTTGGCGAGTTCGTTGCCGGTCCCGTTGACGTCGCCCGAGCCTTCGAGGATCAGCCGCTCAAGGTTGGCGCCCAGGGTCCAGGAGACCGCGGCCTTGACGATGTCGCTGCCCTCGCCTGAGGCCTCCACCAGGGTGTCGGTATAGTCGTCCACGACATAGGTATCGTCTCCAATCCCGCCGGTCAGGATGTCGGCGCCGGACCCGCCGCGCAGCACGTCGTTGCCGTCCCCGCCGAACAGCTGGTCGTCCCCGTCACCGCCCTGCATCTGGTCATTGCCCGCCTCGCCGTTGAGGATGTCGGCGCCGGTCCCGCCATCGAGGGTGTCGACCCCCGCCCCGCCGTAGAGGAAGTCGTCGTCCGCGCCGCCCGACAGGATGTCGCTGGCGTCGCCGCCGTAGAGCTCGTCGTTTCCATCGCCGCCCAGAAGCTGGTCGTTCCCGTCGTCCCCGCCCAGTTCGTCCAGGCCGCTGTTGCCGCGGATGACGTCATTGCCGCCGCCGCCCGACAGGATGTTGTCGCCGCTGTTGCCGCTGAGCTGGTTGGCCAGGCTGTTGCCCGTGCCATTGATATTGGCTGAGCCGGTCAGTTCCAGGTTCTCAACCTCGGCGCCGAGAGAATAGGTGACGCTGGCGCGGATCCGGTCGCTGCCTTCGCCCCCGGCCTCGGTGACGGTATCGCTCAGGTCATCGACGACGTAGATGTCGTCGCCCTGGCCGCCGGCCATCTGGTCCGCGCCCAAGCCACCGTCCAGCAGGTCCCCGCCGCCGCCGCCGATCAGGTCGTCCGCCCCCAGACCGCCGAACAGCTGATCCTTGCCGTCTCCGCCGTCGAGGACGTTGGCCCCGTCGTTGCCGGTGAGGATGTTGGCCAGGGCGTTGCCGGTCCCGTCCAGGTCGGCCACCCCGCTCAGGGTCAGGCGCTCAAAATCGGCGGCCAGGGTCCAGTTTATGGTGGAGATGACCGTGTCGGTCCCCTCGCCGGGGTTCTCGCCGACCGTGTCACCCAGGTCATCGACGTGGAAGGTGTCGTCGCCCAGGCCCCCGACCATGAGGTCGGCGCCCAGGCCGCCGTTGAGGATGTCGTTGCCCGCTCCGCCGGAGAGGTCGTCATCCAGGGCGCCGCCGACATAGCTGTCGTCCCCGCCGGTGCCGGTCTCCACCACCGCCTGCACCGCCGCCTGGCCGAAGATGACATAGCTGCCGCCGGCGTTGTTGATGGCGTTCAGGGTGGCGAACGGCGCCCCGACGATGAGGTCGTCGATGCCATCACCGTTGACATCCCCGGCCGCGGCGACGGAGAAGCCGCTGCGGTGATCGGCCGCCGCGCCGTCGATCCGGAAGCCGTTGGCGCCGTCCAGGTCGGCGAGATTGAGCACCGCCGCGAACCCCGCGTCGCTGCCGAACACTACATAGCTGGCGCCGGACATGGAGCCGTTCGGATCCGCGGCCCTGGCTCCGATGATCAGGTCGTCGAAGCCATCGTCATTCACGTCCCCGGCCGAGGCGACCGAAAAGCCGGAGACGTCGTCCAGCGCCACGCCGTTGATCCGGAACCCGTTCGATCCGTCAAGGCCTGACAGTTCGAGCGTGGCCGCGAACGCCGCATCGCTGCCGAACACGACATAGCTGGTCCCGGAGTAACGGTCGTTGGGGTCGGCGTAGGGGGCGCCGATGATCAGGTCGTCGATCCCGTCGCCGTTCACGTCCCCCGCTGAAGCGACACTGAATCCGGTCCGATCTCCCGCCAACGCGCCGCTGATCTGGAAGCCGTTGCTTCCATCGAGGGTGGAGAGGTTGACGTTGGCCGCGAACCCGGCGTCGCTGCCGAACACCACATAGCCGGCGCCGGAGGTGTCGCCGTTGGGGTCGACATACCCGGCGCCAATAATCAGGTCGTCGATGCCGTCGTCGTTGATATCGCCCGCCGAGGCGACCGAGGCGCCGCTCTGATCACCGGCTGCCTCGCCGCTGATCTGGAAGCCGTTGCTCCCATCAAGGTCTGCGAGGTTGAGGTTGGCCAGGAAGTCCCCGGCGGTCGCCGTATCACGGCCGAACACCACATAGCTGGCCCCGGAACCGGAGCCGTTCGGATCCGCGCCCCTGGCTCCGATGATCAGGTCGTCGATCCCGTCTCCATTCACGTCACCCGCCGAGGCGACCGAAATGCCGGAGTAGTCGCTCGCCACCTCGCCGCTGATCCGGAAGCCGTTGGTTCCGTCAAGTCCGGAGAGGTTGACGTCGGCCCCGAACCCGGCATTGCTGCCGAACACCACATAGCTGGCCCCGGCGCCAAAGACTGCGTTCGGGTCGGCCCCATAGGCCCCGATGATCAGGTCCCCGATCCCGTCGCCGTTCACGTCTCCCGCCGAGGCGACCGAGATGCCGCTCTGGTCGCCCGCGGCCACGCCCCGGATTCGAAAGCCGTTGGTTCCGTCCAGGGTGGCGAGGTTGAGGTCGGCCAGAAAGTCCCCGGCGGTCGCCGTGTCGCGGCCGAACACCACATAGCTGGCCCCGGAGTTTGAGCCGTTCGGGTCGGCCTCTCTGGCGCCGATGATCAGGTCGCCGATGCCGTCGCCATTGACGTCCCCCGCCGAAGCGACCACCCGGCCGCTGCGATCGGACAGCGCTGCGCCGCTGATCCGGAAGCCGTTGGTTCCGTCGAGAGTCGACAGGTCGAAGATTGCAACGAATGGCAAAGGCAGGCTCCCAAGCGGGAGACTCACGCCGCGCGAATGCCGACGTTACCCCCCGCCTGAGCCCATAGCGGCCAAGTCGAGGTCCAGCAACGCGGTTATCTGAATTACCGGCCTGCGCGGGCAGGAAAAAAATCAGCAACCGTTGGACGAAGACGCGTTTTTGGGTTGGCCGGCAGGGCGCCCGTCAGAGCACCCAGCCGCCGGTATCGCCAGTGACGTCGCCGTTGATGCGCAGGCCGTAGTCGGCGATGCGGTCGCCGTCGACGTCCAGCAGGACGGTGGTGATCCCGCCGGCGAAGTTCAGCGTCATCCGGCCGCCGGTTCCGTCGAAGGCGGACACGATGGTGAAGGCGTCGTCCACGCCGGTGGTCGAGATGTCGGCGTCCACGTCCGAGAAATCGATCTCGTCCAGGCCGATGGCGTAATCGCTGATGGTGTCGGTCTCGGCGGCGCCGATCAGGTCCGTGCTGGCCGAGATCGACTCGATCTGGACGAAGAAGACATCCGCCCCGCCGCCGCCGATCAGGATGTCGTTGCCCGCGCCGCCGATGATCTCGTCGTTCCCCAGGCCGCCGTTGAGCGTGTCGTTCCCGTTGCCGCCGAACAGCAGATTGGCCCCGCCGTTGCCGGTGATCTGGTTGTTGAGGTCATTGCCACTGCCGTCGATGTCGCCGGAGCCTTCGAGGATCAGCCGTTCAAAGTTCCTGCTCAGCCCCCAATCGACCGTGCTGCGAACAATGTCGCTGCCTTCGCCGGACGCCTCGACCAGGGTGTCGAAATAGTCGTCCACATAATAGGTGTCGTCGCCAAGACCGCCGGTCAGGGTGTCGCTGCCCGACCCGCCACGCAGCACATCATTGTCGGCCCCGCCGAACAGCTGATCATCTCCGTCGCCGCCCTGCAGCTGGTCATTGCCGGCCTCGCCATAGAGGACGTCCGCGCCGGTCCCGCCATCGAGCGTGTCGATACCGGCGCCGCCATAGAGGGTGTCGTCGTCCGCGCCGCCCGACAGGATGTCGCTGGCGTCCCCGCCATAGAGCTCGTCGTTTCCGTCGCCGCCCAGCAGCTGGTCATTGCCGTCATCCCCGCTCATCTCGTCGAGGCCGGAATTGCCACGGATGACGTCGGCGCCGCCCCCGCCGCTGAGGATGTTGTCGCCGCTGTTGCCGTCGATCTGGTTGGCCAGGCCGTTGCCCGTGCCGTCGATGTTGGCCGAGCCGGTGAGCTGCAGGTTCTCGACCTCTGCGCCCAACGTATAGGTGACGCTGGCGCGGACCCGGTCGCTGCCTTCGCCCCCGGCCTCGGTGACCGTGTCGCTCAGGTCGTCCACCAGATAGATGTCGTCGCCCAGGCCGCCGGCCATGGCGTCGGCGCCGGCGCCGCCGTCCAGCAGGTCGCCGCCCGCCCCGCCGATCAGGTCGTCGGCGCCCAGCCCCCCGTACAGCAGGTCCTTGCCGTCTCCGCCATCAAGGACGTTGGCCCCGTCATTGCCGGTCAGGATGTTGGCCAGGGCGTTGCCGGTGGCGTCGATGTCGGTCGCGCCGGTCAGGGTCAGCCGTTCAAAGTCCGCGGCCAGGGTCCAGGTGATCGTCGAGATGACCGTGTCGGTCCCCTCGCCGGGGTTCTCGCCGACCGTGTCATTGAGATCATCGACATAGAAGGTGTCGTCGCCCAGGCCGCCGATCATGATGTCCGCGCCCAGACCGCCGTTCAGGATGTCGTTGCCGGCCGCGCCCGAGAGGTCGTCGTCCGCGCCCCCGCCGACGTAGCTGTCGTCGCCGGGCGTGCCGACTTCGACCACCGGAACGGCCGGCGCCCTGCCGAAGATGACGTAGCTGGCGCCAGCGTAGGAAACACCGTTCGGATCGGCGTATGGAGAGCCGATGATCAGATCATCGACGCCATCCCCATTGACGTCGCCGGCCGAGGCGACGGACATGCCGCTGTAGTCCCCGCCCGCCGCCCCGATGATCCGAAAGCCGTTGGTTCCGTTCAGGGTGGAGAGATTGAGCTCGGCCGCGAACCCCGCGGTGCTGCCGAACACCACATAGCTGGCGCCGGAATTGCCACCGTTCGCGTCAGAACGAGGGGCGCCGATGATCAGGTCGTCGATGCCGTCCCCGTTGACGTCTCCGGCCGCCGCAACCGACATGCCGCTGACGTCAGCTGACGCCGCGCCATTGATCTGGAAGCCGTTTGAACCATTCAGGCTAGAGAGTTCAAAAGCGCTCGCGAACGGCCCCGTTCTGCCGAACACCACATAGCTGGCGCCGGCATTGCCGCCGGTGGCGTCTACGCCAAAGGCCCCGATGATGAGGTCATCAAGGCCGTCGCCGTTGATATCGCCCGCCCTCGCGACCGACGCGCCGCTGTAGTCGCGGGTCGTCTCACCCCTGATCTGGAAGCCGTTGGTTCCATTCAGGCTGGAGAGATCAATATTGGCCGGGAAAATGTCGCTGCTGCCGAACACCACGTAGCTGGTCCCGGAATAGACGCCGTTCGTGTTGGAATACCTGGCCCCGATGATCAGGTCGTCGATGCCGTCGCCATTGAAGTCTCCCGCCGAGGCGACAGACCGGCCGCCTTCATCACCCGCCGCAACACCGGAGATCTGGAAGCCGTTGCTACCGTCCAAGTCGGAGAGGTTCAGGCTGGCCGGGAACCCCTGGTTGCTGCCGAACACCACATAGCTGGCCCCGGACCCTGAGCCGTTCGGGTCGGCGAGCCGGGCCCCGATGATAAGGTCACCTATCCCGTCATTGTTGATGTCCCCGGCGGAGGCGACCGACCAGCCGCTGAAGTCGCTGGCCAGTTCCCCGCTGATCCGGAAACCGTTGGATCCGTTCAGGCTGGAGACGGCAAAGTCGGCTGCGAATCCTTCGTCGGTTCCGAACACCACATAGCTGTCGCCGGAGCCGTCGCCGGTCGAGTCGGCGAACGGGGCCCCGATGATCAGATCATCGACGGTGTCGCCGTTGAGGTCCCCCGCCCAGGCGACCGAGTGGCCGAGGAAGTCGCTTGGCGCCGCGCTGATCCGAAAGCCGTTGGTTCCATTCAGATCGGAGACATTGATGTTGGCCGCGAACCCCGCGCCGCCGCCGAACACCACATAAGATATCCCGGCGCCGCCATTGGCCAAACGGGCGCCGATGATCAGGTCGTCGAACCCGTCAAAGTTGAGGTCTCCAGCAGAGGAGACCGAATAGCCGCTGTGCCCGGATGCCAGGACCCCGGAGATGCGGAAGCCGTTGGTTCCGTCCAGCGATGACAGGTTGAGGGTGGCCGCGAAAGGCATGAGCGTGCTCCCAAACGGGAGACCCACGCCGCGCGAATGCTAACGCTCCCCCACTGCGGCAAGCCATACCAAGGGGTAGCAAAGGCGACAACGTCGTTATTTGACTTGAGATACCGGCGCGTGCTGAAAATTCAAAGCAACCCCGGGGCGAAAAAGAACCCTGTTGCTACTGCTTGGCCATGATGTCCTGCACCTTGATGATCGCGGGACCGAGGATCACCACGAACAGCACGGGCAGGAAGAACAGGATCATCGGCACGGTCAGCTTGGCCGGCAGGGCGGCCGCCTTCTTTTCGGCGGCGGAGAGGCGCAGCTCGCGGTTTTCCTTGGCCATGACCCGCAGGGCCGAGCCCAGCGGGGTGCCGTAGCGCTCAGCCTGGATCATGGCGGTGGCCACCGACTTGATGCCCGGATGGTTGGTGCGCTTGGCCAGGCCCTCATAGGCCATGCGGCGCTCAGGCAGGTAGCTGAGTTCTGCGGTCAGCAGGCTGAGCTCCTCGGCCAGTTCGATGGAGGTGCCGCCGACCTCCTGGCTGACCTTCATGATCGCCGCCTCGATCGACATGCCGCTCTCGACGCAGATCAACAGCAGGTCGAGGCTGTCCGGGAAGGCCGCGACGATGCTTTCGCGCCGCTTGGTGGCGATGTTGGAGATGTAGATGTTGGGGGCGTAGTAGCCGATCAGCAGGGCGGCCACGCAGGCGCTGAACTTCTGCATGGTCTGCAGGCCGAAGTCGTTGACCACGAACAGGTAGAAGGCCACCAGAATGGCGAACACGAACGGCATCACGAAGCGGAAGAAGTAGAAGGTGCTGATCGGCCGGGGGCCGCGGAAACCGGCCTGGGCCAGCTTGTCCACCACCTTGGGATCCTCGAGCAGCTTCGACAGCTGCAGCCGGTCGACGACGTTCTTGTAGAGGCCGGTGTCGGTGTGACGCAGGGTCGAGTTCTGGGCCTGGCCCTTCTTGCTGAGGGCCTCGCGGTTTCGCTTTCGCAGTTCCTCGCGGCGGTTGGCCACCGACTTCAGCCGGCCCTCCAGCTTGTCGCTGCGCAGCATCGGCGAGACGAGGGTGACGATGGTCGCGAACGACACCGCCGCCACGAAGGCGGTGAGGATGTTGTCCGGGTCGGTCAGGGTATTGACGAGGCTCATGGCGTGCTCCCCGTCAGAACTTGAAGTTGATCATCTTGCGCATCACGAAGATGCCGCAGGCCATCCAGAAGGCCGCCCCCATCAGCATCAGGTGGCCGCGCGGCTCGCTGAACATGGGGGCCATGTAGGTGGGGGTGGTCACGGTGATCAGCACCACCACGCCCGGCGGCAGGCTGCCGATGATAAAGCTGGACGCGATGGCTTCCGAGGACAGGGCCTTGATCTTCTCGCGCATCAGCTTCCGGGCCCGGAGCACCTGGGACAGGTTGTTCAGGGCTTCGGCCAGGTTGCCGCCGGTCTTCTGCTGGATGGCCAGGACAATGGAGAAGAAGCGCAGCTCGTTGGTCGGCATGCGCTGATACATCTTCTCCAGGGCCGCATCGATCGAGACGCCGACGCCGACGTTCTCGACCAGGCCGCGGAATTCGCCGGCCAGGGGCTCGGGGCTCTCGCGGCCGATGATCTTCAGGCAGTCGTGGACCGGAAGGCCCGACTTGATGCCCCGCACGATGATGTCGATCGCGTCGCTGAAGTGTTCGGTGAACTTCTTGATCCGCCGGTTGGCCAGGAAGTTGACCACCCAGCGCGGCAGCCCCAGGCCCGCGGCGAAGCCGGCGCCCAGCCCCATCCACGGGTTTGAGGTCAACAGCAAGACCAGGCCCAGCACCGTGGCGCCGAGGACGCCGCTGACGATCCAGAAGTTGCGGACATTGCCCTTCAGGCCGGCCTGCTGAAGCTTGGCGGCCAGGTTGAGGGTGATCTTCTTCTGCTGCTTTTCCTGCTCCTTGAGGGTCTTCAGGATCTGCTTGCGGCGAACTTCCGGGGTATTGGCGGCGGCGCGGGCGGCGGTCTTGCGGGTCTGGGCCGTGCCGCCGGAGACGATCGCCTGGGCCCGCTTGGTCACCTTGGACGAGCCGCCATTGCCGGCGAAGGCGAACCCGATGCCGGCGATTGCGACGAAGGCGAGCACGGCGATGAGGATGGTCAGCATCGCCCGCTACTCCGCCGCGTCCAGGGCCTCGGCGAGTTCTCGTTCCAGGCCGTAATAGCGGGCGCGGTCCCAGAAACGCGGGCGGGCGATACCGGTGGAGCGGTGCTTGCCGACGATCTTGCCGGCCTCGTCCTCTCCGGTCATCTCGTAGACGAACAGGTCCTGGGTGACGATCACGTCCCCTTCCAGCCCGACCACCTCGGTCACATGGGTGATCCGGCGCGAACCGTCGCGCAGGCGAGCAGCCTGGATGATCACGTCGACAGAGCCGGTGATCATCTCGCGGATGGTCTTGGAGGGCAGGCCGTAGCCGCCCATGGTGATCATGCTCTCGATCCGGCTGATCGCTTCGCGCGGGCTGTTGCTGTGCAGGGTGCCCATGGAGCCGTCGTGGCCGGTGTTCATCGCCTGCAGCAGGTCGAAGGCCTCCGGGCCGCGGACTTCGCCGACGATGATCCGCTCGGGCCGCATCCGCAGACAGTTCTTGACCAGGTCCCGCATGGTGATCTGGCCCTGGCCTTCCAGGTTGGGCGGCCGGGTTTCCAGGCGCACGACGTGCGGCTGTTGCAGCTGCAGTTCGGCCGCGTCCTCGCAGGTGATCACCCGCTCGGTCGGGTCGATGAAGGCGGTCATGGTGTTGAGCAGGGTGGTCTTGCCAGAGCCGGTGCCGCCCGAGATGATCACGTTGCAGCGGCAGGCGCCGATCACGCCCAGAACCCGCGCGCCTTCCGGACTGATGGACCTGAAGTCCACCAGGTCCTTCATCGTCAGCTTGTCCTTCTTGAACTTCCGGATGGTCAGGGTCGGGCCATCGAGGGCCAGCGGCGGGGCGATGACGTTCACGCGCGACCCGTCCGGCAGGCGGGCGTCACAGATGGGCGAGCTTTCATCCACCCGCCGGCCGACCTGGCTGACGATCCGCTGGCAGATGTTCATCAGCTGGGCGTTGTCGCGGAAGCGGACGTTGGTGAGCTGCGTCTTGCCGCCGACTTCGATGAACACCCGGGCGGCGCCGTTGACCATCACGTCGCTGATATCGTCGCGGGCCAGCAAAGGCTCGAGCGGGCCATAGCCGAGGACGTCGTTGATGATGTCCTGGACCAGGTGCTCGGTCTCGGCGACCGACATCGAGACGTTCTTGATCGCCACCAGCTCGGCGACGATGTCCTTGATCTCCGCCGCCGCGGCGCTGGTGTCGAGCTGGGCCAGCTGGCTCAGGTCGATGGTGTTGAGCAGAGCGTTGAAGATGGTGGTCTTGGTGGCGTGGTAGTAGTCGCTCTGTTCACGGATGATCTCCGTGGCCGGGGCCTGGGCCTCCTTGAGCTTGTCCATCACCGCATTGCTGCGCATCGCCGCTTCCGATTGCGGCTTGCCCGGACCGCCCACCGGCGGACCGCCGGGACGGGTGGTCGGCGCGGCGCCCTGCGGGCGGGTCGGGGCCGGCGCGCCCGTGAGGGCCGGCGGCGGGGCCGGCCGGGCGGGCGCCGGGGCGCCGTCGGATGCGCGCTTGCCGAACACCTACTTCTTCCTGAACAGGCCGGAGAGCATGGACGTCTTCTGGACGGCCGGCGGGTCGCGCCGGCTGATCAGCTGGGCCAGGGACTCGATGTCGGCGGCGGCCTTCGACTTGGGCGCGCTCTCGGGGATCATCTGCCCGTTGTTGGCGGCCTGGCCGAAGGTCTTGGCGTCGAAGCCGATGACCATGGACGGGGCGATGCCCAAGGCATCGCCGAAATCCTTGGCCGGGATCTCCGGCCGGCCGGGCAGGCCCACCTGGTTCAGCACCAGCCGGGGCGGATTGTCGTTCGGCCGGGCCTGGCGGACCAGGTCGACCATGTTTTTGGCGTTGCGCAGCGAGGCCAGGTCCGGCGTGGCGACGATCACCAGGTCGTCGGAGCCGATCAGCATCCGGCGGGTCCAGCTGTTCCAGCCGTGCGGGATGTCGAGCACCACATAGGGGGCGGCGGCGCGGATCTTCTGCGTCACCTCCTCATAGGCGTCGCCCGCGATGTCGTAGTCGCTGTCCAGGGTCGCCGGGGCGGCGAACAGGCTCAAGCGATCGGTGCAGCGGGCCATCATCCGGTCCATCAGGACAGGATCGAGACGGTCGGGTTGGCCCAGCGCATCGACCACACCCTGCAGCGGGTCGTGGTTGAAGTTGAGGCCGGCCGTGCCGAAGGCCAGGTCGTAGTCGACGATCACCGTGCCGGCCTGGATCCGCTCACTGATCGTCCAGGCCACATTGTGGGCCAGGGTCGAGGCGCCGGACCCGCCGCGGGCGCCGACGAAGGCGATCTGGCGGCCGGTGAAGGGCGAGGCCGGGTCAGCGTAGAGGCCGGCGATGGCGCTGATCACCTGAAGCGGTTTCAGCGGCGGGACCAGGTATTCGCTCACGCCCCGCCGCATCAGCTCGCGGTAGAGCGCGATGTCGTTGGCGTTGCCGATCACCATCACCTTGGTGCCCGGATCACAGACCTCGGCCAGGCGGTCGAGCTGGGCGATCATCTCCGGGGCCGGATCGAGGCTCTCGACGACCACCAGGCTGGGGGTCGGCTGGTTCTGGTATTGCTCCACCGCCGCCGCCAGACCGCCGGCCCGCACCACGGTGGAGGCCCGCGACAGGCGCCGGTCGGCGCTGGACCGTTCGATGACCTCGGCGGTGTCGGTGCGGGCGCAGAAGACGTGGATGGTGATCCGGGGAACCTGGGCTTCGCCGAGGGCGGCTTCGACCCCGGCATGCAGATCGTGGACGGGATTGTAAGCGGGGGCGGCAACCATACGCGGGGACTCGAACTCGTCATTCGGACGGGCGGGGGGGAAATCAGCGAACGGATCGGCGCCGTAGGGATCCGCCTTCAGGGGAGCAGGCGCGAAAGGATCGGCCGCGAAGGGGTCGGCGGCCTGAGGCGAGACCGAGCCCATGGGTGAGCCGAGGTCGGCCCACGGGTCCGCCGCCGGCGCTTGAGACGGCGTGGCGAACTCGTCTTCGGCGTCGAAGCCCAGGTCGAACGGATCGTCTGCGGGACGCGGCTGCATGGGATTAGTTCACCACCTGCGAAACAGCGGCCTTGGCGACCTCGTCACGGGCCGAGCCGGTGGCCTCGCCCTTGCGGAACTTGTCGAACATGGTGGTCCGGTTCTGGGCGTCGCCCAGCGGCATGTCGCGCGGCTCGATCAGATCCTCGGGATTGGCTACCTGCTGGGCCAGATTGGAGGTCACCGCGCAGCCGAAGTTGTCATAGACCCGGTTGTCGTTGCTGTGGCTCATGTTGCGCCAGGTCCCGCACTTGGGCGTCTCGACCACATAGCGGTTGAAGCTGACCACCACTGGGGCGCGGGGATCGTCGCCCCCGTCATAGGCCTGCATGCGGATGCGGCCCGCCGGCACCCCCAGGGACAGCAGCCGGTCGCGGGCGTCCCAGGCCACGCGGTTTGCGCCGCGGGCCGAGGGGCCGGTGTCAGGGGCGCGGACCACGATCTCGCGGCCCTCCGCATCCAGCCAGTTGCCGACGAAGCCTTCCAGGGCGTTCGACTGGTTGGTCGACAGGCCGGTGTCGTGCGGGGCCAGGCGGATGTCCTGCGGCTGGGCCAGGACCTTGACCTCCTTGCCCCAGGCGTCGAGCGGCGTGGCGGTGGTCTGATCGACCTGCGGCCCCGTCGCGGTGGCGCAGCCGGCCAGGAGGGCGGCTGAGGAAAGAGCGGAGAGGAGGAGGATGCGCGGGGTCATGGCTGTTACTCGATCACGTATCCGATGGGACCTTGGTAGCGGCGGCCGGCGTTGGCCCCGGGCGGCGCCTTGACGGCCCGGTTCAGCTTGCCGAGCAGCAGGGTCTCGGGGTCCGAGGCCAGCTGGAGGCCGTCTGCCGGGGTCTGGAACTGGCGGGGCGCCTGGGGGTCGACGATGTAGGGGGTGACCAGGATGACCAGCTCGGTCTGGCCCGAGGTGAAGTCGCGGCTGCGGAACAGGGTGCCGACGATCGGCATGTTCATCAGCCCAGGCAGGCTGTCGAGGTTCTGGGCCGAGCGCTCCTGCAGCAGGCCGGCGATCATCATGGTGCCGCCGGACGGCATCTCGACCACGTTTTCGGCGCGCCGCACCGACAGCCCGGGAACGGTCAGCACCGAGGAGGTGCCGGTGCCGACGGTGAAGGCGCCGGCGTTGCTGAGCTCGGAGACCTCGACCGAGATCTTCATGTTGATGCGACCGCCCGACATCACCACCGGGGTGAAGCCGAGACCAACGCCGTACTTCTTGAACTCGATGGTCACCCGTCCGCTGGTGTCCTGGCCCGTGGGGACCGGAAACTCGCCGCCGGCCAGGAAGTTGGCCGGCTCGCCGCTGGAGGTGGTCAGGTAGGGCTCGGCCAGGGTGCGGACCAGGCCGACCCGCTCGAAGGCCTTGATGGTGGCGTTGGCCTTGTTGACGCCGTCGGAGCCGATGACGTTCTGGGGTGTGGCGGTGTCGAAGTTTGGCGCGTCGGCGGGACCGCGCACGATGACATTGCAGAGCGATCCGGCGGGCCAGCCGGCGCCGCAGGGCTGTTGCATCACCGGGGCCTTGGTGGTGTCCAGCGAATAGCCGCCGGTCAGACCGCCCAGCAGCGAGCCATTGATGCCGAAGGTGGCGGCGGTTGCAAAGGTCAGTTGGTCCAGGCCGACTTGGCCAAGCACGGCGTTGAGGTCGAAGCCCAGCTGCTTGACCACATTGCGGTTCACCTCGACCACGCGGACCTTGAGGGTGACCTGGTCCTTGCCGGCCACCTGGATCATGTTCAGCACCTGCTCGGGCTTGGCCACGAACCGCTGCGCGATCTGGCCGGCCTTGTCGGCGTCGGCGGGAGTCAGGACCAGGCCCGACAGGATGATGGAGTCGGCCACCGGCTCGATGGTCACCCGCGATCCGGGCAGGATGCGGTTGATGGTGTCGGCCAGGGCGGTGACGTCCTGGTCCACCCGCACGTTCAGCGACAGGATGCGGCGCCCGGCGCCGTCGAAGAAGACCGCGTCGGTCTGTCCCGCCGTCAGGCCGAGGATGTAGATGCGGCGGGGGGTGCGCAGCACAGCGTCGGCCACCGCCGGATTGGTGACCAGCACGTCGCGCGCATCGACCGGCAGATCGACGATGGCCGACTTGCCGCGCGGCAGGCTGAGCATCTGGGCGCCGGCGCCGGCCGCCAGGTCCACCCGCATGGTCGGGGAGCCGTCATAGGCGCTGGGCGCTGGCGGCGGGCCGCCGGCCAGGGGCTGGGCCGCGACCGGGCCGCAGAGCAGGCCGGCGACGGCCAGCAGGGCGGGAATGAGTTTCAACGCCTTCATTGGCCCACCTTCACTTCGGTAACCTGGCCGGCCCGGTGGACGCGCACCGTGCCGGTGGAGCCGCCCGACTGGGCCGCGCCGGGAATGCCGTTGCCGCGCGTGGGCCCGCCGGCGGTGTCGCTGATGCTGCGCAGGACCAGGATCAGGGCGCCGTTGGCCTTGGCCTGGGCGACCGCGCTGGCGGCCAGTTCGATGTCGGCGGCGGGGACCTCCAGGGTGGCGACCGCGCCGACCATGGTCTTGGCGTCCTTCTCCGGATCGGGCTTCTGGTCGATGGCCAGCACCCGCACGTTCTTCAACACCACCTTGGTGATGTAGCCCTCGACGTCCTCGGTTTCGCTGTCGCGGCTGTAGATCAGATCGACCCGGTCGCCGGGCAGGATGAAGCCGGCCACGGCGGTGTCGACGGTGACCGGGGCGGCGATGGCCCGCATGCCGGGGGTCAGCACCACGGTCATGAAGCCGCCCTCGCCGGACCTGACCACCTTGCGGGCGACGATCGGCTCGCCGGTGACGAAGGGTTCCTTGACGATCGTGCCGATCATGCCCTCGAGCCCGGCGCCGCTGAACAGGTTGCTGGCGGCCTTGGTCGCGGTATCGACGGCGCCGGCGGCGCCCTCCTTCTGAACCGCCGGGGCGGTCCCGTCAGTGATGAAGGTCGGGTTCAGGCCTTCCGCCGGCCAGGATTGCCAGCCGATGTCGTCGGTGGTCAGCCGGGTTCCGATCGGCAGGTCGCGCTTGGCGACCAGCACCTGAACGGTCGGCTTGGCGGCCGGGGCGGAGGCGACCACGGCGGGCGCTTCGGCCTTCTTGGGCGCGAAGGCGCCGCGCACCACGAACGCCAGGACGATGGCGGCCAGGGCGGCGATCACGAGGATGAACAGGCGGACGGGGCTCATGCGGCTCGAACTGCTTTCCCGACCGTCAGCGGGTCAGGGGATACTCTGGCGCGTGAAGGCTTGGGCCCCACGCACGGGCGATTCGCGTCGCGCCCTTCTGGCGGCGATCCCACAATCCGATGGCCATGGTTAACGCGGGCCTAAGCCAGCCGCGCAAACGCTTCCACCAGAGGGCTTTCCGGGAACGCCGCCAGGGCGCCGATAGCGATGGCCACGCCATAGGGCGCATCGCCCCCCGGCTCGGCCAGCCGGCCGACCCAGTCGGGCCCGCGCACCGCCAACGGGCGCAGCCAGACCGAGCGCAGGCCCAGCAGCGAGAGCGCGAGCGCCCCGCCGGCCAGGCCGGTGACCAGCACGAATGTCAGGGAGGCGGGCCAGCCCAGCCACAGGGCTGCCGCCGCGAACAGCTTGGCGTCGCCCCCGCCGATCCAGCCGAGAGCGAACATTCCCATGGCCAGAAACAGGGCCGCGACGCCGACGCCGAGCGCCATCAGGGCGGACTGCCAGGGCAGGCCCACGCCGACGGCGGCCAGGAAGAAGCCGGCGATCAGCACGCCGCTGATCCAGTTGGGGATGGTGTAGCTGGTGATGTCCTTCAACCCGCCGACGATGACCATCGCCGGGAACACGCTGAGCAGCAGCAGTTGAAGGGTGTGAAGCATGGGATGGAAAGATCGCTCGGGAGGGTGAACCAAACGTTGCTGGGGGACTGGATCGCCGCGCTTGGGCGGTAGTTTTTTGGGTCCGGGCGGTCAGGGCGGCGTTCCCGTCCCCGGTCAGCGCCGGCCGGGGACATGTACGCCCCTCGGGCCGATTGCGCTCCGACGCCTGGGACTGTGCGGGCGAACATGTCCCCCAAGCGGAAAGGGCCGCGGATTTCTCCGCGGCCCTCCCGTTTTCACAGCGAAGAAGCCGGATCTTACGGCAGCTTCGTGTTGATGTTGCCGAACGCGGTGTTCAGCTTGGTGCCCAGGGTGGTCACGGCGGTGATGATCACCACGGCGATCAGGGCGACGATCAGGCCATACTCGATGGCGGTGGCGCCGGATTCATCCTTCACGAAGCGCGAAACGAACTTGGTCATGGCTTTATCTCCTGTTTGCAAGCCTTGGGTCAGCGGGTCCAAGCCGCTTTGGCTTGCTCGCCCCGAAAACAAGGCCAATTTGGGGGATCGCGCTTAAAGGCCAGTAAACATCGGAGGGTTGCTGAGATTTTTCTTATGGTTTACTAGAATTTACCATTATCATTTGTTAAGTATGCCGTATTTCTCGTTATATATCAGCGCCTTATGTAGACTGGTGAATCGCAAGTAAATCTCGGCTGTCGCAATTATTTTTGCCCGGTCTTCCGTTCGCCGAGGCGGAGCTGATCGTCGCCAGGACGAACTGTTTCAAAATGGGTCAGGGACGTGCGCGGGCGGCGGCATCCAATCGGCGCCTCGACGGACAGACGCCGCCAACCGGACCTCAAGCCCCCGGGGCGGCGCATGCGAAAAGGGCCCCGGCTTGCGCCGGGGCCCTCCTGCTTTCCAAGGCTTGCGGGCCTTTCGGCCCCTTGGAGTCCTTGTTTTACGGAAGCTTGGTGTTGATGTCGCCGAAGCCGGCGTTGAGCTTGGTGCCCAGGGTGGTCACGGCGGTGATGATCACCACGGCGATCAGGGCGACGATCAGGCCATACTCGATGGCGGTGGCGCCGGACTCGTCCTTGGCGAAGCGCGAAACGAACTTGGTCATGTGTGGTCTCCTGTTTGCGGACTATAGGCGGGGTGGTTCAGGCCCATCGCCCGCTGCCCCCAGATGCAAGGCCACAATGGCGCACCGCACTTAACGTCGAGTAAAACGTCGGGAACATTACACAGTGCACTGGTATATTTTTCTGTATACTTAAAATCGATTCACCAAGCCGAATCCGGAGTTACCGCCACCGCCGCTCATTCAGGCTTTCTTGACCAATGGGGCCGATGCTTAAGGTCTGATTCACCGCTGGCCCGGAGTCCGCCATGCGCCGCCTCGCAGTTCTGGTCATGGGGCTTTCGCTCTTCGCCGCCCCGGCCCTCGCCCAGACCCTTTCGGTCCGCACCGACCAGGCGGTGCGCATCGCCCTGCCCTCCCCGGCCAAGGACGTGGCCATCGGCAACCCGGCGATCGCCGATGTCGTGGTCATGGACGAGCGCAACATCCTGGTGGTCGGAAAGAGCGCCGGGACGACCACCGTGATCGTGCTCGACCGCGGCGGCCGGATGATCGTCGACCGCACCGTGATCGTGGCCGGCAACGACGTTGGCCAGGTCTCGGTCTTCAAGGGCGGGGCCGCTTCGCAATACACCTGCAGCCCGCGCTGCGAGATGACCGACGGCGAGGAGCCGCGTCGCCGGTAGCCCCTTGCGCGCGTGAGTCTATAAAGACTGCCTGCGCGGGGCGCCCATTTGGGCCGCCCTAAACCCTGCCTTAAGCCTAGACCCCTAGTCTGCGGCCAATGGCCACGACCGCACTCCTTCGCGCCCGGCGCTTCCTGGCCCGCTTCCGCGCCGCTCGGCGTGGATCGGCGGCCGTGGAGTTCGCCTTTGTCGCCCTGCCTTTTCTGGCTCTGCTGTTCGCGGTGCTGGAGCTGGGCATGGTCTTCCTGGTCTCGACCACCCTGCAGAACGCGGCCGACGCCGCCGGTCGCAAGATCCGCACCGGCGAGCTGCAGGCGGCCGGCGGCACGGCGGCCACCTTCAAGACCAGCATCTGCGCCGACATGTCCTGGCTGGGCTCCGACTGCGCCAACAACCTGACGGTGGATGTGCGAAAGTTCAGCAGCTTCGCCGGCTCCAGCGCCGCCACCCCGGTGACCAACGGCGTCATCGACCCGACCAAGACCAAGTGGGAGCCGGGCGGCGCCGAGGAGATCGTCCTGGTCCGCGCCTACTATACCTGGACCCTGATCACCCCGCTGCTGAACTCGGGCATGCAGACCCTGGGGAACGGCAAGCGGCTGATCTCGACCACCGTCACCTTCCGCAACGAGCCCTGGGGCACATAGAGATGGGGGAAAGCTGATGGGCCTGTTCCGCCGCCTGAGGCGCGACGAGCGGGGCGTCTCCGCGGTCGAGTTCGCCCTCATCGCCCCGGCGCTGATCGCCTTCTATTTCGGCCTGGCCGAACTGACCCAGGCGATGATGGCCGAGCGCCGCGCCAGCCATGCCGCCTCCTCGATCGGCGACCTGGTCGCCCAGTCGACCCAGGTGACCGACGCCAACCTCACCGACATCTTCTCGATCGGCAGCACCATCATGTCGCCGTTCCCGACCACGACCCTGAAGATGCGGGTCACCTCGATCGTCGCCGACTCCAACAAGAACCCGAAGGTCGAGTGGAGCAAGGGCAGCGGCCTGACCGCCAACGGCGCCGGCAACAGCATGACCGTGCCGACCGGCCTGATCACCGCCGCCGGCGAGAGCGTCATCAAGTCGGAAGTGCAGTACAGCTACGACTCGCCGGTGGACTATTTCGTGCCCAACGCGGTGACTTTCACCAAGACCTTCTACCTGCGCCCTCGCAAGTCGGACAAAGTCACCAAGACCAACTGACCGCGCCGGCCAACTCGGCGACAAGGGGATGACCCGGCGCGGCATGGCCATCGAGCCGGTCGACCGCCCGCACCCCGATCAGGCTGTTGGTCAGGAACAGGCCCTCGGCGCCCTCCAACCGCTGGCGCCCCGCGCGGACCTCCGCGACCGTCACCCCCAGAGCCTTCGCCGCCGCCAGCACCTGGCCGCGGATGATCCCGTCCAGCACGCCGCAATCGAGCGCCGGCGTCTCCAGCCGCCCCTCGGCGATCCAGAACAGATTGGCGACCGCCGCGCAGGCGACCTCGCCCTGGCCGTTGAGCATCAGGGCCTCGGCCGGCCCGGCCTCGCGCCGCGCCAGGACGTTGTCGAGATAGCTCAGTGTCTTCAGCCGCGAGGCGGGCGAGCCCTCGTTGCGACGGACCGACACGGTGACCAGCTGGGCCGGCCCCTCGGGCCGCGCCGCCGGCGCCGCCGTGGCGAACAGGCGCGGCGTGATCTCCGCTGGCCGGTCCAGCCCCCGCCCGCCGGAACCCGCGGTGAGGGTCAGCCGCACGGCCCCGCGCGCGCCCGTCAGTCCGGCCACCGCCGCTTCGCACAGCCGCAGGGCTTCGTCGGCATCGGGCGGCGGCAGGCCGAGCGCCGCGCAGCCGGCCGTGAGCCGGGCCAGATGCGGCTCCCACAGCACCAGGGCGCCGTCCTTGGCCAGGATCGTTTCGAACAGGCCATCGCCCAGCAGCAGGCCGCGATCGTCGAACGGCACGCTCATGTCAGGGCCCTGGCCAGGGCGGCGATCTTGTCCTCGGTCTCCAGCCGCTCGGCCAAGGGATCGCTGTCGGCCACGATCCCCGCCCCCGCCCGCGCCTCGTAACGCCAGCCCAGCGGGTGGCGGGCGAAGGCGGCGGTGCGGATCAGCACGTTGGAGTCAAAGCTGCCGTCGAACCCGGCCCAGAACAGCGAGCCGCAGTAGGGTCCGCGCGGCGGCTCCAGCTCGGCGATGACCTTCATCGCCTGCACCTTCGGCGCCCCGGTCACCGAGCCGGGCGGGAAGCTGGCGCGGATCAGGTCGGAAAGGCTGAGCCCCGGCGCCAGCCGGCCGGTGACCGTCGAGACCAGATGGTGGACGTTGGTGAAGCTTTCGACCTTGAACAGCTCCGGCGTCTTCACCGATCCAGCCGGGCTGACCCGCGCCAGGTCGTTGCGCATCAGGTCGACGATCATCAGGTTCTCGGCCCGGTCCTTGACGCTGGCCAGCAGCTCCTCGGCCAACCGCCGATCCTCCGCCGCATTGGCGCCGCGGGGTCGGGTGCCCTTGATCGGCCGGGTCTCCATCCGGAAGTCGGCGCCGGCGTCCACGGTGATGAACCGCTCCGGCGAGTTGGAAACCAGGGCCAGGTCGCCCAGGTTCATGAAGCCGGCGAAGGGCGCCGGGCTGTCCCCGACCAGCCGCATCAACAGGTCGATCGGCCGGGCCATGACCTCCAGCTCGCCGCCCCAGGCGCGGGCGATATTGGCCTGAAAGATTTCGCCGGCATGGATGCGCGCCACCACCTGGGCCACCGCCGCCTCATAGGTTTCCGCCGCCGTCCGCGCCTCGAAGCTGGCGGTCAGCCGACCCTCGAAGGTCGGCCGCGTCGGCTCACCCAGCCACTCGGCGGCCCAGCCGGCCCGCTCGCGCGCCTCCTCCGCGTCCTCGCCGCGCCCGACCGCCACCACCCGCCGCTCCACATGGTCGAAGGCCAGCAGGGCGGGAAACCGCATCAGGGTCAGGTCGGGCCAGCGGTCGGGATGCCGCCCCAGCCCCAGGGCTTCGATCCGGTCGCCAAGCTCATAGGCGGCCAGGCCGACCACCCCGCCCTGAAACGGAGGCCCCTCCGGATCGACCGGCAACCGCTCGCCCAGCAGACCGTCCAGCGCCTCGAACGGGTCGGCGCCCCAGCCGGCATAGGCAGCCACCGTTTCGTCCGGCCAGCGCAGCACATAGGACCACCGCGCCCGCTCGCCCCCGCCGCCGGAAAGGAAGGCGCAAGCGCCCGCGTCCTCTCCGAACGCCGAGAGAACCTCGGCCGGCGCCCGCCAGGGGCGCGTCTGCAGGGCGACGTGGCGCATGGGCGGGCCATAGCGCTCTGCATGGGCCGGGGAAAGGGTGTCAGTCGGCGCGGTGCTCGTCCTTGCCGCCGCCCTTGACGAAGAACATGCCGATCAGCCCCAGGAACAGCAGCGCCGCGATCGGGATGAAGCCGCCCTGCTGGCTGCCCGAGAGGGCGGTAAACAGGGCCACCAAAAACGAGCCGACCCATACGGTGGCCGTGCCCGACATGGCGTAGAGACCGAAGAAGGCCGGCAATTTTTCCGGAGGCGACAGGCGGGTCAGCAGGGTGCGGCTCGAGGCGTAGTGGGCGACCACGAAGATCGCCACCCCGAAGCCGATGACCAGGTAGATGATCTCCGGCAGGGTGCGGAACATCGGGCCGTTCCACAGCGGCGCGTGGGCGGCCGGATCGTAGGCCCAGAAGAAGAGAATCTTCTCGCGGCCCATCCCCAGCAGACCGATCAGGCAGACGATGGCTCCGCCAACCGCGATCTTCACCGCCTTCAGCGGCCCCACGGCGCGGTCCATGAAGGAGCCGACAAAGCCGCCGATCACCGCGAAGATCGACAGCAGGATGCCGTAGCCCAGCATCTCCAGCACCTGCCAACGCATCACCCCCGCGGCGTACAGCCCACCGAAAGCCAGCAGCGAGGTCATCCCGTCGGTGAACAGCATCCGCGCGATCAGATAGTTGCGCATGTCGGCCTCGCCCTTGAGGCTCTTCAAGGTCTCCCACAGGCCACCGGCCCCCTTGGCCAGGCTGGTGACGAACCGCTCGCCCGAGCGGGGGACATCAGGGCTGAACAGGAACATCGGGATGGCCAGCAACACCAGCAGCGCCGCGCAGATCGGGCCGACGATGCGTGAAGGTTCGGCCTTTGCCGGATCGATACCGAACATCGGCTTGTCGGGGACGAAGCTCCAGTCGACAGCGCCCGGCAGGGCAAAGGCGATCATGCAGAAGACCAGCGCCACGACAGCGAAAGCATTGCCCAGCGACAGCGCCAGCCCCGAAGCGTGCGGCGCATGGCTGGTCCCCGCCGCGCTGATGAGCATCGAGTTGTGCAGCACCTCGGCATAGACGAACAGCACGCCTATCGCACCCAGCATCCAGAGCGTGGCGTTCACCGAGATAGGCCCGCCCGGGGTGACGAACCACAGGGCCCAGATCAGCGGCGCCATCAGGGCAATAAGCACCAGCAGCACCGGCTTGCGCGCCCCGAACCGCTCCATCGCCGCGCCCAGGAACGGCGCGGTCGCCGCCACAAACAGGCTGTAGATGGTGGTCATCGTAGCCACCAGCGACTGACCCTTCACCTTGTCCCCGACCACATACTCGCTGAAGTAGGGGGCGAAGATGTAGATGCTGATCAGGATGACGTAGGGGTCGCGCCCGCCCTGGAACAGCGACCACGACCAGCCGCCCAGGGACAGGCCCGCATAGCCCGACTTGGCCAGCTGCGCCGGCCCCGCCGCGTCGGCGGCGGCTTCCGCTTCCGGCGCCAGGCTGCCCGGCAGGCCGTCGCCGAGCGCGCCGGATGGTGGCTGCTGAACCATATGGACGTCTCCCGATCCCAATGCAGAGAGCCGTCTGTCGCCGCGGCCTTGGGATTCAGGTTGGGCCGGAAATCAGCCAGTGGGAAGGGCCTTACCCGGCGTCAGCGCGCGATCAGACGAGGATGCGACGCTCCACCGCGGCCCGGCGGGCGTCGTCCACCCCCAGGACCTCACGCAGGTAGCCGTCGATCGAGCCGTGCTGGTCCTTCATCGCGGCGAAGGCGCGGTGCAGGTAGTCGGCCTCCACGCCCAGCGCGGTCCGCATCGCCGCCCGGTCCGGCGCCTTGCCGGTCAGCTCCTCGACATGGGCGGCCATCAGCGGGATGCGCCGCTCGAACCGCTCCTCGTCGTTGGTCAGCAGGTAGTCGGCCATGATGTCGTCGGGATGCACCCCGGCGATGTGATGGGTCAGGGCGCAGAGGATGCCGGTGCGATCCTTGCCCGCCGCGCAGTGCACCAGAGTGGCCCCCTCGGTGGCGCCCAGTCGGTCGAACCAGCGGCTGTAAGCGTCGACATGGCGCGGGTCGTGCGGCGCCCGGTCGTAGTAGGTCAGCATGTAGTCGCGCATGGTCTCGGAGGTGATGGTCCCCGAGGCCATGAACTTCTGCCAGGGATCCTCGCCGTCCTCGGGATGATCGTTGGCGATCACCTCGGCGGCGAAGTTCTTCCAGCGGCGAGACGGCGCCCGCTCGCGCTCGCCCGGCCGGCGCAGATCGACGATCAGCGACAGGCCGAGCGCGGCCAGGGCCTCGAGTTCCTCGTCAGAGGCCTCCGCCTGGTGGGCGGAGCGGAACAGCACGCCCTTCTTCATGTGGCGATGCGCCCCGGCATAGTCGCCGAAGTCGCGCAGGTTCTCGATGGTGTTGAAGGGCAGCTTGCGGGTCATGCCGCCGCTCCTAAGGCCTGGTCGTGACGAAAGCGAGACGGCTCATTTTCCCACCGCGCGTTTTGATCCGATAACCGGTTCCCACCTATCGGAACGCGCTCAAAGCCCCTGGACCAGGAAGACCCGGTAGTCGGCGCCCTTCAGCCGATGCGGCAGGGCCTCCTGATAGGCCGGGCTGTTGTACCAGGCCTTGGCCTCTTCCATGGTTGGGAAAGAGATCAGCACGGCCCCGTCGACCGGCTCGCCCTCGAGGGTCTCGGTGGCGCCATAGAAGGCCAGCGGGGTGAGGTTGTGTCCCGCGGCCGCGCCGGCGGCCTTCTGGCCATAGGTGGCCATTTCCTGGGGGTCGTTGATGCGGTCGCGAACGAAGACGGCGTAGACGGTCATGGGGTTTCCTCTGGGGCGTCTTTTGGGCTTGTTGGGACCACGCTACGGAGGCGCATCGACGGCGCCAAGTATGACGTGGCGGAACACGGAACCTCCATCTGGGCTGCAAGCCCCTTGAGGTTCCCTGCGTTGACACCCCCGCCCCCGGACGCCATGTGACAGGCCACACTCGCGCCTCCCCGCGCGTATAATGGACCCCCTTGCCATGACCGACGTCACTGACGCGCCGGCTCCCGCCTGGACCCCCTCCGCCGCCCAGCACCTGGAGCGCGTCCTGTGGGTCAAGCACTGGACCGACCGGCTGTTCAGCTTCGCCATCACCCGGCCGGATACCTTCCGGTTCCGCTCGGGTGAGTTCGTGATGATCGGCCTGCCGCCGGCGCCGGGCGAGACCAAGCCGATCCTGCGGGCCTATTCGATCGCCTCGCCCAGTTTTGCCGAGGAGCTGGAGTTCCTGTCGATCAAGGTCCAGGACGGCCCGCTGACGTCTCGCCTGCAGCACATCCAGGAGGGCGACGCCGTCCTGCTGGGCAAGAAGCCTACCGGGACCCTGGTGCTGGACGCGGTGCGGCCCGGCAAGCGCCTGTTCATGTTCGGCACCGGCACGGGCCTGGCGCCCTTCCTGTCGGTGGCGCGGGACCCGGACGCCTATTCCAATTTCGAGCAGGTCATAGTCGGCCACGGCGTGCGCGAAGTGAACGAGCTGGCCTATCGCGACCTGTTCACCAAGGACATCTTCGAAGACCCCCTGGTCGGCGAAGAGGCCCAGAAGCAGCTGGTCTACTATCCCACCGTCACCCGCGAGCCCTTCGAACGCCAGGGCAGGTTCACCGACCTGATCGCGTCCGGCAAGCTGTTCGCCGACCTGGGCCTCGACCAGGCGAAGTTCGACCGTGAGCACGATCGCATCATGCTCTGCGGCTCGATGGAGTTCATCAAGGACATGGCCGCGTTGATCGAGAGCCATGGCCTGGTGGAGGGCTCCAACGCCGAGCCGGGCGACTATGTGCTGGAGCGGGCGTTCGTCGGGTAGCCCACGGTTCAGGCTGGCGCCTGTCGGCAACTCATGGGAAACCCGAATCCGTGAGTTCGGTGTCCCCCCTGAAGAATCTCCCCGTCGAAGACGCCCGCGCCCGGATGCTGGCCGGAGCGGGGGTCCTGCGGCCCTCCTCCATTCCCCTGACCGTGGCCGACGGCGCGGTGCTGGCGCAGGACATCCTGGCCCAGCGCGACCAGCCCCCCTTCGACGCCTCGGCGATGGACGGCTGGGCCGTGCGTCGGACCGACGCCGGCGAAGGCGCGGTGCTGAGCATCGCGGGGGAGAGCGCCGCCGGACGCGGCCATGAACAGCGCCTGCAACCGGGCCAGGCCGTGCGCATCTTTACCGGAGCTCCGGTCCCCGCCGGCGCCGACCTGGTGGTCATCCAGGAGGAAGCGCAGCGAGACGGCGACGCCGTCCGGCTGACCCACCCGCCCGGCCAAGGCAGCCACATCCGCCCCGCCGGCGGCGACTTCCGCGCCGGCCAGATCCTGCTCCCGGCCGGCACGCGGCTGGACCCCTGGCGGCTGTCGCTGGTCGCCGCCGCCGGCTATGCCATGGTCCCGGTCGCCGACCGGCCGCGCGTCGCCATCCTGGCCACCGGCGAGGAGCTGGTTCCTCCCGGCGGCAGCCCCGGGCCGTTCCAGATCTACGAATCGGGCAGCGCGGGCCTGGCGCCCATGCTCACCCGCTGGGGCGCCATTCCCGTACGGCTGACCCCGGCCGGCGACGATCTCGCCGCCATACAGCGGGCCGTGAATGGCGCCGACGCCGACCTGGTGGTCACCATCGGCGGCGCCTCGGTCGGCGACTATGACCTGGTCAAGCCCGCCCTCGCCGGCCTGGGTCTGAAGCTGGCGGTCGAGACCGTCAATGTGCGCCCCGGCAAGCCGACCTGGTTCGGAACCCTGGGTGACGGCCGCCGCGTGCTCGGCCTGCCCGGCAACCCGGCCTCGGCCTTCGTCTGCGCCGAACTGTTCCTCAAGCCCCTGGTGCTGGCGCTGCAGGGCGCCGCCGCCGGCCCGGCCATCGAGACGGCCCGCCTGGCCCAGCCGCTGGCCGCCAACGGCCCGCGCGAGCACTGGATGCGGGCGGTGCGCACCCCGGACGGCGTCCGCGCCCTGCCCGACCAGGACAGCTCCCTGGTCACCGTCTTCGCGGCGGCGGACGCGCTGCTGCGACGCGCGGCGCATGCGCCGGCGGTGGAGGCCGGTGGGATGGTCGAGATTTTGCGGTTGGATCGGGCCTAATGCACCGTCGGCCGGTGCTCGCCGGGCACGCGCCGGTCCCACTGGTCCCTCAGCAGGTTGGCGATACCCATCCAGCCGGCCGTCGGCGCCGCGACCGCGCCGGGCGGCGGCTGCACCTTGCTGGCATGGTAGGCATAGACCGCGCCCGCGCCGACAGACGCAACGGCGGCCGCCACACGTCCGCCGACCCGCTTGGGTCCCAGCGCCATCCAGGTGGCCGAGAACGCCTGCACCAGACCCCACAGGGTCAGGGCGCGCGTCCGGGTGGCGCCCTGCGGCGCGTTCCAGACCCGCAGGCCGGAGATGGTCAGGGCGGTGAACATGGAGGGCCAGATCACCGCGAAGGCGGCCTTCGGCGGGCTGGACACCGGGCCTTGCGCCTCGGCGTAGTCGCTGAGCAACTGGGGCTCGTCGTCATTCCGCTTGCGGCTGGCGATCACCTCGGCCGCGGCCACGGCCCCGGCCGCCAGCAGCACCCCGAGCAGCACATGGCCGGCGGTGGACACCGGCTTGGCGTGGACCTCTTCCATCCCCTCGGGGCCCATCTCGTAGCGCATGCGTCATCTCCCTCTTGCGGGGCCACAGTCGTCTGGCAAACGCGGCGCGATTGAGGCGGTTCCGATCCCGCGTTGGATCAGTGGCCGCCCTCGCCCTGCAGCTCGCCCATGGCGCTTTGCAGGTAGTTCTGTTCGCCCAGCTGCCGGACCAGGTCGAGCTGGGTTTCGAGGAAGTCGATGTGATCCTCGGTGTCACTGAGAATTTCGACCAGCAGTTCGCGGCTGACGTAGTCGAGGGCTTCCTCGCAGGCCTTCACGCCGGGAATCAGCGTCTCGCGACCGCCCTTTTCCACGGCGAGGTCGGCGGCCAGGCCCTCGGGCACGGTCTCGCCGATCTTCAGTTTGTGCAGGTCCTGCAGGTTGGGCAGGCCGTCGAGGAAGAGGATGCGCTTGATCAGTTTGTCGGCGTGCTTCATCTCGCCGATCGATTCGTCGTAGGTGATCTGGCCCAGCCGGTTGAGACCCCAGTGCTGGTACATCCGGGCATGCAGGAAGTACTGGTTGACCGCGGTCAGCTCGTTGGTCAGCACCGCATTCAGGATGCGGATGATCGCCGGGTCGCCCTTCATGGCCTTCTCCTCAAGACTGTAGAGGTTGTGTTGAACCCGGTTTGGGCGCCCTCGCAACCCAAATCCGTGCGAACGTTTCTCGCTTGCACGACTATTTGCGCGAATGCCTCGCGACTACAGTAAAGGCGTGAGAATGAGCCTCAACTACGCCTATTCGGCGGCGTAGCGCAGCGCCTCGCGGCTCTCATCGATCATCTGGCGCATCTCGCAGACGCACTTCGCGCACTGGGGTTGGCAGGCCTGGCTGCGGAAGATTTCTGCCGGGCGGGACGCGCCCGCGGCGATCGCCTGGCGCACGTCCCGTTCGCGGATGCCGTTACAGTTGCAGACGTACACTTGGAGCCCGAACCCCAGTTGAGAACGATTGTCGTTCTCTAGCCCATCCCGAACGCCTTTGCAACGCGTTCGCAATAGCTATCAACAGCGGATCGGCCAGCCCCGACGGCAGCTAGCCCGTGGGGCCTTCCCAGACCACCATCGGCGGATTGTGGTGTTTCACCAGGCTCTCCAGCTCCAGCGCGCGCGTGGCGCCCGCGACGTTGAGCCGGATATAGAGCGCCTCCGCGCCATGCTCGCGAACCGCGGCCTCCCAGGCGACGCCGGCGGTCATCAGGCTGTTGGTGGCGCCGCAGGCGACCACCTCGGGCGTATCGCCGCTCATCTTGATGCACACGAAGTTGCCGGCCATGGCCGGCAGGGGCGCCGCGTCGGAGCGCAGGCGAAAGCGGAGGGCGGAGCCTGAGGCTCCCTGAAGTTCGATATATTCGTTCACCGTCGTCCCTTAATCCCCGACGGTCCGCACCGCCAGCCGCATTTCTACGGACGACGGGCTGACCGTCCGGGAGACCCGAGGCAAAACCCGCCCCAGGCCCCCAGGACAGCGCCTCAGGCTCGACCGCTGGTCGGGATGTCCTTGAAGGCCACATCCTTGTCGACGCGGATGTCGCCGGGCAGGCCCAGGACGCGCTCGGCAATGATGTTGCGCAGGATCTCGTCCGTGCCGCCCTCAACGCGAGTTGCGGGCGACCTCAGCAGCATGGCCTGGAAGCGGCTGGAGGCCTCGGTCTGGTCCGGGCCGTTGATCACCCCGGCCTGGCCCTGCAGGTCCAGTGCGAACATCGCCAGGTCCTGCATGGTGGCGCCGGCGACCAGCTTGCCGATGCTGTTTTCCGGCCCTGGGGTCTCGCCCTTGGACAGCGCGCTGATCGCCCGCATGCCGGTGTACTTCAGCCCCGAGGCTTTGACCGCATACTGGGCCAGGCGTGAGCGGACGGCCGCGTCATCGATGGCCGGTCCGTCCTGGGTCTGCAGGCTCATGCAGTAGTCGAACAGCTCGGGGAAGCCCGTGGGCATGCCCGAACCGATCGACAGTCGCTCGTTCATCAGGGTGGTCAGCGACACCGTCCAGCCCTGGCCCACCGCGCCCAGGCGCTGGTTGTCGGGGATGCGCACGTCGGTGAAGTAGACCTCGTTGAAGCCGCTTTGCCCGTTGGCCTGCTTGATCGGCCGCACCTCGACGCCGGGCGACTTCATGTCCAGCCAGAACATGGTCAGCCCCTTGTGCTTGGGCACGTTGGGGTCGGTGCGGGTGATCAGGATGCCGTAGTCGCTGTGCTGGGCCCCGCTGGTCCAGATCTTCTGGCCGTTGATGATCCAGTCGCCGGAACCGTCGCTCGCCTGCTCGGCGCGGGTGCGCAGGCCGGCCAGATCCGACCCGCCGGCCGGCTCGCTGAACAGCTGGCACCAGATGTGCTCGCCGCTGGCCATGGTCGGCAGCAGCTGGCGCTTGTGCTCCTCGCTGGCCCAGGCCATCAGGGTGGGGCCGCACATGCCGTGGCCGATGATGAAGGTGCCGGAAAGGGCGCCGAACACCCCCTCCTCCTGGCCCCAGATCACCCGCTCGATGGGCGAAGCGCCGCGACCACCGTACTCCTGGGGCCAGTGCAGGCAGGCCCAGCCGGCCTCGGCCTTTTTCTTCTGCCAGGCCTTGGACAACTGCAGCGGATCGCGGTTGCCCACGTTGACGCCGGCAAAGCCGCTCTTCTTCAGGTCCGCCTCCAGCTCCTTGGGGGCGTTGGCCTCGATCCAGGCGCGGGCGACGGCGCGGAATTCGGCTTCCTGGGGGGTGTCGTCGAAGTTCATGTCTGTCTCTCCCAATCAGGCCGCGGCCGGGGATTCGTTACGATTGCGCAGGCGATCGATCAGCAGGTCCTCCCAGGTCGACTTCGACCCGAGCGACAAGGCCAATGCGTTCGAGCGGCGGTAGTAGAGGTGGCAGTCGAAGGCCCAGGTGAAGCCCATGCCGCCATGCACTTGGATGTTGTTCTTGGCGCAGTGCTGGAAGGCGTCGGTCGCCGACACCCGCGCCGTGGCCGCCGCGACGGGCAGCTCCGGAGAGCCGGTCGAGAGGGCCCAGGCGCCATAGTAGGCGTTGGACCGGGCCAGGGTGGCGGCCACATACATGTCGGCCAGCATGTGCTTCACCGCCTGGAAGCTGCCGATCTGCCGGCCGAAGGCCATGCGGTCGAGGGCATAGTCTCGGCCCATCTCCAGCGCCCGGTCGGCCCCGCCGACCTGTTCGAAGGCGACCAGCACGGCGGCCCGGTCCATGACGTCGGCGGCGATCCGCCAGCCTTCGCCTGGGGAGCCCAGGGGCTCGGCCGGGGCGCCGTCGAAGACGATTCTGGCCTGGCTGCGGCTGGGGTCGATGCTGTCGACCACCTCGCGGCGGACGCCCGGCCCGGTCAGATCGACCAGGAACAGGCCCACCCGGCCGCCACTGCGGGCCACGACCACCGCCAGGTCGGCGACATCGCCGTCGGCCACGGGGACCTTGGTTCCGGAGAGCTTGCCGCCGCTGACGCTCGCATTGATGCCGGCCTCGGTCACCTTGCCGACGCCCTCGGGCAGGGCGAAGGTTCCGATGGCCTCACCCGACGCCAGCTTGGGCAGCCATTTCGCCTTCTGCGCGTCCGACCCCGCCGCCATCAGGAATTCGGCCGCCAGATAGATGGAGCTGGCCATCGGCACGGGCGCGACCACCCGGCCCAGTTCCTCGGCGATGACGCAGAGCTCCAGATGGCCCAGGCCGACGCCACCGTATTCCTCCGGAATGGCGGCGCCCAAAAAGCCCATCTCGGCCAGGCCCTTCCACAGGGCCTTGTCATAGGGCTCAGGCCCTTCCAGCACGGCCCGCACGGCGGTGCTGGGGCAGCGGTCGGCCAGGAAGCGCCTGGCCTCCTCGCGCAATTGCTTCTGCTCGTCGGAGAAGTCGAAATTCACCTGTGGCCTCCCGGAATTCTTTGCTTTCCGCGAACGTGAACCGGATCACGTTGGGGCAGTCAAAGGCCAAGCCATGCGCTAAACCGCCGCCATGACCGACTGCCGACTCTATCTGATCACCCCGCCCGTCCTCGACGACCTGGCCGCCTTCGGCCGCACCCTGGCCGAGGCGCTGGACGCCGGCGACGTGGCCGCCCTGCAGCTGCGCCTCAAGGATCAGCCGGAGGCGGTGATCGCCGCCGCCCATGATGTGATCGCCCCGCTCTGCCTGTCGCGGGAGGTGGCCCTGATCCTCAACGACGACCCGAAGCTGGCGGCGAAGCTCGGCTGCGACGGAGTCCACATCGGCCAGTCGGACATGGCCCTGGACCAGGCCCGCAAGATCATGGGCAAGACCGCGATGATCGGCGTCACCTGCCACGACAGCCGGCATCTGGCCATGGAGGCGGCCGAGGGCGGCGCCGACTACGTCGCCTTCGGCGCCTTCTACCCCACCGCGACCAAGGAGACGCTGTATCGGCCCGAGCCGGAGATCCTGACCATCTGGCAGGAGACCATGGAGATCCCCTGTGTCGCCATCGGGGGGATCACGGCGGAGAACGCTGGGCCGCTGGCGGCGGCGGGGGCGGACTTCGTGGCGGTCAGCGGCGGGGTCTGGGGACATCCCGATGGCCCTACCGCTGCGGTGAAGGCGATCAACGCGGCGATCTCGGGTTAATCACCGGCCACCGTAAACCCTCTCCCTCCCACGCCTGCGGCGCGGGTCCCTCCCTCTCCCTCGCGGGAGAGGGTTATGAGCGCCACCGTCTCTCCAATCGAGGAGGCCGACCCGATCAGGCCCTCTCCCGCGAGGGAGAGGGAGGGGCCCGCCGCGAAGCGGTGGGAGGGAGAGGGTTTACGGTGGTCAGGGATTATCCACCCAACCTTGCTATAGACTCCCCCCATCGCTAGGTTCCGCGACCTTTTTTCGAGACCCCAGTTTTCGAGACCCCGACATGCCCGCCACCTCTCCCCTGATCAACGTCATGACCGAAGCCGCCCGCAAGGCCGGCAAGGGCATGGCCCGCGACTTCGGCGAGGTCTCCGAGCTGCAGGTGTCCCGCAAGGGCTCGGCCAGCGACTTCGTGACCGCCGCCGACCTGAAGGCCGAGCAATTCCTGTTCGAAGCCCTGACCAAGGCGCGCCCCGGCTACAGCTTCATCGGCGAGGAGCGGGGCCTGATCGAGGGCACCGACAAGACCCACACCTGGATCGTCGACCCGCTGGACGGCACCACCAACTTCATCCACGCCATCCCCCACTTCGCCATCAACATCGCCCTGCAGCGCGAGGGCGAGGTGGTCGCGGCCGTGACCTACAACCCGATCACCGCCGACCTGTTCTGGGCCGAGAAGGGCAAGGGCGCCTGGCTGGGCTCGGAGCGGCGGCTGCGCGTCGCGGCTCGCAACCGGCTGGACGACGCCCTGCTGGCTACCGGCATCCCGTTCCTGGGCAAGCCCGGCCATGCCCAGTTCCTCAAGGAACTGCACCAGATCACCCAGAGGGTGGCGGGCGTGCGCCGCTACGGCGCCGCGGCGCTGGACCTGGCCTGGGTCGCCGCCGGCCGCTTTGACGGCTTCTGGGAGCGGGGGCTGAACAGCTGGGACGTGGCGGCGGGGATGCTGCTGGTCACCGAGGCCGGCGGCAAGGTCACCGACCTGGAGGGCGGGGAAAACGCCCTGGACGGCGGGACCATCCTGGCGGCCAACCTCGACCTGCACCCGCTGGTGCTGGAGCGGCTGAAGGCGGCGGCTTAGGGGGTCTGACACCCCCTCCCACTTCGACATGAAAAGGGCGGCCCCGGAGAACCGGAGCCGCCCCTGATTTCACGCGATGTGAAGCGGCCCTTAGACCACCTTCTCCACCTGGCTGTATTCCAGCTCGACCGGAGTAGCGCGGCCGAAGATCGAGACCGCCACGTGCAGGCGGGCGCGTTCCTCGTCGACCTGTTCGACGGCGCCGTTGAAGCTGGCGAAGGGGCCGTCGGTGACGCGGACCTGCTCGCCGATCTCGAAGGAGATGGTGGGCTTGGGACGCTCGGCGCCCTCGGCGGCCACGCCGATGATCCGCTCGACTTCCTTTTCCGACACCGGCATCGGCTTGGAGCCGCTGCCCAGGAAGCCGGTGACCTTCGGGGTGTTCTTGATGAGGTGGTAGGCCTCATCGGTCATTTCCATCTTCACCAGGACGTAGCCAGGGAAGAACTTGCGCTCGGCGTTGACCTTCCGGCCGCGGCGGATTTCCACCACGTCCTCGGTCGGCACCAGGATGTCGCTGAAGTACTCGTCCAGACCCTGGGCCTTGGCCTGATCGAGGATCGACTCCTTCACCTTCTTCTCGAAGTTGGAGTAGGCGTGGACGATGTACCACTTGTGGCGCGGGTTGGCGGGGCGCTCGGCGGCGGTGTCGGTCATCTGGGCTTACATTCCGGAGACGAATTCGAGGACCATCTTCACGCCGTTCGACAGGATCCAGTCGACCAGCAGGAAGAACAGCGACGCCATGATCACCATGATGAAGACCATGATCGAGGTGATCCAGGTCTCTTTCCAGCTGGTCCAGGTGATCTTGCGGGCCTCGGCGCGAACCTGACGGAAGAATTCCGGAATCGAGGTACGGGGCTTCTTCGGCTCGGCCGGCGCGTGACCGGCGGGCGCGGCGACCGCCGCAGCGCTCTTGGCGGCGCGGGACTTCATCGCGGCGAGGTTGCCAGGTTTCTTGGCCATGGACGGGTCTTGGAACTCTATTTCATGTTGCGGCGGCCCGAGCCTTGGACCGCCATGTGAAGAATGGCACGAGTGGCAGGACTCGAACCTGCGACTTTCGGTTTTGGAGACCGACGCTCTACCAGCTGAGCTACACTCGTTCGACAGACGGCTCGCACAGAAGACCAGGCCCCGGCGCGACCCCTTATCGGAGCCGGGCCGTTTAGCAGGCCGGCCGGTCCTCGGCAAGCATCCGACCCAACGCAGGTAGGAAGGGAGCGACACGCCCGCCAGTGCGTTTGCTGCAACACCTTCAGGAGATGCAGACGATGACCGCCCCGCGCCCGGATAACCGAGAAGTCGAGAACGAGAACCAGCGCCCCGCCGGCGACGGCCAACCGCCCCGCCCGGCGACAGAACCGGTGGGCTCGGAGGGCAGCTCCGATTCGCCGAAGACGCAGACCGATCCGGGCTCGGGCGAGCAGTAAGGGTGACATCCCCGCCCCCGTCCGCTATCGCACCCCGCGACTAGCAACGGGAGCCTGATGGCCTTGAGCGACAGCGTCGAAGAAGCCGGTTGGGCGACCGCCAAGACCCTGGCCGAGGCGCTGCCCTACATCCAGCGCTATGACCGCGAGAAGGTCGTCATCAAGTACGGCGGCCACGCGATGGGCGAGGAGCAGGTCGCCAAGCTGTTCGCAGCCGATGCGGTGCTGCTCAAGCTGCTGGGTGTGCTGCCGGTGGTCGTCCACGGCGGCGGGCCGCAGATCAGCGCCATGCTCGACCGGGCGGGGGTCAAGTCGACCTTCATCGACGGCCTGCGGGTCACCGACGCCCCGACCATGGAGGTCGCCGAGATGGTGCTGTCAGGCGCTATCAACAAGGAGATCGCCAGCTGGATCACCCAGGCCGGCGCCGAGGCCGACGTGCGCGGCGTGGGCCTGTCGGGCAAGGACGCCCGGCTGATCACCGTCACCAAGGCCCGGCGCACCAGGAAGGATCCGGGCAGCCAGCTGGAGCAGGTGGTGGACCTAGGCTTCGTCGGCGAGCCGCAGAAGGTCGATCCCCAGCTGCTCAATGCCCTGATCCACGCCGAGCAGGACTACATCCCGGTGGTGGCCCCGATCGGGGTGGCCAAGGACGGCCAGACCTACAACATCAACGCCGACACCGTGGCCGGGGCGATCGCCGGGGCGCTGGGCGCCAAGCGGATGCTGCTGCTGACCGATGTGAAGGGCGTGCTCGACAAGAACGGCGAGCTGATCCGCAAGCTGACGGTCGCCCAGGCCTTCGCCGCCATCGAGGACGGCACCGCCACCGGCGGCATGATCCCCAAGCTGGAGACCGCCATTGCCGCGGTCGACGCCGGGGTCGAGGCGGCGGTGATTCTCGACGGCCGCCGCCCCCACGCCATGCTGGTCGAGCTGTTCACCGAGCACGGCGCCGGGACCATGGTGACCAAGTGAGCGGCGCCGATCTCCGCCATATCGACACCTGGCTGTTCGACCTCGACAACACCCTCTACCCGGCCGAGACCGGCTTCATGAAGCTGATCGAGGTGCGGATGACCGACTTTGTCGAGCGCCGCACAGGCCTTCCGCGCGACGAGGCGCGCGCCCTTCAGAAGAAGTACTGGACCGAGCTGGGCACCACCCTGGCCGGACTGATGACGCACCATGACGTGGCGCCCGAGGAATTCCTCGACGAGGTCCACGACGTCAGCCTCGACCTGCTGGAGCCGGACGCCCGGCTGATCGCCGCGCTGGAGCGCCTGCCGGGCCGGCGGCTGATCTTCACCAACGGGTCCGGCCCGCATGCCGAGCGCGTCCTCGAAAAGCTCGGCATCGCCGAGCTGATGGAGGACGTCTTTCACATCGCCTCGGCCGACTACCTGCCCAAGCCCGCCCGCTCGACCTTCGAAAAGATGAGCGCCGCCCTTCGCGTCGATCCGCGCGGCGCCGCCTTCTTCGAGGACAGCGAGAAGAACCTGGCCCCCGCCGCCGACCTCGGCATGACCACCATCCTGGTCGGGCTGAACGCCCCGGCCAACACCGCCCCCTTCGTCCACCACCGCACCGACGACCTGGCCGGCTTCCTCAGCTCGGCGAGGGTCAAGGAGACCGCCGCATGACCACCGTCACCGCCGCCGACCTGGCCCTGGAGATCGAAGCCGCCTGGGAGGCCCGCGACGCCCTAGGCCCCGACACCACCGGGCCGATGCGCACCGCCGTGGAGGAAGCCCTCCTCTGGCTGGACAGCGGCAAGGCGCGGGTGGCCGAGAAGGTCGGGGACGATTGGGTCACCCACCAATGGCTGAAGAAGGCGGTGCTGCTGTCCTTCCGCCTGAACCCCAACCGGGTCATGCGCGCCGCCGCCGTCGGCGAGGGCATGGGCCCCTGGTGGGACAAGGTGCCCAACAAGTTCCACGGCTGGGACGACCACCAGTTCGACGCCGCCGGCTTCCGCGCCGTGCCGGGCGCCATCGTGCGCAAGGGCGCGCATGTGGCCAAGAACGTCATCCTGATGCCCAGCTTCGTGAACATCGGCGCCTTTGTCGATGAAAGCACCATGGTCGACACCTGGGTCACCGTCGGGTCCTGCGCCCAGATCGGCAAGCGGGTGCACCTGTCGGGGGGCGTCGGCATCGGCGGGGTCCTGGAGCCCCTGCAGGCCAACCCGACCATCATCGAGGACGACTGCTTCATCGGCGCCCGCTCCGAGGTGGTCGAGGGGGTGGTGATCGGCCAGGGCAGCGTGCTGTCGATGGGCGTCTTCATCTCCGCCTCGACCAAGATCGTCGACCGCAAGACCGGCGAGGTCCACCGCGGCTATGTCCCGCCCTACAGCGTGGTGGTGCCGGGCTCCCTGCCCGACCCGCACGGGACCGGCCCGAGCCTGTACTGCGCGGTGATCGTCAAGACGGTGGACGCCCAGACCCGCAGCAAGACCAGCATCAACGATCTGCTGCGGGACTGATCCAAACCCTTGCGCCGTAAGGCGTTGCGTGGATTCCTTGACCCATATCGAGTTTTGGGGAGCGTTTTCATGCGGATCAAGATCATCATCGGCGGCCTGGCCGCCCTGGCCCTCTCGGCGGTGGCCGCCTCGGCCCAACGGGCGGAGGTGACCGGCGACTGGCGGGCCCAGCACGTCGGATCCAGCGGCAATGTCCAGACCTGCGACGTGGGCCTGACCACCCAGGACTGGTTCGGCGCCTACAAGGCCAGCAGCTTCGCCTGCTCGGGCGATCTGTTCGGCGTCGACCGCTACCGCATCGAGGGCGGCGAGGTGGTGCTGGTCCAGGGGATGAGCACGGTGAAGGCCCGCCTGCGGATGCGCGGCGACCGGCTGGTCGGGACCGACGCCAAGGGCCGCGAGGTGACCCTGACCCGCAAGGGCGCCCCACCCACCGTGCCGTCGCGTGGCGGCGGTGGCGGCAACAGCGGTGGCGGTTGGGATGACAGCCCGCGCGGCGGGGGCTGGGACGACGGCGGTGGTCAGTGCGTGCGCCACGGCGACTCCGACCGCTGCGCCACGGTTGCCGAGATGTCCCCGCCGCAGGTGCGGGTGATCACCCGGGCCAATCTGCGCAGCGCCGCCAACAAGGACGCCTCGGTGGTGACCGTGCTGAACAAGGGGACCTGTGCAGCCGTGCAGGAATGCCGCCAGCAGGGCGACCAGCTATGGTGCCGGGTGCAGGTCGAGGGCGCCACCGGCTACCTCCTCCAGATCAGCCGCAGCACGAGCAACCCCAACCAACGGGTGCTGGTGTTCAAGTCGGGCTGCCCCGACTAGTTGTTCGATGGATACGGCCGGCCGTCCCGATGGGTGTACCCGGGGCCGCCGGCCGGGCAGACCATGTCGATGTCGGAATAGACGGTCACGTCCAGCGGCTCGCGGCTGCCGACCTCCAGGACCACGGCCATCCGGTCCGAGCGGTTGACCAGTTGGTGTCCGTCCCCCGATCCGGCCTTGAAGCCGGCGCAGTCGCCCGCCTTCAGCACCGTTTCGCCCCCGTCCTCAACCAGCACCACCTCGCCCTCCAGCACGATGATGAACTCATCCTCCAGGCTGTGGTGGTGGCGCTGGCTGGACCAGACGCCGGGATCCAGCTCCAGCCGGTTCACCCCAAAGCCGGTGAGCCCGGCGGCATCGCCCAGGCGCCAGCGACGCCGGTCGCGGACCGGGCCGTCATGTGGCGGCGGATAGTCGGTCCCCTGGCGGAACGGCGCCTGAGACAGCTCGATCTTCGGCATGGCCGGGTTCCCTCGTTTGCTTCGCCAATCGCGCCAGCCTAAAGCGTTGGCCATGACCGCCGCCACCCTAGACGCCGTCGCCCTGACCCAGGCCCTGATCCGCCGCCCGTCGGTGACGCCGGCCGACGCGGGCGCCATGGACCTGATCCAACGCGAGCTGGAGGCGCTGGGTTTCGGCTGCCGCCGCATGAAGTTCGGCGAGATCGAGAACCTCTATGCCCGGCGCGGCACGGCGCGGCCCAACCTCTGTTTCGCCGGCCACACCGATGTCGTCCCGGTCGGCGACGAGGCGGCCTGGAGCCAGGATCCGTTCGCCGGGGACATCCGTGACGGGGTGCTGCTGGGCCGGGGGGCGGTGGACATGAAGAGCGCAATCGCCGCCTTCACCGCCGCCGTGGCCGCCGTGTTGGCGCGGGGCGAACCGAAGGGCAGCCTGAGCTTCCTGATCACCGGCGACGAGGAAGGCCTGGCTCTGGACGGCACCCGGAAGGTGGTCGAGGCCCTGCTGGCCGAGGGCGAGGCCATCGACCATTGCGTGGTCGGAGAGCCGACCTCGGCCCAGGCGCTGGGCGATATGGTCAAGATCGGCCGCAGGGGCAGCATCAACGCCTGGTTCACCGTCGAGGGAAAGCAGGGCCACGTGGCCTATCCGCAGCGGGCGGCCAACCCGATCCCGGTGCTGGTGCGGCTGTTGGGCCGGCTGCAGGACCGGGTGCTGGACGAGGGCTATCCGGAGTTCCAGCCCTCCAACCTGGAGGTCACCACCATCGACGTGGCCAATGCGGGAACCAACGTCATCCCGGCCAGGGCCACGGCGCGGGTCAACATCCGCTTCAACCCCGGCCACCAGGGCGCCGACCTGGCCGCCTGGTTCGAGGAGGAATGCCGGCGGGCCAATGAGGAGTTCTCGGGGACGGTCAGCGTCCGCAGCATGATCAGCGGCGAGGCCTTCCTGACCGAACAGGGGCCCTTCACCGAGGTGATCGCCGAGGCCGTGCGCGAGACCACCGGCCGCGAGCCGGACCTCTCCACCACCGGCGGCACCAGTGACGCGCGGTTCATCCGCTCGATCTGTCCGGTCGTGGAGTTCGGCCTGGTCGGGACCACCATGCATGCGGTCGACGAGCGGGCCCCTGTCGAGGAGATCGTCGGCCTCCAGCGGGTCTATGAGCGGATCATCGAGCGGTATTTCGAACGCTTCGCCTGATCGGCGAAACAATCCGGACCCTCACGCGCTACGCACCGGACGGCCGCAACGGCCATCAGTGTGTAAAGGACACGTCAATGGGCATCTTCGGCAATATTCTCGGCAAGATCTTCGGTCACAAGCCCAAGAAGGCCCCTGCCCCCGTACCCGCGCCTCAGTCCCAGCCGACCCCCAC
>NZ_JAAALA010000024.1 GCF_009905535.1 Caulobacter sp. SLTY | reverse complement strand
CCGATACCCCCTGGCCCACCGCCGACTGGCCGGTCGGCGAGCCGCTGAGTCCGGCCCTGGTCCAGCATCTCGACGCCGCCTTTGCCGACGAGAGCATCGCCGTGACGGACGCGGTGCTGATCGTCCAAGGCGGACGCATCCGCTACGAGCGCTATGGATCGGGGTTGGGTGCGGAGAACACCTTCCCCTCCTGGTCCAAGGCCAAGAGCATCACCCAAGCGCTGGTCGGGCTGGCGGCAGCCGAGGGGCGGCTGGATATCCATGCGCCGACCGGCATACCGGCCTGGCAGGGCGATGGGCGGGCGGCGATCACCCTCGACCAGCTGCTGCGGATGTCGAGCGGGCTGAAGTTCGTCGAGGACTATGTGCCGGGCAGTGTATCCGACGTCATCGAGATGCTGTTCGGCTCGGGCCAGGAGGATGTCGCCGCCTATGCCATGGCCCAGCCGCTGGCCCATGCGCCGGACACCGTGTGGTCCTACGCCAGCGGCACGACCAACATCGTCGCCCGCCTGCTGCAGGACGCGCTGGGCCTGAGCGGCGAGGCGTTCGAGGCCCATATGCGCAAGGTGCTGTTCGCGCCGCTGGGCATGACCAGCCCGGTCCCCAAGTTCGACGCGGCGGGAACCTTCATCGGCTCCTCCTTCTGCTTCTGCACGGCGCGGGATTTCGCTCGCTTCGGGCTGCTCTACCTGCGGGGCGGGGTGTGGGAGGATCGCCAGCTGCTGCCGGCGGCCTGGGTCGACTATGCGCGCACGCCCACCCCCGTGCCGGCCACCGAGGAACAGGGCTATGGCGCCCACTGGTGGCTGGGGCTGGGCGGGCCGGGGTCCTTCTCGGCCAATGGCTATGATGGGCAGTTCACCCTGCTGGTCCCGGACCTCGATCTGGTGATGGTGCGCCATGGCCGCACGCCGCTGGAGAAGAAGGAGAACCTGGCGGCCTGGATGCGGGGGACGGTGCAGGCGTTGCGCGACGGCTGATCCTGCGGCACTGTGCCGGGAACAATTGGCACGGTAAATGTCATGACTTTGGAAACGCCCCTCGAACTGTCCGGTGCGCCAGGCTCGCCCTACACCCGCAAGATGCTGGCGGTGCTGCGCTACCGGCGCATCCCCTACAAACTCTATTTCCGCGGCCGGGAGCCGGCGGGCTATCCGGTTCCCAAGGTGCCTCTGCTGCCCACCTTCTACCTGGCCGACGCCGGCGGGATCGAAGCAGTCACCGATTCCACGCCGCTGATCCGCCGGTTTGACAAGGACTTTCCGGGACGACCCGTCCGTCCGGCCGACCCGGCCATGGCCTTCCTCGACAGCCTGATCGAGGACTATGCCGACGAGTGGCTGACCAAATGCATGTTCCACTACCGCTGGGCCCATGCGGCGGACGCCGCCTTCGCCGGCCGGCTGCTGCCCAGCTGGGGCCCCTCCCCGCTCGATGAGCCGACCCTTGCCCAGATGGGCAAGATGTTCAGCGACCGGCAGATCGGGCGGCTAGCCTATGTCGGGTCCAATGCGACGACCGGGCCGGTGATCGAGGACAGCTATGTGCGGCTGCTGGACGCCCTGGAGGCGCACCTGTCGGCCCACCCCTTCATGCTGGGCGGGGCGCCGGGAGCGGGCGACTTCGGCCTGTTCGGTCAGCTGACCCAGCTGGCCGGGGTCGACCCGACCCCGACCGGCATCGCCCAAGGCCGGGCACACCGGGTGATGGGCTGGGTCGGCATGGTGGAGGACCTGTCTGGGGTGGAGCCGGGGCCGCTGTTCGAGGGCGAGGTTCCGGACACCCTGAAGGGGCTGCTGGCCGAGATGGGCCGGGTCTATCCGCCGCTGCTGATCGCCAACGCCAAGGCGGTGATGGCCGGCGCGACCACGGTGGAGGCGGAGATCGACGGGCGGGCCTGGACCCAGAACGCCTTCCCCTACCAGGCCAAATGCCTGGGCTGGCTGCGCGAGGAGTACGCCGCCCTGCCCGCCGGTGCGAAGGCGCGGGTGGACGCGGCGATCGACGGGACGGGCTGGACGGCGCTGTTCTAGACCCCGCCTAGGCAAAGCCCCGCTCGTCCATCCAGCCGGTGACCGCCTTGGTTGCCTGGGGCAGCAGCTCGGGTTTCTCGATGTAGTAGTGGTCGGCGCCCTCGATATCGACGTAGCTCTTGTCGGCGCCGCCATAGGCCTCGAACAGGCGCCGTGCATGGCTGGGGGTGCAGGCGAGATCCGCGGTGTTGTTGATCACCAGGCCGGGGACGGTGATGCGCGGGCCGTTGATCAGGCCGTTGGCGCGGCTCTCGTCATAGCTCCATTGCGACAGCCAGGAGCGCAGGGTGGTGAACCGTCCAAGGCCGATGGGGCCATCGTTGGCGATGCGCGGATCGCCCATATAGCAGGTGTGGGGCGCGCGGTCGGAGGGGTCCTGGGTCGGGTCGGTCCAGCGGACGTCGGCCATGGTGCCCTGGACGATGAAACAGCGCTCGGCGTCCGGGTCGCCGGCGGCTTTCAGATCAGCGAGTTGGTCCTTGGCCCAGGCGGTGATGCGGCGGTTGCGGGCGATCTGGGCTTCACGGAAGCGGGCGACGAAGTCATCCGAATAGGGCGGCTGCTCCGGGCAGGCGGGGTCGTAGATGTTGAGCGAGGGGTCCCGGTCGAAGGGGCGGGTCTCGTCGAGGATCGAGGGGTCGATCCACTCCGTCATGGTCACCGACCGGCCGATGTGGGCGGCCAGTAGCATCACCCCGTCGGCGGGGATCAGGCCGGCGCCGACCAAGTCCACCTCATCGCCGGCCGGGGTGTGGGTGATGGTCGGGGTGGTCGCCTGGTCCTGGTAGAACATCGACAGCGAGCCGCCGCCGGACCAGCCGCCCAGCACCACCTTTTCATAGCCGAACCGCTTCTTCAGATCCTTGATGCAGGCGCCGACATCGAGCACGCATTTTTCCAGGATGCAGGCGGTGTCGTTCCCCCGGTAGCGCGGGTTGCAGTAGATGACATGCTTGCCGGCGCGGGCCAGGGCGAGGACGAGCGGCAGGAAGCTGCCTCCGCCGATCGGGTGGCTGAACAGGATCACCGTCTTGGACGTCGTTTCCGGGCGGATGCGCATGCATTCAATGAACACCCGGCCGGCGGCCCCGCCGTACACCTCCTTGAGGCGCGAGGATTCCTTGTAGGAAAAGCCGTAGGGCTCGCGGTGGATGTCCAAGGTCGCCTCCGGAGGGCTCTTTTTGGCCCGATTACGCGGATTTGGCAGGTAGACGTCGCGGCAGGCAAGCGCTTGGGGGCTTGCGGGCTTTGCGCGACGGGGGCCCAATGTCTGCAACAAGACGAGGGCGGAAACTCATGACCCAGCCGACCGGCATCCACCACCTGGCCTTCATGGCCGGGGACATCAAGAAACACATCGCCTTCTTCAGCGAGGTGATGGGCTGCCCGCTGGTCGCGCTGTTCGACATGCACGGGGTGCCGGGCGGCCTTCACGCCTTCCTGCGGATGAACGACCACGGCTATTTCTCGATCGTGCAACTGCCTAACGTCGGCGACATCCCCATCGAGCTCGGCAAGACCCACGCCGGAAACGGGGCGCTGCCCAGCGCGCCGGGGACCCTGCAGCACCTGGCCTTCCGGGTGGACAGCGACGAGCAGCTGGTCGCCATGCGCGACCGCATCCGCAGCCACGGGGTCAACGTCATCGGGCCGATCGATCATGGCATGTGCCGCTCGATCTATTTCGCCGGACCGGACCAGATGACCCTGGAGGTGGCGACCAGCCACGAGCCGATTGACCCCGGCCGCTGGATCGACCCGGCGGTGCTGGCCAAGGCCGGGATCAGCGACGAGGAAGCTGCGCGATTCAAGGCGCCCGCGCCGTATGAGGGACCGTCTCCGGTGCCGCAGCCGGAGTACGATCCGGAAAAGCCGCACATGGCCTATCCCAAGGCGCAGTACCTGGGGATGCTGAAGGTCCCCGACGAGGCGATCACCAAGGGGGCGTCGTACGCAGAGCCGCCGGTGCCGGCTTAACGCCCCTCTTCCCGTCATCCTCGGGCTTGTCCCGAGGACCCATGGTGACGCCGCCGTGAGCGCGTGCCCTGGGGTCGCGGCCGCGACCCCACTCCTGAGGTTCGTGTGGGCGGACGAATGGGTCCTCGGGACAAGCCCAAGGATGACGGTGGAGTGGATGACCGCTGTGATGGGGTGGGTGGCGGAGGAGCTCGAGGAATCGGCTAGAGTCGCCGCTCGATTACGGAGCGCCCGATGAACTACTGGCTGCTGAAGTCCGAGCCGGACGTCTATTCCTGGGACGACCTGGTCGCCACCGGCGACAAGGGCGAACCCTGGACCGGGGTGCGTAACCACACCGCCAAGCTGAACATGATGGCCATGAAGCTGGGCGATCGGTGCTTCTTCTACCACTCCAACGCCGGCAAGGAGATCGTTGGCGTGGCCGAGGTGGTCAAGGAGGCATATGTCGATCCGACCGACGCTACGGGCAAGTTCTACTGCGTCGACATCAAGGCGGTGGAGCCGCTGAAGACGCCCTTCACCCTGGCTCGGGCCAAGGTCGATCCGGCGGTGGCCAAGATGTCCCTGGTCACCTCCTTCCGCCTGTCGGTGCAGCCGGTCACGGCCGAGGAATGGGACCATATCCTCAAGGCGAGCGGCTAGGCCATGCCGTTCAACCCCGCTCTCGTCGGCGCCCGCTGGGGGCCCATCGACTGGGCGGTGACGCCGCGCCGGGCGCTGGCCTTTCGGGCGGTGCTGGCGCCGGACGACGCGGCGGGGCTGGACGACGCGGCCGGGCCGCTGACCGCCCTGCCGATGCAGGTGGTCTCGCCCGAGTGGGTGCTGGCGCTGATGGCGCGGGACCATCCGGAACAGACGCTGACGCCCGACGAACAGCGGCGCGGCGTGCATGCGGCGCAGGACACCCGGTTCCTGGGGCCCATCCCGGCGGGCGAGACCCTGTCGGTCAGCGGCGAGCTGATCGGGGTGAGGGCCAGCCGGGCCGGGGCGGTGGCGACCACCCGCTATGAGACGCGCGGGGCCGACGGCCGCCTGCTGGCGGTCAGCCTGTCGACCAGCATCCTGCGCGAGGTGGCCGTGAGCGGCGAGGATCGCCCGCCGCCGGAAGAGCCGGCCCCCCGCCCTCCCATTCAGCGCCCCGAAATGGCCGTTCCGATCCGCACCTCCCGTGGCTTTCCGCACCAGTATTCGGAGTGCGCCGAGATCTGGAACCCCATCCACACCGAACGCCAGGTCGCCCTGACCGCCGGCCTGCCAGACATTCTCATCCACGGCACTGCCCTGTGGGCGCTGGCCGGGCTGGCGCTGACCCCGGGGGGCTGCCAGCTCAAGCGGCTGTCGGCCCGGTTCCGCTCGCCGGCTTGGGCGGGCGAGCCGATCGAGCTGTGGACCGGGCCGCCTGTGGAGGGCCGGCTGCCGTTCCAGCTGGAGGCGGCGGACGGGCGGCTGCTGACCGACGGGTTCGTGGAGCGCTGAGGTGCCCCTACAGCGGCCCAAGCGCCGGCGTCTCGCCGCGGCAGATGGCGTGGAAGCCGGCGGCCATAAAGGTGGCGATGCGCTTCTTGATGGCTTCGAAGTCTTCGGATTTGCAGAGGCCGCCGGAGAGGCGGTCGATGCGCCCCGTGCGGGCCAGGGTCAGCATCAGGGCGCCGGTGACGAAGTGATAGCCCCAGAACAGGTCCTCGCGGGAGCAGGACGGCAGGGCCCGCTCCAGGATGTCGATCAGGCGCAGGACGACAGGGTCGAAGTGCTGGTCCATCAGCACCGAGCCCTCGGGGGTGTTGGAGACCTGGGCGCCCAGGGCGCCGTAGTTGCGCCAGCCCTCGCCGCCCTCGATGTAGAGGTCGAGGTCGGTGTCGAGGAAGGCGTGAAGAGCGCCCTCGACGGTGGGGTTGTCGCCGGCCATGGCCTCATAGTCGGCCAGGGCCTGCATGCGGCGGTCGATGGTCACCCCGGCGCGGCGGGCGAACACCGCGTCGAACAGCTTCTGCTTATCCTCGAAATAGTAGTTCAGGAGGGTGTGGTGCACCCCAACCGCCTTGGCAACATCCTTCAGGGTGACGCCGTAGAGGCCGTGCTTGGAGAACAGCAGTTCGGCGGCGTCGAGGATCTGCTCCATGGACTCGGCGCGCTGTTCGGCCTTCGTGGAGCGGCGCCGGGATGTCTGGGCTTGGGGCACACGGTACTCTTTCGGGACTGACAGGTCGGGCGTCAAGTCGATGCCCCACCGTATTGGCCGCGCAGCCGGATCTTGTCGATCTTGCCCGTCGCCGCGAGCGGCATGCTGTCCAGACGCACAACATCGTCGGGAATCCACCAGCTGGCCACCCGGCCCTTGAGAGATGCCAAAAGCGCCTCGTCGGTGACCCCGTCCGCGTCGCGCAGCTCCACCAGCAGGATGGGGCGCTCGCCCCATTTGGGGTCGGCGCGGCCGATCACCGCAGCCAGGGAAACCTCTGGCAGGGCGCCGACCACGGCCTCGATCTCCACCGGGTTGATCCACTCGCCGCCGGACTTGATCAGATCCTTGGCGCGGCCGGTGATGACCAGGTTGCCGGCCGTGTCGATGCGGGCGAGGTCGCCGGTGTCGAACCAGCCGTTGGAGTCCAGGGCCGATTCCGTCTCACCAAAATAGCGCTCCACCACCGCGGCGCCGCGGACCCGCAGGTTGCCTTCGGTGTCGCGCTGTTGCGGGAGGGGGTTGCCCTCCGGGTCGGTGATCAGAAGGTCGATGCCCAGGGTCGGGCGGCCGGACTGGAAGGCGGGGCGCTCCGGATCGCTGAGCGGGGTGACGGTTCCGGAGGGGGACAGCTCGGTCATGCCCCAGGTGGTCTGCACCTTGACGCCCAAGCGGGTCTCCAGCCGCTCCATCAGGGCGGTGGGCATGGGGGCGCCGCCGACCACGATGCGCTGCAGGCTGGGGACATCCTCCCCGGTGGCTTCCAGATGTTCGAGCAGGCCCAGCCAGACGGTGGGCACGCCGACGGCGACCGTGACGCTCTCCGCGCGGATGAGCTTGGCCAGGCGCGCGCCGTCGGTGTGGCGGCCGGGCAGCACCAACTTGGCGCCGGCGGCCGGCGCGGCGAACGGCAGACCCCAGGCATTGGCGTGGAACATCGGCACCACGGCCAGGACGCTGTCGGCGCAGGACACCGCCATGGCGTCGACCTGCAGTAGGCGCTGGGCGTGCAGGAAGCTGGCGCGGTGGGTGTAGGTGACGCCCTTTGGGTTGCCGGTGGTGCCGGAGGTGAAGCAGAGGCCGCAGGGGGTGGTCTCGTCGAAGCCGCCCCATTCCGGTCGGTCGTCGATGGCGGTCAGGAGGTCTTCGAGGGCGTCGACCTGGAGACGTTCACCCGAGACATTGCCCGGCCGGCCGTCGATGACCAGGACGCGTTCGACCGATTGCGCCCGCTCGGCGAGTTCAAGGGCCAGGGGGGCGAGGTCGGCGCTGGCGATCACGATGCGTGCGCCCGAGCGGTCGACCATCCAGGCCAGCTGCTCGGCGGTCAGGCGCGGGTTGAGGGTGTGACAGACCGCGCCCATGCCCATGACGCCGAACCAGGCCTCCACATGGGCCTGGCTGTTCCAGGCCAGGGTGGCGACGCGGTCGCCGGGCTTCGTACCGAGGCTTTGCAGCAGGCCGGAAACCCGCCGACTGCGGTCCTCCAGCGCGGCATAGCCGATCCGGTCGATCCGGCCGTCCTCGCGCGCGGAGACGACCTCGGCGCTCGGGTGCCACTTGGCGCCGTGGGTCAGGATCCTGTCGAGCGTCAACGCATACGCCTGCATGGCCCCGTCGATCATCGGGTCTCCGAAGGCTTGAGCGGCAGCGGCGGCGAGAGGATGCCGTGGTTCCAGTTCCAGGGGATGGTTCCCACAGCGCGACGGCGGGCGATGACCTCTTCGTGGAGCTCGTACATGCCGGGCATCAGGTGAGTCTTGGGGCGGGCGGTATCCTCGTAGGCCATGTAGCCGCGGCCCTGGCCGTAGGGAGCCCAGCCGCCGCCGGGGGCGCCGTCCTTGATGAAGCTGGCCCAGTGGCCGGCGACGGTTTCGGCGAAGGCGGTTTCCTCAGCCGTAGCCGGGGGTTTGGGCCAGGCGGTGGGGAAGCGGTCGCCGATGCCGAAGACGTAGGGGATTTCGACGGCGTGGAAGGCGTGGATGCCGGCCGTTTGCGTGGCCGGGTAGCCGTGGTCGAAGAGGTAGAGGTAGCCGGGCTGGCCCAGCGCCGTCTGCTTGGCGACCAGGCGTTCGGCGGTCCAGCCGTAGATGCTGTCGCGGACGTAGGCGAGGATGCTCTCGCCCATGTCGCTGGACGGGTAGAGCCGCAGGAACTCGTCGGCCAGGGGGCCGTACGCCCGGCGGATGGCGGCCTCGTAAATCTCCGCGCTGGCCGGCGGTGGGGGTGCCAGGAAGCGCAGGGTGCGGATCTCGCCGCTGTTGAAGCCGGCGAGGACGGGCACGGGCGCCTGTTCGCCACGGTCGAAAGCGTCGACCAGCTGACGGGGCAGCACTTTGCCGTCGATCGTGCCGAACGGGGCATAGCCGGCCATGGCCGCCTGGATGGTCAGCGCGTTCGGCTCCATGGCGCGCAGGCGCACCAGCCCCCGGACGCCGAGCTTGGCTTCCAGGGTTTTGCCGTTGGTCTCGGCCGGGTCCATGCCGAAGCGGCGCTCGCGCAGCTCCGGGGTGGTGACCATGTAGGCGCTCTGGAGGATGGCCTTGTGGAACAGGCCTTTCGCCCGGGGCGAGGCCATCAGGTACATCGCCGAGAGGGCGCCGGCGGACTCGCCGGCGACCGTAACGTTGTCCGGGTCGCCCCCGAAGGCGGCGATGTTGCGCTTCACCCACTCAAGGCCGGCGACCTGATCGAGCAGGCCGTAGTTGCCGGAGACGCCGTCGGGCGATTCCGCCGACAGGTCGGGGTGGGCGAGGTAGCCGAGGACGCCGAGGCGGTAGTTGACGGTGACCACAATGACGCCCCGGCGGGCCAGGGCGGCGCCGTCATAGAGGCCTCCGCGGGCGCCGCCGGCGACCAGGGAGCCGCCGTGGATCCAAACCATGACCGGAGCCTTGGCGGCATTGGCGGGGCGCCAGATGTTCAGCGACAGGCAGTCCTCGCTGAAGGCGCCGAGGTCTTCGGAATAGATGCTGCGGACGACCGAGGGGGGCTGGATGCAGGCGGGGCCGAACTTGGTCGCGTCGCGGACGCCGGACCAGGTGGGGGCTGCGGTCGGGGGCTTCCAGCGGTTCTGGCCTGTCGGGGGGCCGGCGAAGGGCAGGTTCTTGAAGGAGTCGACACCGTCGAGGGATTGGCCTTTGACCGTGCCGGCGGGGGCTTTGACGACCGGCGCCTCGGCCGCGAAGGCGGGGGCGGTGAGGAAGAGCGCGGCGATGAAGGCGAGCAGGATGTTGAGCAAGGAATGGCTGTTACCCTTCTCACCCTGCCCTGCCTCTTTTCCGTCATCCCGGAAGGCCGCGAAGCGGGCTATCCGGGACCCAGGAGGGCGTGAACTCGCTGTCGAACCCAGCGTATCGGACGGCGCTCTGTCACCCCTGGGTCCCGGATAAGCGCTGCGCGCTTTCCGGGATGACGGGGATGTTTTCTGGGGTTGGAGTGACAGGTTGCTCATGCGGCCACTCCCGCTTTCGTCGCCGCTTCCTCGCGACCGAGCGCCCGCGCCAGGAACAGGTAGAGCACCACCGCCAGGCCGTAGAAGAAGACCAGGGTGTAGAGGGCCATCTGCAGGCTGTTGTCGGGGTTGGTCGCCTTGAACCAGTCGCTGATCGCGCCGAGGTAGGTGGGGCCGAAGCCCAGCCCGATCATGTTCATCACCAGCAGCAGCAGGGCGCCGGAGAGGACCCGCTGATGTGGCTTCACCTCCTCCTGGACCAGGGCCACGGAGGGGGAGAGGTAGAAGTAGTTGAGGAACATCGGCACGGTCAGGAACAGCAGCGACAGCTGCCAGGTCGGAGCCCAGACGAAGCCGATGAAGAAAGGGACTGCCAGCGTCAGGGAAACCGCCGGCAGCCAAGCGTAGGCCCTCTTGGTCTTCGGCACGAGCCAGTCGGCGAGACGGCCCGCGAGGAAGATGCCGCCGCCGCCGGCAATGCCGATGACGAGGGCGTACCAGAGGGCGACCTGCTGCAAGGTCATGCCCTTTTCCCGCATCAGGAACAGGGTGGCGAAGTTGAGCAGGGCGTAGGTGACGAACTGGGTCGCGCCGCCGGCCAGGGCGGTCAGCCGCAGGACCGGGCGCGAGAAGAACATGGCGCAGGTCTTCCAAAACCCTTCCGGCGGCTCGGCAGCAACCGGGGCCGCGTCGAGGCCGCCGCGCTTGGGCTCCTTGACGGTGAAGAAGACCAGGACGGCGGTGACCACCCCGACAGCGCCGATGGCGATGAAGGCGCTGCGCCAGTCATAGGCGGCGGCGATGGAGGCGCCGAAGGCAACCCCCAGCATCTGCCCTAGGGCCGGCCCGACGTTGAAGAAGCCAAGCGCCGTGCCGCGCGTGCCGGGGCCGAAATAGTCGCTGATAATGGCGTAGGAGGGCGGCACGCCGCCGGCCTCCCCGACCCCCACCGCCATGCGGGCGGCGACCAGCTGCGGGTAGTTGGAGGCCACCCCGCAGGCGATGGTGGCCGCGCTCCACAGGCCGCAGGCGACGGCGACCAGCTTCACCCGGTTGGTCCGGTCGGCCAGCCAGCCGACCGGGATCGAGATCGTACAGTAGAACAGGGCGAAGTAGAGCCCGGTGATCAGGCCGATCTGGCCGTCGGTGACCCCCAGGTCGTCCTGGATCGGCTTGGCCAGGATCGACAGCAGCTGGCGGTCCAGGAAGTTCAGCACATAGACGAAGCAGAGGACGCCGAGCACGAACCAGGCGCGCGCGCCCGGCTTGGCGGACGCAACAGCGCCCGCCGCCTGAGGAGTCGTGGCCATCAGAAGTCGTAGCTCAGCCGGACGCCGATCGTACGCGGACGCTGGGTCGCATACTTGTTGGCGACGAAGGCCTCGGGGTGGACGTAGGTGATGTTGTGCTCGTCGAAGAGGTTTTCGACGTAGACGCCGGCGGTCCACTTGTCGAAGGCCACGGCGAAGGTCGCGTTCACGTTGTCCCAGGTCTCGGTGTAGTCGAACACCGGGCTGGGCACGGTGGGCCGGCCGGGGGTGTTTGGGAAGGAGCCGGGGTAGGAGCCCACCCGCGAATAGACCATCGAGAAGTTGGCTTCCGCGCTGTCGCCAATCTGCCAGCGGTAGTTGAAGTAGGCCGAGCCCTGGAAGCGCGGGAAGGCAAGACGCCAGCCCTTCACGGCGCCGGAAATAGCGGCTTCCTGGGCGGTCAGGTCGGTGATCTCGGACTCGTTGAACGAGGCGTTGAAGCCGACGGTGAGGCCCTCGAACGGGAAGTAGACCACCTCCATCTCAACGCCCTTGCTGACCGCGCCGCCGATGTTGGTGGCGAACTGGACGGAGTCCGACACGCGGTTGGCCTGGACCTGGATGTTCTGCCAGTCGATGTAATAGAGGGCGATGTTGGCGTGCAGGCGGTTGTCGAACCAGCGGCCTTTGACGCCGACCTCGTAGTTGGTCAGGTCGTCGGAATCGGCGCCGAACGGTATGATGAGATCGGTCGGATCCACGATGCTGGGCCGGCCGGCGAAGGCGTTGACCACCGGGGTGCGGAAACCGGTCGAGTAGGTGACGTACGTGGTCACCGTGGGCACGGGGCGCCAGGACAGGCTGAGCTTCCAGGAGGGGCCGGTTTCCTCGACCTCAACGCCCGTGGCCTTGGCGACCGGAACGATGGTCAAGGGGCCCGGAATGAAGAACAGGGCGTTGACCAGATAGTTGGAGTTATAGCCGCCCTCGGTGAAACCCTGGGACTGGACCGAGCCGTAGCGGGCGCCGGCGGTGGCCCACAGATCGTCGGTGAAGCGCCAGGTGAACTCGCCGAACAGCGCCTTTTCGGAGCTGTTAAAGTGGGTGTAGGTCTTCTGGTAGTACTCGTCGGTCAGGCCGGTGATGCCGCGGGCAATCAGGAAGTCCTCCCGCGAGCGGTAGAGGTAGTCCACGTCTAGCCGGCGGTCCATGTAGAAGCCGCCGATCACCCAATCGAACCGGCCGCCGGGGTCGGAGACCAGCCGCGCCTCCTCCACGAAGGTATCCATGTAGCCGTAGGCGTCGAGACCGAAGGCAATGGCGCCGGCGAAGGTGCCGGCCAGGTCGACCCGGAACTCCTGGTCGAAGTTGGACTGGGTGGTCGAGCTGGTGAAGTGGAAGCCGTCGAACTGGTAGTCGATGGTGGCGTTGAAGGTGGTCAACTCGCCGACGAAGCGGTCGGGGCGATCGGAGACGCGCTTGTCCCAGCCGAGCGCCGGGTTGATCAGGGAGGAGTCCTCCGGTTCGCTCATCTCGTAGGAAGCGAGCAGCTTGATCGACAGGCGGTCGGTCGGCTCCCAAAGCAGGTTCACCCGACCGCCGTAGTTGGTCAGGGTGTTGGCGTTCTGGATGCCGGTGCCGAGGTTGTCGATGTAGCCTTCCTCGTCGCGGTAGAAGAGGACAGCGCGGACACCCAGGGTGTCCTTCACGATCGGCACGTTGCCCATGACGCTGTAGCGCTGGCGCAGGGAGCCGCCGTCGGTGAGGCCCAGATCGACCATGGCCGAGGCGTCGAACTCGGTCAGCTCGGGCTTCTTGGTCAGGATACGCAGGGCGCCGGCCAGCGAGCCGGATCCGAACAGGGTGCCCTGCGGCCCGCGCAGGAACTCGACCCGCTCGACATCGTAGAGATTGGGGTCGAGGTTGGTGGAGTTGCCGATGGTCGAGATCGGCAGCTCGTCGATGTAGATGGCGACCGTACCCTGCAGGTTGGCGCCGTAGCCGTTTGTGGCCACGCCCCGGGCGGTGAAGTTGTTGAAATTGGCGCTGGCCCGGTTGAGGACGATGCCGGGCGTTTCCTGGGCCAGGCCCTCGTAGCCGACGATGCCCTTGGCGGTCAGCTGTTCCTGCGAATAGGCGGTGATCGACAGGGGGACGTCCTGGATCTTCTCGTCCCGGCGGGTGGCCGAGACGATGACCTCATCGACGTCGCTCTCCGCGGCAGGCGCGGTTTCGGTTTGGCTGAAAGCAGGGCCGGCGGCGGCCATGGCGGCCAGGCATGCCGAGGCGAGCAGTATACCCTTCATAGTTCCCTCCCATTGAGCGCGATCTGACGCCGCGCCGTTGGATGAACGATGCTTGGTGATCGGCCGCCTGTCAATACTCACTCTCATGCGCGTGAATATTATCGTTGGCGTGAGGGACGTTGGGGAAGGCGATGCCGTTCCGAAGGGTTGGAGCTTGGGTTAGGGCGCCGGCGTGACGGGAGCCGTCGCGGCCGGCGGCGTGTAGTACACCCCCACTCCCGGCCCGAGCGGCAGGTTGAAGACCACGAAGGCGGTGACCATCAGCAGGCCCGCGACCAGGAAGGCCCCGGCGTAGGGGAGCATGGTGGCCATCAGGGAGCCGAGACCGAAGCGGGGGTCCCAGCGCTGGGCGAAGGTGAGGATGAGCGGGAAGTAGCTCATCAGCGGGGTGGCGATGTTGGTCACCGAATCGCCCATGCGGTAGGCGGCGGTGGTCATCTCAGGGCTGATGCCCAGCAGCATGAACATCGGCACCACGATCGGCGCGAGGGCCGACCACTTGGCCGAGGCCGAGCCGATGAACAGGTCGAACAGGCAGGAGACCAGCACCACCGCGATCAGCAGGATCGGGGCCGGCAGATTGATCGCCTTCAGCCCAGAGGCGGCGTTGACCGCCAGGATGGGGCCAAGGCCCGACCAGTTGATCATCGCCACGAAGTGGGCGGCGAAGAAGGCCAGCACGATATAGGGGGCCAGCTGAGCGATCCCCTCCCCCATCATGCGCACCATGTCGCGGTGGGATTTCACCGTGCCCGCGCCCGCGCCGTAGGCGCCGCCGGCCAGGAAGAAGGTGATGGCGAAGAAGGCGATCAGCGAGCGGTAGAGGGGGTTGTACTCCTGGCCGGGGTCGGCCTCGGGGTCGATGAAGGGCGAGCCCGGCATGACCAGCAGCAGCGACCACAGGGCGACCATGAACAGGATGGCGCCGCCGGCCCAGAGCAGGCCCTTCTTCTGTTCGGGGGTCAGGGCCTGGTCCTGCTTTTCCGTGGCCGGGGTATCGACACCCTCGGCCGGCGCCCATTGTCCCAGGCGCGGCTCGATCACCCGGTCGGTCAGGAACCAGACGATGGGGGTGAAGACCAGCACGACGCCTACGATGAAGAACCAGTTGCCGGCGATGTTGACCGAGTAGGTTGGGTCGATCAGCCGGGCGGCGGGCTCTGTAATGCCGAGTATCAGCGCGTCCTGGGACCCCGGGAACAGGTTGCCGGCATAGCCGCCCGACACCGCCGCGAAGCCTGCGGCGAGGCCGGCCAGCGGATGGCGGCCGACGGCGGCGAAGACGATCGCGGCGAGCGGGATGACCACCACATAGGAGGCGTCCGAGGCGTGGTGCGAACACATGCCGACGATCACCACGATCGGGGTCAGCAGGGCTTTGGGCGCGTTGAGCAGGGCGCCGCGGATGGCGGAGTTGAACAGGCCGGTGCGCTCGGCGACCGAGGCGCCGTAGATGATGGTGATCACGATGGCCAGCGGCGGGAAGTCCGCCAGGGTCTTTGGCATCGTGATGATCAGTTTTTCGAGGTTCTCGCGCGACAGCAGGCTCTGGGCGACCAGGGCCTCGCCGGTGACCGGGTTGGTGGCGGACCAGCCCAGGCCCGAGCCGACCACGCTGAGCACCACCAGGCCGGCGATCAGCCACAGGAACAGGAAGACGGGGTCAGGCAGCCGGTTGCCGATGCGTTCGACGACGTTGAGAAAGCGTCCGCTGGCGCTCATTCTTGTCCGACCCCTTCGTTGGCCGGCGATTAGCGCGCGAGCCCTGTCGTCATGGCAATACGAAAATGTGGACGGGTCGTCACCTGTCGTCCAGCGCTTCGCGCAGAGCAGACAGGCGAGCGCGGCTGACCGGCAGGGGCTCGCCTTCGCTGAGACAGAGGCGCCATCGGCCCTTGCCGCCCTCCAGACTGCGGGCCTGGGCCAGGTTTGCGATGGCGGAGCGGTGGATGCGCAGGAAGTTCGGCGGAAGCTGAGCTTCAAGGCGGTCGAGCCGGGCGGCGTGCAGCAGGCGGCGGCCCCCGGCCAGGCGCAGCTCCACATAGTCGTCGGCTCCGACCACGGCGAGGATGTCGGGGATGGGGACCAGCTCGACGCCCCGGGCAGAAGCCACGGTGAGGCGGTCGGGGCGGCTGGCGGCCTGCGTCAGCGCCGCCTCTCGGCCCCGGCCATCGCGTCCCAGGCGGATTACCTCGATCATCAGCAGGGGGAGGATCAAACAGGCGGCGAACAGGAAGAAGGAGAGGTCGACCACCCACACGGGGAAGGCCACGGCCAGGGCCAGGAACAGCAGCAGGTAGGCCAGGGCGAGGCGGGCGCCGGGAAGGCGTTGGCGGACGCCGGCGGCGGCGGCCAGGGCTGCGATGACCACCCCGACAAACAGCGCCCAACCGGTCTTCTGATCGAAGCCGGAGGCCAGGGCGGTGGCGCCGACGGCGAGGATGGACAGGCCGAGGATCGGGCGACGCGCGGCGGGCCAGAAACGGCCGGCAAAGGCGCTGATCAGAAGGATGGAGAAGCTGGCCGCCAGAACCCAGATGGCGACCAGCCGCCAGGCGTGCAGCGGATAGGGATAGTCGATCAGCGGGCGCAGGCTCTCGATGATCGCCTGGAGGCCGGCGACGGCGGCCATGGCCGCCAGGGTCAGGCTGGATCCGGTGCGGCGGACGGCGTGGATCACCCCGAAGCCGAACGCCGCTGCGAACAGGGCGCCGGCGGCGACGAAGATGACCGCCAGCAGGCCATGCCGGGAAAAGGCGGTAGGCGCCGCCACGCGGATCGCGCCCACCGGCCGGTCCAGCCGCAGGCCGCCATGAAACGCGGAGAGGCGTATGACGAGGCTGTTGCCGTCGGCCCGCCAGGCGCTGTCGCGGATCGGCAGGACGGCGACATAGCGGCCGGGGATCTCGGCCCGGGCTGTGGCGGCGGGCCGGCCGTTGGCCCCCAGCCGACCGCCATTGAGCCAGGCCTCGGACGAGGCGGCGCCGACCAGGTGCAGGGCCAGCGGGCCATCGCCGGCCGGCGTGGGGATGGTTGCGCGCAGCCAGAGTTCGCGGCCCTGCGGGTCGACGGGGCCAGCGAGCGGATGGCAGTCGGACAGCATCGGGCCTGCCGGGCCGAGGACGCCGCGACAGGTTTCCCAGGCCGGCGCCTGCGCCAAGGCCAGGGTCGGGAGGCAGGCCAGCAGGCCGGCGATGAGGAGCGTGCGCCACATGGGAGCAGTCTAGGGCGCCGTTCGCCGTCGCGCGCCGCCGTTCACCGATGCGGGGGCGCCGTTGGCCGATGCCCTGGCGAAGGCGGGCCGGGATCGAGGTCTGTAGGGGGCATGACAACACACCAGCTTCATCGCCGCGCCCTGCTCGCCGCCGCCGGCCTCGCCCTGCCCGGTCTGGCGTTCGCCCAAACGCCTTTGCCGGCCGGCCCCTTCCGCTTCACGGGATGGCGCGGCCAGGAGACTGACGCGGAGCGGGGCTTCTTCGAGGTTCCGGAGGACCGGCGCGATCCCACCTCTCGCCGCATCCGGCTTAGCTACGTCCGCTTCCGCTCGACGGCGGCCAGGCCCGGCAATCCCATCGTCTATCTGGCCGGAGGGCCGGGCGGCACGGCGACCGGGACCGCGACGGGGCCGAGGTTTCCGATCTTCATGGCCCTGCGCGAAGTGGCCGATGTGATCGCCTTCGACCAGCGGGGCACGGGCCTGTCCAATTCCATTCCGGCGCGGGCGCCGCCGGCCGCGCCGCTGACGGTGCTGACGCGGGATGCCATGACGGCGCGGGTGCGGGAGGGGGTCAAGGCGGCCTGGGCCGACTGGACCGCGGCCGGGGTCGCCATGCGCGGCTATAACACCGCCGCCAGCGCGGACGATATCGAAGACCTGCGCCGTCACCTGGGGGCCGAGCGGATCGACCTGTGGGGGATCAGTTACGGGACGCATCTGGCCCTGTCGGTGCTCAAGCGACATGGCGAGCGCGTGGGCCGGGTTGCGCTGGCCAGCCTGGAGGGCCAGGACCAGACGGTGAAGCGGCCGGCGCGAATCGACGCCTATCTGCGGCGGGTCGATGCGATGCTGGCCGCGGTTCCGGACGTGCGGGCGGCGGTTCCCGACCTGCCGGGACTGATGCGGCGAGTGCATGCGCGGCTGGACGAGCGGGCGGCGCGGGTGACGGTCACGATCAAGGACGCCCCGGTCGAACTGCAGGTCGGGGCCTTCGCGGTGCAGATCCTGGCCGGGGGGATGATCGCCAATCCGGAGGTTCTGGCCCGGCTGCCCGGCCTCTATCAGGCGCTGGACGCCGGCGAGATGGCGGTGCTGGCGCCCTTCCTTCCCGGACTGACCAGCCAGAGGGGACCGAGCGGCATGCCGGAGGCGATGGACCTGGCCTCGGGGATTTCGCCGGGCCGGCTGAAGCAGGTGGAGCGGCAGGCGCGAACGGCGGTGCTGGGCGATGCCCTGAACTTCCCGATGCCGCACCTGCTGGGCGCCGTGCCGGGGATGGACCTGGGCGAGGACTTCCGGGCGCCGATCCGCATCGACCACCCTGCCCTGCTGGTCGCTGGGACCTTGGACGGCCGCACACCGCTGGAGGAGCAGGCCGAGGTGGCGGCGCAGTTCCGCAATAGGGCCCAGGTGACGGTGGAGAACGCCGGGCACAATGTGTTCGAGGCGCACCCGGAGGTGCAGACCCTGCTGGTGAGGTTCTTCAAGGGGGAGGCGATGGGGAATTCCAAACTCGCCCTGCCCGCCCCGGCCTTCCGGCTGAGTTAGGCCCGCACGGCCGCGTGCAGCGCCTTCAGCGTGGTCAGCAGGCCGCGCGCATCGTCGAGAGCCAGGCAGCTGGGCGCATCGCACAGCGCTTTGTCCGGCTCCGGGTGGAATTCCAGGAAGACGCCGTCGGCGCCCGAGGCGATGGCGGCCTTGGCGATGATCGGCACCCCCTCGCGGCGCCCGCCCGTGGAGGCGCCGGCGGTGCGGGGGTCGGCGCCGGGGAGTTGCACCGCATGGGTGGCGTCGATCGTGACCGGCACGCCCAGGCGCTGCATCTCGCCGATGGCCAGCATGTCGACGACCAGGTTGTTGTAACCGAAGGAGGAACCGCGCTCGCAGAGCACGACCTGAAGGTCGGGGGCGGCCTCGCGCGCCTTGGTGATGATATTCTTGCAGTCCCAGGGGGCGATGAACTGGGCCTTCTTGACGTGCATGATCCCGCCCCGGGCGGCCGTGGCGCGGGCCGTGGCGACGATCAGGTCGGTCTGGCGGCAGAGGAAGGCCGGAATCTGGACGATGTCCGCGACGGCGGCGACCGGCTCTGCCTGGGCCGGCTCGTGCAGGTCGGTGGCGATCGGGACGTCCAGGGCCTTTTTGACCTCTGCCAGGATGGCCAGGCCCGCCTCGAGGCCCGGGCCGCGGTAGCTATGGATCGAGGAGCGGTTGGCCTTGTCGAAGCTGGCCTTGAATACATAGGGCAGGCCGAGGTCGGCGCAGATGGCCTTGAGTTCGGTCCCGACCTTCAGGGCCAGCTCAAGGTTTTCCAGCACATTGATGCCGGCGATCACGGCGAGCGGCTGGCCGGTCCCGATTGAAAGATCGTTCCAATGCTTCAGGGTGACGACGGACATGGTCCTTGCGACTCTCCGGTTGGGGTGGCGAGGCACTAGCATGAAACCGAGGCCTGGGGCGATTTGACGACCGTACCGCTACGGCAATGCTGACAGTCCCGCCCGAACCTGCCAGCAAGGCGGGCCGTCAGCGGAAAGGGACCCTCCATGCACGACCTCTACGCCTTGGGCGCTCGCGCCGGCGCCTTGCTCAAGGACCGCGGCGAGATGGTCGCGGTCGCCGAGACCTCGGCCGGAGGGCTGATCTCGGCCAGCCTGCTGTCCGTGCCGGGTGCGTCGGCCTATTACGCGGGTGGGGCGGTGACCTATTCGCGGCGGGCTATCCGGGGATTGACCCAGATTTCCATCGACCAGCTGCGGGCCGACGGCATCCGCTCCAGCTCCGAGCCCTACGCCCTGCTGCTGGCCGCCGAGATCCGCGAGCGGCACGGCGCCATCGCCTGGGGCCTCTCCGAGACGGGGGCGTCAGGCCCGGACGGCAACCCCTATGGCGACCCGGCCGGCCACACCTGCATGGCGGTCAGCGGCGCGATCACCGTGGCGCGCACCCTGCGGACCGGGTCCAACGACCGGGTCGAGAACATGTGGGCCTTTGCCGAGGCGACCTTGCAGCTGTTCGTCGAGGTGCTGGAGACGGCGCCCCGCTGACGGGGCTCAGACCTGGGTTTCCAGGGCTGAGAACACCTCGCGGACCAGCTCTGGAAGCGGGCGGCGGCCTTCGTCGCGGTTGAAGCTCTCCAGGGCCAGCCGCATGGCCCCGACCGCCAGCATCGCGACCAGCCGGTGGCCGGTCTCCCGCTCCGCCCCCGGCCATCGCTCGCGCAGGACCTCGAACAGTCCCTGCTCGTTCTGCACATAAGTGGCCTGTTTGCGGGCCTGCACCGCCGCGCTGGAGCGCATCAGCCGGTCGATGGCGATCATCTCATCGGCCGGATACTGCTCGGCGATGCGGATCATGGCGTTGCGGAGGGCGTCGAGCGGGCGCTGGTCCGTCGGCTCCTCGCGCAGGGCCGCGGCGAGCGCCTCGGCGCCGCCGCCCTGCATCGACAGCAGGATGTCATCCTTGGACTTGAAGTAGTGAAAAAAGGTGCGGCGGGAGATGTCCGCCGCCGCCGCGATGGCGTCCAGGGTCGTGGCCTCATAGCCGTTCTCGATGAACAGCCGGACCGCCGCCTCGGTGATCCGCTGCGCCGTCTCGCGACGCTTGCGCTCCCTCAGCCCCTCGTTCGCCGGATGGCCTTCGCTGCCCACGGTGCGAAATTTCCTCTGGTGTAATTTTGCACTGAGTGTATTTATATTTACACCGAGTGCAAATTTCTCTGAAGGCAGGATATGGCAAACTGGACCGTCTCCGATATCCCCCATCAGCGCGGCCGCAGCGCCCTGGTCACCGGCGCGGCGGGCCTGGGGTTCGAAGACGCGCTGGCCCTGGCCCGGGCGGGCGCCGAGGTGATCCTGGCCAGCCGCGACCCGGCCAAGGGGACGCGGGCGGTTGAGGAGATCCACCGGGCCGTGCCGTCGGCCAATGTGCGGTTCGAGGCGCTGGACCTGGCCAGCCTGGCGTCGGTCGCGGCGTTCAGCGCGCGGCTGCTGGGCCAGAGGGACAGCCTGGATGTCCTGATCAACAACGCCGGGGTGATGCGGCCGCCGCAGCGGATGGAGACGGCGGACGGGTTCGAGCTGCAGCTGGGCACCAACCACCTGGGCCATTTCGCCCTGACGGCGGGACTGATGCCGCTGCTGGTCAAGGCGCGCAAGGCGCGGGTGGTCACCCTTTCGAGCATTGCCGCGCGGGGCGGGGGGATCGATTTCGATGATCTGCAATCGACGCGGCGCTATCGGTCGATGGCGGCCTACAGCCAGTCGAAACTGGCCTGCCTGATGTTCGCTTTCGAGCTGCAGCGGCGCAGCGAGGCCGGCGGCTGGGGCGTGGCCAGCCTGGCGGCCCACCCGGGCCTGAGCCGCACCGAGCTGCTGCTGAACGCGCCGGGCGCCGAGGGCCGGATCAACCCCCTGTTCGCCCTGTTCCGCCGGACCATGCAGCCGGCCTCGCAAGGAGCGCTGCCCACCCTGTTCGCGGCCACCGCGCCGGAGGCCAGGCCGGGGGGCTACTACGGCCCCGATCGGATGAGTGAGACGCGCGGCCATCCCGCCCCGTCGCGGGTTCCGCCGCAGGCCGCCGACACCGCCGTCGCCGAGCGACTCTGGCGGGTCTCGGAAGAGCTGACCGGGGTCAGCTTTCCGGCCGCCGCCTGACCCATTTTTCACCCACCGGAGACCGATACATGACCGACAATACGCGACGCTCGCTCCTCACCCTCGCCGCCGCAGCGCCGGCCGCCCTCGCCCTGGGCGCCGCCGCCCAGGCTCAGACCGCCAAGGCGCCCGTCGCGGGCCGTCCCGGCGCCGGCCGCGCGGCCATCGTCACCGGATCCTCGCGCGGGATCGGAGCGGCCACCGCCAAGCGCCTGGCGCGTGACGGCTACGCGGTGACGGTCAACTGCCTGACCAACCGGGACCTGGCTGCGGGGGTCGTTCGCGAGATCGAGGCGGCGGGCGGCAAGGCCATTTGGCGTCAGGCCGACGTCGCTGACCCGGCCGCGGTCAAGGCGTTGTTCGACGCCAACCAGGAGGCCTTCGGCGGGGTGGACGTGGTGATCAGCAATGCCGGGATCATGAACGTCGCCCCCTTCGCCGCGATGACCGACGAGGCTTTCGACCGGATGGTGGCCACCAACCTAAAGGGCAGTTTCAACGTGCTGCGCGAGGCGGCGCGACGGACCCGGCCGGGCGGGCGGATCGTCGCCATCAGTTCGTCGTCCACCCAGGCCCGCAACCCGACCCACGGGGCCTATGCCGCCACCAAGGCGGCGCAGGAGATGTATGCCGGCTGCCTGGCCAAGGAGCTGGGCGGCCGCAGGATCTCGGTCAACGCCCTGGCGCCCGGACCGACCAACACCGCCCTGTTCAACGCGCCCCCGGCCCTGCGCGAGCAGGCGGCCCAACGGATTCCCTATGGCCGGATCGGCGAGCCGGAAGACGTGGCCAACGCCATCGCCGCTCTGTGCGCGGCCGACGGCGAATGGATCAACGGCCAGGTGGTGTTCGCCAACGGCGGCTTTCTCTAGGTTCCAACTATTCGTCAATAATTGACATTATGATTTGCGGGGCCTCACATCCGGGCATCGGATGGAGGCCCCCGCATGCACACCCGCCGCACAGTCCTGGCCGGAACGGCCGCTTTCGCGGCCTCGCCCGCCTTGGCGGCGGATGATCCGTTCGCGCCGGTTGATCGGCTGCTGGCCAAGCTGGTCTCCCAGGAGCGGCTGCCCTGCGCGGCGATCCGGGTGGCGCGGCATGGCAGGACCCTGTTCGAGGGCCATTATTCGGGCCGGGTGAAGGTGGGGCCGGGGAGCCTGTACCGGATCTATTCGATGACCAAGCCGGTCACCGCCTGCGCGGTGATGGCGCTGTGCGATGACGGCAAGCTCAACCTGGAGACGCCGGTCGCCGAGCTGGTCCCGGAGTTCGCCGCCCTGAAGGTAATGACGACTTCACCCGCCGATACCGAGCCGGCGCGGCCGATGACGGTGGCTCAGCTGCTGACCCACAGTTCGGGGATCGCCAGCAGCTGGTCGACGCCCGCCCTGACGCCCGCCTATCGCAAGGCTGGCCTCGACGCCGATCGTCCAGACCGACAATGGCTGCGCCATCTCGCTGCCGACCTGCCCGACCCTGGCGGTGTCCTACCCGATCAACGCCGGCATGGCCGAAAGCTGGGGCGTCGAGGCCGAGGCGGTCGGGCGGTTCAGCCTGCTCGGCGGCGATCTGAGGCTCAGCGGCAGCCTGTCGCGGCAGGAGGGCGAGGTCACCGACGGCGTCTACAAGGGCGAGGAGCTGGCCCAGGTTCCCGAATGGATCGCCGGGGCGGATGTCAATTACCGCCGGCCCTTCATCGGCGACACGGCCGTGTTCTTCAACATCAACTGGAGCGGCCAGTGGGGCGGTGTGCAGGAACTGATCCGGCCCGGCCTGACCACCCCCAACTACGACCTGGCCGATATGTCGTTGGTCAACGGACGCATCGGGGTGGATATCAAGAACGTCCAGCTGTCGCTGTTCGTCACCAACGCCACGGACGAGGAATTCAGCGTCTTCAACAGCTCGACCACCGAGCGGTTGAACACGCCCCGGAATTGGGGCGTACAGCTTCGCTATCGTTGGTAGCGCCGCGCCGCTTGCTAGCCACCGTCCCCGGGTTTACCGGGGACGGATGGTCCTGGTCCCGATCCCATGACGAAAGCTGACAGATCCGACCCCTCGCCGGGCGGCGCCATCGTTGAGACGGCGGCCGCCATGCGCCGGCTGGTGGTCGATGGCCAGTTCGAGGCCGGGGCGCGGATCACGGAGCGTCAGGTTTCGGACCTGTTCGACTGCACCGCCGCCACGGCGCGGGAGGTCTTCCACCTGCTGGAGAAGGCCGGCGCCATCACCCAGTCGGCCCGGCGCGGGGCGCGGGTGGTCGACCAGGCCTCCGCCCCGCCCGATAACGTCTTCGTGGTCTGGCGCCATCTGAGCCGGCTGATCTGGTCGGAGCTGGAGAGGGCCGCCGCCGCCCCGCCGCCCTGGACGCCGCCGTCGGCCTCGAACCGTTCGCGCCGGTTGGAAGCCATCGAGCAGCGGCTGGCGGTCATGGCGTGGCTGGCCAACAGTCCGCGCCTGGGTCAGATCCTTGGCCGGCTGGCCATGCACCTGGCCATCGTCGCCCCGGAGCGGCTGGCCGAGGCCGAAGCGAGCCTGGCAAGATGAGGTCGGTTCACGAGCCCCAGGTCCGCGCCTTCGCGGCCAAGGCCGAGGCCCTGGCCTCGCAGACCCAGCCGCCCGCCCCTTCCCTGCCCGGCTACATCGCCGGCTGGATCGCCGACCGAATCCAGTTCGGCGACTTCAAGCCGGGCGATCCAATCCGTGAGCTGATGATCGCCGAACAATTCGACGTCAGCCGCGGGCCGGTGCGGGACGCCTTCCGGTTGCTCGACCGGGATGGGCTGATCACCATCAACGGTCGGAAAGGCGCCTGCGTGCGCGCCTTCTCCAGGGTCGAGATCGGCGCCCTGTTCCGCATCCGCGCCGAGCTATTCGGCGCTCAGGCCAGTCTGGCGGCCACGGCAAAGGGGCGCGATCCGCAGATCCTGGCCGCGCTGATCGAGGGGGCGGAGCTGCTGGCCGTACTGGCCGCCGCCGACCCTCCGGCCCCGGTCGGCGAGTACATCACCGTGCGCCGGGCCACCTCCTGGCTGATCGCCCACATGTCGGGCAACGCCTATATGGCGCTGCTGCTGGCCCAACTGGAGCGCGAGGTGTCGGTGCTGTGGGCCAGCGTACTTCGCCCCGACCGGCGGCGGCAGTCGGCCGTCAATTGGATGGCCCTGTGCCGGGCGATCCATGATGGCGACGCCGCGCAGGCCGAGCCGCTGGGGGCGGCCCTGGTGCTCGACGGCCTGGCCGAGATCGAGCGCCGCTGGACGGAAGGCGGGAAGCGGTAGGAAGGGAGTCCCGTTCCTCCGCGTTGAATATTTATGTAAATTATTGACGAAAATGAACGCCGGCGGTTCTGTGGCCCGAGGAGGCGACATGATCCAGGACAGACCTAGGCAGCCCCCCGGCCGGGCCGTGGCCGCCCCGGAGGGGCCCCCTTATCGCCGGCTGGCGGTGCGCAAGCTGACGCCGATCATCGGGGCCGAGATCGAGGGCGTCGACCTGTCGATCCCGCCCGACAGCGAGACCCTGGCCGAGATCGAGCGAGCCTTCGCCGAAAACCTCGTGATCTTCTTCCGCGACCAGCGCCTGACCCCCGCCCAGCACATCGCCTTTGGGCGGCTGTTCGGCGAGCTGCACATCCATCCGGCCGCGCCCAGCGAGCCAGGCCATCCAGGGCTGATGATCATCGCCGCGGACGAGACCTCCAGCCGCGCCAATGGCGAGGGCTGGCACACGGGATGTGTCCTGCGATCCCGAGCCGTCGATGGGCAGCCTGTTGTACCTGCGTGAGAGCCCGTCCGATGGGGGCGACACCTTATTCGCCAACATGTACTCCGCCTATGAGGCGCTGTCGGACCGGATGAAGGCCTACCTGGAGGGTATGGAGGCGGTGCACGACGGCGAGCAGGTCTATCGCGGCCTCTATGCGGACCTGGGCGTGTCCGACAGGCCGACCTATCCCCGCTCACGCCATCCTGTAGTGCGCACTCATCCGGTCACCGGCCGGCGGGCGCTGTACGTCAACGCCGGCTTCACCACCCATCTGGTCGGGGTCGGGCCGGCGGAGAGCGACGCGGTGCTGCGCTATCTGTACCAGCACCTCACCCATCCGGCCTTCCAGTGCCGCTTCCGCTGGACCCCGGGCGCCCTCGCCTTCTGGGACAACCGCTGCGCCCAGCATCACGCGGTCTGGGACTACTGGCCCCACCGGCGCTACGGCAACCGGGTGACCATCGCCGGGGACCGGCCCAGATAGCCCTGGCCTTCGCGGCAGGCCGGGCCGCCGTCCTCGGCGGCAATGGTCACAAGGCCACGAGCTGCGGCCGTTGCGGAGACAGGCTGAAGCCGAGCGCCTGGGCGCTGCGTTCGACGGCGGCCCGCTGGGCCTCCAGGTCGGCCAGGCGGGCGCGGTAGAGATCCTGAGTGCGGGCGGCCTGCTGAGCCTCACCGTCGCGATCGCCGATGGCCAGGAGCTGACGGATGTCCGTGATCTGCAGGCCGGCCTGGCGGGCGAGGCCGATGTAGATCAGCCGGGCCACGGCGTCCCGGTCATAGCGCCGCTGCCCGAGGCTGTCGCGGCGCGACTCGACGAGGCGCTTGTCCTCATAGAAGCGGATGGCCCGGTTGGTCATGCCGGTCCGGCGGCGGACTTCGCCGATGGAAACCAGATGGTCGGGGGCGCGAAGGGTGCGAAGCATGGGGTGAACTCCGTCGGCTGAATCAGGATGCGGAAAAGGCGGCGACACGGCCGGCCCGGTCTCCGAGCGGCAGGTCGGCTTCGGCCTCGAACCGCAGGCCCTCGTCGAGGGTCAGGGTCTGGGCCTTGCGATAGAGAATCTTGTAGGCGGCCAGGGCGTCGGCGCTGTTGGCCAGCATCTGGTCGATGAGGGCGCCGATCCGGCGGTCGAGCTGCTCTTCGGGCACGGCGTCGAGGATCAGGCCCAGCTCCAGCGCCTCGGGCCCCGGCACCCTGCGGGCGGTGAATGACATCTCCCGCGCCTTCACCAGCCCGATGCGGCGCGGTAGCCGCTGACTGAGGCCCCAGCCCGAGCGCATGCCCAGCCGGGCATGGGTGTCGCAGAAGATGGCGGTGTCCGCCGCGACGATGAAGTCGCAGGCCAGGGCGATCTCCAGCCCGCCGGTGAAGCAATGACCGGCGACCCGGGCGATGGTCGGCTGCCGCATGGATTCCAGCGTCACGCACAGGCACCGCGCGCCGTCCGAGAAGCCCTTGCGGACCTGCGGCGTGTAGTCGGGGGCGGTGACCGCCTTGAGGTCCACCCCGGCGGAAAAGGACCGGCCTTCGCCCTCGATGACCAGGACCCGGGCGTCGGACGCGGCGACGGCCTCCACGACCTTGAGGCATTCCGCGATCAGGGTCGGCGACAGGGCGTTCAGGACCTGTGGCCGCGCGAGCGTCAGGGTGGCGCGTTCGCCATCCCGTCGAAACCGGACCTGCTCCAGACCGTCCATTCAAGCGTCTCCCGGCCGGGTCTTTCCGCCCGGCTGACGCTCACAACGTAGATTAATTAGTTATACAATTAAAGCGGAATTTTCTGCCTGCTACGAGGCGGCCTGAGGAGGCGTCGACACCCTGTCAGCCGCCTCCAGCGCCGTCACGGCATCGCGCAGCGGCTTGAGCGACAGGCGCAGGAGGACCAGCGCTACCGGCATGGCGACGCAGACCAGGATGGCCAGGGAGTAGCCGAGCTTGGCGTCGTCACGGAACACGAAGTCGGTCAAGGCTGCGACCGCCATCGGCCCGATCGACCCCCCGATCACCGTCAGGCAGAACAGGAAGACGGCCACGATCTGGCCGCGCAGGTTGCCCGGCACGATCAGCTGGATCGCCGCCGACATGAAGACGATGGTCGGCAGGGCGACGACCTGCAGGATGCCGTAGCAGATCAGGAAGATCACCGGGTTGGGGATCCAGAAGGTGACCGCCGCCACCGGCAGGCAGCCCATCAGCAGCCAGGTGTAGAAGCGGATGTGGGCGTCCTTGCCGCCCTTCGCATAGAGCCAGTCGACCAGGGCGCCCTTGAACACCAGGGTCAGGGCGGCGGCCATGCTGACCGCTCCCAGGATCGGGCCGTACTGCAGCGGCGTCCACTCGAAGCGGCGCGCGACATAGGTCGGGGCCCAGGCGGCCAGGGCGAAGGAGCAGACCGCCATCAACGAGAAGCCGAGCAGCATCGGGATGAGCAGCTTCCGCTCGGCCTTGAGGAAGCCGAGGATGTTCTGCGAGGGCACGCCCGGCTTGGCGACCTGGGTGCGAACCGGTTCCTTGAAGGTGAACAGCAGCAGGGCGAGCAACACCGCGGGGATGCCGGCGATCAGGAAGACCAGCCGCCAGGCCTGCAGCTCGCCGACGATCGGCACGACGATGGCCGTCCCGCCGGCCAGGCCCAGCGCGATCCCGCCGACCGTATAGGCCGAGGCGGTGCCGAGCTTGGCGGCGGTATTGTAGACGGCGCTGGCGGTGGCGAAGAGGCTGCGCGGGAACTTGTCGGCCATCAGCGAATAGGCGGCGGGCGACAGGGAGGCCTCGCCGATAGCGATCAGCATCCGGGCGATGAACAGGGCGATGAAGGTGTCGGCCAGGGCCGAGGCGGCGGTGGCCAGGCCGAACATCACCGCCCCGGCGAAGATCACCCAGCGGCGGGGGAAGTTGTCCGCCACCCAGCCGAGGGGCAGGCCGAAGATCGAATAGAAGATGGCGAAGGCCGGGCCCAGGATGATGCCCATCTGGAAGTCGGTTAGGCCCAGCTCCGCCTTGATGTCCGGCACCAGCATGGTGATCACATGCCGGTCGATGAAGGAGACCAGGTAGAGGCTGAACAGCACCGCCAGCACCCACCAGGCGCCGAGCGTGGCCTTGGGCTTGGCCGGAGTGACGACCGGAGCAGCGGGCGTAACCTGTTCGGGGGTGACGTCGGCCATGGAATGCTCCGGGGTCAGGGACGGATGACGGCGGGGTCGGGATCGGCGGCGTAGAGCCGCTCGACCACGTCGGCGCGGCCGCGGAGCACGCCCCGCTGGTTGATGTAGCCTTTGTCGGCGATCTCCTCGCCCACGGGAGGCTTGTCGAGCAGGATCAGCCTGGCCACCCGCTTGGAAGAGCCACCGGCGGCGGCGTTATGGGCCGCCAGCTTCTCGCGGACGTGAGCGACCACGGCGGGCGCGGCACAGATCTCGGCCAAGGGCGCCTCGCGCGGCAGGCCGGCCATCTCGGCCGCCTCGGCGCGGCGGGGCCAGGCCATGACGCAGATCTCGTCACGGTTCTCGCCGGCGATCACCGCGTCCTCGACGATGGGCGACAGGTTCTCGATCAGCTCCAGCCGCAGCGGCCCGACCGACACCCAGGTGCCGGTGGCCAGCTTGAAGTTCTCGGTCACCCGGCCGTCGAAATAGAGGCCCTTGGCCGGGTCGGCCGGGTCGACGAAGCGGGCGGCGTCGCCGGTGCGGTAGAAGCCTTCCTCGTCGAAGGACTTGGCCGTGGCTTCGGGGTTCTTGTGATAGCCGGGGGTGATGGTGTCGCCCTTGGCGCGGACCTCCAGCTTGTCGCCGACCGGGGCCAGCTTCACCGTGATGCCGGGGAACGGCAGGCCGATCGGGCCGGTATAGTCGAGCGGCTCGGAGACGATGGTCACCCCTTGGGTCTCGGTCGAGCCGTATTTGGTGATGATCGGGATGCGCTGGCCCGTGGAGGCGACCGACAGGGCCTGTAGCCGCTCGAACAGGTCCTGCGACAGGCCGGCGGTCGAGTAGTTGAGATAGCGCAGCCGCCCGAAAAAGTGATCGCGCAGGCCAGCGTCCGCCTCCATGGCCGCGACCATGTAGCTGTAGAAGATCGGGGTGGATCCGAACTCTCGCGGCTGGATTTCCCGCAGGTTGCGCAGCGTCTCCTCAAACTGACCGGGGATGGGCTTGCCCTCGTCGATGTAGAGGCACGCGCCGTCGTTGATCACATCGCCGAAGACGATGTTGTTCGAGCCGACGTGGCTCCAGGGCATCCAGGTGAGGTGGGCCTCCGGCTCGTTGGTCTCCGGAGCGATGTAGAGGGCGTCGTGCTGGGCGATGATGGCCGTCAGCATCCGCTGGGTCTGGATCACGCCCTTGGGGGCGCCGGTGGAGCCGGAGGTGAAGATTACCTTGGCGAAGGTGTCCGGCGTGATCTGGTCGATCGACGCGTCGACGGCGGCGGTCACCTCGGTCTTCAGGAGATCGGCGATGGCCAGGGCCGGGCCGGAAGCCTTGCCGGCGACCACCACCTTGCCGTCGAGCGGCAAGGCGGCCAGGGCGGGCTCAAATTTCTCGGCGTCCTCGACGAAGATGATCTTCGGCGCGCAGAGGTCGAAGACGTGGCGAAGCTTGGTGAAGCTCTTGTCGAGCAGGCTGTAGCCAGGAGAGATGGGGGCGTAGGGCGCCCGGGCCATCTGGGCGGCCATCATCACCAGGGCATGGTCGAGGCCAGGGCCCGACAGGACCATGACCCCGGCGTCCGGCCCGGCGCCCAGGTCGATGAAGGCCTGGGCCAGGCGGCGGGCTTTGTCGAGGGCGTCGCCGTAGGTCAGGGTTTGCCAATCGCCCCAGCCGCCGCCGGGCAGCGCCTCTCGCTTGGCGACGAAGGGGCGGTCGGCGAACTCGACGGCCCGCACCTGGAACAGGTGGGGGACCGAGCGCCAGGCCGCCGGCATCTCATAGGCCTGTTCGATGATGAAGCTGCCGTCGGGGCGCGCCTCGCATGTGATCCTGGGCTTGCGGATCGGCAGTTGGCGATAGGCGGGCCGGGCTTCGTCGAGGGCCATGTCGGGTCGCATCCACGCACTTGAAGCAAAGAGCCGGCGCGGCGGTCCAGGTATGGATTCGCCGCGCCAACAGGGGGAGGAGTTTACCAGTTGTAGGTCAGTTCGATGCCCACCGTGCGCGGCTTGGCCAGGACCTGGGTCTCGGCGGTGGCGGAGATGACCCGGGTCAGGCTGTAGACCTCGTCCGACAGGTTCTCACCCCACAGGGTCAGGGCGAAGCGGTCGCCCGGCAGGTTCCAGGTCAGGTCGGCGTTGAACAGCCACACCGCCGGCTCCTCGAAATAGTTCAGCGTGTCCCAGTAGGACTTGCCTTTGTAGTAGGCGTTGCCGCTGAGCACGAGGTCGCCCATGCCGCCCAGCGGGATGGTGTAGTCGCCCCCGATATTGGCAGTCAGGAAGGGCGTGCGGATGATGTCGTTGCCGGTGACATCACAGAACACCGAGCGGTTGCCACCGATGGCCGGACCGGTCCCGAGCATGCAGGGCGTGGCCGCGGGCGGGTTGGTGGTGGTCTGGGGGATGCTGACCAGCGCGGCGCCGAAATCCTCATACTCGCCGTGCAGCCAGGCGGCGCCCAGCCGGATGTTGAAGTTGTCGCTGGCCCGGATGAAGGCCTCGCCCTCGATCCCGTAGATGGTCGCGCCGCCGGCGTTCTGGAGCAGGGACGACAGGGTGACCGGGTCGCGGACATTGGACTGCAGACCATTGTAGTCGGTGTAGTAGGCCGACAGGTTCAGGCGCAGCCAGCTCGTCGGGTCCGACTTCATGCCCAACTCGTACTGGGTGACCTCTTCCGGATCGACCGGCACGGCAGCGGCCGCATTGCTGGCGCTGGCGTTGAAGATGCCGCTTTTGAACGCCGAGCCGGCCTTGAAGTAGAGATTGTAGCGGTCGCTGGGCGAGTATTGGATCGTCAGCGTGGGGCTGAAATTTTCGAACGTCTTGGAGCCCTTCAGGTAGGTGAAGGTCGTTACCCCCACCCGGCTTTGATAATCCTTGTTCTCGGTGCTGTAGCGTCCACCGAGGGTGATCTTCCATTGGTCGCCGAGTTCCAGCGTGCCCTGGCCATAGACGGCAATGGCGTTGGTCTCGATCCGGGGCCGGGTGCGGCTGACCGACTGGGCGCCGACGACACCGGCGGTGGAGACCGAGCGGCTGTAGGTGGTGCTATAGGGGCTCATGCCCGAGATGTCGTGGTAGTAGACCGCGCCGACGATCCAGCTGAAGGGTCCGTCGCCGTTCGAGGTGGCGTAGGTCTCGTAGTACTCGTTCGCCGAGACCTGGATGTAGGTCAGGGTGGCGATTTCGAGCGGCGTGCCGTCGGAGTCGGCCTTGATGCGCAGCTTGTTGTTGGCCATCCCGGCGATGGCCGTGACCGTGAAGGGCTCGAACTCGAACACCCCCGTCAGCGAGGCGTTGGCGATCCGCAGCTTGTTGTACGGGCGGTAGGACAGAGCCGACTTGTAGTCGCGCGTTTCGACGGTGTTGCCGGGCACACGGGCGCCGATGCTGTTGCCGTTGGGCAGGCGGTAGGCCTCGCCGGTGACGTCCGAATAGTTGGAATAGCCGACCGCAAGGCGCAGCTCGGTATTGTCGTTCGGCGTCCAGACCACCTTGCTGCGGGCCGAGAAGCCGTTGGAGTAGCCGTAGGTGTCGTTGCGCAGGTCGTCCTCGATGTAGCCGTCGTCGCGGCGGCCGAAGAGGGCCAGGTCGGCGGCGATGTTGTCCGTGCCGCCGGCGATGTAGGCCTTGCCGATCACCTCGTTGAAGCTGCCGTAGGAGACGCCCATCTTGCCCTCGAAACCGGGGCCGGGGGTCTTGGTGATAACGTTGATCGCGCCGCCGGTGGCGTTGCGGCCCAGCAGGGCGCCCTGCGGCCCCTTCACCACTTCGATGCGCTGGATGTTGTTGAACTGCATGTCGGCGGCGCCGATGAACGACTGGTAGACCCCGTCGATATAGATCGGCACCACGCTCTCATCGCCGGCGCCGACGCCGCGCACGCCGATGCCGCGAATGGTCGGCTGGGGCGAGAACACCGACTGGGTGAAGTTGAGGCCGGGGGTGATCTGGCCCAGCTCCTTGGAGCCGTCGATGCCCAGCTTCTCGAGCTGGTCCTCGGTGAAGGCGTTGACCGCGGCGGGCACGTCCTGCAGCCGTTCCTCACGGCGCTGGGTGGTCACGATGACCTCATCGACCGCAGTCTCTTCGGCGGGGGCGTTATCCTGGGCGAAGGCGAGGCCGGGCAGCGCCAGGGCGCAGGCGGTTGAAGCCAGCAGGATAGCGGTCCGGCGCGAACGGACGTGGGTGCGGATCAGCATAGTCTTCCCTCCCTTAGGACAGGGGCTTGGCCTGCATCCAGGGCGCAAGGAGGGCGTCGGGCAAAGCGCCCGCTTTGAACTTCCTGGCGGTTTCCCTGGAGGGCCGATGCCCTTCTTGTTGATGGCAGCACCCTGATCGAAGCCAATGGGTTTTGCAAATATATATAACTAATAAAACCATTTCCAAATCCCATGAATGGGGCGTAAGTATTGGCCCTGCCAATAGGTGCAACCTGTGGAAGGCGACGGCATGGTGTTCGACCCCAGGCTGGCTTTGACGTTCGCGGCCGTGGCGGAGGAGATGAGTTTCACCCGCGCCGCCGAGCGGCTGGGGGTCGCCCAGCCCTGGGTTTCGGAACAGATCCGCCGGCTGGAGGAGCGGCTCAAGCGCCGGTTGCTGGTCCGCACCTCGCGCCATACCGAACTGACTGCGGATGGCCTGGCCTTCCTCCCCTATGCCCAGGCCCTGGCCAGGGCCAACGACGCCGCCCAGCGGCTGGCGGCGGAGATGCGGTCCGGTCGTCGCGAATCGCTGCGCATCGGCGCCGTGGATTTCGTCAACGAGTACCCGGAGCGCACCGAACTCATCGACCGCTTCATGCATGCCTGGCCCGAGGTGGAGCTGCAGATTCACAACGGCTCGGCCGAGGATGTCCTGCGGCGTCTGACGGCCGGGGAGCTGGACGCGGTTCTGGCGTTCTCGACCTCGCGACTGGAGGGAAGCGATATCCAGGTGGCCACCCCGATCTGCCTGCGCTACGCGGCCCTGATGGCGCCCCGGGAAGACCCGATCGCGGCGATGGAATGCGTTCCGCTGGCGGCCGTCGATCGACGCGTGGTGGTCAGCTCTCCCGGTCGATCGGATCCGGTTGCCCTGCGTTCGACCTACGCGGCCCTGACCGCCAATGGAGCCGAGCTGTTTCCAGCCCCCGAGCCCAATCGCACCACGATCGAAAACCTGGCCCGCGCCAGGCGTTGGTGCTGCCTCAAATGGACGGTGGAGCCGGAGCCGCGGCAGTCGTACGGCGACATGGTCTCGGTGCCGATCGAAGGAAACCCGCTGACACTTGAACTGGCTGTCCTGCGCGCCGCCCAGGCCCCCCGCAACCGGTTGGCCGATGAATTGGTGAAGCTGGGCGCCGCCCTCTATGCCGAGAGCATCGAGCCTGGCCTGAAGTCCCCGTTGGGCTAGAGCTGTGCGGTCCAGCCGCCGTCGACGACCAGCACGCTGCCGGTGACGTAGGAAGCGGCCGGCGAGGCCAGATAGACCGCCGCCCCGCCGATCTCTTCGGGCCGGCCATAGCGTTGCAGCATGGCGCGGCGTCGGGCGATCTTCAGGCTGGCGTCAGAGGTCATCAGGTGGGCGTTGGTCTCGGTGGCGAACCCGCCGGGGGCGATGGCGTTGCAGGTGAGCCCATCGGCGCCGTACTCAGCGGCGAGCGCTCGGGTCAGGGCGATCATCCCGCCCTTGGCGGTAATGTAGGCGACATCCCCCTTGCGGCCGGCGATGCCCTGGGTCGAGGAAACCATGATGATCCGGCCATAGCCGTGCCGCTTCATGATCTCGGCAGCCAGCTTCGAGAGGGCGAAGGCGGCGACCAGGTCGACGTCGAGCATGGTGCGGAAGGCGTCGGTGGTCACCTCGTGCAGCGGTGCGCGCAGGCGCAGGCCGACGTTGTTGACGAGAATGTCGAGCCGCTCGAACCCCGCGATGGCCGCCGCCGCCGCGGGTTCATCGGCCACGTCGAAGACGCTGGCTCTGGCATCGATGCCCTCGGTCTTCAGGACCTCGAGCGCCGGCGCAAGCCGATCGGCGGCACGGCCGTTGAGGAAAACCGTCGCGCCGGCCTGGCCGAGCGAGCGCGCCATCTCCAGGCCGAGACCCCGCGCCGCGCCGGTGACCAGGGCGACCTTGCCGGTCAGATCGAACGGATGCGTCACGGGCCGGCTAAACCTTGTCGGCCATCGCGGCGCGCGCGGCCTTGTTGACGCGATACAGCTCCACGAACGCCTCGGTCTCGCGGCCGAGGTAGGCGTTGATGTCGTCCTCGACGGCGTTGGCGTAGATCAGGTCCTTGGTCTTCTTCAGCGTGAAAGCCGGAAAGCCCGCCAGCCTTTCAGCCAGGGCCACCGCCTCGTCGACCAGGACGGCGTCCTCGAATACCCGGGTAATCAGCCCGATGCGCAAGGCCTCGTCCGCATCAACCTTGCCGGCGGTCATGCAGAGGTCCAGCGCTCGCCCAAGGCCGATCAGCTGCGGCAACAGGGCGGTGGCCCCGATCTCCGGCATCAGGCCAAGGGAAGTGAAGGGGAAGGCGTAGGTCGAACTCCTCGAGCCCACCCGGATGTCGGCGGCCAGGATCTGAGTGATCCCCGCCCCGATGGCCGCGCCGTTGATAGCGCAGATCACCGGCTTGGAACGCTGGATCAGGTGGATCCAGCTGTCGTCCGGCGCCATCGACAGGGTGGCCACGTTGGGGCGAACGCCGGTGACCGGATCCTTCTCTTCCGGCGGCGCCTTGAAGTCGACGCCCGAGCAGAACACCGGGCCATCGTTGGTAATCACGATGGCGCCGACGCCGTCATCCGCATTGGCCGCCTCGATGGCCGCGACGATTTCGCGGTACATCGGGACGTTCCAGGCGTTGCGCCGCTCCTGGCGGTCGTAGGTGATCAGCGCGACCTTGCCGCGCTGCTCGCAGCGGATGGTTTCGTAGGCCACGGATCAGTCCTGCCGGTAGCGCGAGACCTCATGGGCGTACATCTTGTCGATGTCCTCCTCGGCGGGCTTCGGCAGCTCGACCGGGGCGTCACGGGTAGGCAGCAGGACCACGGCGTTGCCGGGGCTAACGATGGTGCCGTGCTGGTTCTCGACCCAGATGTCGAGATGGACCTCGTTGCGGCCGTCGACCTGCTTCTTGGCCACGACCTTGCCCTTCATCCAGTAGGTGTCGCCCGTGTAGACGAACTTGCGGTGCTGGCAGCTCATCTTCCACAGCCAGCCGTCGTCCCCCATCCAGTTGGTGACAATGTTGGTCAGGAAGGTCTCGCGCAGGCCGCCGTAGTCGTAGGGCAGCGGGATGCCAAGGTTGTTGGCCCAGGCCTTGTCCCAGTGCAGGCGCTGGACGGTGTCGGGGACGTTCAGGTCGTTGGGGGTGTACATCCCCGGGACCTTCTTGCGGATCTTGTAGCTCAGGCGGAAGGCGCCGGGAGGCGTGAGCTGCATGCCCCAGCCGATGTGCCAGATGACCAGGTCTGACGTACGCATCGGGCCGCGGACGATGGTCGGGACTTCGTCGCCCTCGTTGACGTCTTCGAAGTAGAGGGTGTCGGCGCCGCGGATGGTCTCGGCCTCATAGGCGGCGTCGATCTTCCTGAGATACTCGTCGGTGTAGGGCTCGGGGAGGTCGTACTCCTTCTTGCGCTCAGCCGAGGCGTGGCGTTCGGCGCGCATCCAGGTGCCGCGCTGGATGGCGACCAGCTCGTCGTTCTGGTTCTGGTAAACATAGCCCTGGACTTCCGAGACCGTGCGGCCGGAGAACTTGCTGTTGCTGTTGACCTGCACCCCGATCAGGGCGGCGCGCTGGCGCAGCCGATCGCCCAGCTTCAGCGGGCGCCACCACTCGAACTCCATCACCGCCTGGTAGGAGCCGAGGCCGACCAGCGGATCGCCCTTCAGCAGCGCCTTCTGGGCCGCCGCCTCTTCCGGAGTCAGCTTCGGAGCGTCCGGCTCGCCCATGGTGTAGAGGAAGTTCGGCGGGGCGATCAGGCCGCCCCAGCGGGTGGTCTTGCCGTATTCAGGATCGCACCACAGAGGGTTCTCGTCGCCATAGCCGAAGGCGAAGTGGCGCGTGCCGTCCCAGGTGACCTCGTAGTTGTGCGGCGGGGTCGGCTTCTTGTGCTGCACGCCGACGCGAAGGCGCAGTTCGGCGATCCCCTCGTCGGTCAGCACGCCGTATTCGCGCTTGGGCTTCTTCTCGGCCACAGTATCGGTCATCTCTTTCGTCCTTGTCCTAATGGGGCAGGCTCAGGCGGCCTTGTTCAGAAACAGCTTCTTCAGATCGGGTTGGCTGACCTTCAGCGAAGGCGTGCGGGGCATCTCGTCGACAACCAGGATGGTCACCGGCACCTGGTAGGGGAGCAGCCGCTCCTTCAGGAACGCGCGCAGCTCCTCCTCGCTGGGCAGGCCGGCGCCGCTCTTGGCGATGTAGGCGGCGGCCGGGACCTGGCCGAGGCGCGGGTCCGGCAGGGCCACCACGGCCGCCTCGCGGATCGCCGGGTGCTGCTCCATGGCGCGCACCACGTCGTCGGGAAAAATCTTGAAACCGCCCCGGATGATGGCGTTGTCGAAACGGCCGTTGATCCAGAGGAAGTTGTCGGCGTCCAGAACGGCCAGATCCGTCGTCCGCATCCAGCTGGCGCCGTCGCCCAGGTGGCCGGCCCTCAGTTCAAGCAAGCCCTCGGTCCCGAAGGGCTGAACCGCGCCCGATTCCGGATCGACAATGCGGGCCTCGCAGCCGGGATTCATCCGCCCCACGGCGCCGCGCTTATCCTTGTGGTGCTTGTGGAAGTCGCCGATCGTCCAACCGGCCACGCCGCCGGCGAACTCGGTGGCGCCGTAGTTCTGCAGCACCGGGATGCCGAACTTCTCATAGAAGGCATCGGCCAGGTCCGGGTCCAACGGCGCGGTGCCGGTGCGGAAGGCGACCAGGCTGGCGACGTCCTCCTTGGTCACATCGGCGTCGAGGATCATGCGCAGGGCCGAGGGCGGCGCTCCGGCCACCTTCGGCCGGTGGCGGCGCACGGCGTCGACCCACTCCGTCACCGAGAACTTGTCCAGCAGGCAGGAACTGCGACCACCGGCGATGCAGTTGAACAGGCCGAACACCCCGCCGATGTGGGCGAAGGGCGCGTTTAGAATCTGCACCCCGCCGCGCAGGCGCGGCGGATCGCCGGGCTTGCGGTTGTCGTAGACGCCGGCGTCGATCACCGCCTGTTCCAGGGTGCGGGCCTTCAAGGGCACGCGCTTGGGCGCGCCGGTTGTGCCGCTGGTCAGCATCTCCACGCCGATGCCCGGCGCGTTCCAGTTGAGATCCACGCCGACGGCGGCCGACAGGCCGTCGACGACCGTGACCGCGCCGCCGGGTTCCGCCGGCAACCGAAGCGCCACGGCGCCGATCTGGCGGACGGCCTCGACCAGGGCCGGCCGCGCCCAGTCCTCGGCCATGCCGATGACCACCGGCGGCCTCAGGCCGAGGATGTCGGAGGCCAGCCGATCGTCAGGCAGGCTGGGGTTGAGGGTGACCACGCACCGCTCGCCGGTGACCACGCCGAGCAGAAGGGCGGCGACCTGCGGCCGGTTGCGCAGCAGGCCCCCGACGCGCACGCCCGGACCGATGGCGGCGGCCGCCAGCGCCTGGTCGATGTTCTCGATAAGGGCGTCGATGTCGCCCCAGGTCCACCAGCGGCCCTGGTATTCCATGGCCGGCGCGGCGGGATCGACCCGCATCACGCCCCGCACCAAATCCGCTAGCTGCGACATATCCTGAGCCGTCCCGTCCCTTTATTAGGTTTAATTGTATACCTATTTAATCCCGACCGTGCAAGCGCGATCGGATCCGTTCGGTCATGCGATTTCAGGTCGACAGGTCAGTGCTCGGGACAGGGACGCCGGCGTCCCGTTCCTCATGCATGCGGCGCATCTTGCGAGCCACGAACCACAGCACGCCGAAGATGACCGGGGCGACCGCGACGGTCACGACGATCAGCGACAGCCCGACCTTGTGCTTGTCGCCGAACACCAGGTCGGTGATCAGGGCCGGAACCGTCGCGCCGAGCGCCGTTCCCACCACGGTGACCACGGCCAGGAACATGGCGGACACCCGGCCCCTCAGGTGAGCGGGCGCGAAGAGCTGCAAGGCGGCGGCGGCGTAGCCCACGAACGGGTAGGTGAGCAGGTAGAAGAAGCCGGTGAGCACCAGGTAGGCCCAGGGATTGTTGCTGAGCACCGCCAGGATCAACATCGGCACGGAGACGAACAGGCCGTACATCATGTACTTCACATGGGCGTCCTTCATGCCGCGGCTGTAGAGCCGGTCGACCAGCATGGCCCCGCCGATCTGGCCGATGCCGCTGGCGATCATGTGCTGGATGCCCCAGGCCAGGCCGACGTCCCTGGCGTTCCAGTCGAAGTCACGCATCAGCAGGGCCGGGCTCCAGCTGCCCCAGGCATTGGCCAGGATGTTGGTGCAGCCGAAGCCCACCGGCAGGCCGATGTAGAACAGCCAGTCCTTCTTCAGCAGGGACCAGAACGACAGGCCCCCGCCGGCGATGGCCGCGTTGCTGGCCCGCCGCTCGGCCGAGGGCCGTTCCTTCACCAGGAAGATCACGGGCGAGAGCAGGATGGTGGGCAGGCCGACGGCCACGAAGATCGCCTGCCAGGGCCGCAGGTCGCCCAGCAGCGGCAGGGTGACCTTGTCCAGGTCGGTGACCATGTGGACGATCGTGCCGCCCACGATCGTGGCGATGCCGCCGCCGATCACCGCGCCCAGGGTGTAGACCGAGAAGGCCGTCGCCAGCCGCTTGGGCGGGAAGGTCTCGGCGATCATGGCGTGGGCGGCGGGGGTCAGGGTCGATTCGCCCACCCCGACGCCCATGCGGAACAGGAACAGCTGCGCATAGCCGCCGGCCATGCCGCAGAGGGTGGTGGCGATCCCCCAGATGAACACCCCGATGGCGGTGATCCAGCGCCGCGAGAACCGGTCCACCAACCAGCCCATGCCCAGTCCGCAGACCACGTAGAAGAGGCCGAACGCCGGCCCCATCAGCAGGCTGAGCTGGAAGTCGGAGAGGTGCAGGTCGCGCTCGAGCGGCTTGACCATCATGGTGATGATCTGCCGGTCGATGAAGCTGAAGATGTAGAGCAGCAGGAAGATGCCCACCATGCCCCAGGCCGCGATGGACGACTTGCGGTCCATGGGAACGTCTGGCGCGTTCGGGTCGATGTGGGGACGCATGTGGCTACTCCCTGCCGCGCTGTTGATCAGGCGGTCTTGTCGAGGACCGACACAGGCAGGCGGCCGGTGTCGCGAACGGTGCGGGTGGCGAGACCCATGGTGGTGACCTCCGACTGCAGGACCTGATCCAGCGACGCCGTCTCGGCGAGGTTCAGGTTCCGCTTGGCGTAGGCGTAGGACCAGCGGGGGCCATCGGCGAGGCTGTGGGCGATCTCCATGGTCCGCTCGCGCAGCTCGGCGTGCGGCCACAGCCGGTGCAGCATCCCGCGGGCCAGGGCGTCGGCGGCGGCGATCTTCTCACTGAGCAGATAGAGTTCGCGGGCCTTGGCCGTGCCGAGGATCTGGGTCCAGTAGTAGGTCCCGCCGTAGTCGCCCGACAGGCCCGCCCGGGTGAAGGCACTGCTCAGCACGGCGCTCTCGGCGGCGAACCGCAGGTCGCAGGCGCCGGCCATGCTGAGCCCCGCCCCGGCGCAGGCGCCGTTGATCATGGCGATGGTCGGTTTGGGCATGTCGTGCAGCAGCCGCGAGGCCTCGACGCGAGCCTTGAGCACCTGGTCCATGACATAGGGCATCTGCAGCAGCTGGCGCTCGGCGTCCGACAGCAGGGCCTGGGCGTCGAGCTCGGCCTGGCGGCTCTTGAGATCGCCGCCGGAGCAGAATCCCCTGCCCGCCCCGGTCAGCACCACGCAGCCGACCTCCGGGTCGGCGGCCACGCCCCGGATCACCTGCGGCAGGTATTCCATCAGCTCGGAATCGATGGCGTTCAGCCGCTCCGGACGGTTGAGCGTAACGATGGCGACCCCGCCTTCGCGGGCGACCTGCACCGTATCGGACATCGGCGCTCTACTCCTTTTGCGTTCCCGCCGGCCACTCGACGGTTGCCGTCGGCGGCCTTTTCTTTAATAGTTAGCTTATTAAGCTATATCGGGTTCAGCCGATAGCGCAATGGGAGGCATGAGATGACCCTGCCGCTGGCCGGAGTCCGGGTGCTGGAGCTGGGACGGGTGTTCGCCGCGCCGTGGTGCGGACAGATGCTGGGTGACCTGGGCGCCGAGGTGATCAAGGTCGAGGCCATCGAGGGCGACCCGATGCGGATCATCGGCACCGGCCAGATCCGCGACGCCGAGGGCCGGGAGACCGGCGAGCGCAGCGTCTTCGCCGCCGTGAACCGCAACAAGAAATCGATAAGCGTCGATCTGGCCAACCCGGCGGGCGTCGGGATCGTCCGGCAGCTGGCCGCCCGGTGCGACGTGTTTATCGAGAACTTCAAGGTCGGGGACCTGTCCCGGCGGGGCCTCGGCTACGCAGACATCCAGGCCGTGAACCCGGACATCGTCTACCTGTCCCTCAGCGGCTACGGTCAGACCGGTCCCTACGCGCCCCGGCCGGGCATGGACAATATCGTCCAGGGCCTGTCCGGCTATCTGAGCATGGCGGGGGAAGAGGGGCGTCCGCCCGAACCCTGTCCCGTGTCGATCATGGACTTCTCGGCCGGCATGCACGCCGCCGTGGGTATCGTCTCGGCGCTCTACGCCCGCAAGGCCAACGGGGCGCCGGGGCAGTACATCGACCTGTCCCTGCTCGATTCCGGCCTGGCTCTGGTCGGCTACAAGATGATCGCCGCCCTGATGCAGGGCGAGCAGCCGGCACGCGGTGCGAAGATCCGCGGCTACATCCCGGCCGGCGTCTTCGAGACCGCCGACGGCTGGATCCAGCTGACGGTGCCCAACGACGTGGATTGGAAGCGGTTCTGCGAGGCCGCCGAGACACCGGACTGGGTGGACCATCCCAGGTTCAGGGACCGCTGGCTGCGTACCGAGCACCAGGCCGAGCTGTTGCCACTTGTGGCCAACGGACTGAAGCAGCGGACGACGGCCGACTGGGTGGATCGCTTCGCCAGGGTCGGGGTGATGGCCGGCGCCGTGCTGACCCTGGGCGAGGCCGCGCGCGATCCGCACATCATTGAGCGCGAGAGCATCCTGACCGTGCCGCACGCCTCCGGGGGGACTATCCCGATCGTCCGCAACCCGATCCGCTACTCGCAGACCCCGCTCGACACCTATACCTCTCCGCCCCTGCTGGGCGCCGATGCCGACGCGGTGCTGAGCGAGCTCCTGGGTCTCTCCGCCGAGGAGATTGCCGGACTGCGGGCCGGCGGCGCCCTGGGCGCGGCGAGCGCCGCCGGATGAGCGAGCCGACCAGCTTTTACACCGGCGCCGACGGCGCCTTCACGGCCACGCCGCGCGCCGCCAGCCCGTGGAATCCCGCCAACCAGAACGGCGTGGCCATCGTCGCGCTGATGACCCATCTGATCGAACAGACGCCGACTCTGGCGCCGATGATGCTGGCCCGGCTGACCGTCGAGATCGCCCGGCCGACCCCGATAGCGGCTTTCGAGGCCGACTGCCGGATCGTCCGCGAGGGCCGGAGGATGCAGAACCTGGAGGTCGTCTTCCGGGCCGGCGGCGAAATCCGCGCCCGCGCCACGGCCCTGCGCGTGCGCCGCGCCGACTCGCCCGTGGTGGCGGAGACGCTGTCCTACCCCGCGCCGGAAGACACCCCGGCCCGATCCCTGTCCCGCAGCGACGGGCCGCGCGGCGGTCTCGAGACCCGGGTGCTTTCGGGTGGCCTCCTTGAGCGGGGTCCCGGCCGCGGCTGGGTCCGTCCCGCCGTCGACATCCTGCCGGGCGTGGCCGCCACGCCGCTGGTCGCCGCCGCCATGGCGGCCGACATCGGCAGCGCCATGTCGAGCATCTTCGAGCACGGCGTCTGGAGCTTCGCCAACGTGGATGTCGCCCTCCATTTCGTCCGCCCGCCCGAGGGCGACTGGATCTTCGCCGACGCCGCGACGGTGAGCGCCGGCGACGGCTCTGCCCTGGTCAACACCACCCTGGCCGACCGTCGCGGGCCCTTTGCCCGGGCGCACCAGACCCTGTTCGTGGAGCCGATGCGCATCCCCAGCCTATCGGTCCTGGAGGCCGCCCGCGCATGAAGCCCGCCTTCTACCGCCAGGTCGGCGACAGCCTCTACCAGCCGCTGGTCCCGGCCACCGGCTCCTGGAACCGCCGTCACCAGAACGGCGTCGCGGTCGGCGGCCTGCTGGCCCACGCGCTGGACGCCACACCGACGCGCAGCCCGATGAAGGTCTCGCGGCTGACCATCGACATCATGAAGCCGGTGCCGTTCCAGCCTGTTGAAACCCGCGTCCGCCTGATCCGGGACGGCGCCCGGATGCAGCTTGTCGAGGCCGAAATCGTCGCCGGTGGCGAGGTCACCGCCCGCGCCAGCGCCATGCGAATCCGTCTTGAGGACACCCCGCCGGGCGCGGACGTGACGACCGATCTGCCGCTGCCCGAGGACCTTCCCGCCCGGCCGGTGACCAGCGTCCTCGACGCCGGCCATCCGATGGAGACGCGGCTCGCCAAGGGATCGATCCGCGAGGCCGGCCCCGGCGCCTTCTGGACCACTTTCAACGCCGACCTCGTCGAGGGCCTTCCGATGCCCGCCGTCGCCCGCGCCGCCATGGCCGCCGACGTGGCCAGCGCCCCCTCGAGCATCGTCGAACGCGGCAAGTGGAGCTTCGCCAACCTCGACCTGTCGGTCTATTTCGTTCGCCCCCCGGTCGGCGACTGGGTGCTCTGCGACGCGGTGACCCTGAGCGACGGGGCCGGGGTCGGGCTGGTCAACACTGTGCTGGCCGACCGCGACGGCGTCTTCGGCCGCGCCCACCAGACGCTGTTCCTGGAGCCGATCGAGGCGGTCGCCTAGCGACCGGTAAACTTCGGCGCCCGTTTCTCCACGAAGCTGGCCACGCCCTCCTGGAAGTCATCACAGGCCAGCGAGGCCACCACCTCGTCGTAGGCAAGGATCACCGCCTCGCGCTGGGTCTGATCGGCGGCCAGCCGCAGCTGGCGCTTGATAGTGCGGGTCGAGCGGGGGGAGCAGTTGGCCGCGATGTCTTTGGCGTAGGCCAGGGCATGGGCCAGGACGTCCTCCTCGATCACCGAGTTCAGCAGGCCCATCTTCTCCGCTTCGGCGGCGGTGATGCGTCGGCCCGACAGCATCATGTCGCTGGCGGCCGCGCGACCGACGATGCGCGGCAGGCTCCAGGCCAGCCCGGCCTCGGCGGTCAACCCCCGGCGCGGAAAGGCGGCGCTGAACAGGGCGGTGGGGCTGCCGAAGCGGATGTCGCTGGCCACGGCGATGGCCAGCCCGACGCCGGCGCAAGCCCCGTTTATGGCCGCGATCACCGGCTGGGGCATGGCCATGGGCGCAAGCAGGCGCGACCGCAGATAGTCCGGCGCGTCCAGCGCGTCATAGACGGGATGGGGGTCCTCCGGCCTGCGGCTGGCCAGGCCCGCGCCCTTGTCGGCGACCAGACCCTGCAGCCGGCCCATGTCGGCCCCGGCGCAGAAGCCCTTGCCGGCTCCGGCGATGACCACCACCCGCACGTCCGGGTTGGAGCCGACGTCGGCAAAGGTCTGCTCCAGCCGTTCGCTCATCTCCTGGGTCAGGGCGTTGAGCTGGGCCGGCCGGTTGAGGGTGATCAGCGCCAGCCCGTCCTCGATCGACAGCAGGACCGGCGGTTCGGCGGGGGCGTTCGTCATGCTCAGGCCCCGGCGGCTTCGAGCGCCCGGTCGGCCAGTCGCGCGGCCTCGGCGTAGCTGGGCGCCTCGCAGGCGGCGACGTATTCGGCGCGCAGGCGAGCGACCAGTTCGGCGACGCTGGGCACATCCTTGATCAGGTCGATCCCCTGCCCCGCGCTCCAAAGGGTCTTCCAGGGGCGGACATCGTCGGGCAGGTGATCGTGGCGCATGCCCTTGCCCAGGGGCTCGGGCAGGGCCAGGGGGTCGAGGCCGTTCTGACGGATCGACTCGACCATCCAGTTGGCGGCCACCCCGGCGACCTTGGGCGTGTACAACAGGTCGGCGGAGGTCTCGCTGACCAGCAGGGCCTTGTAGGCGGCCGGGGCGTCGGACTCCCGGGTGGCGATGAACCGGGTGCCCATGTAGGCCAGGTCCGCCCCGAGGATCTCCGCCGCCCGCACCACCGCCCCGGTCGACACCGCCCCAGCCAGGATGATGGTCCCATCGAAGATCGCCCGCACCTGCGGGATCAGCGCCAGGTGGCTGATCGTTCCCGAATGGCCCCCGCCGCCCGCCCCGATGCAGGTCAGCCCGTCGGCCCCGCCGGCGATGGCCTTCTCGGCAAAGCGGATCGAGGTGACGTCGTGGAACACCTTGCCGCCCCAGTCGTGGACCTGGGCGACCAGCTGGGTCGGATCGCCCGCCGCGCTGATGACAATGTCCGCGCCGTATCGGCGCATAATGTCGAGATTGGCCTTCAATTCGTCGGCCGGCAGCCGAGTGTTGAGGTTGACGGCGAGCGGCGCGATCCGGGCGCCTGGGTTCTCCGCCTTGTGCGCATCCAGCGCCTCGCGGATGGCCTTCATCCAGGCCTCGAACTCCTCCAGGGTGCGGGCATTGGCGCGGGGCAGGCCGCCGATCACCCCGGCCTTGCAGGCCTCGCGCACCAGATCCGGCCCGGTGACCAGGAACATCGGGGCGCAGATGACCGGCAGGGTCAGTTGGTCGCGGATGATCGGGTCGAGCGCCATTGTCGCCTCCAATGGTTATTTGTATTAATTAGTTAGATAATAAGCGGGAGCACGACCGCCATGCAAGCGACCTTGCCTCGCGTCGAGGAAACGATTCAACTAGGTTGGCGATTTGGGCGCCGACGCCCGGAAGGTTCCCCATGTTCGACTCGGCCATCAGCGGCTCCATCCGCATTCCCAAAACCGCCGAGGTCCTGGCCAGCAGGGTGCGCAAGGCGATCATCCGGGGCGAGCTGAAGCCCGGCGACAAGCTGCCCTCCGAGGCCCAGCTGATCACCGACTTCGAGGTCTCCCGCCCGACGATCCGCGAGGCTATCCGCATTCTCGAGTCCGAGGGGCTGATCAGCGTCTCCCGCGGGGCCCGGGGCGGCGCGCGGGTCAACGCCGTCTCCAGCGAGATGATCACCAAGGCGGCCGGCATCGCCCTTCAGGCCCGCGGCGCGACCATGGCCGACATCTACACCGCCCGCTCTCTGATCGAGCCGCCGGCCGCTCGCTATGCCGCCGAGACCCGGCCGAAGGAGGCCGCGGCGGCCCTGCGCGCTCAGTTGGAGATCGAGCGGACCATCGGCGGCCAGCAGGCCCTGGCGGCGGCCATCGCCGAGTTTCACCGGGTGCTGCTCGACGAATGCGGCAACATCGCCTTGGGGGTGGTCGGCAAGGCCCTGCAGGACGTGGTCGAGCTCCATATGCAGCTGTCGATCCGCGCCAACGCCCGCAGCCTGGATGTCAGCGACCGCCGCACCCGCTTCGGCCTGCGTTCCCAGGAAAAGCTGATCGAGCTGATCGAGGCCGGTGACGGCCCCGGCGCCGAAGCCCACTGGATCAGCCACATGGCGGCGGCGGGCAAGGTCTGGCTGGAAGGCGTGGACTCTACAGCGGTGGTCGACGTCGTCGAATAGGGCTCAGCGCAGGCCGCTCGGCAGGTCCTTGAACGGCGTATCCTTGTCGAGCCGGACGTCGCCGGGCATGCCCAGCACCCGTTCGGCGATGATGTTCTTCATGATCTCGTCCGTGCCGCCGCCCAGCCGCGCGCCGGGCGAGTACGCCCACAGCTTCTGGAAGATGGCGTCCATCGGCGAGAGGCCTTCGTCGTCGATGATCCCGAACTGGTCCTGCAGTTCGAGCCCGGCCGAGGTGATTTCCTGCAACTGGGTCGAGGCGGCGACCTTGCCGACGCTGGCCGCCGGGCCGGGCTGGCCGGTTCGGGAGATGTCGGTCAGCAGCCGGAAGCGGGTGAAGCGCAGCCCCTCGGCCTTGACGTACCAATCGGCCAGTTGCTCTCGGAACGCCCCATCCTGCATCGCGCCGGGGAGCGAGCGGGCCAGGGCCATGATCTCTTCCCAGTTGGGTTTGCGGGTCGAGCTCATCACCCCCATGCGCTCGTTCATCAGAGTGGTCAGGGCGACCGCCCAGCCGTTGTCAATGTCGCCAAGCCGGTGGGAATCATCGAGCCGCAGGTCGGTGAAATACACCTCGTTGAACTCGCTCTCGCCGCTGGCCTGGTGGATCGGCCGCACCTCGATGGCTGGGTCGCTCATGTCGACCCAGAACATGGTCAGCCCCTTGTGCTTGGCCTTGTCCGGGTTGGTGCGGGTCAGGAGCAGGCCGTAGTCGGCCCGGTGAGCGAAGCTGTTCCAAACCTTCTGGCCGTTGATCCGCCAGCCTTCGCCCTCGCGCACGGCCCGAGTGCGGACATTGGCCAGGTCAGATCCGGCCGAGGGCTCGCTGAACAGCTGGCACCAGATCTTTTCGCCGGTGATGGTCGGCCGCACCAGCGCCTTGGCCGCATCGTTCCCATGGGCCAGCACCGTGGGCACGCACATGCCGATGCCGATCATGAACGGCCCGGAGTAGGTCAGCCCCGCCGCCTCCTCCTCCTGGGCGAAGATGATGTCCTGCATCATCGTGCCGCCCCCGCCGCCCCAGTCCTTCGGCCGGCGTATGCCGGCAAAGCCGGCCTGGGCCTTGGTCGTCTGCCAGGCCTTGGCGGCGGCGATGAAGGCGGGATCGCCCCGGCCCAGGCGCGGATCCGCGGGTGGCGGCTTGTGGGCCGCGATCCAGCCGCGAACCTCGGCGCGATAGGCGGCCTCATCGGGCGTATCCGTGAAATCCAACCTCGCCTCCCATGATTAATTAGTTATCTTAGTTATATGTTTAAAGTCGGGCCATGCAAGTCCCTGCGGGCCGGTCGTGGTTTGGGCGGGAGAAGGGATTGGTAGGGGCGGCAGGACTCGAACCTGCAACCAGACCGTTATGAGCGGTCGGCTCTAACCATTGAGCTACACCCCCTTGGGTCAGACGCGCCTAGCATGCGGCGGCCCGCGTCGAAAGGGCCAGGCGGCTTTAAGGAAGGGCTCACCGTACCTCGCTACAACGGTCGCCCAGCAGTGGGTCGAGGGCGGGCGGGATGTCCCCATTCGGGGTTCAGGACTTGGCGGGAGCGGCGATGGGCGCGGCGCAGGATGCCGGGCTGCGGCTGGTCGGCGTGTTCGTGGCGCCGGGCTCGCCGGGATCGCTGGCCTCGCTGCTGGCGGCGCTGGCGATCGGGGGGCTGTTCCTTCTGATGACCCGCCGGCCGGGGAAGCGGCCGGTTCCGGTGAAGGTTCTGGTCCGGGCGCTGATGCCGCGCCGGCTGTGGGCCAGCGCCTCGGGGCGCACCGACATCGGCTTTTTCCTGTTCAACGTGGTGCTGTTCGGCGGCCTGTTCGGCTGGGCCATCGCCTCGCAGGCGGTGATCAGCGGCTGGCTGCTGGAAGGCATGCGCGCCGGTCTCGGCGAGGGGCCGGGGTCGGTGATCGGGCCGGTCGGGGCGCTGATCGTGGGGACGGTGGCGCTCTTCCTGACCGGGGAGCTGGCCTACTGGACCATCCATTTCCTCAGCCACCGCATCCCCTGGATGTGGGAGATCCACAAGGTCCACCACAGCGCCGAACACCTCTCGCCGCTGACCAATTTCCGGGTCCATCCGATCGAGGGTGTGCTGTTCGCCAACCTGCTGGCGGTCATGATGGGCACGGCGAACGCCGTGCTGACCTGGGCGCTGGGTGAGCCGGCCGGGGCCTTCACCGTCTGGGATCGCAACGTGATCGCCCTAGCCGGGCTCTATGCCGTCCAGCACCTGCAGCATTCGCACCTGTGGATCACCTTCCCGGGCGTACTGGGCCGGGTGGTCTACAGCCCGGCGCACCACCAGATTCACCACTCGACCAACCCCGCGCACTTCGGCAGCAACCTGGGCAGCCTGACCACCCTGTGGGACTGGCTGTTCGGCACCCTCTACACGCCGGACCGCACGAAGATGGCGCTGGAGTTCGGCCTGGAGCCCGGCGAGTCGAAGCATGAGACGGTGATGGAGGGTATGGTCCTGCCCGTCGCCAGGGCCGCGGGCCTGGGCCGCCGGCCGGTGGGCGAGGCGGAGGCGTGAGCGGCGTCCAAGGCGTTCCGAGGTTGGCGGCGCTCGATGGGGTGCGCGGGGTCGCCGCGCTGATCGTCATGGGGCTGCACATCGCCGGAGCCATGGGGTCGGGGCTGCTCGGCCATGGCTACCTGATGGTCGACCTGTTCTTCCTGATGAGCGGCTTTGTGCTGTCTGCGGGCTATGGCGCGCGGCTGGCCGAGGGCGGCGCCGGGACCTGGTTCGCCGGCAAGCGGCTGGTGCGGCTCTACCCCCTGGCCCTGGCCGGCTTGTTGCTGGGCGCGGCGGTGGCGGCGGGGCTGGCCTTTGGCGGCCAGCGCGGCCTGGAGGATCAACCCCTGCTGCTGCTGGTGCTGGCGGCGCTTTTCCTGCCGTGGCTGGGCGGCGGGCTGGTGGTTCCGTTCAACGGGCCGGCGTGGTCGCTGCAATTGGAACTGTGGATCAATGTCGCCTACGGCTATGCGGCCCGCTGGCTGACCGATAGGCGGCTGGCGACGCTGACCGGCGTGGCGGCCGTGGTCCTGATCGGCGTCACGCTGGCCACGGGGCAGTTCGACGGCGGCTTCGCCAACAACGATCCCGGCCGCTCTGCCGGACCGTGGAGCTATTTCGTCGGCTGGGCCCGCGTGCTTTTCGCCTTCCCGCTCGGCATCCTGCTGCATCGCTGGTGGGCGGCCGGGAGGTTCCAAAGCGTGAGCGCGGCCAACGCCGGCTGGCTGCTCCCCGCTGCCCTGCTGCTGGTCGCCCTGCCCGTCCCCGGCTTGTCGCCGCTCTATGACCTCGGCGCCGTGCTGATCCTCTTCCCCCTGCTGGTGGTGCTGGCCGCCAACACCAGGGTCAGCGCCCGGGCGGCGGGGATCAACGCTCTGCTCGGGCGGCTGTCCTACGGCCTCTATGTGCTGCACGGGCCGATCCTGGTGGCCTTCAAATACCTGGAGCCCGCCGGCCTGCCCCTGCCCGCGCGGCTGGCCTGGTATGGTCTGGCCGCCGCCCTGGCCATCGTCGCGGCCGCCCTGGCCGAGCGCTGGATCGACCGGCCGGCCCGGCGCTGGGCGGCTGGCGAACGGGCAACGAAGCGGACAGCAACCATTCAGGTTGGATCGGCTTAAAGGTCTCCCGTACGGACCGGATCAACCGGACCGACAGGTCGGAGACTGAACGTCATGAAATCCCTGTTCCGCGCCACCGCCATGAGCGCCCTGATCCTGGCCGGGACCGCCGGCGCCAGCGCCGCGCTCGCGCAGGCCCCGAGCGCCGAGGCCGCCTTCCGCGCCACCACTCTGAACCTCTCGGCCCAGGGCGAGGTGCGCCGCGCGCCCGACATGGCCACCATCACGCTCGGCGTGCAGACCGACGGCGCCACCGCCGCCGACGCCATGCGCGCCAACGCCGCCAAGATGACCCAGGTGATCGCCAGCCTGAAGCGGGCCGGCATCGACGCCAAGGACATCCAGACCTCCGGCCTGCAGCTCAATCCGCAGTACGTCTATCAGGAGAACCTGCCGCCCCGGCTGACCGGCTATCAGGCCACCAATCAGGTGACGATCGTGGTGCGTGACCTGGGCAAGCTGGGAACGGTGGTCGACGCCTCGGTGAACTCCGGCGCCACCAACGTCGGCGGCATCAGCTTCGGCATCGACAAGGCCGACGCGGCGGAGGACGCCGCGCGGCTGGAAGCGGTCAAGGCCCTCCAGGCCAAGGCCGATCTCTACGCCAAGTCGCTGGGCTACCGCGTCGCGCGCCTGGTGACCTTCAGCGAGTCGGGCGGTTATGCGCCGCAGCCGCCTATGCCCATGGCCAGCTTCGCCCGCGCCGAGATGAAGGACGCCTCAACCCCGGTCGAGGCCGGAGAGTTGAAGGTCACCATCGGCGTCAGCGCGACCTACGAACTGGTGAAGTAGAGCGCCTCGGCTCAGAGCCCGCCCTCGACCAGGGCGGGCTCAAGCCGCGCCTTGATCTCGCGTCCGGGCAGGGACTTCTCGTTCGGCTCGTCCATCACCGCCGCATAGACCAGCTTGCGCCCGTCCTTGCCGGTGATCGGCCCGGAGGCCCAGGCGGTGGTGAAGCCCGGGCTGCTGTCGCAGCTGGCCGCGCGATCGACGCCCTGGGCCGCCAGGGCGGCGAAGTCCCGAGCACTCATCAGCCCGCCTTCATCCTGGCAGGTCGGCAGACCCCGGCCGCAGGGGGTGGTGGCGCCATACTGGTAGACTGGCTTGGTCCCGCCCGGCTCCATGATCAGCACACAGGTGCTCTGGCCGCCGATGGCCTTGGAGATGGCCGCGCCCAACGCGTCTGTGTCCGCGCCGGTCTTGTTCTGGCCGCCCTGAGAACAGGCAGCCAGCACTGCGGCAGCGACAAGATATCCGAAAACAGGAACGAGGCGGCGCATGGCGTTTCTCCCAATCAGGGGAGCACCTTGCGCCATCCGGCCGCGGGGAAAAAGCCCCGGAGCGCGTTCCGACAGGTGGAAGCCGGTTGTCGGTTCAGGCGCGCGACCAGGACGACCCTGGAGCAAAGCTCTAGGCCGCCCGCTTGATCTCGTTCTGATCGTCGAGCAGCACGACGGTGGGGTTGTAGTTGCGGGCTTCCTCGGCCGGCAGCTGGCCATAGGTCACGACAATGATCTTGTCGCCCTTCTGGACCAGGCGGGCGGCGGCGCCGTTGACGCCGAACACGCGCGAACCCCGCGGCGCCTCGATGGCGTAGGTGGTGAAGCGGGCGCCGTTGGTGATGTTCAGCACGTCGACCTGCTCGTGCGGCAGGATGCCCGAGGCGTCCAGCAGGTCACGGTCGATGGCGATCGAGCCTTCGTAATCCAGGTCCGCCTGGGTCACGGTGGCGCGGTGAAGCTTGGCCTTCATCATGGTCAGCAGCATGGGGGGAGATGCCTCAAAGCTGGGGATCGAGATGGGCGGCGCCACACAAAAAAGGTCGCCGAGGGGAGGTGCATATAGCCTCTCGGCCGCCCCCCTTCAATGCACCGCAATATGAACGCTGATCAGATAACCCCCGCCGACCCCCCGTTTCGGGTCTGGCGGCCGGCGCGATCCCAAGCCAGGATTGGTCCTCACCCTGGGGGAGCCCCGCCGCATGCGCCGCATCATCGCAGCCTTGTTTTTCAGCCTCTTAGCCGTCGCGCCGGCCGCCCGGGCGGCTCCGCGCGACGCCGAGCCGAAGGTGATCATCGCCGACATCTACGCGGCGCTGATCAAGGAGCAAAATCGGCCGGCGGGTGACGAAGGCCCCGCCTACAACCCGCCCGACGACCTCTACACGCCCGCCCTGGCCCAGGCCTTCAAGGACGAGGACCGTGATCGGGGCGATGAGCTGGGACGGCTCGACTTCTTCTTCTGGGTCAACGGCCAGGACTGGCAGCTGAGCGGGGTCGAGATCGAGCAGCGCACGGTCTGGCGCCGGACCGACCGGCGGGTGGTAACCGTGGCGTTCAGGAACTTCGACCAGGAAAGCCTGTTGGCCTTCTACTTCCAGAAGATCGGCGGGCGGTGGCTGATCGACGACGTCGAATCCATCGACGTGGTCGAGGGCGAGGAGGGCTATGACTGGACCCTCTCGCTGATCCTCAAATACGCCCGCGAGGAAGAGTAGCCGTCAGCTCAGGCCAACCTGCTTGCGCAGAAAGCCGGTCATGTCGGCGTAGACGCTCGATCGGCCCCGGAAGGTCCGGGACAGGTGGAGCAGGACGTCGGCGTGGCTCAGGCCCGCATAGATTTTCGACTCCACCTCGACCCCCTCCTTGCGAAGGGCCGCCGCCAGCCGCTCGGTATTGCGCGGCAGAACCGTCCGGTCCGCGCTGCCGGCGACCAGGAAGGCGGCCGGTGAGCCGGCAGTGGCGTAGTCCAGCGTCTGGTAGATCTTGTCATCCGTCCCGCCGAAGGTGCGGCTCAGGATCGGGCCATCGAGGTTGGGGAAATAGTAGGGGCCGGCCAGGCCCGCGAAGGCCTTGATCCGCTTGCGGTCCACCCCGACCGCCTTGAGATAGCGGGGGTCGAGCGCCACCATGGCGGCGTTGTAGGCCCCGGCCGAATGGCCGATCAGGACGATCCGCGAGGGATCGCCGCCATGCTCAGCCGCATGATCGACGGCCCAGCGCACGGCCTGGGCGACATCCTCGATGAAGGTCGGGAACTTCACCTCGGGCGTCAGCCGGTAGTCGGGCACGACCGTGACGAAGCCCTGGGCGGCCAGCATCTTTCCGGTCCACTGGTATTCCCTGCGCGAACCGCTGGACCAGCCGCCGCCGTAGATGAAGATCGCGACCGGCGCGCCTTTGGCGCCTCTGGGCGGGCCGTAGACGTCCAGCTTCAGCCTCGGGCTGTCGCCGAAGGAGACGTCCTTGACCAGGGTGGCCGCCGCGTCGTCCGCGACCACCGCGTCAAGCAGGCGGGCCGGGGTGCAGGCGGCGAGGAAGGCGCCGGCCAGGCCGATCAGGCCGGTGCGTCGGGTCATCTGTTCGGGGCTCACGGGGTGTTCAATCTCCAGGGCGGAAAGCGACGGTTTTCCCCCGCGCGATACAGGCAGACCCGGTTCCCGGCGGGATCCGTGGTCCAGGCTTCACGCCACAGCCAGGTCTGGTCGTCCGGCCCACTGTCGAAGGTGACGCCCTTGTCGATCAGGGCCTCCACCGCCTCGTCGAGGGCCTCATGCTCGAAATAGACGCTCGCCGCGCCGGGCGTGGCGTCCGGATCGAGGTGCAGCGAAAAGGTCGGCGGATGCTCGCCGTCCCCGTCCGGGCATTCGAAGCGAGCGTAGTGCGGACTCTTGACGATCAGGATGAGACCCAGCGCCTCGTAGAAGCCGATGGACTGCTCGAGATCGCGGGCCGGAACGGTGACCTGGTTAAGGCGCATGGTTGGGCAGATAGTTGGCGGCCTCCGCGCGGCAAGGCCTTGGCAGGATTGGCTTGCCTTCCGGCCGCATATCCCCTATCAGCCTCGCCTTTCCGCGACTGCCGGGCCAAATGGCATGCCTTGGCGGTCCAAATGCTAGTCCCAGAGGACAGGGTTCGCCCTGAGCAAAATGCCGAAACTGAAAACCAAGTCGGGCGCCAAGAAGCGCTTCAAACTGACGGCCACGGGTAAGCTGAAAGCCGGCGTCGCCGGCAAGCGCCACCGCCTGATCAGCCACAATTCCAAGTACATCCGCCAACAGCGCGGCACGAAGGTCATGAGCGCTTCTGACAAGAAGACCATCATGACCTACCTGCCCTACGGCCTGTAAGAAGGAGCGCTGAACAATGGCTCGCGTTAAACGGGGCGTCGTCGCCCACGCCAAGCACAAGAAGGTTCTCGAGCAGGCCAAGGGCTTCTACGGGCGCCGCAAGAACACCATCCGCGCCGCCAAGGCCGCGGTGGACAAGGCCGGCCAGTACGCCTACCGCGACCGCAAGGTCCGCAAGCGCAGCTTCCGCAGCCTGTGGATCCAGCGGATCAACGCCGCTGCCCGCCTGGAAGGCTTCACCTACTCGCAGTTTATCCACGGCCTGGACGAGGCCGGGGTCGAGATCGACCGCAAGGTTCTGGCGGACATCGCCGGTCAGGACCCCGTCGCGTTCAAGGCCATCGCCGACAAGGTTCGCGCCGCGCTGGCTTGATGGTTTAGGGCTGCTGCCCTGACAGATCGAAGAGCCCCTCGGTGTGAGCCGGGGGGCTTTTTGTTTGCGCCCCATCCGCCCGTTCCAACCCGCAGGATGACCCCGTGACCCTTCCGGTCCAGCACTTCCAGACCACCCTGACCGCCGGCCCGGCGGGGCATGTCTTCCTGCCGACGCCGTTCGAGCCGGCGGCGCTGTGGGGTCAGCGGGCTGTGTATCACCTGGCCGGGACCATCGACGGCATGGCCTATCGCGGCGTGCTGGAGGCGCAGGACGGGGCCTGGGTCATGCGGCTGGGCGCCGCCTGGCGACGCGATTGCGGCCTGGCCGCCGGGGATGTGGTCGACGTGATGCTCACCCCCGAGGGCCCGCAGCGCGAGGGGCTGGCTCCGGACATCGCCTCGGCCCTCGACGCGGAGCCCGAGGCCGGCGCCTTTTTCGACGAGATCGCCCAGTTCTACCGCCGCGCCTATCTGACCTGGATCGACGCCACCAAGCGCAGCCCGGCCAAACGGGCCGAGCGGATCGCCGCCACGGTCGAACTGCTCAAAGCCCGCCAGAAGGAGCGGCCGAAATGAGCCTGCGCCTCCTCCTGGCGGTGATCGCCGCCCTGCTGGTCGCGACGCCGGCCCTGGCCCAGACCCGCAAGGTCGCGGTCACCTTCGACGACCTGCCCTACCAGGCCGCCGACGCCCAGCTGTGCGACCCGGCCCAGGCCATGGCGCTGACCCGCGACTTCCTGGCCATGTTGAAGCCGCTGAAGACCCGCGCCACCGCTTTCGTCAACGAACACAAGGTCTGCGAGGCGCAGCGGGCCACCCTGCTGCCGAGCATTCTCGATGCCTGGCTGGCCGCCGGCATCGACCTGGGCAACCACACCGCCACCCATCCGAATATCCACAGGATCACCGCCGAGGCCTGGCTGGCGGATGTCGACGCCGGCGCGCCCTACACCGCCGCCGCACTGAAGCGGCGCGGCAAGACCCTGCGCTGGTTCCGCCACCCCTTCCTCTTCACCGGCGAGACGCCGGAGAAGAAGGCGGTCATGGCCGAAGGGCTGAAGGCCCGCGGCTACACCGTCGCCCCGGTGACCATCGACAACAACGACTGGATGTTCGCCGCCCTCTACCGCAAGGCCGAGGCGGCCCGCGACAAGGCCCAGATGCAGAAGATCGGCGAGGCCTACGTCACCCACATGACCACGGTGCTGGATCACTTCGAGCCCTACAGCGCCGAGTTGACCGTCGGCCGCGATCCGGCGCAGGTGTTGCTGCTGCACGCCAACAGCCTGAACCGCGACTGGTATCCGAAGATCCACGCCCTCTACCTGGCGCGCGGCTATCGCTTCGTGCCGCTCGGCGAGGCGTTGAAGGATCCCGTCTACGCCCTGCCCGAGACCTGGGTGAAGAAGAACGGCGTCTCCTGGCTGCACCGCTGGACGCAGGCCCAGGGCCGCCCTGTGCGCTGGGAACCGGACCCGCCCGAGTGGGTCATGACCGCCTACAAGGCGCTCTGACCGTGACGAACCGAACCAACATCGCTAGACGAAGCCCGCCATGACCGACCTGACCGCACTTCAGTCCGACCTGACCGCCCAGATCGCCGCCGCGCCCGACGCCGCGACGCTGGAAGCCATCCGCGTGGCCGCCCTCGGCAAGTCCGGCTCCGTCTCCGCCCTGCTCAAGACCCTCGGCGCCATGAGCCCCGAGGAGCGCAAGGAGAAGGGCCCGGCGATCAACCAGCTGCGCGACGCCGTGGCCGGATCGATCGCAGAGCGCAAGGCCGCCCTGGAGACGGCCGAGCTCGACGCCCGACTGGCGCGCGAGAGCCTGGACCTGACCCTGCCCGCGCCGCCCCGCCGCAAGGGCAGCGTCCACCCCACCATGCAGACCATGGATGAGATGGTCGCCATCTTCGCCGAGATGGGCTTCGCGGTCGCCGAAGGCCCCGACATCGAGGACGACTTCCACAACTTCACTGCCCTCAACTTCCCGCCCAAGCACCCGGCGCGGGAGATGCACGACACCTTCTTCTTCAACCCGGGCCCGGACGGGGAGCGCAAACTCCTTCGCACCCACACCAGCCCGGTGCAGGTGCGCGCCATGCGCAGGGGCAACACCGCCCCGCCCGCGCCCTGGATCGCGGCCGGCCAGGAGCCGCCGATCCGCATCGTCGTGCCCGGCCGCACCTATCGGATGGACAGCGACGCCACCCACACCCCGATGTTCCATCAGGTCGAGGGGCTGGTGATCGACAAGGGCATCCACATGGGCCACCTGAAGTGGACCCTGGAGACCTTCATCGCCCGGTTCTTCGAGACCGACGCCGTGACCACCCGCTTCCGCCCCCACCACTTCCCCTTCACCGAGCCCTCGGCGGAGATGGATGTGGGCTGCGACCGCAGCGGCGGCGAACTGAAGATCGGCACGGGCAGCGACTGGCTGGAGATTCTGGGCTGCGGGATGGTCCATCCCAACGTCCTGCGCCACTGCGGCATCGACCCGGACGTCTATCAGGGCTTCGCCTTCGGCATGGGCGTGGATCGCCTGGGCATGCTCAAGTACGGCATCCCGGACCTGCGCGACATGTTCTCCAGCGACACCCGCTGGCTGGCCCACTACGGCTTCAGCGGCTTTCAGGCGCCCAACCCGGTTTCGGGCCTGAGCTGACCGCCGCATCAACCTGATCGAGACTCTCTCGGAGACCGCCCCATGACCGAATTCTACGGTCCCCTGCCCGCCGGCGTCACCCGCGCCACCGACTTTGAACAGGCCGCCTACGACAGGCAGGCGGTATCCCTGGTCGACCTGCTCCGCGCCCGCATGGCCAAGGGCGAACGGGTGGTGAAAGGGGTCACCTTCACCGATTGCCGCATCGAAGGGCCGGCGGTGATGCTGGTGCTCGGCTGTCAGTTTGAGGGCAGCGACTTCGGCAACCCTTCCGGCGACATCCGCAACCTGATCCTGCGGCCCGCGTCGCAGTCGGCGGTGATCGGGGCCATTCCGGTCGACAGCTGCAGCTTCACCCGCTGCGCCTTTGTCGGTGTCGGCTACACCGGGGCCGACCATTTCCTCGACCAACTCCTCGCGCTTGGAAAGCAGAACGGATGACCGATCAAAGCCAAACGGGCTGGACCATCGCCGAAGACCTGACCGCCGATCATTTCGAGAATGTCGCCCTGTCACTGGTCGATCTGCATCGCGCCCGGCTGCGCATCGGCCAGAGCGCCATCGTCGGGGTCAGCTTTCGCAACTGCCGGATCGAGGGTCCGGCGGTGATGCTGGTGGTCGGCGGGTGCCAGTTCAGCGCCGTCGACTTCGGATTCGCCGGCGGCGACATCCGCACCCTGGTGCTCAGGCCCGCCTCGCCCAACGGCGTGGTCGGGGCCATCCCGGTCCGTGACTGCACCTTCGAGGGCGGCCAGTTCTTCGCCGTCGGCTACACCGGCGGCGATGCTTTCCTGAACCAGATCCTGGCCCTCGGAGGGCCCTTGCAATGAAGTTCACCCTTTCCTGGCTGAAGGACCATCTGGAGACCGACGCGACGGTCCAGGAGATCGTCGACGCCATGACCATGGCCGGCCTCGAGGTCGAGGATGTCCACGACCCGGCGGCCAAGCTCGCCCCCTTCACGGTCGCCAAGATCGCCTCGGCTGAGCAGCACCCCAACGCCGACCGCCTGCGCGTCTGCCAGGTGGACACGGTCGATGGCCGCAAGGAGATCGTCTGCGGCGCCCCCAACGCGCGGGCCGGCCTGACAACCATCTACGCGCCGATCGGCGCCTATGTGCCGGGACTGGGCGTCACCCTGGTCGAGAAGCCGGTGCGGGGCGTGGTCTCCAACGGCATGCTCTGCTCGGCTTCCGAGCTGGAAGCGGCCGAGGAGAGCGACGGCATCATGGAGCTGCCGGACAGCCTCGCGGTCGGTACGCCCGCCGTGGAAGCGCTCGGCCTGGAGGCGGTGATCGATTTCGAGGTCACCCCCAATCGCCCCGACTGGCTGGGCGTCGCCGGCATCGCCCGCGACCTGGCCGCCGCCGGCGTGGGCAGGCTCAAGACCCCCACCGTCGAACCAGTGGCCGGCCAGTTCCCCTGCCCGATCCGCATCGAGGTGGACGGCGAGGCTTGCCCGGTGTTCGCCGGCCGGCTGATCCGGGGCGTCAGGAACGGCCCCTCGCCCCAGTGGCTGCAAGACCGGCTGCGGGCCATCGGTCTGCGGCCGATCAACGCCCTGGTCGATGTCACCAACCTGATCAGCTACGACCGCGCCCGGCCGCTGCACGTCTATGACCGCGCCCTGATGGTCGGCGATGTGATCACCGCCCGCCTGGGCCGCGGCCCGGCCGAGCCGACCGGCGCCGACACCCCCACCCCCGCGCCCCACAAGGACGAGCAGCTGATCGCCCTGGACGGCAAGACCTACGACCTCACCCCCGAGATGAGCGTCATTGCCGATGCCAACGGCGAGCGGCCCATCGGCCTCGGCGGCGTCATGGGCGGCGAGAGCACCGGCTGTTCGGAAACCACCACCGACGTCTTCGTCGAGTGCGCCTGGTTCGACCCCATCCGCACCGCCCAGACTGGACGCACGACCGGCATCACCAGCGACGCCCAATACCGCTTCGCCCGCACGGTCGATCCCCAGTCGGTGGTTCCCGGCCTGGAGCTGGCTACGGCCCTGATCCTGGAGCTGTGTGGCGGCGAGCCGTCGGAGGTGGCGGTGGCTGGCCAGGCCCCTGCCCCGCCGGAAGCCTTCGCCTTCGACCCGGCCTATGTCCGCGCGCTGTCAGGCCTCGACATTCCCACCGACAAGACCATCGAAATCCTCCGCGCCCTCGGATTCACCGTCGAGGGAACCGCGCCCGCCCTGAGCGTCACCCCGCCGACCTGGCGGCGCGACGTCGAGGGCAAGGCCGACCTGGTCGAGGAAGTGGCCCGCATCGCCGGCTATGGCGCCCTGCCCTCGACCCCGCTGCCGGAGACGCCCCGCGCGGTGGGCGGCGTGCTGACCGCCCGCCAGGCCCGCGCCCGCGCCGCCCGCCGCTTCCTGGCGGCCAGCGGCTATGCCGAAGCCGTCACCTGGAGCTTCACCGCCCGCGAAACGGCCAGGCTGTTCGGCGGCGGGGCGGACGAGCTCGTCCTGGCCAATCCGATCGCGGCCGAGCTGGATTGCATGCGGCCCTCGATCCTGCCCAACCTGATCGAGGCGGCCGCCCGCAATGCGCGGCGCGGTTTCGCCGACGTGGCCCTGTTCGAGATCGGCCCGGTGTTCGGCGGCGATCAGCCCCAGGACCAACGGATGGTCATCGCCGCCCTGCTGGCCCCCCACGCCCCGCGCGACTGGGCCAAGCGCGCGTCCGAGGACCTGTTCACGCTGAAGGGCGACCTGCTCGCTCTGCTGGAAGAATTGGGCGCGCCGGTCGCCAACCTGCAGACGGCGCAGGGCTCGGCCTCCCCCTGGTTCCACCCCGGCCGCTCGGCCCGGCTGCAGCTGGGACCCAAGGCAGTGCTGGCCGAGTTCGGCGAGCTGCATCCGGCCGTCCTCAAGGCGATGGATGCGCCCGGCCCGATGCTGGCCTTCGAGGTCTTCGTCGAGGCGATCCCCGAGCCGAAGAAGAAGGCGGTGAAGACCCGTTCCGCCCTCGACCTCTCGCCCCTGATGCCGCTCAGCCGCGACTTCGCCTTCCTGGTCGATGCCGCCAAGCCGGCCGGCGACCTGGTCAAGGCCGTGGCCGGCGCCGACAAGGCGCTGATCGCCGGCGCGCGGGTGTTCGACGTGTACCAGGGCGCCGGGGTGCCGGAGGGCTTCAAGTCGCTGGCCGTCGAGGTCACCGTGCAGCCGCGCGAGAAGACCCTCGCGGACGCGGAGATCGAGGCGCTATCGGGCCGGATCGTGGCGGCGGCTGAGAAGGTCGGGGCGAAGCTCAGGACGTGATCGCCAATGTCGCCCTCCTCGTCCGCGACTATGACGAGGCCATCGCCTGGTATCGCGACAAGCTCGGCTTCGTGATAACCGACGCAGACCTAGGCGGGGGGAAGCGATGGGTCACGGCCGCGCCGCCCGGCGGCGGCTGCGCCCTGCTGTTGGCCCAGGCGGCGACGCCGCAGCAGGCAGCGTCCATAGGCCATCAAGCCGGCGGCCGCGTCTTCCTGTTCCTGCACACCGACGACTTCGCCCGGGACCACGCGGCCATGACCGCCGCCGGCGTGCGGTTCCTGGAGGCGCCGCGCCACGAAGCCTACGGGTCAGTGGCGGTGTTTGAGGACCTCTATGGCAACCGCTGGGACCTGCTGCAGCCAGCCTAGAACGGGAAGGCGTTCCGCTCGCGGCTGTAGGACAGGTAGCCGATGCTGGCGCCCAGGCGCAGGCCGACGCCGGTGCGGATCGGCGCCAGGGTGATCCCGTCGGCCCGCTGGTAGTTCACCCCCACCCCGCCGATCAGATAGGCCGAGCCATCGACCCCGGGATAGCGGCGGAAGATCATGTCCGGGTAATGCAGGTTATAGCAGAGGGTGAACACCCGGCTGGCATTGCCGCCCCAGTCGAAGCCGATGGTCGGCCCCTGCCAGAAGACCTCCATCTCCGGCCGGTCCTTCATGTACATCAGGCCGCGGCCATAGCGGACGCCGGCCACCACAGCCCCGCTGCCCTCTTCGCCGGCGATGTAGGCGGTGGGCTCACCCTGGTCGCGGAACACCCGCTCGACCACCTGGCCGACGGTCTCGGCCGCGACGCCCAGGAAGTCGCTGGTCTGCTGCTTGATCTCGCCGACCGTGTAGGTCTCGATGCTGCGCTGCTCCTGGCCGACGCCCGGGTCGGCGCCATTGTAGCCGCCGTTCGTCCCCGTGGACGCGCAGGCGCTCGCCCCCAGGGTGGCGAGACCGGAAGCGATAAGGCTGCGGCGATTCATCGGGACCTCCCTGTGCGTGACGGGGCGATGAGTCCCACGCCATTGGGACGGGTTTGCGGCGCAGAGGTAAACGCGCCGTTAACCATGCCCGCCAGACAGGCCACGCAGCCGAGTTCAGAGAAGCATGGCCCTGTAGCGAGCGGCTGCTTCCGCATCGAGCGGCTGAAGTTGGTCGATGCGGCGCCGCGCCGCCGCCGGGTCCCCAGTCTGGATGAGGATGGGGATCAGCCCTTTGAGCGCCAGCGTCTGCTTTGCATCCAGGGCCAACGCCGCCTCATAGGCTTGCCGGGCGCCCGCCAGATCCTTGTTGAGGCGCAGCGCGTCGCCGAGATAGGCATGCGCCGTGGCCATCTTCGGCTGCGCCTGGGTGGCGCGCCGATAGTAGATGGCGGCGCCGGCATAGTCCTTACTGTTGTACAGCTGTACGCCCTTGGCGATGTTGTTGTCGTAGTTGCCGGGCTCGATCGCCAAGGCGCGGTCGAAGCTCTCGAGCGCGCCGGCGCGGTCGTTCAGCTTCAGTTGCGTATTGCCGATCATCCGCCACCCGGCGCTGTTCGATGGCTGAAGGCGCGTGGCCGCTCGGTAGGCAGTAAGGGCTTCGGGGTAGCGGCCGGCCTTGTACAGCGCATCGCCCAGGCTCAGCTGCACGGTCGGATCAGCGGGCTTGGCGATGGCTGCCTTGGCATGGGCGTCGGCGGCCAGGCTGAACTGGCCGGCGCGGAAGTGCGCCTTGCCCATCTCCGTCCAGGCGGACAGCTCGCCGGGCGGCAGCGCAGCCGCCCTCTGATAGACAGCGATCGCCTCGGGGTAGCGACCGCCGTTGTCGAGGGCGTTGCCATACATGACCAGATCGTCGGCGAGTTGGGTCTGTTTCGACAGCGCCTCGAAATCGACGATGGCCCGCCGATAATCCTTGGCCTTGAAGTAGGAGAGCCCGCGATTGCGCAACACGACGGGCTGCGGGTTCGTCCGGTAGACCTCGTCGAAGGCTGCGACCGCAGCAAGATAGTCGCCTGCCTTGTAGGCCTGCACACCGCGATCGAAGACCGGGTTCTGGGCCATGACAGGCGCTGCACCCGCCAGAATGGCGGCGACCAGGCCCGCCAGCAGTAAAGTCCTCATGGGTCTCGCTCCGCCTTGGATAAGCGGACAGTCTGGTGTTTCGCGAGTCGCGGAGCACCCCCCATAACCGGGGGAAAAGCGCAGAGAAGATGATCGGCAATCTGAAACGCCGCCTTTGGTCGAGCCTGATCACCCTGCCTGATGCGAAGGGCTGGCTGATCTCGGGTATCGTGGGCGCGCCAACCTTGCTGGCTATGGCCGCCATCGGGCTGTCGACCGGTCTTTACGCCCTGGGTCCAGGCAACATGTCCGCCCTGCCCCTGACCTTGCTGACCGTTTTCTTCGTGCCGGCCATCGGCGAGGAGGTCGTGTTTCGCGGCCTGATGGTCCCCAGCCGCAACGAGGCGGCGCGCCCGATCATTGCCATGGCCCTCTCCACCTCGCTCTACGTCCTCTGGCACCCGCTGGAAGGCTTCACCTTCCTGCCCGGCGCCCGCGCGCTGTTCGCCAGGCCCGACTTCCTGCTGGTCACCGGCCTGCTCGGCCTGGCCTGCGCCGTTACCCGCTGGCGGACCGGATCGATCTGGCCCGCCGTTTTCCTCCACTGGGCCGCTGTGGTCGTCTGGAAGACCTGGCTGGGCGGCCCCGCGCTCGACGACCTCGGTTAGTCCGAATCCGCCTTGCCGCCGGGCCTCCGCGCCCCTAGACACCCCGCAACATTCCTCCGCCCAAAGAGTCGTCCGATGAAGCTGCTGGCTGGCAACTCCAATCGCACCCTGGCGGAGGCGATCGCCCAATACCTCGACATGCCCCTGACCAAGGCCCAGGTGCGGCGGTTCGCCGACAACGAGGTCTTCGTCACCATCGATGAGAATGTGCGCGGCGAGGATGTCTTCGTCATCCAGTCGACCAGCTACCCGGCCAACGACAACCTGATGGAGCTGCTGATCTGCATCGACGCGCTGAAACGCGCTTCGGGCCGGCGGATCACCGCGGTGGTGCCCTACTTCGGTTACGCCCGCCAGGACCGCAAAACCGGTGGCCGCACCCCCATCTCGGCCAAGCTGGTCGCCAACCTGATCACCAGGGCCGGGGCCGACCGGGTGCTGACCATGGATCTGCACGCGGGCCAGATCCAGGGCTTCTTCGACATCCCAACCGACAACCTGCTGCCCGCCCCGCTGATCGCCCAGGACATCCGCGACCAGCACGGGCGCAAGTCCAGCGAGCTGATGATCGTCTCGCCCGACGTCGGCGGGGTGGTCCGCGCCCGGGCCCTGGCCAACCGGCTCGGCGCCGACCTGGCCATCGTCGACAAGCGCCGCTCGGGTCCGGGCAAGAGCGAGGTGATGAACATCATCGGCGACGTCTCGGGCCGCAGCTGCATCCTGTTCGACGACATTGTCGATTCCGCCGGCACCCTGTGCAACGCCGCCAAGGCCCTGACCGACGCCGGCGCCACCGAGGTCAGCGCCTATGTCACCCATGGGGTGCTGTCCGACCCGGCGGTCCAGCGGATCACGGACTCCGTCATGCGCGAGGTGGTCACCACCGACAGCATCGAAGGGCCCGACCACGTGCTGAAATGCCCGAAGATCCGGCAGGTCTCCTGCGCCTCGCTGATCGGCGAGGCCATTCGACGCATCGCCAACGAGGAGTCGGTGTCGAAGCTGTTTGATTGATTTGGGAATTTTCAGGCGCTGACCTATCGCCAGCGTCAATGTATGGTTAACGCCCCATCGTCACATTCCCGCCCGGAGCGACGTGCTATTGACGCCCCTTCGGGCTCCGGGGAAAGCTTTCCACATGATCCAGAAACACGCTGTGCTGACCGGGCTTGCGGCCCTGGCGTTGACCTTCACCCTGGCGGCCTGCTCGACGCCCGAGCCGGTCGCGCCGCCGCCTCCC